>CADCLN010000009.1 GCA_902802265.1 uncultured Bacteroidales bacterium | reverse complement strand
TGTTTTATTAAATTTTTAGGTGCTGTGCCTAAGCCGTGCCTAAGCTGTGCCTAAGCCCTCTCTGTGGCACAGTTTTCCCACTTCGGTAGCAAAGTTCTCTCGCTGCCGTCGCATAGTTATGCCACTTGGGTGGCAATGCAGTGCCAGACGAGTAGCACAGTTCTCCCACTGCAGTGGCAATGCAGTGTCACCTTGGCGGCATAGTTCTCCCACTCATCTGACTTGATGATATGTTGTTCATTGTGTGTTCCATCGGGATGTAGTGCCCTCTCTCTGTTGTTTACTGAATGGAGTGTCAATTCACGAAAGGACTGGGGGGTGTCATTTATGCACTTTGTCTTCGTTCTTGGCAATAAAGTCTTTCCAGCTGCCGTAGTGTTTCTCCACCTGCGGCTTGCCCATCTGGATGAAGTGGCAGTAGGCTGCACCGAGGGCGTCGGTGGCGTCGAATTGCACGTCCATTTCCTCTTTCGGTATGTTGAGTATGCGCTGGAGCATCCCTGCCACCTGTTCCTTGGCGGCGGCTCCGTTGCCTGTGATGGCCACCTTGATTTTTCGGGGTTCGTATTCGGCGATGGGAATGTCGCGCATGATGGCAGCGGTGATGGCTACGCCCTGTGCACGTCCCAGTTTGAGCATACTCTGCACGTTCTTGCCGAAGAAGGGGGCTTCGATGGCCATTTCGTCGGGGTGGAACGAGTCGATGATGCTGGTGATGCGCTCGAAGATTTTGCCCAGCCGCAGGTAGTGGCTTTCGTATTTATGCAGTTCGATGACCCCCATCGTCAGCAGTTCGGCTTTGCCCGCCTGTGTGCGCAGGATGCCGTAGCCCATGACGTTGGTGCCAGGGTCCACGCCGAGAATGATTTTTTCGCAATGATTCATGGGGAAATGAAGAATGAAGAATGAAGAATGGGGAATTTGGGTGATTAAATGTGAACGGGTGTGGTTTTTCCTGTCATGATGTACCAGACGTAGCCGCTGACGCCAGGGTAGCCCATTTGGGTGAGCAGCTGCATGTAGGTTCGCACTTGATCCTCGTGTGCTGGGCTGGGGCTGCCTGTCTTGTAGTCGATGACGATGGTTTCGGTGGGGGAGAGGATGACGCGGTCGGCACGTAGTTCTTTCCATTCGTCCTGACCTGCAGGGGCGAGGATGGATCGCTCGTTGACTACCTGCCAGGTGTCGGCGAACCATCGTGCCGCAAAGGGGTTGCTCAGGGCGTGGTGGATGTGCTGGCTTACTTCGCGAAGTTCTTCGGCTGAACTGAAATGCCCCTCTGTGTTCATTTTGTCGATGATGCGGTCGGTGTCGGCAAGTGTGTGTATTTCTTGCAGTATGGCATGGTAGAGCAAGCCTCGGTCGATGAAGGGGGTTTGTTTGTCGGCCATGAAGTCTTTCGACTTGTTTGACTGCCGAAATTCGGGTAGCTGGTTGTTGGTGCGGAACTGGATATCTAATCGCTGGTATTCCTGCTGCAAGGGGTTTGTTTCTTCGTCTGCTTTAGTGTCCTTCTTGTCGTCATGGGTGGTGACGAGTGTGCCATATTCCAGCTTCTGGGGATTGTCTTCCTGGGGGGTCATGAAGGAAGGGATGGAGTGCTGGATGAGTTGTTTCACGTTCTTGATGGTGTCTCCTTCGTCCTGCTTCTTCTCGTTCTTCTTGGTGGAATGTTTTTCTCCGCCTGTGATGATGAAAAGGTTGCTGACGGCCCGAGTGAAGGCTACGTAGAGTATGTTGAGGTTATCGACACTGTTGAGTAGTGCTTCCTGTTGGTAATCGGTCATGAAGATGCTGTCCACCAGTTCTTGCTTGAAGTTGACGGGGATGAGTTTCAGCTGGTTGTAAGGAGCTTCGTTGGGTGTGCACCAAAGCAGGTCTTCGGGTTTTCCTGTGGTTTTCCAGTCGCAGAAAGGAATGATGACGGTGTGAAATTCTAGTCCCTTCGATTTGTGGATGGTCATGATGCGCACACCGTCGTCCAAGCTGCCAGGGATGGTTTTTTCTGACAGTTTTTCGTCCCAGAAGTTTAGGAAGCTGTTGATGTCGGCTTTCTTCTCTGCGCTGAAGGCTGTGAGCTGGTCGTGGAAGAAGAAGAGGTAGGCATCCTGTCGGGGGATTTGGTCGAGCTGGAAGAAGACGTAAATCTTCTCGATGAGTTCCTTCAACGGCTCGAACAGCAGGGTGTCTTTTGCCTGGATGAAGGGTTCGGGCAGCATGGATTCGAGCGCCAGGGTGTCGGTGAGCAGTAAGTCGCCTCCTTGGGACCTGGAGGTTGTGGAGCCCAGGGGCCAGGCATGGGTTCTCCAGAGGTTGATGAGCCATGCTAAGGTGTATTTGTCGTTGGGGTTTACAAGGTATTTCAGTGCCAGGATGATAATCTGGATGCTGGCCGACGTTTTCAGTTGGAAGGCTTCGTCGGAAACCAGTTTGATGTCTTTGGCATGGAGGGCAAAGTGACGGTTGATGAGGGGTATGTGCTGATTTTTCCGCAGCAGAATGGCGATGTCTCGGGGACGTATGCCTTGCTGGATAAGTTCGGTGACGTGGCTGACCAGCAGGTCGAGTGTCTGCCCGTCGTAGTCGGATTCTTCCTCGTCGTCGTCATCGTCTTTTTGCAGGATTTCTATGCTGACATAGCCCTTGCCCTCTTTGTCGGCAAGTTTTTTCTGGGCTACGTCGCTGTAGGCTTTGCGCAGCCCTGCCCCGTCGGTTTCTGCGGGGCGGTGGCTGTAGTCTTCGTCCACTGCCTGGACAGCTTTCTGGAAGAAGGCGTTATTGAAATCGATGATGTTGCCCAGGCTGCGGCGGTTGTAGTCAAGGGGTTTTTCCTGAATTTTGCCGGCGAGGTACGGCACGTCGGCGAGTGTATTAAGAATCTGCCAGTCGCTGTTGCGGAATCGGTAGATGCTTTGCTTCACGTCGCCGACAATGAGGCAGGTCTGTGCGCTGTCGAGGCTGTTGGTCAGCAGCGGCAGGAAGTTGCTCCACTGCAGGGCAGAGGTGTCTTGAAACTCGTCGATCATGATGTGGTTGAACTGTGTGCCGCTTTTTTCGTAGATGAAGGGCACGCTTGACCGGTCAATCATCCGACGGAGGAAGTGTGCTGCGTTTGCCAGCAGAAAGCGGTTGGCTTCGTTGTTCAGCCGTTCCACCTGTGTGCTGATGGTGCTGAGCAGCTGCAGGTGGCTGAGGTGCTGGTAGATGGCATTGACGGTGGCAACGGTCTTCCGGCTTTTTGGAAGGGTGTCGTCCAGCACGCTTTGCAACAGGGGGATGAAGGTGGATGCTGCCAGGGCGCAGAGGGTCTTGTCCTTGCTCCATTCGTCTGCTGTGTTCAGGCATTTTGTGACATAGCTGTTGGGCGTCGGCAATTCTTTTCCTTCTGCCAATTGAGAGAAAAATCCCCACACGCCACGTTGTTTCTGCTTGAAGTTTTCGGCAGAAAATCCGTGTGTTTCACAAATTCGCAAAAAATCTTCTCCAGCCTGCTTCAGCTGACGGAGTGCTTCTGCCTTGTGGGAACGGAGCATCTTCCTGTAGGCTGCCATGAAGACGGAGTCTTGTATCTGGTCGGCAATGAGGTGGCTTTGGCTGAGGTAGTGTTCGTTGAAAATGTTTTTTCCGAAATCCTTGATTTCCTGATCAATCTTCCAGTTGCTTTCCTGGTCTATTTTCTCCTGGATGAACGATTTGAGGTTGCGGAAAGTTTCGCTGCCTTCTTGCAGGCTGTCGATGATGTTATCAACGGCCTCGTCCAGCACATCGGTGTCGCCAAGGTCGATGTTCAGATTGGCTGTGAGGTCAAGTTCGTGTGCCAGGTCTTTGATGACACTGACGAAGAAGGAGTCGATGGTGGCGATGTGGAAGCGGCTGTAGTCATGTGCCAGGTTGTTCAGCGCAATGCCTGCCCGCCGTCTGATTTCGTCGTCGGAGATGGAGAGTGCCTTGATTTCCTCGGCATTTCGGATGGCATCCAGATAGCTGTCTCCGCTCTTCAGACCGTGAGCCAGTCCGTAGAGTGTGCTGAGAATACGTTCTTTCATTTCGGCTGTGGCTTTGTTGGTGAACGTTACAGCCAGGATGTGTTTGTATTCCCACTGGTTGATGATGAGTAGTTTGATATATTCTACAGCCAGCGTGAATGTCTTTCCGCTGCCTGCCGAAGCTCTGTAGAGTTTGAGGGGTTGCATCATTTTGCGATATAGAGTTTGAATTGGTCGGCTGTCACCCAGCTGCTGTTTTCTGTGTAGGTGGTCTGGTACATGCCGAGTTTCACTTTCTTGCCTTCCAGTTGTGGACAAAGGATGGGGCTTCCGTCGATGTCTTCCCACGATTTGCCGTCACGGCTGGTTCGGGCATAGATGACTTTCCCTCGACGTTCCAGCTGCAGGTATGGGTCGTATCTCCAGCCTTTTCCGTTGGGGTGTTGCGGACGCCCCTGACGGCTCAGCACGGTAAGCATATTGCCGCAGTTGTAGGCAGGGAATACGCCCAGCTGGATGGTGAGTTCGTCGCCACAAATGATGATGCCGCCTTCGTTGTAGGCTGGTGTGTTGCGGCGTTCTTCTCCATCGATGCCGGTGATGCGAGCTTGCATGACAAAGTCGCCGTTGGTTTCTTTCAGGATGTGTGAACCGCTGACGGGGTTTTCGTTGAACTGTGTGCCGGTGTTGAACGATAATTTTTCTTCCTGTTTCTGTTCGGTCAGCAAGAAGGCTATGTTATTCATGAACACGTTCTTGGTAAGGACTTTGTCCACGGTGCCTGTGTCGTCTTTGATGTGGATAAAGACTTTCTGTTGCTTCTTGCCATCGGTGCTGAGCAGGGCTGAAGAGTTGTTGGAGGGGGTGGAGAAGTGCAGCCCCAAGGTGTCTTTTTTGCTGAATTGCGAGGTGACAGCAAAGCGGAAGGTGAGCAATCCTGTCTCGATGGTTTCTCCTCTGTCGTCAACGAGTCTGACGTTGAGCAGTTCGGGTGAAACGACTTCGGTGATCACTTCGGGCAGTTTGTCATAGACGGTCTTGTTGTCGGTATCAGATTTTTCCTGAAAGGCTTTCTGCACCTCTTCTGCCGAGAAACTGCGGTCGTAGAGTTGCAGGGAGTGGATGTAGCCACTGAACTTGTTGCTGCCGTCGGCAGAAGCTCCAAGGGTAATGGGGCCTTGTGGACGTACCATGATGAAGTTGTTCTTCTCTTGCAGCAGTTTGCCGTTCAGATAGACACGTTCCATGTAGCCATCGAAGGTGATGACCCAGTGTTGCCACTTGCCTGTTCCTTCGGTGATGGCTTCTGTGGCTCCGCTGCTTTCAAACGAACCGTTGTGCTGAATCAGTCCAGTGTTGGGGTCGCTACCTTGGCGGAACTCTGTTGTTGCCAGGTCGTTGCGTGCCGGACTGAGGCTGAGCACGGTCTCTTGTGTGTTGACGGAGGGGTTCAGAGTCCATGCCGCAATGGTGTAGGGGGCATTATAGACAAAGGTGTTGGGCAGGTCGAAACTGGATGTGAACTGTGTCTTGCCGTTGAAGAAGAAGGCGTTTTTGCCTGCTTTTACCTCCATTCTCACTTTGTTTTCGCTGTCGAAATACCCGCCTTTGCGGTTTAGGATGCGTGACATGCTGGTGGCTCTGCCTCCTGTGGCATAGTCGTCGGCATTGATGTCGAGAATCATGTTGCCTTTCTCTTGTGAAACTACACGTTCAGAACGGCTTACATCTTTCTTGTGCAAATTGGGATAGCCTTCCTCCACGGCTTTCAGGTCTATGCCTTCGGTGTTGGGCAGCAGGAGTTTGGGATTGTTTTTCTTGCTGGCATTGAAAACTTTGACGTTCCAAATGGCTGGCATGTGTCCATTCTTCTGTGTGTCTGTAATATAAATGCGGATGTATTGTGCCTTTACTTCGCCTTCTTCAATCATGGGGGAACCCGCTTGGGTGTTTCGGCGCTTGTCGGCATACATTTTCCACGTTTGACCATCCTCCGAAGTCATTACTTTGTACTGATAGAAGAAAGTGGGGTATTCGAATTGAATCCATACCTGGTTTATTTTCTGCACTTTGCCGAGGTTTAATTCCAACCACACGGAGTCGCTCTCGGCATTGCAGTGAGCTGCTCGCCAGAGGGTTCCGTTGTTGTCATCTACAGCAAATTCTGCCTTAAAGTCGTCTGAATAGACCGAAGAAGCCTTCACTTGGCAGCGGTATGCCAAATTCTGTGCCTGGTTCTTCTGTTTGCAAAGCAGACTGGCGCTCACTCCTGAATGGGTAGGAACAATGGGCAGGATATTTCCTTCACCGTCAAACTCCACTTTGTCAATGCACACTTGGCGATTGAATCCGTGGATGGAGTGGGGGTTGTTATGGCGATGATATACAATGTAGTAGTTGCCATCTATTTCCAGCATGGAGTGATGACCAGGGCCATGGATTGTGCCATCAGCATTGGTCTTCAGAATACAGCCTTTATACTGGAATGGTCCCATGGGTCCCTCTTTAGAAATGGCATATTGCACACGGTAGGTGTCGTCGTGGCACGAACCGCTGGAGTAGGTGAAATAGTAGATGCCATTGCGTTTGAACACGAAAGGAGCCTCAAAGATGTCAATCAGTTCGGTGTTGGGAATCAGTCGCTTTTCGCTGAAAAAGTCGTCGGCGGCGATGGGGAAGGGTGCATTCTCGTTCCAGCGTCGGGCATTGGCACGATAGCCTGGCTTTTTGCTGGCTTCGTCGGTGGCCTGGTTGCGCAGTTTTGCCACACCGCAGCCAAATCCCTTGTAGATGCCCCAGGTTGTGAAGTAGAGATACTCCGATCCGTCGTCGTCACGAAACAGCTGAGGGTCAAGCGTAATGGCGTTGTGAACATAGCGGTCGGGAACCATCACGGCATCTGTCTTGTCGAGGATGTTCTGCCAGGGGCCCAGCGGTGTGTCGCTCTCTCCGACGAGGATGTTGCAAGGCTCACAGTAATAGTAGCGGTACTTGCCGTTGGGTTGCTGCACCACGTCGGGTGCCCAGACCACTTCGGTAGTAGGCCAGTTCATGACTACATTTTTCCAGTTGGTAAAGTCTTTGCTCACCCACACTTGTGCTGGTCCATAGCCGTTGCCCGTACCGTCGGTGGTAGCATATATGTAATATGTGTCGCCAAATTTTCGGATGGTGGGGTCGGCGAAATAACCTGGGATAATGGGATTCAGATTGCCTGGCGTGTTCCAGGAAGATAGCTGCTGTGCCTGTGTCTGGCTACAGACGAGCAGGACAAGCAAGGTGCTGAATAGATGTTTCATGTTTTTTGTGTTCTTACGTTCTTACGTTTTGGGGGTAATTGGAATTTTGCCACAAAAATACGTGATATTTTTCAAAGCAACAACATTTCAACATATAAAAAAAGTGAACCTACTTTCACAAGCAAGTTCACTTCCCATTAAACATATTAAATATTACGGATAAATGATATTAAAATGTTTTCAATGAATAAATACTGAATTTATTATATGAATTATATGAAACATCATTTTAGAAGAACTTGTAACGACGGTCCTTTACGTTTGCATTGAGGTAAAGCGTCTGGATTACTGAGTTTGCAATCTTACGATAGTTCTGTGTTGCCATGCTCTGCTGTTCCTGCTTGGCATCAAACTTTTCGGCAGATTTGCTCTTGTTGATGACCTGCAGCATATAGACGCCGTTGTTACCCTTTACAGGACCGGCAAATGAACCGGTGGCAGTCTTTGATGCCAATGCGCTGACAATAGGTTCGCTGGAATTTGTGGCAGAAATGAACGATGGAGAAGCGAAGTTGATGTGACGCAGTGTGTCACAAACAGCACCCTTCACAGCCTTTGCCTTTGCCCAAGAGTTTACACCCTGGAGGTCAGCCATCAGCTTTTCTCCCTTCTTCTCAGACTTTATCTGTTCGCTGATAATGGCGTTCACCTTGTCAATGCTGCGATAACCTTCTTCGTTCACACCCGTCAAGGCAAGAATCATCAGGTGGTCATTGTTGCCACATTCGTAGAGCTGAGAAACACTGCCTACCTTAGCATCGTCGAACAGCCACTTCAGGGCATCACGAGTGTTGCGAATGCCTGCAACGTTGTGGCTGTTGTTTGACAGGTCGCTCAGTTCACGTACATTGTAGCCGTTCTTCTGAGCGTTGGCTTCAATCTGTTCCAGCGTTGGGTTTGCGGCAATGAACGAACTGAACTTGTTGTATTCTGCGCTGTAAGTGTCGTCAGAGAACTTCAGTTCCTTTACCACAGCTGCCAGTTTGTACTTCTGTACAGGGTTCTTCGTCTGCAATACCTGCAGGATGATGGTACCATTGTCCAGCTTCAGTTTCTTGGTCTGACCAGCAGTCATGTCGCTCAGCGTGTTCACAAACAGTGCATTGTCACCGTCGAGCTGAGCATTCTGATACTGTGAAGAAGAAAGCCATGAAGAGTCACCCACCTGGTTGTACTTCTTGGCAATAGCCTTGAAGTCGGCACCGCTGGCAAGAGCTGTCATGATAGAGTCAGCACGCTTCTCCACATCTGCGTCCTTCTTGGCTACAACGCCAATCTGACGGAACAGGATTGAGTCGGGCTTTGTAGCCTTGTCCAGCATCTTGATGGTGTAGTACACATTCTGTGCAGCATCATACACAGGCTTTGTGGTTGTACCTACAGCGAGTGAGTCGATGCGACCGGAAATCAGTGGAGGGAAAGCATCCTTTGTCTTCAGAATGTCAACGTATGGCATGATGGAAGTGGACTGGCGAACCACGTTGCCAGCAGCCTCAATAGTCTGAGTCTGAGCCAACTTCTCATATACTTCGTTCATATCCTTCTCTGTTGCTGCCTTGTCTGCTGCGCTGGGCTGTACCTGAATGTCAAGAATTTTGGCATCACGAGTTTCGATGTACTGGCGATACTGCTCCTTGTCTTCGTTATACT
The DNA here is from genome assembly GCA_902802265.1 of uncultured Bacteroidales bacterium. Lineage (GTDB taxonomy): Bacteria > Bacteroidota > Bacteroidia > Bacteroidales > Bacteroidaceae > Minthosoma. Next base: position 62,352 of record CADCLN010000009.1, on the reverse strand, counting down.
TAGCTTTGATGTCAGCTTCGCTTACCTCTACAGCTTTGTCGTCAACCGTAGTGAAAGGAACGGCTGCCAACAGTACGTCGCATTCACTGCTACGACCGTCGAATGCAGCCTTAGCCTCTACGGGGTTAGAGAAGAAGCAGCTGGAAAGCAGAGCCTGATACTTCTGAATGAGTAACTGGTTGCGAATCTGCTTCTGGGCAAAGATGTAATACTTGTAAATCTTCTGATAAGTGTCGGGCAACTGCTGACCGGCATCTTTTGCTTTCTTGTATTCTGTCAGGAAAGTTTGAACTGCAGCATAATCGTAGCGACCTGTCTGCTGGTTCTGGAATACTGGCACTTGAAGCATCTGGCTGTAGCCACTCTTGATGACTTCAGACACTTCCTCGTCTGTTACGGCGAGACCCAGCTTTTCACATTCGCTGCCGATAAGCTGGTTCTGGATGTAAGTCTGCCAGGCTTCATCCTTTACACGGTTGTTCTCATCTTCGGTGAGACCGTTTTTGTTCTGCTGAATTTCATAGAACGTGGTGAAATCCTCTACCATCTGCTGATAGTCCTGGATGGAGACTTTCTCGCCATCCACTTCACCCACATTCATTTTCGACTGATTAAAAAAACTCTCGCCTCCACGCAGCGCATCTCCCACCACAAAGAGGAAGAGAGCCACGGCGATGGCGGTAACAAGGAGCACACCCCTGTTTCTGATTGATTGTAATGCTGCCATTTTTTGTTTTTAGAATTATTATTACATTATTTATTATATTGCGGCTTTAGTTTTTCTATAGTTTCTATAGTTCCTATAATTTCTATATAATCGGTCTAAAAAGACCCGAAAAACACAAAAAGCGCACAAAATTACGAAAAAACTTTTATCCGATTATAATAAAAACAAAAAAAAATGCCATTTACGCTCAAAATCCTCTACTTTCACACCTCAGAAACCTTTGTTCTGCTATAAGAGAAGTAACATTTTGCTACAGTTAACGGTCTGATGGTTTTAGTTCAGGCCATCCGTCAGAAATCCATGAAATGGGACGTTGGATAAGTAATGCTGCACCATTTTGTGTGGCGCTGTAACCATGGCAAATGAAGATGTCGTTTCCATCGAAAGTGTAGGCAGCACAATGACCTGCTGCTTCCCATTCTTTTTTATCACCCTCTATGAAAAGTGTGCCTCCTCCATTGGCCATATCCTTGTTATTGCGGTCAAGGTAAGGACCTTCAACAGTCTTGCTGCGTCCCACAGCAACGCGGTAGTTACTTTTGGCCCCACGGCAGCAGTAGTCCCATGATACAAAGAGGTAATAGTAACCGTCGTGCTTGAAGATGAATGGTGCCTCAATGGCATTTGTGCCAGCATATTTTGATGTAGGATTCGGTTCTGTAGGCTTGTAATTAGGATCGTATCGACGGGCAATGGTACGAGGTTTTTCGCCTGGGGCTATGTGCATGGTGGAGTCGAGGCGAGCCAGTTGGATACCATCCCAGAATGAGCCCCAGACCAACCACGGTGTATCCGAATCATCAATGACGAAGTTCGGGTCAATAGCATTCCAGTTGTCACGTTTTTCACGTGAAGTCACGATGCACCCCTCATCTTTCCACATATTGGAGCGCAGTGAGCGACTGCTGAGCAGACCGATGGCTGATCCGTTTCGTCCGAAAGTAGAACAGCTATAGGCCAGCCACCAGCGACCATGCCACTGGATGACATCTGGTGCCCAGACATGGTTGCCAAAGCCAGGCACAGAGTCTGTGGTCCACCCAGGTATGACCGTCATTACGGGTTGCGGTAGCACCGTCCATGTTTTGCGGTCTTTCGACATCATCTGCTGAATGCCCATGCCTGTGGCATAGAGGTAATACGTGTCCCCGTCTTTGGCCATTACGGGGTCGTGAACCATAGGTCTATCTGTAGTGAATGCCTCGCGCTGAAAATTTCGGCGTGGTCCCTGTGCGGCACTATTCAAGCATATTGTCCCGAATGCCAATGTGAAAAGAATTTTGTGTGTCATGTTTCTTTATGTTTATTTGATGAGTTTTTGGTTACTTCTCTACTTTTACCCGCATGATAGTGAACGACATGGGGGCAAATTCATAATCAAATTGTTTGCCAAACTTGCCGAAGAGAGTTGTTTGCGGTGCAAGCTTCGTGGGCTGTTCGAAAGTATTTTCATCTTGTGCATTGCCGCATAGGGTGATGACCTTGCCTGTTGGCATGACATTTTTGGAGCCATCAATCATGAACGAGCGGCGATAGGGTTGCTCGGTGCCGTTGACCACTTTAATGACGAGTTCTGAGGTCGTTTCGTCATAGCCTGTCTGACAAAAGTGACGGGTCGGCTCAGCGGGTTTGGCGACGGTGACTTCTTTGTTATCGACAAAAAGCGTGGCAGACATTGGAGTAACCACCAACCGAACATCATACCATCTGTCGGTTTCAATACGTTGGCGGACACGTGGACTTACCACGTCTGTCAGTCGTCCATTGCGCATCGGCTGCACAGCTGTGGTTTGGTTATTCCATCCACCAATATTCACACCGTAGCCGTTACGCCCGTTGCCATCAAGAGAATAGAATATAAAGAATCCCTCCAGTCCTCCTGTCTTGCGTGCTTTCAAACTGAGCGTGTAGTTATCACTGCTGATGGATGGCAGCATGGCGAGCGACACGCGCTCATCGGATGTTTGGCGGAGCAAATCTCCTTCTGTCTCCCACTTTCCACGTTGAGTGGTAAGTTGGTTGGGTTGATAGTGAGATTTCTTTCCGTCAGAGGTAGTCACGTAGATATCCTTATACTCACATTGTGTGGCATAGCTGCCCAGTCCAATTCCTCCTGCTGCAAAAGGTTGTGCAGGAGCTGCTGTGGTAGTTTCGCTCACATATATATTATAAGTGGGACGGTTCTCTGCGGCCATCTGCTGTACGTAGTAGGAAGCACGACCATATACTTCAGAACTGTTGATATGGATGAGGTTGCAAGGCCAGTCACGACGATTTTCGTTTTCAAAAAGCGGTGCATACGATGTCATCTTCACCACGTTGCTGTTGCGTTCCATGCCCATGATAAAAGCAGCCTCGCTGAGTGCAGCCAACAGGTTGCCAGCTCCCACACCGCCGTTGCAGGCATATTCGCCCACATAAATGTCGTGAGTGCGCGGCGCATCATCAAAGAGATGGTTGTTGGCAAAGAAAAAGTTGGGATCGCGATACCAGTGAGGGTCCACCATGTAGTCACCAGGAATTTGTGACAGTAGTGGGTCTGTGTGACCGAGCGTATTGATGAATGTGATTTGTGGATATTCGGCTTTCAGCTGCTTGAAGATATAGTTGAAGTGGGTGACATACTCAGGCCCCACATTCTCATTACCAATCTCCACGTACTTCAGAGGGAACGGTTTCGTATGTCCAGCATCAGCACGCATCTTGGCCCATTTGTTCTTGGCGGGGTCAGCCAAGGCATAATCTATGGCATCGCGGAAGTCCTGAATGACAGCATTCATGTCGGCCTCGCTGCTCACAAAGTCGCCGTTGCGCACGGAGCACGACATGCCGGCATTGTTGACGAACATGGCATCCATACCGAGGTCTTCACAAAATTGCAGGAACTCATGATACCCCATGCCCCATGTGGCTCGATAGCCCCAGACATCCCATTCTCCACGGCGAGTCATCGGGTCGCCCAGCGTTTCTTTCCATTTCACACGGTTCTCATACGTGGCTCCTTCAACAATGCAACCGCCAGGCCAGCGCATGAATTTCGGATGCAAATCGACCAGCATCTGCGCCACATCGGCTCGCTGACCGTTCTTGCGCCCTTTGAAGGTAGCTTGCGGGAAGAGCGACACGTAGTCAACAAGTACTGTTCCTGTTTTGTCAAAATCCAGTGCAAGTTCACCCTTGTCAGTCGTGCCCTCAGCGGTCAGCGTAGCCGTTAATTCCGTCCAGTCCTTCAGTGGTCGGTTGGTGAAATTCGCTGAGCCAAGAGTTACTCCCGTCTTTCCGTTTACCAGTCGGGCGGTGATGTTGCCTTTATAGTTGGTTGACTTCACATAGAAGCGCAAATCATATTTCTCGCCCACCTTCAGTCCTATGCCCCAGTAGCCGGTATTTGTTAGTACCGCCTTTCCGTTCTTTTGCACATTTTTAATGTTGAGCTGCATGGCATGTGGCGTATTCTTGTGTAATGGCGTCTTTGTTTCTATGACTTCGCCTGTGACAGTAGCTTTTTCGCCTGTTACGCGCCAACCCGTCATTTTCTTTTCGTCTAAGTTCCAAGGAGTGTTCCAATTACGGTTTCTTCTGTGCTCGTAGTTCATGGCATCAGGCGCATAAGCCTTTCCGTCCTTGTAAGTCATGCCAGAAGGCAGCACGTGCTCTTCGAAACCACGGTTTTGCACTAATTCGGCATAGAGACCACCGTCGCCGGCATGACTAATCTCCTCGAAGAAAATGCCATAGAGATTGGGCGATACCACGGCTCCTTTTTGGTTAAGGTCAATGCGGATAGGCTCTGTCTGAGCCGATGTGTAGAACACACTTGTCAGTAGCAATACTGAAGTAAAAAGTAGCTTCATATTTTAAGATGATTTTATTTGAAATTCTTGTGTTGGATGGTAAAGCCGTCGTAGTCTGTGAGGTCACCGCCGATGAAAAGTTTTTCGTTGTCTTTTTGTCCCTTTAACTGCCAGTCGAGCCAGGCACGTACCATGCGGGCATTCGCTCCACCGTTGGGCTGTTCATAAGTACCTCCGTGACCACTCTGCGTATTGTCGGCCAATACTGCGGGCACTTTCTTGATGGCCTTATAGTCCATCTGTGCATTCTGCCAGGCAACGTCCGATGTGCCACCCACGAGGTAGAGGATGGGACCATGCAGGTTTTTCAGCGACTTTGCGTCGGCATCGGCCATTGTCATTTTGCCCATGCCAGCGTTCAAGATAATGTAGGTCTTCAGCCGTGCGTCGGCAGCATTGGCCAGCACCTGTGCCCCGCCGCAAGAGTGACCAGCGGCAGCGATGCGGTCGGGGTCTATCTTGTTATAATATGCTGAAGCTGGGTCGGTGGCCTGCTGGCTGATCCAATCGAGTGCTTTCTTTACCATTGACGACGGAGTGTGTTGGTCCTTCTCGTGCTGGGCAAACATCTGCAGTTCGCCGATGGCGACAACCACGTAGCCGTAGGAAGCAATGTCGCTGAGCATATTCTCATAGCCGATGCTGGTGTCCATACAGCCACCGTTGCAAAAGACCAGAACGGGTAGCCGTCTCATTCCGCGAGCGGCGGCATCCATGTTCATGGGGCGATAGACCACAAAATCGGGCAGATTCTTCTCGCGTACAGCCACTGCCTTTTGGCGACCGCTGCCACCGTATTCAACCACCTTCATCTGCTCGAAGCTGACAGTAGGGTCTTCGTGCTTCAGGTATCGTGCAAAGAAAGCATCAAGAGCAGGACGAGTGAATTCCAGCTGCTGGTCGAAGGCCACACCGTGCTGACCGTGTACTTTCACGTAATCAACCGATGCGCCTGCCCGTTGCATCTTTGTCACCCAGTCCTCTGTGAGGTTCGGTTTCACAACGGGGTCTTCGCCGCCTTGCAATACGAGGAAAGGCGTTGCGCTCTTGCCGATATAGCCGATGGGCCAGAACTCCTTGCGGTCGCCCCAGGGGATGCCTGCCCGTCCCAATTCTGTGGGAGGTGCACCGCCGGCGGCACATGCTACCGAGCAGTCGTATTGTTTCCACGGGTCGGCAGCATCGTTGAATGCCTTGCTCTCAGCCGACACGCCAGCCATCAGCGACAGGTGTCCGCCTGCCGAGTGACCGTAGGTGCCGATGCGCTGCGGGTCGATGCCCAGTTTCTGAGCATTAGCCTTCATCCAGCGGATTGCGCAGCGTACATCTTCAATGCAAGCAGGCGGCTCAGCCTCCTGCATCAGTCGGTAGTTCATGTTGCATACAACATATCCCTTCAGGGCATAGTCAATCATCAGCGTGCGATAGACCATGTCGTTCTTCGATCCTGCACTCCATCCTCCGCCGTGAATGATGAGGATGGCAGGTCTGTTTTTCTGCGGTCCAAACATGGGCTGAGCCAGGTCGAGCACCGTACTCGGTCCCACGTCCGTGCGGTAAGCAATGTTTTCTGTTACTGTGATTTGTCGCTCCGTCTGCGCCTCAGCTGATAGTGTGAACAGGAGCAGTAAGGTCATAGTTAGTAATTGTTTCATTGTTTTGTATGTTTAAATGGTTATTTGTTTTTTTGTCTTTTCATTAAATATGTGGTGCAAAGGTACGAAAAATGATTAAAAATGTAGTTTCATTCATGTAACTTATCAATGAAATTATGTAACTTTGTGGCGATTTTGAAAAATGACAATAATGAAATACAATAGATACCCCTTGCTTTTAATCCTGTTGCTACCGCTTCTGTGCTGGGCGCAAGAGTGGCATCAGCTGTCGCTGCCGCGTCAAGAGCAGTTGTCATCGCAGCAAGTGTTGCAGGTGATACAAGACTCTGAAGGCTTCCTGTGGTATGCCACTGAGGGTGGAGGGCTATGTCGTGACGACGGCAGGCAGATAACCGTGTTCCGAAGTGATGCAGAGCATCCCGATTTGTTGGGCAGCAACGATGTGGCTTGCGTGGCTGAGGCCGCGGGACGGTATATCATAATAGGGACGTTTCATGGAGCTTACGTTCTCGACAAGCGTGACTACAGCATCCGTCGGCTGGAAGATGTGGACGACAAACGGGTCGATGATATCATCGTCAGCCGCAACGGTCATTGGTGGATGACAGCGAACAAGAAAGTCTATGAGTATGATGCTGATGGTCTTCTGTTGAACACTTATGCCGGAGGTGATAAGTACATCTTTCGGTTGCATGAGGATCAGCAAGGACGGCTGTGGGGCACAGAATGGGAAGGAGGGCAATTGCGGCTTGACAATGGACGGCTTGTGCAGGTTACGACAGAGTGGCCTGACAGCGTTAACTTCATTCGCGTTATGACCGACCGTCAAGGGCGTCAGCTGGTGGCCGACGGTTGGGGAAAATGCTACGCCTTGAGTAGCAATGACCCGAAGCCGTGGTTCAGCGGCAACGTTCTGACGCGATTCATAGCCGACTCTGTACGCATGGCCCGCGGACTGTCAGCCCGTCCTACAGCTTTGACCGAAAATGCCAGGGGAGATCTGTGGTTCAGCACGGGCAAGGACATCCGGTGCATGGAGATGGGCAAAGAAGAAGTGGTGGTACTGCCCGATACAAAAGATGTGTCGGCTATGACTTTTACGGACGATGGCACTCTGTGGCTCGCCACTATCTTCGGTACTGTCATGACCTATCAGGACGGAAAACTTACGACCGACGACTATGCTTCCAATGAGTACGGAGATGCTGTTGTGGCTCTGCAGGCAGACAGTATGGGGCGGATTGTCATCGCTTGTGACCGCTATGTGCGCATTTATGACCCTGTGCGCCATACACTTCGTCAGCAAAACGTGGAGGATGAAGGAATCTATTGCATCGAATTGCAGGAGACCCGCCCTGGTGAGCATTGGAGCCAGCCCGAACAAACGGTGCAGGAACGTATGCCCAGTTGGGTTTGGTGGATGCTGTCGATATTGTTTATTGTGTTAATCACCCTTGTTGTTCACATCTGGTTCCTGCACCGACAAAGGCAACGATTCCTTGCCGCCATGAAACAAGAAGCGCCTGTCATGGATTTGCCTGACGAAGACCAGCCTGTCATGACTGACGAATGGCTACAAAAAGCCATTGCTGTAGTCGAACAGCACATCGCTGACGATGGCTATAGCGTAGAGCAGCTGAGCAGCGATATGTGTATGAGTCGCATGACTTTCTACCGCAAGATACAGTCGGCAACGGGCCAAAAGCCTACCGAGTTCATTCGCACCATCCGTCTGCGTCGTGCTGCCGAACTGTTGCGCCAGGGACGCCACACCGTCACAGAGGTGAGTTACGACACAGGCTTTTCCTCTGTCAGTTATTTTAGTCGCTGTTTCCGCACAATGTACGGTGTACCACCCACCCAGTTTGGCAAGACCACAACGGCAGAAGATTTGTCGTCCAGCGATATGCCCAATGCCGACTGAGTGGTTTCATAGAGCAGCACACCGGACAGACTGTAAACATCTACTTTCCCGTCACTTTCGTCATAAGCAGACGGCCCCCCTATGCCTGTGACATCTTCAGCCTGTGTGGGCAAAGTCTGACCTTCGAGCGGAAAAATGCGCAAAGAGGTAATCTCAGGCAGTCCCGAGTTGCTGGTGGCAGTTAGTTGCAGCACCTGATTGCCCACTTTTGAGGTCTCAATGTCAATGGTCTGGTAAGCATCGGCATTCTTGTAAAAATATGTTCTGGTAATGCTGTCGCCACCTATTCTCACTTCTGTGCCACGAAGGGAGGGGCTGTTGTATCTGATGGCCAGACGATATTTGCCCGCTGTTTCAAAAGCAATATTCCAACGGACCACTCCACCTTTCTTGTCACCATTCTCCACGATTCCTTGATTAAACAAAGATGATTCTCCAACATAAAAGGTCACGGTGTCAGTGGTTTGAGTGTTTTTTATGTTGTCGGATGCTTTTGCCCAGGTGGTGTGTATGCCAATAGAAGCATCGGGCACTTTGAAGGGGACGGTGACTATCGTGCCTACTGTGGAGGGGTCTTCCACTTTATAGGTGCCCAGCTTTCGCTTGTCAAGGTAAAATTCCACAGACCGGATGCGGCCTTTGCGCTGGTGTTGCACTCGGGCTTGCAGTTCAAGGTTGTTGACCTCAACGGTCTGCTCGGCTGTGGGCGACTGCATCTTGACCTTCATCATCCACGAAACCTCGGTATGCTTCACGCCCAGAAAGGCATCCATCATCACGGTAGGCTTCTTTGTGGCCTCGTCCCAAGCCCCCATGTCGTAGCCTCCCATCGACTCGGGTTCCCAGTAGAAGCAGCCCAAGTCGCCATTCTTGATCATGCTGTTCATCACGCCTACAAGGTACTGGTTGCCCTCAACAGCCTTGTTGGGATAGTGGCCTGTCTCCACAACCATGCAAGGTGTGTTGTAGCGGCTCTTTAGATCTTTGATGTTGGCCATCACACGAGTAATCATCGTCGGTCCGTCAAGGTGTGACCAGCGGGGATAGGCCGACAGGCCGATGATGTCCCACTTCGCTCCGTTCTTTTTCAGTCCGTCGAAGATGCTGCGGTAGAGCGAGTTGTCATGTCCGTCGGGCAGATGGACAATGACCTGCATCGTTGAATCCACAGCTTTTACAGCATTGTAGCCATTAAGCACAAACTTGGCAAAAGCCGCAGACCCGCCCTTGTTGGTCTGACCCACAGGGTAGAGCATTCCGCGTTTCGTCTCGTTGCCCACCTGTACCCATTTAGGTACCACACCTGCCGCCTTGATGGCCGAGAGCACGTCGTAAGTGTGGTCATAGACATTTTTAGCCAACGCATCCACGCTGTGGTCTGTCCATGCCGAGGGAATAGTCTGATTGCCTGGGTCGGCCCATGTGTCGCTGTAGTGGAAATCAATCATCACCCCCATGCCTTTTGCCTTGGCACGTTTGCACATATTGATCACTTCCTGCTTGCTGCTGGCACCAGAGGCTACCGTCCACACGCGCAGACGGATATTATTGATGCCTTGCTCTTTCAATATTTGCAAAATGTCTTTCTGCTTGCCATTCTTGTCAAGCCACTTTGTACCCCAGCTTTCCATCATGGGCACAAAACTCACGTCTGCCCCGAAAGCAAATTCTTCGTGTTCGTAGCGATTGAAAATCGTGTCGGTCACGGTGATGGCATGGGCACTCAGAGCAGCCCATCCCGTCAACAGCATTAGTAACAGTTGTTTCATTGTTCGTTTTTTTTGAAAAGTTTTAAGAATTTTGTTGCAAAGGTAGGAATTCTCTTTTGAAGCCGAATGTCACGGGTGTAACAAACGGATGAAATCTTGTATCAACCTTTGCAAAAACCTGCTTGCCATTGTTTTTTCCTGCATTTTATTTGTTTTGTTCCGAAATAAACGCTTACTTTGCAGCGTGGAATATTTATTCATCTAAAAACTATACAACAACATGAAAAGGATTTTTTCTGCCCTGCTGCTGCTTGCAGCCATCGTGTTGAGTGGGGCGGTACAGGCACGAACCATCAACGGCGACCTGAACCACACCGGCGATTTGGATGTGGAAGACATTACCCTGCTGATCAATGGCTATTTGACAGGCGACAAAGAGTATGTTAATGGTGGCAACAGCGGTCACGAATATGTGGACCTGGGTCTCAGCGTGATGTGGGCAACGATGAACGTGGGTGCCAAAGCCCCCGAAGATTATGGAGACTACTTTGCCTGGGGCGAGACTGTGCCAAAGACAGATTACGGTTGGTCAACCTATAAATGGTGTAACGGCTCAGAAAATACCTTGACCAAATATTGCACCGATTCAGACTATGGTACCGTTGACGACATGATATTCCTTTACTATAAAGATGACGCAGCCAACATGAATTGGGGCAGCAGTTGGCGTATGCCGGCCGTTTTTGAAATAGAAGAACTTATAAATAATTGTAGCTGGGAGTGGACTACCTTGAATGGTGTGAACGGCCAGAAGGTGACAGGTCCGAATGGCAACTCCATCTTCCTGCCTGCCGCTGGTCTCCGCTGGGGCGACAACCTCAACTACGCGGGCAACTACGGGCAATACTGGTCGAGTACACTCGGCTCGAACATCGACGGCCACGCCAGCAACCTGGTCATCGATTCGGACGGTGTGCGCAGCCTCGGCTACTACCGCTTCGCCGGTCTCTCTGTGCGAGCTGTCTGGCCGTACAAGGCACTAACCATCAATGGTGACTTGAACCACAACGGCGATTTGGATGTGGATGACATCACCCTACTTATCAATAACTATTTGACGGGCAATAAAGAGTATTTTATTGATGGTGGTGGCAGTAACAACGGTTACGAATATGTGGACCTGGGTCTCAGCGTGAATTGGGCAACCATGAACGTGGGTGCCAACGCTTCCGAAGAGTATGGTGACTACTTTGCCTGGGGCGAAACCGAACCGAAGGACATATACAATTGGTCAACCTATAAATGGTGTAACGGTTCACAAAGAACCCAGACCAAGTACTGCACCGCTTTAAGGTTTGGCACCGTTGACAACAAGACCGTGCTTGAACTCGCAGATGACGCAGCCCAAGCGAATTGGGGCGGCACATGGCGTATGCCAACCAAAGAAGAAATAGATGCTCTTGTCTATCTTTGTAGCTGGGAGTGGACAACTCAGAATGGTGTGAGCGGCCAGAAGGTGACAGGGCCCAGCGGTAACTTCATCTTCCTGCCTGCTGCTGGCGGTCGCTTGGACGGCAGCCTCGACAGTGCGGGCGACAACGGATTCTATTGGTTGAATTCGCTCAGCCCGACTCGCGACACCGACGCCTACGACCTGAACTTCAATTCGGGCGGTCCGGACAGTTTCGACCACAACAACCGCTGCCGAGGTTACTCTGTGCGTGCTGTCTGCCCGTAACTCCAATTAGCGTTAGCTATATGATTCATCTAAAATCTATACGACAACATGAAGAAGATTTTTTCTGCCCTGCTGCTCCTTGCAGCAACCGTGCTGACCACAGCGGTACAGGCACAAACCATCAACGGTGACCTGAACCACAACGGCGACTTGGATGTGGATGACATCACCCTGCTGATCAATAGCTATTTGACTGGCGAAAAGGAGTATTTCACTAATGATGAATCCAATGAAGACGACAGTCACGAAGCCGTTGATTTGGGTCTCAGCGTGATGTGGGCAACCATGAACGTGGGCGCCAACGCTCCCGAAGAGTATGGTGACTACTTTGCCTGGGGCGAAACTGAATCAAAGACAGATTACAATCGGGAAACCTACAAATGGTACAACAGCTCAGAAAATACCCTGACCAAGTATTGCGCCAGCGGCGGTTACGGCACCGTTGACAACAAGAAAGTCCTTGACCTTGAAGATGACGCAGCCCATGTGAATTGGGGCGGCACATGGCGTATGCCAACCATTGATGAAATAGAAGAACTTTTATTTGATTGTAGCTGGGAGTGGACAATTCAGAATGGTGTGAACGGTCAGAAGGTGACAGGTCCGAATGGTAATTCCATCTTCCTGCCTGCCGCTGGCAACCGTTGGTACAACAACCTCGAAGACGCTGGCTCCTATGGGGGCTACTGGTTGAATTCACTTAGCGTGGACTATGACGTCAACGCCTCCAACCTGGACTTCTTTTTGGAGGGTATGGGCTGGGGCGACGTCAACCGTTACATCGGTCGCTCTGTGCGCGCTGTTTGCCCACTCCAGGTACAAACCATCAACGGCGACTTGAACCACAACGGCGATTTGGATGTGGATGACATCACCCTGCTGATCAATGACTATTTGACTGGCGAAGCAGAACGTATCGAACCGCCCCACGAAGCCGTTGACCTCGGACTCTCTGTGAAGTGGGCAACCATGAATGTCGGAGCCACGTCGCCTGAGGACTATGGCTACTACCTCGCCTGGGGCGAAACCCAGCCTAAGGACACATACGACTGGGACACCTATCAATGGGGTACAGAAAACCAGCTCATCAAATACAACAATGATTCCAGCACTGGCATCGTGGACGGCAAGACCACTCTCGACTCAGAAGACGATGCAGCCAGTGTCCATTGGGGCGACACATGGCGTATGCCTACCCCTCTCGAAGTGAACGAACTGAAAAATAAATGCACATGGACATGGACTACGCAGAACGGCATAGGGGGCTTTGTCGTGACAGGTCCCAATGGTCGCTCCATCTTCCTGCCCGCAACACATTTCTACTACAGTGAGACGCTTGGTCTTATAGATTCGTATGATGGAGAATACTGGACCAATTCGCTCGGAGGCTTCGAATCGTCCATGGCGTGGTACATGACTTTTTCGTATATCTGGCGCATAAGCGACTGGGCTATCTACATCGACTATCGCACCGGCAGCCGATGCAGAGGTCGATGTGTTCGTCCTGTCTGCCCGTAGTCTCAATTAGCGTTAGCCAAATTGGTGCATTCCTGAAATAAACGCTTACTTTGCAGCGTGGAAAACAAAAACAAGTACAACTATTTATTCATCTAAAAACTATACGACAACATGAAAAAGATTTTTTCTGCCCTGCTGCTTCTTGCAGCAACCGTGCTGACCACAGCGGTCAAGGCACAAACCATCAACGGTGACTTGAACCACAACGGCGATTTGGATGTGGATGACATCACCCTGCTTATCAATGGCTATTTGACAGGCGAAAAAGAGTATTTTAATGGTGGTGGCGACGACAGTCACGAATATGTGGATTTAGGGCTCAGCGTGAAGTGGGCAACCATGAACGTGGGTGCAAATGCCCCCGAAGAGTGTGGTGATTACTTTGCCTGGGGCGAAACTGAATCAAAGACAGATTACAATTGGGAAACCTATAAATGGTGCAACGGCACATGGGATATTATGACCAAGTATTGCACCAGCAGCGATTACGGCACCATTGACAACAAGACAGTCCTTGACCTTGAAGATGACGCAGCCCATGCGAACTGGGGCGGCACATGGCGTATGCCAACCATTAATGAAATGGAAGAACTCAAGGATAATTGTAGTTGGGAATGGACAACTCAGAATGGTGTAATCGGGGAGAAGGTGACAGGTCCGAATGGTAATTCCATCTTCCTGCCTGCTGCAGGCTTCTACTCGGGCAACAGACTCGTCGTTCTGGACGAATTTGCTTTCTACTGGTCGAGTACGCTCTTCCAATACTTTAATGAAAGCGCCTTAATACTGTCCTTCTCTTCGTCTGGATTGGATTGGGGCGCCGGCCACAGTCGCTGCGCCGGTCACCCTGTGCGCGCTGTCTGTCCGTAGTTCCAAGAAGTTAGTGCATCCCTTCCCTTTACGGGCAAGGACGCGCAATACCCCAAAGCCTTTCGCCTGCACCTCCCCCACAGGCGAAAGGCTTTTTTGCATGGTAATCAACTTAAAGGCAAATGATGTTCGCTACATCTGCATACGCTCAAAAAAAGTTCCACGGTTCCACGGTTCCAGCGGAAATCCTACTTCCTTTCTAAAAAAAACTTTTTTATTTTTTATACCCCTCAATTTTTACCATTTTCGCTGGTACCGTGGAACCGCTTATGAGAGTGGTAATAATAATATACAGATTTTCAATTAATAAATACATTTTATTAAATTTTTAGGTGCGGTTCCACGTCGGTTCCACGTCGGTTCCAGGGTGGGGAGCCTGGAACCGCATTTCCACTTTGGTAGCAAAGTTTTCCTACTTCCGTCGCATAGTTATGCCACTTGGGTGGCACTGCATTGCCACCGCCGTAGCATAGTTCTCCCACCGCCGTAGCATAGTTCTCCCACGTTGGCGGCAATGCAGTGCCACGGAAGTGGGAGAACTGTGCCAGCGGGAATCAAAAAAGCAAAGATGTGTATCAAAGAAGAAAGCGTGTGACGGGGGAAGTTCGTAATTTTGCAGCAGATAAATTTTAACTGCATTACAAACAATGAAGAAATTTCGCTTTCTATTGGCACTCTTGATGGGTGTCGCCTCGTTGGGAGCTTCGGCTCAGGCAAATCAGTACAAACAAGTGTGGTCGGCAGACAAGGGTGACGGAACGTATATCAATCCGGTCATCAACGGCGACTTTCCCGACATCGACGTGATTCGGGTGGAAGACACTTACTACATGGTCTCCACGACGATGTACCACTTCCCTGGGGCAACCCTTCTGAAGTCGAAAGACCTGGTGAACTGGGAGTATTGCGCCAATCCGCTGAAGATGATTGACGACAACGATGCCTACAATCTGAAGAACGGCTGGTGGCATTATTCGCAGGGACAGTGGGCGGCTTCGCTCAACTATTATCAGGGCAAATTCTACATCTACTTCATCTGCTACGGACGCTCCGGCATCGACGATACGCAGAACATCCTGCTGACGGCTACCGACCCAGAAGGGGAGTGGACCATGACGAAGATGAACGAGCACTACTACGATTCGGGCTGGCTCTTCGACGACGGACCTAACGGCGACGGCTACCTCTATGTGGCTTGCGGAATCGGCGACATCTGGGTGAACAAGCTCAATGCCAAGACGCTGAGGAAGATAGAAGATAAACGTGTCATCAGTGTGGGCAACGGCTGTGAAGGCAGCCACATGTATCACATTGGCGACTACTACTACATCTATGCCACTTACGGCGGTACAGAGGGTTCGCAGACCATCTTCCGTTCCAAAAACCCCATGGGACCCTACGTGGAGCATGAGGGACGTGTGTTTGCCAACCAGAAAATTCACCAGGGAGCACTCATCGAAACCCAGACGGGCGAGTGGTGGACCATGCTCTTCAAGGATGCAGGTGCCATCGGACGTATTCCCTACCTGGAGCCTGTGGAATGGAAAGACGGATGGCCCATCATCGGCAACAACGGCATCGATGTGTCGAAAGACGGAAAAGCCTATCCCAAGCCCAACGTGGGGCAGACCTACGACAAGACTTACCTGGCTACGAATGACGCCTTTACAGACCAGAAACTGGGCTTGCAGTGGGAGTGGAACCACAACCCCGACAACTCTGCCTGGTCGCTGACAGACCGCCTGGGCTATCTGCGCCTCTACACAGCCAACGTGACAGACGAACTCAATACGGCGCACAACTCGCTGACGCAGCGCATCTTGGGCTATTCGCCTGTGGGCACGTCCGAGGGACGTTACAAGAACTCGTATGGCACCGTGAAGATGGATCTCTCCCACATGCAGGAGGGCGACGTGGCTGGTATTGCCGTGTTCCAGAATCCCTATTCCTTCATCGGCGTGAAAGTGATTGACGGCAAGAAATACCTCTATGCAGAGCGTTGCACCTTCAACAGCCAGAAACTGAAAAAGGAGGAAACCCAGAAAGGACCCGAACTGAAATCCGACGAAATCTATCTGCGTGCCTTCGTCAACTTCGGTTCCAACCAGTGCCGCTACTACTACAGCTACAACAATACGAACTGGACGGCCTGGGGCATCACGATGAGGATGGGCTACACGCTCGACTACTTTGTGGGGCAGCGCTTCTACCTCTTCAACTATGCCACAAAGCAACTGGGTGGATATGTGGACTTTGACTGGTTCACCACCGAACAGAAGTTCACGGAGGAAATGTTCGGCATACCCGACCCCTTGGAAGCCTACACCGAAGCAGACCTGACCATGACGTCGCTGGCGATGGCTACGACCGATTACACAATGCTGGTGGGCACGATGCAGCCCCTTGACGTGACCTGCACGGCACAGTCGGGCATGACGTGGAACGTGGCTTCACAGTGCCGCTACGACATTGCCAATGACCGCGTAGTCAGCGTGGAGGGCGGACGCATCAGGGCGCTGCAGGCGGGTGAAACCGACGTCGTTGCCACCTATACGGACCAGCAAGGCAACACAGAGCAAGTCTCCTTCCATGTGAAGACAGACCACTTCCTGGTGAAACCTGGTTATTTCAATCCCTCCATTTCTGGCCAGGGACAGTTTGCTGAGCGCACGGGTATGGTAAAGACGGCAAAGAACGGACTGGGTGGCTGGTATTACGCTGCAGGCGCAGACTTCTCCGACTACAACTTCCTTGTCATCAAATTCCTGAGAAGTGCCCCGAATGCTTCCTCCTTGCGTCTCTACGACCAGGACAACACACAGGCTGCCTATGCCGCCTGCGACCTTAGCAAAAAGAAGGAGGTTTCCTTCAACCTGCATGAACTGAAAAAGACTGACGGAAAGGCGCTTGACCTCAGCCATCTTTTCTATGCAGCCTTCACTTCGGACGGTAGCACAGCCTTGTATGTGAAGGAAATCTTCCTGTCGGACGACGGCGTAAATCCTGGTCATGCGCGAGTGACTGTGGAACAGATTACGGCTTTGATTGACCAATATCTGCAAAACGATGGTTCCGTCACCATTACGGACATCACAGCCTTGATTGACAGATATCTGGAACAGGAGAATTAAGGGTGTTTGCCACCCCCAACTGAAATGAACGAGCGTTAAGTTTTGAAACGACAAAAGCCGTGTTTTGTGTTTTCAAGAGCTAAGTTGCACAGGATTTCTTTTTAAATAAAGTTAAATCAGCGCGTTGCAGATTTGTAGGTCAAATAAAAGTCGTACTTTTCAACTTATGATTGGGCCATCTATGGTGAGAACCTTGGGTACCAGAGCACAACACCTGCTATTAAGCTCAAGGGCGACGGTACACTGACCGTCACCAGCAAGAAAGCCGACTACTGCGGAATTTTTGCAAGTAACTATAAGCTAAGCAACGACAACACCATCCACAACTACTGGAGCACGACTACCGAGGTTGACGTCACCGCACAGCTTGCTGCCGACGGCTACACCGTGACGCGCAGCGTCCGCATTGACAATGCCGACGGTACCTACACTTGGAAATATACTGTGAAGGAGAACTAAGAAATATCCTAATGATGAGCAGTCATTGATTGGGCTGCTCTTTCTAATTGCCAAAAAAATAAGCCCAGGCGCTGTCGGTGCTTGGGCTTATTTCATTCTATGTCTTCGTCTGCAGGTTCTTCCGGTACAGGCGGTCCTGTTTCTTCTTCTTCAAACGGGAAGGCTCCGCTGGACTGATGAATGCGGTATTGCGTCATCTGTTCGTTACTGCGGAAGTTCACGCCCTTCAGCGATTGTGTTTCGCCCTGGATTTCCATGTAGGCTGGCGAATAAAACTCATGAATGTTTTGGTCCCAGTAGAGCAGGGAAGTGCGGAAGGTTTCGCCCTTGGTGTTCTTGATGAACACACGTCCACGCAGTTCCCACAGGTGTCGCTGGTCGAAGTAGTAGGCGGTGTCGCAGTTGATGAAGGCTTCCACATGGTAGTTGGCATCGAATTTCTCCATGAACAGACCTTTCTCGAAAGCCCAGTATGTGGGTTCCTTCTTGTCGTACATGTACCAGTCTTCGCTGATGAGTTTGTAGCGGATGATGCCTGAGTCGCTGATGAGGGTGCTTACGCCCATCGACTTGAGCCAGGGCAGGCTGTCGCGCACACCCAGCTTGGGACCATTGTTGGTTTCTTCCCCTTCGCAGGAAAACAGGAGCGTTGCAGCGGCCAAGATGACTGCTGCAACGCTCAGGTTATGTGTGAATGTTTTCAACGGATTAGCGCAATCTCAGAATGGTTGTTTCGCCCATGCAGCTGACGGCCTGTCCTGCCTTGATGCCTGCAAAGAAGGCTTCAGACTTTGGATAGAAGTGGGCTGCGTAGGCAGCAGCCTGGCGGTTTGCCTTGCCGGCAGAAGATGGGTCAACAGCTTTTGCCTTGTTGCAGTAGTCGCTGGCCAGACAGTAGTAGTAGCTGGTGGCTACGTCTTTGGGGCTCTTGCCGTATGCGCCACGGGCAATGCAGTTAGCCTGAAGCAGGTAGGCACCACCGTTGCTGGGGTTGTACTTGAGGGTTTCACGACACCACTGGCGGCAAGCTGATGTGTTGCCCTTCTTGAAATAGAGGGCGGCGATGACGTAGGCATACTTGGCTTTCTTGGCAACGTCGGTTTCCATCTCGATGGCTTCCTTGAAGTAATCGAGGGCTTCATTCTCCTTGCCTTCCTTCAGCAGGCGTGAAGCCTTACCGATGGCTGCCTGTGGAGTCTTTGTGATTTGGTAGGCGTAGTCGGCTGCCACGTAGTAGATGTTGCTCTTGTCGCACTCGAAGTTGGTGAGGATGGCGAGCACGGCGTTCAGATAGTTGATGTCATTCTTGTTGGCTTCCACCTTTTCCATGTAGATTTTTTCCAAAGCATCGCAGTCAGCAGCACCTGACTGTACGAACAGGTTGTTGCACTGTTCCTGTGTGGGCTGGTAGTTCTGGATGATCTTCAAAGCTTCAGGAGCCAGGATAACTTGTTCTACCCACTTTGTGGAGTCTTCCGAATCGGGGTCGGCAGGAATGGTCTGTGCGGGATATTCCTTGGCTTGGTCGAGCAGCATGTCGCAGATTTCGTTGCAGAACATATAGTCCTGGATGAAGTCTTGACGGATGTCGGTGTTCTCCTTGTTTTGGATGAAGCGGTTGTAGGAGCACTCGATGAAGCCGTAGAGCACGAATGCCTCGACGTTCTTGTTCAGGTCCTCGATGCCTTCCTTGAACATCTTGTATGCCTCGTTGTTGTTCATGTTGGGGCAGAAGTAGTAGTAGTCGTAGGCCTTACGAGTGATGATGTTACCCTTTGTGGATGTCGTCTTGGGGGTAGCAAACGAGTTGAGGGCGTTGAGGTGCTTCAGGCGCTGGTCGTAGATGGCCATCAGCTTGTCGAAGTATTCCTTCTTCTTGCCTGCGTCGGTTTCGTTCTGAACCAGTTGTTCAAACATCCATGCTCCGTCGGTATAGACACGTACCATGGAGTGTGGAGCCTTTGTGAAGACAAATTCCCAGGGTTCGATGGCTTCAACATAGCTCTTGCGCTTGAAGGCTTCCTGATAGAGGCTGAGGCTTCCGAGCACATCGATGCTGTCTTGGCCATGACCGATACGGTCGTTGAGTTTTGTTCCTGCAAGATTCTGTGCATTGGCAGACAATGCGCCTGCTGCAATGGCGATGGTTAAAAGTAATTTCTTCATTGTTGTTTATTGTTTTTACGTTTAGGAGTTTTTGCGTTTTTAAGTTTTTGCGGTGCAAATGTAGGGGCTTTTCCGCTTTGCTTTTGGAGTGTTTATCCTATCTTTGAAGGGAATTTTCCTTTTTCTTTTTTCCTTTTCCCCCTTCATGCTTGTGCATGGCGAATGGTCAATTTCTTACTGCACCTTCCATTTGTAGAACCAACGCTCGCTCAGCGTGAGGCCCAATGAGAGGCGCAGATAATTTTCGGTGAGCGTACCCACGTTGGCGGATGTGTTCATATTGTAGGGGATGTGGGTGTGTACCCAGGAGAATGTCACGTTGATTTTCGGACTGCTGTAGAACAGGTTTCGGTTGGTGATGGGGATGGTGACACCAGCTGTAAGTCCAAATTCGTAAGGCTTTTTGTTGTTTCCTTGATTGGAGACGTTGGCATTGGCATAAGATTGCGAGTAGTAGCCACCCACTTTGTACCTCATCCGCTTGAAGAGTGAACGCCCCGTGAAGTCGGGCATATATTCTGCACCGGCGGCGATGCGGATGCGGTCGTTCAGCACGTCTCGGGTAGGGGTGTAGTCGCCTGTAGCTTTCTGCTGATCGTAGTTCTCGATGATGGGAAACTGTACGCGGCTCCAGCGTTGCAGCTCGAAGTCGATGCCTGCACGGAGTTTGTTGCCCAAATAATAAGTTGCACCCACGGCAAAGGCATGAGGCAACTGGAAAGCATTGGCGAGTGTGTCGGAAGAAGAATTTTCCACCCTTGAGGCATTCATCGTGGCGGTGGTGCGGTAGGCCTTGTTGCAGATTTTATGCCCCAGCGAAGCCGTGGCACCGATGGTCAGCATCTCTTGCTTTCCCAGTTTCAGGGTGTATTGTGCACCTCCTTCAAGGGTATATGTCGAGATGTCGGCTGTGTAGGAACGCTTGATGCCATAGGTGGCGGTGGAGCTGTATGCCATGGTCATGTTGTGCTCATATTCTCCCCACATGTAGCCCACATTCAGGCCGATGCTCAGTGGTTTCAGTATCTGCCAACCTGCACCGAGCATGATTTGCCGCAGTCCTCCGTCGCCAGAGTAGGTGTAAGAGGATGACAGGTTGTTGGTGCCCACGAGGGTTTCGCTTTCGCTGGCAAAGTTGTATTTGATTTTGGAGAATGGTACCAACGCCACCGCGATACCCAGTCCCTTGGTAGCACGGAAGGAGTAGGCTGCGTAGTCAAAGCTGCTGTTCTTGATGTTCTGCCTCATTCCGCCCATGCTGTAGTTGCCGTTCTGCAAGGTCATGCCCAGGTCGAAAAGTGCTGTCAACGAATCGACTGCTGAGTAGGAAGCAGGGTTGGCAGGGTTGATTTCCTGTCCGTTCCGGAACCCTTGTGCCACACCAGCCATGGCTTTGTTGAAGCCCATCGAGCGGTCGGACAGCAAACCGAATCCATAGCGGGAATAAGGGGAGTTCACACCGTTCTGAGCCTGTGCAAGCAGAGGCATCAGCAGTAGTGTAAAGAGGGTCGTTATCTTTTGCGTTTTCGTCATTACGTGCGTTATAATTTTTGCAAAATTAGGGGTTTTCAGCGAGTCTTCAAAGTTTTATCAGACTTTTTGTGATTGCGTCCGCCCTTTTTAGCACTTTTTTTGTAATACTTTTTCTTTTTCTTTTGCTGCGGTGCATTCATTTGTGGTTTTTCTCCACATCCTTCGGGCAGGTCGGGCTTTTCTATCTCTGCCTCAATCAGCTGCTCTATTTTCAGCAAATAGTGCCAGTCTTTGCTGCTGACCAGGGTGATGGCTTCACCGTCGCGGTTGGCTCGGGCTGTGCGTCCCACACGGTGCACATAGTCTTCGGCATCGCGTGGCACGTCGTAGTTGATGACCAGTTGCACGTCGTCGATGTCGATGCCGCGGCTCACGATGTCGGTTGCAATGAGGATGTTGACACGGCGGTTCTTGAAGGCGTACATGATTTCGTCACGTTCCTTCTGCATCAGGTCGCTGTGCATGGCTCCGACGTTGAATCCCTTACGTTTCAGGGCGATGGCAAGTTCCTTCACCTTCATCTTGGAACTGGCAAACATGATGACACGGTCGAGCAGGGGTTGTTCGGATTCTGCGCTCTCTCTGGCTTTCGTTGGCTCAAGGATGGCCTCTACCAACTTTTGCTTCATGCCTTCATGGCAGAGGTAGGCTATCTGCTTGATTTTCTCAGCAGGTTTGCTCACTGCGATGCGAACTTCCACAGGGTCGTGCAGGATGGTGCGTGCCAGTTTGCGGATGTTCTCAGGCATGGTGGCGCTGAACATGATGGTCTGTCGGTCAGTACCCAGGTAGGAGGCAATCTTGATGATATCATCGTAGAATCCCATGTCGAGCATACGGTCGGCTTCGTCCAGGATGAAGAAGGATGTCTGTGTCAGGTCGATATGTCCACCCTGCAAATGGCTGATAAGTCGGCCAGGAGTGGCAATGATGATGTCGGCACCCGTCTCCAGTCCGCGTCGTTCCTGTTCAAAGCGGATGCCGTCGTTGCCACCATATACAGCCACACTGCTCACGCCGTTCAGATAGTAGCCGAAGCCCTCTACCTGCTGGTCAATCTGTTGCGCCAACTCACGGGTTGGAGCCATGATGATGCAGTTGACGGCATTCTTGGGATAAAGTCCGGAACTCAACTCGTCGAGCACAGGCAAGAGGTATGCTGCCGTTTTTCCTGTGCCGGTCTGAGCCACACCGATGATGTCGCGGCCTGCCAGAATGGGCGGAATGGCTTTTTCCTGAATCGGCGTACATTCTTTGAAGTTCATGGCATCCAGTGCGTCAAGCACTTCGTCCGAAAGGTCTAATTCGTCAAAATACATATATTTATCTTGGAGCTTTCTTGTAACAATAAAGGGCTATAAAAACGTAAATGATATTGGGAATCCACACCGCAATGGCAGGTGGCATGTTGGCATTGATGGCAAAGGTGCTGCTGACCGTCTGGAACATGATGTAGGTAACGCTGAGTGCCAGTCCGATACCCAGCGAGATGCCCAGTCCGTTCTTGCGCTTGCGGGCTGATAGTGAAGCACCTATGGTGGTCAGAATGAAGGCGGCAAACGACGATGCGCCACGTTTGTAGTATTCCACCTCAAACTCCTTGATGTTGGCAAAACCACGGGCTTTCTGGCGGGTGATGTAGGTGTCCAGTTCGGGGGTGGTGAGTGTTTCCTGCTGACCAGGACTGATGAGGAAGTCTTGCGGCTCCATGTTGATGAAGGTGTCGCGCCTTCCGCCGCTTGTGATGATCTCACGCATTCCGTGGAGGTCACGAGTCTGGTAATTGGCTATAATCCAATGGCAAGGCTCTTCGCTCAACGTGTCATACTGGATGGTCATGGCCTGCAGGTGGCGTGTCAGTTTCTTGTTCTCAAACTTGTCCAACGTGAATTCATAGCCAATCTTGAAGTTGTCGTCGTACCGTCCAATGTAGGCAATGACGTTGGAATCCACCTTTAACTGCACGTTGTTGGTAAAGAGGTTGTGCGTCTTGTTCTTGTATTTTTGCTCAAACTTGATGCGGTTGATGTTCCCCTTCGGAATGACATACGAACCCAGCAAGAAAGTCATGCAGCAGATGATGGCGGCAGAAATGAGGTAGGGGCGCAGCAGACGGTTGAAACTGGTGCCTGTACTCATCATGGCTATAATCTCGCTGTTTTCAGCCAGTTTCGTCGTGAAGAAGATGACCGCCACAAAGACAAAGAGCTGAGAGAAGAGGTTGCTGTAGTAGGGGATGAAGTTCAGGTAATAGTCGAGCAAAATCTCCTTGAGTGGTGCATTCCGAGACAGAAACTTGTCCACGTTTTCATTGAAGTCGAACACCACGGCAATTGATATGATAAGTATTATCGAAAAGAAATACGTACCAAGAAACTTGCCAATGATGTAGCGGTCAAGTCGTGAAATATGTACCAGCCTCCAGAATTTTTCCATGTTCAATAGCGCCCTAAACTCTTTTACCCAATTCTTCGCACATCTTGGCCTTCCACAAAGCAAAATCTCCCTGCACGATGTGTTGGCGTGCTTCGCCTACGAGCCACAGGTAGAACGTCAGGTTGTGCAGGCTGGCAATTTGTAGCGCCAACAATTCCTGAGCTTTGAACAGATGGTGAACATAGGCCTTCGTGTACATGCTATCCACGTAGGACGTGCCTTCTTCGTCGAGCGGACTGAAGTCCATCTCCCACTTTTTGTTGCGCAGGTTGATGGTGCCACGGCGTGTGAAAATCTGAGCATTACGTCCATTCCTTGTAGGCATTACGCAGTCAAACATATCCACACCCCGTTCAATGGCTTCGAGCAGGTTCACAGGCGTACCCACACCCATGAGGTAGCGAGGCTTGTCCTTTGGCAAGATGCTGTTCACCACCTCAATCATTTCGTACATCACATCGGTGGGTTCACCTACGGCCAGTCCGCCGATGGCGTTTCCGTCAGCCTCCTTGCTTGCCACATTCTCGGCTGCCCGAGTACGCAGATCCCTGTAAGTACAGCCCTGCACAATGGGGAACAGGCTCTGCTGGTAGCCGTATTTAGGCTCCGTTTCGCGGAAACGCTGAATGCAACGGTCCAGCCAACGCTCAGTCAGTTCCAGGGATTTCTTGCTGTATTCATAGTCGCTCGTTCCAGGCGGACATTCGTCGAAAGCCATTACGATGTCGGCGCCAATACTGCGCTCGATGTCCATTACCCTTTCGGGACTGAAAAAATGTTTCGATCCGTCGATATGGCTACGGAACTCCACACCTTCCTCCTTGATTGTACGGATTTCAGCTAATGAAAACACCTGAAAACCACCTGAATCGGTCAGCATCGGTCGGTCAAACCCGTTGAAACGATGCAATCCGCCTGCAGCCTCGATGATGTCAATACCTGGACGCAAATACAGATGATACGTATTGCCCAAAATAATCTGCGCTTTCACGTCGTCCTTCAGTTCGTGCAGATGCACCCCCTTTACCGTAGCCTGCGTACCTACCGGCATGAAGATGGGTGTCTGTATGTCGCCGTGGTCGGTATGGATAACGCCCGCGCGTGCATTCGTCTTTGGGTCAGTATGTTCTAAAGTGAATGTCATTTTTCTGTTTTTTCTATAGATCCTATTTCAGAAGTGCAAACTCCAGCACATCCTTTACCGTCTCTACATAATGGAATGTCAGCCCCTTCACATAAATGGCAGGAATGTCCTCCACATTTCGGCGGTTTTCCTCGCAACACACAATATGAGTGATGCCAGCACGTTTGGCTGCCAGAATCTTTTCCTTCACTCCGCCAATAGGAAGCACCTTACCACGCAAGGTAATCTCTCCCGTCATGGCAATACTCCGGCGCACCTTCCTTCCTGTAATTGCCGAGGCAATGGACGTGGCAATGGTGATACCTGCCGAAGGTCCGTCTTTTGGCGTAGCTCCTTCCGGCACGTGGACATGGATGCTATGTGTTGCAAAGAAATCTGCCCAGGTGGTTTTTTCAGTCTTTCCTGCTTCTCCTGTGGCTCTGGGCTCACCTAACAGATAATCATTAGCTTTCAAGTATTGCAAGGCAATGGTGGCACTCTCCTTCATTACGTCGCCCAGGTTTCCCGTCAAGGTCAGTCCGCCTTGCTTTGATTCATTAAAACTCGTCTCGATGTACAAGATTTCTCCGCCGACGCTGGTCCAGGCCAGACCTGTCACCACACCACAAAGCGCATTACCCTCGTACTTGTCCCGTTGGAACAGTTCGGTACCTAAATATTTCTTCACGTCGTCAACCGTCAGGGCATGGTCGGGCAGGGTTTCCGTCTTGGCATATTCCAGGGTGATTTTTCGGAGCAATTCCGTAATCTTTTTGTCCAGCGCACGCACACCCGATTCACGCGTGTAGTCTTCAATCACCTTCTCGATGGCAGCCTTGGTAAACTTGATGCCAGTTTCCTTCATGCCTAAGTTTTCCAACGCTTTTGGTATCAGGTGCCGACGGGCTATCTCTATCTTCTCTTCCGTCAAATAACCGCTGACTTCGATGAGTTCCATGCGGTCCAGCAACGGAGCCGGAATGTTGCTCACATTATTGGCCGTGGCAATAAACATTACCTTCGACAGGTCGTAATCCACATCCAGATAATTGTCATGGAAAGCGCTGTTCTGCTCAGGGTCAAGCACTTCCAGTAATGCGCTGGCGGGGTCGCCATGCATCGTGGCCTGCGTCACCTTGTCGATTTCGTCGAGGATAAACACAGGATTGCTGCTCTTCGCCTTGATGATATTCTTGATGATACGTCCTGGCATGGCACCTACGTAAGTGCGGCGATGGCCACGGATTTCAGCCTCGTCGTGAATGCCACCCAACGACATCCTCACGTATTGGCGCTTCATCGCCGTGGCAATACTCTTGCCCAGGCTGGTCTTACCCACACCTGGAGGGCCATATAGACACAGGATGGGGCTCTTGAAGTCACCCCTCATTTTCAGCACAGCCAGATGTTCCAGGATACGCTCCTTCACCTTCTCCATGCCGTAATGGTCACGGTTCAACGTGCGCTCGGCGTTGGGAATGCTCAGGTTGTCCTTCGTCACATAATCCCACGGCAGGTCGGTCAACGTGTCAAGATAGGTGTAAGCCGTCTGATAATCTGGATTTTGCGGATTAAGGCGATTGATTTTTCGCATCTCTTCGTCGAAGTATTGCTTCATCTCCTGGCTCCATTTCTTGGCTTCGGCCTTCATGCGCAATCGTGTCAGGGAAGAATTATCCTCCTCGATGTCTCCCAGTTCCTCGTGGATGCGTTCTATCTCTTGTCGCAAGAAGTAGTCACGCTGTTGCTTGTCCAATTGTTCGCGAGTCTCCTTTTGCAGGTTGTGCTTCATCATAAAGAACTGATACTCACGAGTAAGCAGTCCCAATAACTTATATGCGCGTTCATACAGATTCGATTCTTCCAGCAGCACAATGCGCTCCTTGTTATCCACGGGCACATTTCCACACAAGAAGTTGATAAGCATCTGTTTGTCGCTGATATTATTGATGGCAAAAACCGCTCCCAACAAAGATTCGGATGTGTGCATCAACTTTTTCCCCTGGTCTCTGCAAGCCTCCACCACAGCACTAAACTTGCGGTCACCAGCAGGCGGTACATCCTCGGGAAACAGCTCCACCTGCCCCTGCAGATAGCTCTTGGTATCGTCAAGGCTGATCAACCGAATCCGCTGGAAACCTTGCAACAAGGCTGTCTGACTGCCGTCGGGCAGACGGATAATGCGTATCACTTTGGCTATGACCCCCGTATGGTAGATTTCGCCCAAACCAGGCTTGTTCACCTCGTCGTCGGTCTGCGAAAACACGCCAATATGCTTGTTCTTATGCAAAGCGTCGCCCACCAGTTTCTGACTCGACTTGCGGTTTACGCCGATGGGCAGTATATTGTTGGGAAACAGCATCACACCCTTCAGCGGTAAGATGGGAATCAACTCTTCTGGGTTGATTGTGAAGTCGATGAGCTTCTGATCTGGTTCGTCGAAGTTAGCGAAGAGCGAGATTTGTCCGCCCCCTTCTTCCGTGATGATTTCGTCAAAATAATCCATATTTCTTTCGTTCTATACACAATGAGCGTGCAAAGGTACGAAAAAAAATTGAAACCTGACACACGATTAACACACATTATTATATATGGAGGGAACGAAACAACGGATTCCAGATTCGATGGATTATGGTCAAAAATCCGTTTCAATCTGGAATCCGTTGTTAAAAAAAGTCAGAATAATTCGGGCAATACGGAGTTAAGGTGTTGCCTCCAAATACATGTTTATCAGCTGAGTGATGTCGCTTATGGTAATCTTTCCATCATCGTCGAGGTCGCAGAGTTCCAGCAAACGTTGCTTCTCCTTCTCTTCCTCTGTCGGAATCTCTGGGTCGTCGTGAATCTCTGGTGTAACCGCAGGAACAGGATGAACACGATACACGCGGATGTCGCCGATAAAGCAGCGGTGTGAAGTCGTCTCGATGGTCAGTTGCGGGTTAGCCGTCGGGATGTTAAAGAACGTCAGTTCCACCGTTTCGAAGTCGTCGCTCATCTTAGCCGTATAGCTGATTGTCTGGGTAGGCGTGTTCGTCAGAGAAACTTCCAGGTCGCCCTCAACCGATGTCCAGCCCTTTACGCTGATGCTCACCCGAAGTGTGTCTCCTGCGTTTGCGGGAATGCTGCAGGTCGTAATGGAACCGTTCTTCTTGCTCGTACCGATACGTACCGCTCCATTAGCTTGATAACACGAGTTTACCGTCGGGACGCTATCGTTGCCCGTCCAGGCATTACTTGAACCGCCGGTAGTAATGTTGTCGCCCTTGGTGATGTCTTCAAAGCTCTCAGCATAAGCCAGTTCCAGGATTAAGCTGTCCACAACAATCGTGTCCGTCGGGATGGTATCCGTCGGAATGGTATCCGTTGGAATGGTATCCGTCGGAATGGTATCTGTTGGAATGGTGTCCGTCGGAATCGTATCGACTGGAATTTCTGGCAAAACGCCATTCGGAACAGCCGTAGCCAAATCCCAAGCCGTATTAATGGAATCGCCCCAGATGTATTCTGCCAACTGCGGATAGTCGATGAACGGGTTGCGATTTCCTTGCACTATATACACGCGGGCGTTGCGGGTGATTTCCCACTCGCAGACGGGGTCTTGCCGATGCCATTGCAGCAGAAGGTTCTGGAATTCAGCTTTCAGGGTAGGGTAGGATTCTTTTTTGAATGCCACTTCTGTGCCCGATACACTTGTCTCCCAGGGCACATCGGGGTAAGCCGTAGCTACATAAAAATAGATGCGGGCAAAGTCGCCTTTGTACTCATCGCAAGGTTCCCACACAAAGTCACCATTCTGGTTTCTACCCGTCTTCAGGCGTTTGTTCACGTTCTTAATGTTGCTTTGGGGGATGCCCAAACAATAGTTGCTCTTGCTGTTGTTGGCGCTGGCATCTGAAGGGAGTACCTGTAACAGGTCGCTACCCACATTAATGCTCGTTCCGCCTACCCACCAGCTTTGTGGAGCCACGTGCTCCTTGTTCATGCCGCCGACCGCATCGCCGTTGCCGTTGAAGTAGTACACCTCGTCGCTATAGTAGTCGAACACTCGGTGCTGTCCATAATCGTTGGTCTCGTCCATGTAGTCCACCTGCTCATAGCCTTGCCACAAGTCCTTATACTTGAACTTCTTTTCTTGTGGAATCTGGATAAGGCTCGTCAACGCAGCCTTCAGATCGTCCTTTTTCTTGCCGTCCGCATTCTGGTAAAAGCTCCGGCTAAACGAGGATTGCGACTGAGAAAGGGCTGTGCCGCTAAACATAGCAGCACAGACCCCCAATAGTATAGTTAGATAACATTTCATGCTAAAAATTACTCGTTAGTCTGATTGAGGTATCTGTCAATCAGGTCAGTAATGTCAGCTACAGTAATCTGTCCGTCACCTTCCAGATACTTGTCAATCAGGTCGGTAATGTCGCCTACGGTAATCACTTCTGGCTCAACGCCGATGAACTCATAACCTGTGCAGGGACGCAGACCAGCGATGCCGCAGTACTTATCGATGATACCTTGCAGCAGCACTTCCTTGCCCATGTTGTCGGGGTTCTCTTTCACGTTCAACGCATCACGCACTTCACCCTTGGGCAACTGTACACTGATATGTGCTTCGTGAGTGAACTCGCCGAGAGAGAGGTTGGTGTTCACGGTGGTGCTGTCGATGTTCACCTTGGTTTCGCCAGTGGAAGTGTTCACGGTACCGAGGATATGGCCACGTACCCAAACGGTGTCCACTTTAATGATGCTGGTGTCGCCCAACTGAGCGTAATTGATGTTATACAGGCCGAGCACGTCGTCGATGGTATAAGGATTCTCCTTTGTACCGTCACCTACGGCAATGTATGGGTCTGGGATGACAATGGTCGTGTCAGTCTGCGTAGTGTCAGCTTCTGCTGCCCAATGAGCCACAAGGTAGTTACCTTCAGCCAATTCGTAAGTTTCTTTATACATGGCGAGTGTGCCCTTCACCACGATGGTGTCGCCCACCTTCACCTGGTCTTCGGCTGTGTAAGGAACGTTGCCCAGGTAGCGGTTGTGGTATGCTTCGATGTCGAGGCTGTCTTCCAGATTGTCTTTGAAGTACAGGTTTACGTTACCGGTCTCGGCATTAAACTTGGCAATCTTGCTAATGATACCCTTCACATACACGCTATCCGTCAAATCGACGTAGATATCTTCGTCGTCGCAACGATCCAGGATGGCGCGGGCTTCTCTTACTCCGTAGGGCTGGTCTGCTGTGTTGGCAATATGGATGGTGTCAACGGGTACTGGTGGTGCTGCGTTGGGATCCACGATGCTGGTTACGTAGAACTGCCAATCGTTGTTGTACTGTACCAGGATAGCTGTTACGTCGTAACTGTCTTCGGTATTGAATTTGAAGTTCTTCAGCACGTCGAAGCGGTCGTACAGCGTAATGTCGTTGCCTTCTTCATCCACGGCGGCCAGGGCACGATTGTTCAGAGCGGAGTCTGCTATCTGTACACCCTCCATGAAGAAGAGCTTGCTCTCGTCTTTGTCATACACGATGTCGTCGTAGCTGAACGGAATAGCCTCCACTTCGTTGTCGCTGCTGTTTACATTCACGTTGATGTCGCTGATGGCAAGTTCGCGCAAACCATTGTAGAAGTAGAGCTTACCGCTGATGCTGCCAGTGAACTTGTCGCCCGTCTTAAGGGCTGTCTGGCTACCGAAGAAGAGGAATGCGTCTTGTCCGTCTGTTACGAAGGTGTACTGGCCAGAGGCGTAAGTTACCAGCAGCTCGTAAGTTTCGCAAGCGAAGGTTACAGTCGGAGCCTCGTCAGCAGAAAATGCGTTGCAAGCGCCCTTCAGGTCGGCCAATGAATAGTACGTACTTGCCTCGGCATAGGTGATGGTCGTGCTGACAAGCTCACTCTTGCCACCGGTTGCGCCGTGGGCGTAGGCATAGATAACGTAGGTGCCGAACTCATCCAGCTGGATGGGATTCTCGTATGGCTGTTCTTCAGTATCTCCAATCCAATAATAGATGGTGCAGGTGCTGTCTGGACAGGTGATGTTTACCGTCTGTGGGGTGTAATACGTGCCTGATTCCACAGAGAACCTCGGGGCGGGCACGTAATTTTCGCCACTATTAGCAGTCACCACCTTGATGCTCAGGATGCGCGTGTGACCGCTGGTACGGGTCTGAGAGATTGTGACGCTGTTGGTGTTGCCTGCCCAAGACAGGGAGTCACTTGAGAACTGACCCTCGGTAGCCGCCAATCCAGCAAGGCCATAATTTTTTACTACGGTAAACTCGATGGAGACAATGTTTTCCGAGCTGCTGAATGTCATGGTGTTGGAGCCATACACACGTAGAGCTGTGCCGTTGGTGTAGTACTTGGGAGCGTTCTTGTTTGTGCCCTTGTCGAGCGTCAACGTCACGTTGCCAATCTGCACTTCCGTGATGGCTTGTTCATTCACGTAACCCAGTTCGCTGAACGTTACCGAATACTCGCCGGCCATAGCCACTACGGATGCTACGGCGGCAAACAATGAAAGTAAAATTTTCTTCATGGTTGTAAGTTTTTAGTTTTTTGAATATAATAATATATAATGTGTAATAGAAATTATAGGTAGATACACTTTTCGCTGCAAAGTTACAATAATTCTTTCTGACCACCAAAGAAAAAACAAAAAAAATAATAAATTACTTTTCGCCACGAATATATGACGAACCTCAGAAATTCCACTTCGCAAAAATGCTCGTATTAAGCGCAGTTCTCGTGTGTTTCTTCCATCTTTTTGAAAAAAAGCTGTCAAACAAGCTTTTGCCTGCATTTTCAGAAAAGGGTGAAATGAGTTATCGGCGTATTCACACCCTTGTTGGCACGTTGTTTACACGCGATAGGAGGCTTTTGAGAGGGAGAAAAATGTTAAATTATGCCATCTATGAGAGAAGTGTTATTTTCGAGGTAGAGGATAAGTCATTATCATTCATGGGGCTCCGTTTTTTTCTCTCAGAAATTACAGTTACAGTTGTTACAGTTGTTTTTCGGAGAGGTGTGTTTTTTCTATCTTATATATATTATTAATAATTAATTAGTGATATAGTAAAGGAAGGGGATTTTGAAACTCAACAACCGCTCAAAAAACGAACTGAAACTGAAATAACTGAAATCAGCCTCCGAGGATTTTCTTTCCTATAGACATTGGCAAAGCATTCTGACTGCGGTGGAAGAACTTTCCTGCTGCGGTGGGAGAACTTTCCTGCAGTGGTGGGAGAACTTTCCTGCGGCGGCGGGAGAACTTTCCTGCGGCGGCGGGAGAACTTTCCTGCGGTGGCGGGAAAACTAAGTTGCTGTGCAGTTATTGTGAGTTTTTTTTGTGATATCGTTTTTTATGCGTACCTTTGCACAAAAATTGCAGAAGGTGACAAGGCTTATATATGTATTTTTGCTGTTGTGTGCCTGCGATGTGTCGGCGCAGACGATTGATTCCGTGGTAGTTGAACATTACCAAGGAAGAGGCGTGCAGGCGACAGGCGGCAATAAGCTGCGCTTTTACGACAACGGCAACGACAAGTTCGTGGATTTGTTTGAGGATGTCCGGAAGGCGAAGAGTTTTGTGCATTTAGAGTATTTCAATTTCCGAAACGACAGTATTGCGGGTCTGCTGTTCAAATTGCTGGCCGAGAAAGCGAAGGAAGGCGTGGAAGTGCGTGCGCTATACGACAGTTTTGGAAACAGCAGCAATAATCAGCCTATAAAACGGGCCATGCACGACAGCATTTGTGCCCAGGGCATCAAGCTGGTGAAGTACGACCCCATCGTGTTTCCGTGGGTGAACCACATCATCCCGCGCGACCACAGGAAGATTGTCGTGATTGACGGTCGTGTGGCCTATACTGGCGGCATGAATGTGGCTGACTACTACATAGATGGCATACCTGGCATAGGCGAATGGCACGACCTCCACATGCGCATCGACGGACCGGCTGTGGATGATTTGCAACGGATTTTTGCTCAGATTTGGCAGAAAGAGACCGGAGAGCAGATAGCGGGGCTGAAGTATTTTCCGCGAGAAAACGGGGTGCAGATGTATGAGGAAGAGCCTTCTGTCAACGCCGGACGCACCCAGAACCGGAAGTTTGCCCTTTCTCTTCAGAAACATGTGGATGACGAGGCAAAGCTTCTCGTCATCGACCGGTCCAGCGGGGAGACCAGCGACGCCATTCGCGACCTGTATGTGACGCTCCTGGACAACGCTCAGCATAGCGTGAAGCTGGTGAATCCCTACTTTGTGCCGACCCATCGGGTAAGGAGTGCGCTGAAAAGGGCTGTGGACCGCGGAGTGGATGTGCAGATATTGCTGTCGGCGAAGTCGGACATTCCTCTTACTCCGGAAGCAGCTCATTATGTGGGAAATAATCTGATGAAACGTGGTGCCAGGGTTTGGCTTTTCGAGGGGGGATTCCACCACACCAAGCTGATGATTGTGGACGATTGCGTGGCGACGGTGGGTTCGTCGAACTTGGATGCCCGCAGCCTGCGTTGCGACTTTGAGGTGAACACGTTGGTTCTGTCCGTTCCGCACGCGCAGCAGCTTGTGGAACTGTTTGAAGACCAGAAACAGAGTGCTGTTGAGATACACAAGGGGTACTGGAAAAGCCGTTCCGCCTGGAAACAGTTTGTGGGCTGGTTTGGCAACCTGCTGACTCCTGTGTTGTGATTTCCCGCAAATAAAGATAGAAATATATCCCTGTTCGTGAAAAATATGAAAAAAATAGTCCTGTTTATAACCTGTTGCCTTGCCATGTGGACGTTGCAGGCACAAAACCCGAAAAGAGAGTTTCGTGGCGCGTGGATCCAATGTGTCAACGGCCAGTATTTGGGTAAAAGTATGGAGCAGATACGGCAGATGCTCAGCGAACAGCTCGATGTGCTGCAAGGGGCTGGTATAAATGCCATTATGTTTCAATGTAGGGCGGAGGGAGATGCCCTTTACAAAAGCCAGTACGAGCCCTGGTCGCGTTATCTGACAGGGGAACAAGGCTTGGCGCCCAGCGACGGTTGGGACCCCCTGGAATGGATGGTGAACGAGTGTCACAAAAGGGGCATGGAGTGTCATGCCTGGATAAACCCTTATCGTGCCAAGACCAAGGGAACCAATATGTTTGCCGTAACCCATGCGGCTGTGAGGCATCCCGAGCGGATGTTCCTTTATGGCGACCTGTTTATTTTTAATCCTGCGCTTGAAGAGAACCGTTTTTATACGTGTATGGTGGTCGAGGACATCCTGACGCATTACGATGTGGACGGTCTGCACATGGACGACTATTTCTATCCTTATCCCGAAGCAGGTAAACCCATCCCCGACTTTGCCGACTATCGGGATAATCCGCGAAATATCATGACGATAGAGGATTGGCGACGGGATAATGTAAATAAGCTTATCAAAGATCTGCACGATTTGATTCGTCACGTGAAGCCCTGGGTGAAGTTTGGCATATCGCCGTTTGGCATTTATCGAAACAGCAAGACGGGCATGAACGGGAAGGACGGAAGCGCCACCAGCGGCCTGCAGAATTACGATGACCTCTACGCAGATGTGAAGTTGTGGGTTGAGAAAGGCTGGGTGGACTACATCATTCCGCAGATCTATTGGAATCTTGGTACGAAAGCGGCTGACTACGAGGTGCTTGCCTATTGGTGGAATGACTATTGCGGAAAGCGTCCCGTCTATATTGGCCAGGACGTGGAACGAACCGTAAAGGGGCAAGACCCGCAGCATCCCGAACAGCATCAGATGGTAATTAAGTACCAGATTCAGAGAAGTTTGCCGAACATTCAGGGCAGTTGCCAATGGTATGCGGCAGCCGTCTGTCAGAACCCTGGCAATTACCGCACGATGCTGGAACAGGTCTATCATGCCACCCCCGCCTTGCAGCCCCAGATGCCGTGGAAGGACAAGAAAGCACCAGGAAAGCCTCGGAAAGTGGGGATAGAGAGCCGTGGACAGGACATTTATCTGACGTGGACGGCTCCGAAGGGCAAAAAGGAGATGGATCGGGTTGTGCAGTATGTGGTATATCGTTTTCTGCCTGGCGAGAAGCCCGATTTCCAGTCGTCGAAGCACATCTACGCCGTGACGGTAAATCCGGAGGTGTTGCTCAACGGAGACCAGACAGGATGCACGTTCTATGTGAGCGCTTTGGACCGGTTGCACAACGAGTCGAAATTTGTGAAGGTGCAGCTTTAGAGGCGGCGGATACTCAGATTGTTCTGATGGATTCTTTTTGTTTCCATCGTTTCCAAGTTTTCCGAGGTTGCGGCAGTTTTTTGTGTTAGAAAATTTGCTTTTTCGTCTTTTTTTCGTACCTTTGCAGCGAATTACAGCTAAAGATGATGCGCAAGAATCTATTTCTTCTCTCCATACTCTTTTTCCACACATTATGTGTAATAGGCCAGGTGACAGGACGGGTCATCGATTCGAAGACCCGTGAGCCGTTGGACTATGTGTTTGTGACCTATGAGGGCACGGGTGTGGGTGAGCAGACAGACGAGGACGGCAGGTTTGTGTTGCGCGAGGATTCGGCTTGGCGAGAACTGACCGTGACGACGATGGGATACATTACGCAGGTAATCAAGTTGGACCCCGTCGGGAAGAACAAGAATATGGTCATCAAGCTGGTGCCCGAAGCCCGACTGCTGGAAGGCGTGACGGTGGCTGTAAAGAGGAAGAAGTACAGCCGAAAGAATAATCCTGCTGTGGATTTGATGCGGAAGGTGATTGAGCACAAGAAAATGACGGATTTGCGGTCGAAGGATTACTACAGCTACCAGAAGTATGAGAAGATGACGTTCTCGTTGAACGAGTTCACAGAGAGGGTGTTTGAGGACGGCGAATTTAAGAAGCTGGCTTTCCTGAAAGACCACGTGGAGCGTTGCCCCGAAACGGGTAAACTGATTCTACCAGTAATCGTGCAAGAGAATGTGAGCGACATATTCTACAGAAAATCACCGCATTCGGAGAAGAAACTCATCAAGGCTGCCAGCGACCGAGGTGTGAATGAACTGATTAACACGGGCGAGATTCTGACCACGATGCTGAAGGACGTGTTTACCGACGTGGACATATATGAAAACGAATGCCGCCTGTTGCAATACCCCTTCAAGTCGCCTATTGCTGACAACGCCATCAGTTTTTATCGCTATTATCTGCAGGACACCATCAAGATTGAGAATGATAGTGTGATTGACGTGGGTTTTTTGCCTAACAATCAGCAGGATTTCGGTTTCTCAGGACACGTGTATGTGATGAAGGACAGCACGTATGCTGTACGTCGTGTGGAGCTGAACATTCCTAAGCGAAGTGACGTTAACTTCGTGGAGAACATGATTATACGTCAGGACTTGGACGTGTTGCCATCGGGCGACAGAGTGGTGACGATGAACGATATGCTGGTGGAGTTGAAGCTGGCAAGCTGGATACAGAAATTGATGGTACAACGCACGATTCGACACTTTGACTACTCGTTTGAGCCCATTCCCGACGCCGTCTTCAAGAAGATAAAAGGAGCTACGAAGACGGAGCCCGACGCCAAAATGAAGAGCGACGACTACTGGGCCCAGTTCCGCCAGGTAGAACTGACCAAGAGCGAAAGCGAGATTGGCGGTTTTATGGAGAAGTTGCAGAATATCAAAGGCTTCAAGTGGATTATGTTCGGACTGAAAGCATTGATTGAAAACTTCATCGAGACGGCCAGTTCGACGGACAAGAACAAGTTTGACTTTGGTCCTATCAACACCATCATCAGCAGCAACGACTATGATTCATGGCGTTTCCGTATTTCTGGCTTCACCACGGCACACCTGAATCCGCACTTCTTCCTGGATGGTTATGTGGCTTACGGCACCCAGACGCGGCATGTGTACGGAATGTTGAAAGCAACGTATTCGTTCAACAAGAAGGCTTATCTGCATCGTGAGTTCCCGAAGAACAACCTTGTTTTTCAGTATTATAACGACATCACTTCGCCTTATACAAAGTTCATGACGACGGATAAGGACAACATGTTTATGGCGTTCAAAGCCAACAAGGTGGACCAATTCTATCACACGCGCACGCATAAGCTGATGTATGATAGGGAATGGGAGACCGGACTGAAATTCTATGCCCATTTCGACAACACCCGAAACGAGGCTGTAGATCAGCTCTTCTTCCAGCATCTTGGTACAGGAGTGCCCGATGCCAACGGCGTTCCGCAGCCCGTGAACGACCCGCAGATGTGGAGTAACCGCATGACGACCACGGAGCTGAAAGCCACCATCACGTTTGAACCAGGGGCTACTTATATCAACACCAAGCAACGACGTCTGAAGATAAACCTCGATGCACCTATCTTTACGGTCAGCCACACGTGGGGCATAAAGGGACTCCTGGGTGGCCAGTACAATTATCACGTGACTGAAGCTGGCGTTTACAAGCGTTTCTGGGTGGGTTCGTGGGGTAAGATTGACTGCGACATCAAGGCTGGAGCCCAATGGAGCAAGGTGCCTTATCCTTTGCTGATTCACCCTATTGCCAACGATACCTACATCCTGCAGGATTACAACTTCAACCTCATCAATATCTGGGAATTCCTGAACGACCGCTATGCTTCGGCGATGATTAGCTGGGATATGAACGGCAAGATTTTCAACCGAATACCGCTCTTGAAGAAACTGAAATGGAGAGAGTGGTTGGGCGTGAATGTGCTTTGGGGCACGTTGACCAACAAGAATAATCCTGCGACGAGCGACTTTACCGACCCCGACCTGTTCTTCTTCCCAGGACGATTTAATGCGGAAGGGCAGTTTGAATCGAACACCTACAAGATGTCGCCCAACAAGCCCTATGTGGAAATTGTGGCCGGCGTGCACAACATCTTCAAGCTGTTCCATGTGGTTTACGTGCGCCGTTTGACTTATTTGGACCACCCAAACATCAATCGTAATGGTGTCCGCTTCATTTTCCGCATGTCTTTCTAATAAAAAATTCAAAATTGCTTGTATTTTCCACGGAGTTGGCGTAACTTTGCAGAAGTTTTTTACACACACATACACATTATTTATAATATATGGGAGGCTTTTTTGGTACCGTGAGTACCCAGAAGTGCGTTACGGACCTTTTCTATGGCACTGATTACCAGTCGCATCTTGGCACAAAGCGTGGTGGTATGGCGACTTACAGTGGGGAAAAGGGCTTTTTTCGTAGTATCCACAATCTTGAGAACACGTATTTCCGTACACGTTTTGAAGACGAACTGGACAAGTTCCACGGCAAGTCAGGTATCGGCATCGTAAGTGATACCGATGCGCAGCCGTTGTTGATGAATTCACACCTGGGCAGATTCGCGTTGGTTACCGTGGCGAAAATCAACAATTTGGAGGAAATAGCCGAGCAGTTGCTTAACGAAAATATGGTGCTGAGCGAGTTCAGTTCGGGCAAAATTAATCAGACGGAACTCATTGGACTGCTGATTATCAAGGGGAAATCCTTTGTCGATGGCATCGAGAACATCTATCGCAACATTCATGGTTCGTGCTCTGTTTTGCTCCTGACCGAAGACGGCATTATTGCGGCTCGTGACTCTTGGGGACGCACCCCCATTGTCATCGGACAGAAAGAAGGTGCCATGGCTGCCACGAGCGAATCTTCTGCCTTTCCCAATCTGGGCTACGAAACCACTTACTACCTGGGGCCAGGCGAAATCGTCAGGTTGCGTCCCGACGGCATGGAGCAGCTCAGACGGCCTAACAAAGGCAACCAAATTTGTTCATTCCTATGGATTTACTATGGTTTCCCAACCAGCAGCTACGAAGGAAGGAATGTGGAAGAAGTGCGCTTTGAGACGGGTCGTGTGATGGGAAAGGAAGACCCCACAGAGGTAGATACCGTGGGCGGCATTCCCGACAGCGGAAACGGCATGGCTTTGGGCTATTCGGCTGGACATAAGGTGCCGTATGTGCGTGGTATCAGCAAATATACACCTACTTGGCCACGTTCCTTCATGCCTACCAATCAGGAGATGCGCAACCTGGTGGCAAAGATGAAGCTCATCCCCAACGGAGCCATGTTGCAAGGCAAGCGTTGTCTTTTCTGTGACGATAGCATCGTCAGGGGTACGCAATTACGCAATAATGCAAAGAAACTGAAGGAATTGGGTGCAAAAGAAGTACACATGCGCATAGCCTGTCCTCCGTTGGTTTACGCTTGTCCGTTCATCAATTTTAGTGCCAGCAAGAGCGAACTGGAACTTATTGCCCGTCGGGTCATCATGGATTTGGAGGCTCCACATGACAAGATGACAAAGCTCGACGATGCCAATACCGTGGAAAGTGTCGATGTGCCACAAGAACGCCTTCAGCTTTATACCCAGAGCGATACGCAAGAGTACAAGCGCATGGTAGAGGAAATAGCCCGTCGGCTCAACCTCGATTCGCTCCATTTCTCGAAGCTGGAAACCATCGTGAACGCCATCGGTCTGCACAAGAGTCAAGTGTGTACACATTGCTTTGACGGCAGCTCATTCTATACTTTAAAGGAAGAAAATGTCATTCGATAGGAAATGGCAGATTTGATGTAAAAAAGTAATAACGAAACGAATATGATTATGAACAATTGGTTCGAATGTAAAGTTCGGACAGAGAAAATGCTTGAAGGGGGAGCCACCAAGAAAGTGACAGAACCTTATCTGGTGGATGCCTTGAACTTCACCGAGGCTGAAGCTCGCATCATCGAGGAAATCACGCCCTTCTGCAACGGGCAGTTGGAAGTAGTGGACATCAAGCGTGCACGCTATTGCGAGATGTTCACGGCCGAAGAGGAAAGCTGCGACAAGTGGTACAAAGTG
This sequence comes from uncultured Bacteroidales bacterium, assembly GCA_902802265.1. GTDB lineage: Bacteria > Bacteroidota > Bacteroidia > Bacteroidales > Bacteroidaceae > Minthosoma. The sequence goes on along the minus strand of CADCLN010000009.1, from coordinate 22,700 downwards.
AAGTGTGTGTTTGTCACATTGGACGAAAAGACCCAGGCAGAGAAGCGTACCTCACAGCAGATGCTTGTGCAAGCCAGCGATTTACGCGATGCCGTGCGCCGTTTCGACGAGGGCATGAAGGGCTCCATGATTGACTATGAGATTGCCCTTGTGCAAGAAACTCCGCTTCTGGATGTTTTCCCCTATCAGACCAGGGATGCCGTAAAGCCTGAATACGAAGCATAAACTTTTTATATTCACATGATTGCAGATAATCTCCATCGCGTGCTCAGCACGCTTCCACAAGGAGTCAGACTTGTGGCCGTGTCGAAATTCCATCCTGTCTGCGCTTTGCAAGAGGCATACGAGGCAGGCCAGCGTGTTTTTGGCGAAAGCCATGTGCAGGAATTGGTGGAAAAGGAAGCCCTGCTGCCCAAAGACATAGAGTGGCATTTCATCGGACATCTGCAAACCAACAAGGTGAAATACCTTGCCCCCTTCGTTTCGTTGATTCATGCAGTCGATTCGTTGAAGCTGCTGAAAGAAATAAACCGACAGGCAGAACGTTGTCAGCGAATCATCCCTTGCCTCTTGCAGATTCACATCGCACAGGAAGAAACAAAGTTTGGCTTCACACCAGACGAATTGCGGCAGATGCTTTGTGAAGGAACATGGTGCGAATTGAAATCCGTACAGATCGCTGGCTTGATGTGCATGGCAACCAACACCGACGACCAGCAACAGATAGCGAATGAATTTACACAGGCTGCCCAGATTTTCCAGGAAGTGAAGGGGACATACTTCCCCGATGACAAGGCTTTCTGCGAATTGTCGATGGGCATGAGTGGCGATTATCTCATCGCCTTGCAACACGGCACCACCCTTGTCCGTGTGGGCAGCATGATATTTGGTGAACGTGATTATTCTATACACAAACAACCATAAAACACTCAGAAACACCATGCTAAAGATTGAAAACACAAAAGATGTCGCTCGTTACATCTGTCGCAGCTTAGATGTTTCGCTCGACCCAGAACATCTGAAGCAGTTTGCAGCAATACTTCAACCCCAGAAACTCATTCGTGGGAAAAACCCAGTCAACGAGGGAGAAGTCTGCCGTTGCATCTATTACCTGACCTACGGGCTTGTGCTTCAGTATTATAAGCGTGATGGTGTGACTGTGACAGAATACATGGCACACGAAGGCGACTTGCTTGTCTGTGTCGAAAGTTTCTTCCGTCAAGAACCATCCCATCTCACTTTGACTACGCTGGAACCCTCTGTGCTTTACGGCATTCCACACGACGAACTCTTCCAGTTGGCACGTACCTCCTTTGAATTTTGCCAGCTTATCTTCGCCATTGAGCAACGGCTGCTCATCCAGGCAAAGCAATGGGCAGATGTCATTCGTTTCGATTCCGCCAAAGAGCGTTATGTGCGCCTGATGCGTGAAAATCCAGAAATTGTGCGTCGTGCCCCGCTTCACCATGTTGCATCGCTCTTGCAGATTACGCCCGAAACCCTCAGTCGTGTCCGCAACCAGGTGAATATGGAGCTGTATTGACCGTGTTTTAACTTTGCAACAGATAAAAGATGTAAAAACAATAGTGCAGTATCGTCTCAGCGGTACTGCACTACTGTTTCAGCGGAAGAACTATTATACGTTTACTTGATTGATGGGTTCGCCGTCGATGAAAGCCTTGACATTGGCGGCGCATTGGTCGATGAGCCGTTCCCTTGCTTCACGAGTAGCCCAGGCGATATGCGGAGTGAGGTAGCAGTTTTGTGCCTTCAGCAGGGGGTTGTCGGCTGGTGCTGGTTCCGTGGTCAGTACGTCGGCTCCGTAGGCAGCAATGATGCCGTGGTTCAAGGCGTCCGCCAGATCTTCGTCGTTGACCAGTGGTCCACGTCCTGTGTTGATGAGGATGGCGGAGGTTTTCATGGTGGCAAGCACCTGTTTGTTCACTAAGTGGTGGGTGTCTTCAGTCAGCGGACAATGCAGGCTGACGATGTCGCTGGTGCTGAAGAGGTCGTCGAGCGACACTTTGCGGATGCCCGTGGGCAGTTCGTCTTCTTCTTTGGATGTGTATGCCTGCACATTCATGCCGAAGGCTTGTGCGATGCGTGCTGTTGCTGTGCCTGTATGGCCTAAGCCTACGATGCCCATGCGCTTTCCGCTCAATTCGAAGAGGTTGTGGTCCAGATAGCAGAAGTCGGGCGACTGGCTCCAACGTCCGCGGCGGTTCTCGTTGGCATAGTAGTCTGCGCGGCTGACGATGTTGAGCAAGTGGCTGAATACCATTTGTGCAACACTCTCGGTGCTGTAGGCAGGAATGTTGGTGACGACGATGTTTTGTCGGCTTGCCACTTCGATGTCAACCACGTTGTAGCCTGTGGCAAGTACGCCGATGTATTGCAGCCGTGGCAACATGTTGAGCACATGAGCATCGAGCACGACCTTATTGGTCAGCACGATTTCTGCACCTTTGCATCTGGGGATGATGTCTTCTTCGGCGGTGCGTTCATAGACTTTTACGTCGGCAAGTTCTTCGAGGGGTTCCCAGCTTAGGTCGCCAGGGTTGACGGTATGCCCGTCCAATATGACAATTCGCATATATACGTTTTTAAGATCCGAATTACGAAACCAGAAATCCGATTTTCTTTCAATTATTCTGCAAATGTAGGGTTTTTGTGTAGTCTGTGCAAATAAAGGGGGCGTTTTCTTTCCTGTGCCTGTCTATTCTTCGTCTTCTTCCCTGAAATGTTGGCGTTTTTGCTGTTCTCTGACCACTCTGATGATGCTGATGAGGGTCACGATACATAATATTATAAAGAATGTGTAGAAAGAATGGCGGGGCAGAGCATAATAGGAGTCGGCTACTTTTTCCATGCCAAAGAGGCGGAAAAGAAAGAGGGTAAACGTCACAAGGAATTTGCCGATGACTTCCAGAAAAAAAAGGTTGATGAGGAAGATGATGATTTCGTTGGTTTCGCGCTTGGATGTATGCTTCTGCATGGGTTGTTCTACTTGATTTGGCCGCAAATTTAGCGCAAAAAGATGAAAAAACGCTACGTTTTTCAAAAAAAGAGCTGAAAAATTTTGGTTGTATGCCAAAAAGCACTACCTTTGCATCGCTTTTCAGGGGAAGAGCTACCAAAATGCCACTTTTGCGGTGGTGTTTTGACAGAAATTTTAGGCGGAAATAGCTCAGTTGGTAGAGCACAACCTTGCCAAGGTTGGGGTCGCGAGTTCGAGTCTCGTTTTCCGCTCTGAATAATTGAAAAGACTGCAAGGAATTGCCCACGTGGCGGAATGGTAGACGCGCTCGTTTCAGGTGCGAGTGTTGAGAGACGTGCAAGTTCGATTCTTGTCGTGGGCACAAAATATAATGGAGAGGTGGCGGAATGGTAGACGCGCTACTTTGAGGGGGTAGTGGGCTCAGCCCGTGGGAGTTCGAGTCTCCTTCTCTTCACACACAGCTTCCAGATTAGTTTGCGGAAATAGCTCAGTTGGTAGAGCACAACCTTGCCAAGGTTGGGGTCGCGAGTTCGAGTCTCGTTTTCCGCTCTGATTCATGCGCCAAGGCACAAAGGCACAGAGGACGCAGGGAAGACAGAGGGCGCAGAGTGAATGAATCTCTGCGCTCTCTTTTTCTATTACCAATTATAATAATAGTAATAGGGAAATTCCCCCAAGGGTTAGGATTTTTCTCCTCGCTGTGTGGTAGGAATTGCATAATTTTGCAGCGTGAAACATTAACAAAGAGTTTAGAACCTCAAAAAAAAACGATTGCCTTATGAAAAGATATTTGATGATACTTCTCTCCTTCCTGCCATTGCTCAGCATGGCTCAGGACGATGACATGTACTTCACTTCAAGCAAGAAGAAGCCGCAAGTCACCACGACGACGTCGGCACGTTCCTCTTATTATGGTAATACTTTGCCGGCCGAGGAATGGGCTGATACCAGCACGGTGGATTATCGGAGCTCAAAACGCTCAGAAGATGAATACAACCGTCGCTACAGCTACAGTAGTGACGCTCAGGAGCAAAGCCGTAGTGCCGCTTCGGGTTATGACGAAGAGGAGCTGACCAATGCAGGCAATACCGAGTTGGACTATCGCTACTCGCGTCGTATCCTTCGTTTCCACAGCCCCAATGTGGTTGTTTCGGTGAGCAGTCCTTACTATTGGGACTTGGTCTATGACTGCGGAGTCTATGACTACCTCTACGACTATTTCTGCTACGATCCATTCTATTACAACTACTGGTCCTGGTATCGTCCGGCTTGGAGCTTCAGCTGGGGCTGGGGCGGTTGGAGCTACGGTTGGAGCTACTATGGCTGGAACAGCTGGTATGGCCCGATGTGGGGATGGAATTATCCTTACTATCGTTGGAACACTTGGGGCTATGGCTACAACCGGCACTATGGCGGCTACTATCGTCCGATAGGTCCGCGTACTAACTTCGATGCACGCAACTATCGTGGTCCGCGCACCAACACCATGGCAGGAAACCGTGGATATGCCAACAATGGCACTCAACGTTATGGTCGCTCGGGTGGCGAAGGCGCAGGTCCGAGAACTTCACGCAGCACTTATCAGTACCGTAATGAAACGGGTCGTCGCCAGACATATAACAGCCCGCAACGTTCTTCCGACGGTAGCACAAGGCGTTCTACTTATAACAACCCTGGCAATACGAACCGTACCACTACGCCCAGCAATCAGGGCCGTAGCACCTATAACAACAACAGCAGCAGCCGTAGCTATACTCCAGCTCCCTCGCGTAGCGCAACACCAAGTGCTCCAACGCGCAGCAGTACATACGGCGGAGGTGCCACACGTAGCGGAGGCTTCGGCGGCGGTGGCGGCAGCTTTGGCGGCGGTGGCAGCCGTGGTGGAGGCTTCGGTGGCGGCGGTAGCCGTGGCACAGGCGGCGGTCGCAGGTGACACATTCGGTATAACGAAATAATAGTAAAGCGTGATAACGACAACTAACAATTAGAGACTATACAATGAAAACTTTCTTATATACAGCAATCATGCTGGCGCTCAGTTCTGTTGCCAACGCACAGAGCGCATATCATGCAGAGACAATTGCCGAGAGTGACCTGAACGGAACAGCACGCTATATCGGTATGGGTGGTGCATTGGGTGCATTGGGCGCAGACCTTTCCACCATGAGCAACAATCCTGCCGGTACAGGACTTTATCGCCGCAGCGATGCTTCCTTCACCTTTGGTGGTGTATTTACAGGCAACGAAGGGGCCATGGGGCACGACCGTGGACGCATGTCCGTCGACCAGGCTGGTGTGCTTTTTGTCCTCGGTGGTGATGGCGGAAGCCTCCGCAACATCAATTTTGGTGTAAACTATCAGAAGAAACGCAACCATCTGACTAATTTCGCAGGAGGATTAGACTTGGCTGGTGGTTCGCAGACATTCCAACTGGCTGAAATGGCGACGGATGCTTATTACGATAACAATGCCTTTGGCATCTTGGCCGACCACACAGCTCCGAAACGCAAAAGCGATACGGGTGAGTTGGTTTACGATGGTATCTTCGATGATAATTATCTCGCTTGGCAGGATGGTGTAGATAAAAAATTCCAGTTCATCGGTCTTCCCGCAACGGCATCAAATTATCGTCGTGCTTCCTACGGCAGCAATTCGCAGATTGACTTCAATCTCTCTGCCAATATTATAGACCGCGTATTTGCTGGAATTAGTGTCGGCATTTATACGATGGGCTACGACCGCGAAGCCGCTTATTCCGAAAAAACTGAATATGCCGACTACATTCTGCGCAATCGCTATCATTACTCGGCTGACGGTGTGGATGTGAAGCTCGGATTCATCTTCCGTCCCATTGAGGATTCTCCTTTCCGTTTTGGCTTGACTGCACACACACCCATCTGGTACAAAGTGCGCGACTACAACAACCTCAACGTGAACGCAAATTCCATCTATGGAAATACGGTCGTAGGTGATTATACGACGGAAACGTTTGAATGCAATTTCCGCACTCCCTGGAAGTTTGGCGTCAGCTTAGGCCACACCGTAGGCAATTTCCTTGCTATCGGAGCCGAATATGAGTACAGCGACCTGCCTTCTTGCAAGTATTACTACAATCGGGGCGACAGCTATGCCAGCGATTTTGTTCCCATAAACGAGAATATAAAGGCAAATCTGAAGGGGCAGCATACTGTGAAGGTTGGTTTGGAGGCAAAGCCTGACGATGCTTTCGCTGTGCGTCTCGGTTACAATTTCGTTTCAGCTCCGTTCAAGAACGATGCTTACAACCACTTGGACTACAACAGTTCATACACCGAAACGGACTTTACCAACTGGAAGGACATCCATCGCATCACCTTTGGTGTTGGCTATCGCTACAAGGGAGGCTACATTGACCTCGCTTATCAGTACCAGATGCAGAACGGTGACTTCTATGCCTACGACTACGGAGGCAACTATAATGCCTACAGTTCAACGGGCTCATGCGGAGCACCTGCTCCAACCAGGATTACCAACAACCGCAGTCAGGTTGTGGCAACATTAGGATTTAAATTTTGATTGAGATAAATTTTTCATAGTTTGTTTAGGAGTGTGTACTTCGCAGTGATTGCGCGGTACACACATGTTTTTTGTATGAAACGAAAGCATTGATTAAATCTTCCTGGTTTCGTCCTTCAGTATCGCCTTGTCGCGGTTTTCTATCACTTTCGTGCGAGCCTGTCCGGTGAGGGTCATACAACTCTCGCCGTTACAAATGATTTCCAAGTGGTCGGTCTCCACGTGGAATGTGCCGTTGCATTGACGGTAGCCATAGATGGCGGCATCCTGTGTCTTGATGGACTTGAACTGCGATTTGTCGTAGCCCGTGCTTTCAAACTTGAAGGTTTCGCATTCTATCTCGTTCACGTCGAAAAACCCTGTGCTCATGCAGCCGATGTGAATTTTCGGGCTTTTCCATGTACCTTTGCAGGTGAAATTGCCGCTTTCGCAGAGCGATACACATTGCAGGCCAGGAGTCGTGATGTAGGCGGTAATGCCGAAATTGCTTTCGTAGCGGTTGATGTCCTTATTGCTGTCCGACTTCACTTGCAGCGTGAGCACGCTACTCTCGATGTCAACGCTCACGTGATTGAGCAGAACAGAGTCGCCCTCCAGTTCGATGCTACATTCAGTGCCTTGTGTATAGACAATGTTTACGCCCCCGATGGAGATGATGTTTTGGAAATCAGCCGCGATGGGCACATGTCTTGCGATGATGCGCCTTTGTGGTCGTGCGGTTGTGCTGTTTTGCTGTTTGTCCGCTTGAGGGGTCTGCTGTGCTGGCTTTTGACGATTGTTGCAACCGGCAAACAGCGTCAAAAGTAGGAGGCTTATTGCCAAAAACTTTTTGTTCATAGGGTAAAAATGTTTGAATTTGGCTGCGAAGTTAATAGAATTTCTGATTAAGTGCAAATTTATTTTGATGTCATTGCCGAAATAATTAACTTTGCAACCTCTTTGATAGCTTTCAATGTATAAATCACAATTCATAAATTACCATTATGGCAGTAGAGAACAACTATGTAGCCCTGTCCTACAAACTTTATGTGAAGGACGAGGAAGACGAAGCAGAATCACTCGCGGAACAATGTTCAGCAGCCCATCCCTTTGAATTCATTACCAACTTAGGCATGACCATTCCTGCTTTCGAGGAAATGGTCGGTCAGCTGAAAGCCGGCGAGAAATTCGACTTCACCATCCCATGCAAAGACGCTTACGGAGAATTTCAGGAAGAGCTGATGTTCGATGTCGATAAAAAAATGTTTGAAATCAACGGCAAGTTTGATGATGAGCACATCTACGAAGGAAACATCATCCCCATGCGCGGAGAGGAGGGCAACTTCTTCAACGCCACTATCATCGAGGTGAAGCCCCAAGCCGTGACCATCGACCTGAACCATCCGCGTGCCGGACAAGACCTGCACTTCACCGGTCAGGTTGTAGAGAATCGTCCTGCCACCAATGCCGAAATCACCCAGCAAATGCACTATTTCGACAACGATTGCGACTGTGAAGGCGGTTGCGGCGGCTGTAACGGTGGTTGCGGCGGATGCAGGTAAAAATGATTCGTTTACCATTCACAGACAACCATTTATGCGCAACACTTTCGGACACCTTTTCACGCTGACCACCTTTGGGGAAAGCCACGGCGAAGGCATTGGCGGAGTCATCGACGGAATGCCTGCCGACATCACCGTTGACCTTGATTTCCTGCAACACGAACTGGACCGCCGTCGCCCAGGCCAAAGCCGTCTCACCACAGGAAGGCAGGAGGGAGACCGTGTGGAACTGCTTTCGGGCGTATTCGAAGGCAAGACCACGGGCTGTCCCATTGGTTTCCTGGTTCGCAACACCAATCAACATTCGGCTGACTACGACAACCTGCGCGACGTTTTCCGTCCCAGCCATGCCGACTACACCTATACCCAGAAGTACGGACTGCGCGACCACCGAGGCGGCGGACGTTCTTCAGCCCGCGAGACCATTTCGCGCTGTGTGGGTGGAGCCTTTGCCAAGATGGCTTTGCAGCAGTTGGGCATCCGCGTGACAGCATACACTTCGCAGGTGGGCAACATTGCCCTGGACCAGGACTACAAGCACTACGACCTCAGCCTCATAGAGCAAAACGCCGTGCGCTGTCCCGATGCACAAGTGGCACAGCAGATGGAGCAGCTCATCCTCGAAGTGAAAGAGCAGGGCGACACCATCGGCGGCATCATCACCGGCGTCATCCAGGGCTGTCCCGCAGGTTTGGGCGAACCGGCATTCAGCAAACTCCATGCCATGCTGGGGGCTTCCATGCTCAGCATCAATGCTGTGAAAGGATTTGAGTACGGCGAAGGATTCCGTGGAGTGGGGCAGCGTGGGTCTGAGCAGAACGACCTCTTCTGCAGCAATCAGGGAACCATCAGCACCCTGACCAATCATAGCGGCGGCATACAGGGAGGAATCTCCAACGGACAGGATATCTATTTCCGCGTCCTCTTCAAACCCGTTGCCACCCAGTTGCGTCCACAGCCCACCGTCGATAGGTTCGGCAGCGAAACCACCTTGCAGGTGCGCGGCCGCCACGACCCCTGTGTCCTGCCCCGAGCGGTGCCCATCGTTGAAGCGATGGCAGCCATGACCATGCTCGATGCGTATTTACTCAATAAAACTGTACACTTATGAATAAAGTCATGCTCATAGGCAATGTGGGGCAAGAGCCTCAAGTGCGCTACATTGACCAGAACCTTTGCGTAGCCCAGCTGAGGCTCGCCACCACCGAGAAAGGCTACACTTTGCAGAACGGCACACAGGTGCCCGACAAGACCGAATGGCACACCGTCATCTTCTGGCGCAAGCAAGCCGAAGCCGTGGAACGCTACGTGCACAAAGGCGACAAGCTCTACGTGGAAGGCAAACTGCAGTATCGCCGCTGGACGGACAAGCAAGGCATTGATCGCACATCGGTGGAAATCATGGTGGAGAACTTTGAATTTCTCAGCCCATCCAAGCACGAAACCTCGCCCACCGCAGCAGCCGAGCCGCAGCCCATCACGCCCACGGCAGCTCCGGCCGCTCCGCCGCAGGATGGAGAATACCCCTTCTGACCCCGAAACAATTTTACCACTTTTTTACCACTTCAATGGTAAAACTTTACCACTGCATTGGTAAAACATTACCATAACTATGGTAAAACTTTACCATAACGATGGTAATTCATTACCGATGAACTGGTAACAGAACAACAATTTGTTGCAATAAAAAGAATACTTACCTTAAAGCCAAATCAGACAAAACCTTCAGACATTCAACATGAAACCGATATTCATTGCAGGCCCGTGTGTCATCGAAAGCATGGATGTGCTTGAGACCGTGGCAGCCCATCTGGTGCAGCTGCGCGAACAGTACGGGATAGATTTTATTTTTAAGTCGTCGTTTGACAAAGCTAACCGCACCTCCATTCACTCCTATCGTGGCCCAGGCTTGGAGAAAGGCATCCAGATGTTGGCCGACATCAAGGAGAAATATCGCCTGCGCATCCTGACCGACATCCATGAGAGCCACCAGGCAAACATCGCCGGCGAGGTGGCCGATGTGCTTCAGATTCCGGCCTTCTTGTGTCGCCAGACCGATTTGCTCGTAGCCGCCGCGCGGACAGGTCGCACGGTGAACATCAAGAAAGCCCAGTTCCTCAGCGGAATGGACATGCAATACCCTGTGCAGAAAGTGCGCGAGAGCGGCAACGACAAAGTGTGGCTCACCGAGCGTGGTAACATGTACGGCTACAACAACTTGGCCGTTGACTTCCGCAACATTGCTGATATGCATCACTTTACAGACACCGTCATCATGGACTGCACCCATAGTGTGCAGCGACCAGGTGCTGCCGACGGCACGACCGGAGGCAACCGCGAGTTTGTGCCTGCCATGGCATTGGCAGCCCGCGCTTTTGGTGCCGACGGATACTTCTTCGAGGTGCATCCCGACCCAGACCATGCGCTGAGCGACGGGCCCAATATGTTGCCATTAGACGAACTTTCCGGCGTCGTGGCTTCACTTTTAAGTTAGTCAATAAGCGTTATGACGTCACGGCGTCATAACGAATAGAAATGAAATAAAACTATGATGAAACCGAGAGAATATGCCGAGCGGTGTCTGCGCGACGAGTCCGATGCGCTGCTCGCATTGATACCCCAGCTGGACGAACAGTTCGACCAGGTGGTTGACCTTATTTTCAAGAATCGCGGACACGTCGTAATCACCGGAGTAGGCAAGTCGGGCCACGTCGGTGCAAAGATGGCAGCAACCTTAGCATCCACAGGCACACCGGCCATCTTCATCAATCCCCTCGACGCCCTGCATGGCGACCTGGGCATGATTACTTCCGACGACATTCTGCTCTTCCTTTCCAACTCGGGAGACACCGACGAACTGCTTCGCATCATTGCTGCCGTGGAAGAGCGACACATCCCTATCGTCTCTATGACGGGCGATGCCAATTCGCTGATAGCCAAACATTCCGACTATCATATTAGTGTAACAGTTGAACGTGAAGCCTGCCCGCTGAACCTGGCTCCCACCAGCAGCACCACGGCAGCCATTGCCATGGGCGACGCATTGGCCATTGCCTTGATGGAGATGCGTTGCTTCAAGGCAAACGACTTTGCCATGTTCCACCCAGGAGGCACATTGGGACGCAAATTGCTGGTTCGGGTCAAGGACGTGATGTACACCGAAAACTTCCCCATCATTGCCCCCGACCTGAAACTCTCCGAAGCCATCATGACCATATCGAGCGGCAAACTCGGCCTGGGTGTGGTGATGACGGGCGACCGCATTGTGGGCATCATCACCGACGGGGACATCCGCCGTGCCGTACAGGGAGCACAGACCAACTTCATCAATCTCACCGTGGCGGAAGCCATGACCCACACGCCGAAGACCATTAACCCCGAGGCGAAGTTGACCAAGATTCAGGAGATGTTCAACCGCTACAAGATTCACTCCTTGCTGGTGGTTGACGGAAACAAGAAACTGGTGGGCATTGTCGATTACTTTGCTATCATGAACTGAGAATCCGTTACGTTTTGAGGGCTATTTCATGCGAAATAGTCCTTTATTTATAAAATATCCTGTGTTCGCTTTCAGTTTTTTACCGAAAAATCACTAACTTTGCACCGTTTTTACAATTAAACAAAAGATTAAAACATACATAATACATGAACATTTCGTATAAATGGCTCAAGCAGTACGTTGACTTCGACATGCCAGCCGACCAGGTGGCGGCAGCATTGACAAGCATCGGCCTTGAGGTAGAAGCAGTAGAAGAAGTACAGTCCATCCGTGGCGGACTGGAAGGCTTGGTTGTGGGCCAGGTGCTCACGTGCGAACCCCATCCCGACAGTGACCACATGCACGTGACGACGGTGGACGAAGGCAACGGACTGGTGCAGCAGATTGTCTGCGGTGCACCCAATGTGGCAGCCGGCCAGAAAGTGATTGTGGCTCAACTGGGCTGCAAACTCTATGACGGTGACAAGGAGTTTGTCATCAAGAAGTCCAAGCTCCGTGGCGTAGAAAGCAACGGCATGATTTGTGCTGAAGATGAAATCGGCATCGGAACCAGCCACGACGGCATCATCGTCCTGCCCGCCGACGCTGTGGTAGGTACACCTGCCGCCCAGTACTACGGCGTGGAGAGCGACTATGTCATTGAAGTGGACATCACTCCGAACCACTCCGACGCTTGCTCACATTGGGGCGTGGCGCGCGACTTCTATGCTTACCTGAAGCAGAACGGCTATCAGACCGCCCTGCATCGTCCCTCGGTGGATGATTTCAAGGTGGAGAGCCAGGCTCTGCCCTTCAGCGTGGAGGTAGAAGCACAGGAGGCTTGCCCCCGTTACTGTGCCGTCAGCGTCCGTGGCTGTGAAGTGAAAGAGTCGCCCAAGTGGTTGAAGGATGCGCTTACAACTATCGGCTTACGCCCCATCAACAATATCGTGGACATCACAAACTACGTGATGATGGCGTTTGGCCAGCCGCTCCACTGCTTTGATGCAGACATGGTGAAGGGACAGAAGGTTGTGGTCAAGACCCTGCCCGAAGGAACTCCGTTCATCACACTGGACGGCGAAGAACACAAACTGAGCGACCGCGACCTGGCAATCTGCAACGCCGAAGAACCCATGTGCATTGCCGGTGTGTTTGGCGGCAAGGGTAGCGGTACGTATGAATCCACACGCAATGTGCTCTTTGAATCGGCCTATTTCCATCCCACCTGGATTCGCAAATCGGCTCGCCGCCATGGTCTGCAGACCGATGCCAGCTTCCGTTTTGAACGTGGCATTGACCCCGACGGACAGATTTATGCCCTGAAGACGGCTGCGCTCATGGCCAAAGAACTGGCAGGTGGCGAAATCGCCATGGACATTGTTGATGTGAAGAACGACACATTGCCACAGAATCCGCAAATCACCGTTGACTACAAATATGTGGCTGACCTCGTTGGCAAGGCTTTGCCTGTGGAAACTCAGCAGAGCATCCTCATCGACCTCGGCTTCAAGGTGCTCGAAAGCAATGCAGAAATGATGCGACTGGAAGCGCCCGCTTTCCGTGTGGATGTGAAGAAACCCTGCGACGTGGTGGAAGAAATTCTGCGCATCTATGGCTACAACAATGTGGAGATTCCACTCCAGCTGAAGTCGTCCCTTACCACAAAGGGTGAGCTGGACCGCAGCAACAAACTGCAGAACCTGGTGGCTGAACAGCTGGTGGGTGCAGGCTTCAATGAAATCTTGAACAATAGCTTGACCAAAACGTCATACTACGATGGTTGTGAGAAGTATAAACCCGAAAACCTTGTTCGTCTCATTAACCCGCTGAGTCAAGACCTCGGCGTGATGCGCCAGACCTTGTTGTTCGGCGGACTGGAATGTCTGTCGCACAACATCAACCGTCGTATGCCCGACCTGAAGTTCTTTGAATTTGGCAATTGCTACTATTTCTCTCCAGAACGCAACCAGCCCAAAGTGGATGAAGCAGGTCAGCCGCTCACCGCCAGTGCAGAGTCGTCGAAAAAGATTTTGGCTGCCTACAGCGAAGACTACCATCTGGGCTTGTTCCAGACCGGAATGCGTGTGCGTGGCAACTGGATTCACGGCGATGAAGAGAGCAGCGTGTATGAAATCAAGGCTCATGTGCTGAACATCCTGACACGACTCGGTGTGCCCTTCGGTGCACTCGTGTTCTCGCAGGAGAAGAACGACATCTTTGCCAACTCCACAGTCATCTCGCAGCGAGGCGGCAAACAGCTGGCCGTGTTTGGCATCGTCAGCAAGAAGCAGACAAGCAAACTCGACATCGATGCGCCCGTCTATTTTGCAGACCTCAATTGGACCAACCTGATGAAGCTTGTCAAGAAGTCCGGCGTAAGTTTCTACGACATCCCGAAGCACCCTGCCGTCAGTCGCGACTTGGCACTCCTGCTCGACACGAATGTGGAGTTTGCCCAGATAGAGCAAGCCGCTTATCAGACAGAGCGCAAGCTGCTGAAGGAAGTAAGCCTCTTCGACGTCTATGAAGGCAAGAATCTGCCCGAAGGCAAGAAGTCCTATGCCGTCAACTTCATTCTGCAAAGCGAAGAAAAGACCCTGAACGACAAAGCCATCGAAGCCGTCATGAGCAAGATAGAACAGGCCATCGTCAAGGCTACAGGGGCAACAGTACGCGGGAAATAACTATTTTATTTACCATTTACCATTTACCATTTACCATTTTGCTGGATGTCAATGGATAAAGAAGAATTAAGGGTTAGATTTAAAAATTTTGCATTAAGGATTATCCGTCTTGTTGATGAGATGCCCAGAACACGTTCTTCTAATGCAATAGCTAATCAGTTAATTCGTTCAGGTACATCCCCCTCTGCAAATTATCGCGCAGCTTGTTTAGGTAAATCTGATCGTGATTTTCTTAACAAATTAAAAATGGTAGAAGAAGAATTGGACGAAACTCTTCATTGGATTGAATTGGTAATGGAAAGTAATATAGTGGATCCGAACAAACTTTATAGCCTTCACGACGAATGTCTTCAGTTGTTGAAAATAATAACAAAAACAATTATAACTCAGAGAAATAAAATAAATAATAGTATTAATACCCGTTTGCAATCTTAAGTTAAAGTTCAGCAGCTTTTAGATAGTACTGAAATGGTAAATTGTAAATGGTAAATTGTAAATTTTTTTATGGGAAGAGCGTTTGAATTTAGAAAGGCCCGTAAGCTGAAGCGTTGGGGCAACATGGCAAAAACTTTTACTCGACTGGGCAAGCAGCTTGCTATTGCCGTAGCAGAAGGTGGTCCTGACCCCGACAACAATGCACACCTGCGTGCTGTGATAGCTACCTGCCGTCACGAAAATATGCCCAAGGACAACATCGACCGTGCTATCAAGAATGCCATTGGTAAGGATAAGTCTGCATGGAAGAGTGTCACCTACGAAGGATATGGTCCTCACGGAGTTGCTGTGTTTGTCGATACACTCACCGATAACACCACCCGCACCGTTGCCGATGTCCGTTCCGTCTTCAACAAGTTTAGCGGCAACATGGGAACCACTGGATCGCTCTCGTTCCTTTTCGACCACTACAGCATGTTCACATTCAAGAAGCCTGCCGACATCGATATGGACGAGTTTATCCTGGAAGCAATTGAATACGGCGTGAACGATGAGTACGACGAGGAATACGACGAAGAGAAAGACGAAACTACCATCACCATCTACGGTGACCCCAAATCCTTTGCTCAGATACAGAAGTATTTGGAAGACAACAACTACGAAATTACTGCCGCAGAGTTCACTTACGTTCCCAACGACCTGAAGGAAGTTACCGACGAACAGCGCGAAACCATCGACAAGATGGTAGAACGTCTGGAAGAGTTCGACGATGTTCAGAACGTATATACAAACATGAAGTAATGAAGACCGTATTTGAAACAAAAGGAACCTGCTCGAAAGCCATCGAACTGGATGTGGACGAACAGACAGGCATCATCCGCGACGTCTTCTTCGTGGGCGGTTGTCCAGGAAATACTGTGGGTGTAGCCACCCTGGTCAGGGGACAGAAAGCCACCGATGTCATTCAGAAACTCAAGGGCATCCGTTGCGGCATGAAGCCGACCTCCTGTCCCGACCAGTTGGCGCAGGCACTTGAGCAGATGATAAACCAATCCTGAGCGTCGATGATAAAACGTATCTGCTACATACCCCTCATGCTTCTTCTGTTGGTTTCGTGCCAAGAGAAGAAGTTTGACCGTTTCGAGCGAGAATCCATCGAATACACCATGCGCCACTGTCCTAAGCAGATGGACGAGATTACGGTGCTCGACAGCATGGTTTTTCATAACGACGGCTCGCTCGACTACAAATATTACTACTCCGTACAGCTGACGAAGGACCAGTACGAAGCATTTCAGAACATACTCGGCGAAGTGAAAGACATTGCGCTGAAAAGTATTCGCAACAGCATCGACCTGAAACCCATGAAGGAAGCAGGGCTCAACTTCGTCTATATCTACCGCGACGCCAAGACAGGGAAACACCTTGCCAAGTACGTCATTACACCCGAAGAATACCAATGAACGCGCTGATCTTTGCCGCAGGATTGGGCACAAGGCTGAAACCCCTCACCGACACCATGCCCAAGGCGATGGTGCCCCTCGACGGAAAGCCCCTTCTGCAGTGGCTCATTGAGAAACTGAAGGGCAGCGGCGTGACCACCATTGTCATCAACGTTCACCACTTTGCACAGCAAATTATCGACTTCGTTGCCCAGCACGATGCCTTTGGGCTTGATATTCGTTTCTCCGACGAAACCGACCTTTTGCTCGAAACGGGTGGTGGACTGAAACAGGCGGCAAGGCTCTTTCCCGACCAGCAGCCCATTCTGCTGCACAATGTCGATATACTGTCGGATGCAGACTTGGCTGCGTTCTACCACTCAGTCCTTCACACACCAGGGCAACCCTCCACTTTGCTCGTGTCCCAGCGTCAAACCCAGCGTTATCTGCTGGCAGACAAGCAGGGCAGGCTCGTAGGTTGGACAAACATCGCCACAGGACAGGTGAAAACCCCATACTCACAGCTTGATGTTGCTGCTTGTCAGAAAGTGGCATTCAGTGGCATCCAGATATTCAACCCCCAGCTGCTCCCCCTCATGGAGGAGTGGAAGGGAAAATTCTCCATCATCGACTTCTATCTCAGCATTTGCGACAAAGCCGACATTCGTCTCCAGCTGAATCCCGACCTTCATTTGCTCGACGTGGGCAAGCTGGACTCCATTGCTCAGGCAGAAGTTTTTCTGAATGGTAAAAGATAAATTGTAAATAGTACATGAAATGATGCAGCAAAAGATTATCATCCTGGATTTCGGTTCACAGACCACACAGCTCATTGGACGCAGAGTCAGAGAGTTGAACATGTTCTGCGAAATTGTCCCCTACAACAAATATCCCAAAGACGACCCCGCCGTCATTGGCGTCATCCTTTCCGGTTCGCCCTACAGTGTCTATGACAAAGAAGCTTTCAAGGTGGATTTCAGTCAGTTCCTTGGCAAGTTGCCCGTGCTCGGCATTTGCTACGGCGCACAGCTGACAGCCGATACCTTCGGAGGCAAAGTGGAGCCAGCTGGTACTCGTGAATATGGACGGGCCAATTTGAAATCCTTCGAAAAGGAAAATCCGCTGTTCCGAGGCTTCGATGAAGGCAGTCAGGTATGGATGTCACATGGCGACACCATCACACAGCTGCCCCCGCAGTTTCGTGTCATCGCCTCTACCGACAGCGTCACCAATGCCGCTTTTCAGGCAAATGGTCAGCAGCTTTGGGGCGTGCAGTTCCATCCAGAGGTGTTCCACTCCGTTCAGGGCACATTGCTGCTGAAGAATTTCGTGGTCGATATTTGTGGCGGCAGGCAAGACTGGAGCCCCGCATCCTTTGTGGACCAGACGGTGAAAGAACTCCGTGAACAAATAGGTGACGACAAGGTCATCCTCGGACTCTCTGGCGGCGTCGATTCTTCCGTGGCAGCAGTCCTGCTCAACCGTGCTATCGGTGAGAACCTCACGTGTATCTTCGTGAACAATGGTCTTTTGCGCAAGAACGAATTTACCGACGTGCTGCGCGACTACGAATGTCTCGGTCTGAATGTTCGTGGCGTAGATGCTTCGCAGAAGTTCTACTCCGAACTGGCAGGTGTCTGCGAGCCGGAACGCAAGCGCAAAATTATCGGCGCAGGCTTTATTGATGTGTTCGAAGCCGAAGCCAAGAAGATTGACGGTGCACGCTGGCTGGCGCAGGGCACTATTTATCCCGACCGCATCGAGTCGCTCAACATCACGGGCAAAGTCATCAAGAGCCACCACAACGTAGGCGGACTGCCCGAAAAGATGGGCCTCAAACTCTGCGAACCGCTCAAGTGGCTCTTCAAGGACGAAGTGCGCCGCGTCGGTCGTCAGTTGCAGATGCCCGAACACCTTATCACACGCCACCCCTTCCCAGGTCCAGGTCTGGCCGTGCGCATTCTGGGCGACATCACACCCGAAAAAGTGCGCATCTTGCAGGAAGCCGACGACATCTTCATCCGTGGACTACGCAACTGGAAGGTAAAGCTTTCAGGCGAAGAAGCCCGCCGCGTCCTGGCTGCAGGCGTTCCCGCCAACATGAAAGACGGCACGATAGAAGTCTCGCTCTACGATCAGATTTGGCAGGCAGGAGCCATCCTCCTTTCCGATGTCAAGTCCGTCGGAGTCATGGGCGACGAGCGCACATACGAAAACCCCGTAGCCCTGCGTGCCGTCACCAGTGCCGATGCCATGACCGCCGACTGGGCCAAACTCCCCTACGACTTCCTGGCCGAAGTCTCCAACAGCATCATCCGAGGTGTCCGTGGTGTCAATCGCGTCTGCTACGATGTCTCCTCAAAGCCACCAGCAACGATAGAGTGGGAGTGATTTTAGGCGAATGAAATTTTCACCTTATATTATAGAATTGCTGAAACACAAGTCTGGCTGCGACATCCGCTTGTCGGCAGACTGTGAGTGGCTCGTTTGCGACATTGAATCGGTGACAGGCGAGCACATCGGAGTGAACACCATGAAACGTCTCTTGGGATTCATCGACGATGAGCGCACTCCGCGTGTTACCACACTTGATGTGGTAGCCCGCTATCTGGGTTTCGACTGTTGGGACGCTCTTCGTCTGGTCGATGCAAACTACAGCAATTCTGCTTTCGATAAGCGCGATGAATGTTTGGTCAGTCAGTTGAGCGAGGGGCAAAAACTCTGCATTACCTATCCACCAGACAGAAACCTTACCATAGAATACCATGGAAACAATAAATTCCTTGTGACGGAAAGCCATAACAGCAAACTGCTGGCAGGTGACGAATTGACTCTTACGCACATAGTACGAGGCTACCCCTTGCTCATTTCTGAAGTTGTAAGGAACGGGGAGAAGCTTGGTTCCTTCAGCGCAGGCAAATCGCAAGGCATCGACTTTAAGCTATTGTAAAGTAATATGCTTAGTACATCGTCCTTTACAGACGTACCTCACGAGTACCCCAACGCAATCCGCTTGTCAGTTGGTGGTGCTACTTGTGAGTGCTATAGTGTGCGGCTTCATGGCAAACTCCACTTTTTGAAACGTCTCAAGCCAGAACTCCGCACCGACCCTCGTTATGTCGCTGCGCTGCAAAAGGAATTCGAGACTGGCTACCAGCTGGACCATCCTCATCTGGTTCGTTACGTGTCCTTAACTGACTGCGATCTGCTGATGGACTATGTTGACGGCGAAACACTCAGTCAATTTGCCGAGCATCACCCCGACTACTTCAAGACACGCCGCAATGCTAAACGCTTTCTCCTTCAGCTTTTGAGTGTCGTCAGCTATCTGCACAAGCACCAAGTGCTCCACCTTGACCTCAAGCCCGACAACATTCTCATTACTCGTGTCAGCCATGACGTCAAACTGATAGACTTAGGCTTTTGTTATACAGATAGCTATATTGACACAACGGGGCACACAGATAAGTATGCTGCCCCCGAACAAATCAACGGTTCCACACAAGTGGATGTCCGTACAGACATCTATGCTATTGGTCGAATCCTTCAGGCACTACCGTTTCCCTCTGCCTATGATAAGCTGATAAAGAAATGCACCAAGGATGATCCCGAAAAGCGCTACCAGTCAGTGGAAGAATTGATGGTAGCAGTAGAAAAAATCAATAATCGGAAACGCTGGCTGTGGTTGCTCCTTCCGTTCCTTTTTCTATTATTGTTTGTTGTCTATCTCACTACTCATCAAAATCTATTTCTTCCTGAAAAGGAAACAGGTCAACCTTTGGCTCCTGCCCCTTCCTCTGTAGAGAGGGACACCAGCAGACTTGCTGAGCATAGCGATGAGAGTATAGAGTTGAAAGATGAAGCAGTAGTGTTGAAAGATGATAGTTTAGCGCTGGGAGAAGTTTCGGAAAATTCTTTAAACGATCAATCCTCACCCTTCAACGAAGAGGAACCCTCACACCTTAACATTACAGAAGACACCCTCGCCTTGCGCAGAGAAATACAAAGCCTCATTGAGCCGCGTTTCCAAAAAGCCTTAGGTCACTACAACGATTCCATCTACGACCTGATTGACAAAGAACAATATGTACAGGCACGGATAGATTTTGAGGAAAGCCTTTTTCCTCTTCATGCACAGATAAGTCAGAAATATAAGGGGAAGGTAAAAGGGAACACCATTGAAACCGAGTGGTGCCAGACCATTCAGTATTATGAGCTTACCCAGTTTTGGCGCATGAAGCGAAATGATTCCAATCACGATTCCTTTTATGACAATAAAGTTTACCACTATTACGACGCAGACTGCTGGTAACTCAAGTGGACGAAATGGATGATTGCCTTTTGTCAGAAATGCTTTAACTTTGTCGTCGGAAAAACAAATTTTCAAGTTTAACCCCTAAAAACGTAACGACATGAAAAAGTATTTCACTTCATCTGCAATCATTTGTAGTCTGTTCTTCGTGACTTCATGCAGCACGGTCAACTACATCAAGACAGAAACCTTGGAAAAAAACTACGAAAAGAAAATCCATCACACTACCTGGCTCGGTAAGGCACTTTTCAAGACCGACAAAAAGAAGATGGATACCTACAACAATGTAAAAGTTTTTCTGAACGAAAACGAGGTGGGGCGTGATTTTGAAGTTGTGGCTTATGGCTCCTACACACCGTTCATTCTGCCGCTTGTCCGTCCCGAGCGTCCCCGTCTGGAGAAGTATCTGCTGTGGAAAGGTGTCCGCAAGGCTCGCAAGTTGAAAGCTGACGGAGTTATCATCGACAACAAGAATGATTTCCGTGTAATAAAGTTCAAATAAACAAATTTTTTAAGTTTAATGTAAAAAAGTCGCTCAACATTTTGCGTCTCCAAAAAAAACTTCTTAAATTTGCACCGTCGCAGAAAGAACTGCGGCAGACATAATTGGGAAGCGTTTTTGTTATTCCGCATCTGTGAATCTCGACAACTCACTGAATTAATCGAATAAATCCAAGACGCAATCTTAGGTTTGTATATATGTGCTCACACCATATACTGCCTGAGGTGTGAGCGACTTTTCTTATTCATTAATTAAGGCAGTCGAGAGCCTACAGATGGAATATGCAAAGTAGGCTCACACTTTCTTTTTTTGCCTGATAATAATCTTAATTACTAATTTTAAAGTGTCCGATGAGTCGAGGATACATGAAAAAGAAAACTATGGCACTAATCAAATGTACAGAGTGTGGACATGAAGTTTCAGAAAATGCGTCTTCTTGCCCTAATTGCGGGTCACCTATTGAAAAAGAGATTGTATGTAGTGAATGTGGAGAAAAGCTTGGACCAAACGATAGGGCTTGTCCCAAATGTGGATGCCCAGCGATAGCTAATTCGAATAAAAAAACTGCAACAATAAAATCGGCAACTGATTATAATTCAAATGAAAGGTTGAAAAAGGTTCAGAATTTTATGGAGAAATTCTTTTCTTTAGACTACATGGAGGAACTTCGTCCTCAGCTATTATCTCTTAATGAAAATCAATGGGCAATAGTTGAAAGTATTCCCTTCAAAGAACCATCTAAAATGCTTCAAATTTCTTGTTCAGCAGGAATGGCTGGTTTTGATCGTTTTATGCTTGAAGATATTCAGATTGGTTGTAGAAAACTTGCATTGCTGCTGATTTTTCTTCTGTGTCTTTGGGTAAATAGCTTTATAAATGACAATCCGGACATTGAGGAGTATATTATTTCTAGTATATCATTTTATGGAGTTAGAGAGTTGGTGGTAGAAATACTGGTGGTAGCAATACTGATATGGTGGATATATGACATTATTCAGATACGAAAGAAGACCCAGACATACAATTACAAATTATTAAAGAATGTTCTTAATTATGTCTAAAAGATTTTCCTGTGTTTCATGGCGATTTTAAATATATCCATAGTATCCATAGTGTTTGGATAAAATTGCCTTATTTTGATACACAATCTGGTATTGGAATATAATTATCATTTATATTTTAAATACGGTTGATAGATTTCAGCATAATAAATATAAATTTAAAAAATGAAAATATTATGGCACTAATTAAATGTAAAGAGTGTGGACAGATGGTTTCAGACAAAGCCTCTGAATGTCCAAATTGTGGATGTTCGATAAAAGTAGATGACACAACAAAAAGCTCCAAATGCAAATTTGATATGGAAGGGTCTGCGTTTTCAACAACGAACACTGGAAGGTCAAATGAAGAAATTATAAAATCATTGGGCGAAGGTATTTGGATCTGGACTTTGATACTTTGTTTGTTTGGAATTTTAGGGTTTGCCTTTTGGGGTATTATAGAAACAGAAGCGAAAGCTTTGTTAGGTATTTTGGGATTAATTCTGCTAATACTCTGGGCGAGGATTATTCGTGCATTCCTTCTGGTGTTACACAATATATCAATAAATCTTCACGAAATTAACATGAAACTGAAATAGAATCTATGGCACTAATTAGTGTTTACTGAATAATTAATAACTCTTTGGTATTTAAGTTTATATAACTAAATTTCTTTGCCTGTTTAACTAAAAATTAGTACCTTTGTATAG
>CADCLN010000008.1 GCA_902802265.1 uncultured Bacteroidales bacterium | reverse complement strand
TTAGGGGTAACCAAAGGTAGTGATTTTATCTTAGCTATCTTTCTTATTATTCATTTATTTGTTGATTAACTATGCATTTGTCGGATGAACCATAATTATTTGCACTAAAAGAGGATTTTGCAAAGGTAGCGATTATAGTGCAAATAATTCATTTTCCTCCCCTAAATAAGCCTAAAAAGCACGTTTTTGTGCTACTTTTTTGGAACTAAAATGGGCTAAAAGGACATATAAAATGAGGTGTGCAAAAAATTAATTTTCACACACCTTATTAAAATTCAATTAGTTATTGTCAAATTGAGCGTCTAATATTCATCCTCGTCCCACAGAAAGTCTTCCTTTGAAGGGTAGTCAGGCCAAATCTCTTCAATGGATTCATACACATCGCCTTCATCCTCAATCTCCTCCAAATTTTCAATAACTTCAAGTGGTGCTCCCGAGCGGGTAGCATAGTCGATAAGTTCTTCCTTGGTAGCTGGCCAGGGTGCATCTTCCAATTTTGATGCAAGTTCCAATGTCCAATACATATTATTTATTTACGTTTTATCTTTTCTATTTTAATTTGGGGCGCAAAGGTAAGGTTTTTTCTTTTTACTTCCAAATAGTATCAGATATTTTTTTGTCTTGATTGAGTTTTCTGCTTAATTGGAAAAAATAATCGCTCAGACGATTCATATATTTCAATACATCGGGATGGATGTTGATTCCTGATTCTGAGAGCCGTATGATGCATCTCTCCGATCTTCTGCAAACAGTGCGGCAAATTCCTGCTTCACACGAAGCAACACATCCCTGAGGCAAAATAAAGGTCCTCAACGGTGTCAGCAGACTGTCTATGCGGTCTATTTCCTTTTCAAGTCCGGCAATGGCTTCGGTTGTAATAAGTCTTGTGGCAGGCACATCTTCACTCTCGGTGGCAAGGTAAGCACCAATGACAAAAAGATTGCCCTGTATGCAGCTAAGAAATTGTTGGTCGTCAGCATCCTCTGCAAGGGCAATCAACATGCCGATGTGGGTGTTCAGTTCGTCAATAGTGCCATAACTTTCCAGTCTGTCACAACATTTCGATACCCGCTGCCCTGTGGCAAGGCTGGTTTTGCCTTCATCTCCTGTTTTCGTATATATTTTCATAAGATATAGTTTTGTTTAATTCTTTTACTATTGAACAGTACAAGTCCCCGCTGCCGCATGTCAAAAGTGATACGAGCCTTGGGGTCATGCAAAATAAGTTTCCAAAGAACGTAATTCTTGTCAGAAATATCTTCTACGACAAGGCAAGTATCGTCTGTAACTTTCTCCCGAAAAAGCCTGTATTCCTCAGTGCTGTAGATAACCTGTACAGCGGGGTTCCACAACCTAATGCGATAAAGCTGCTTGCTCCAAGGGTCGTCCAGATGCAGGTCGTCATAAGCATAATAAGCCTGCTTTTCATAAAGCACATCGCGGATAAGCTCATAGTCGTGGGGCGAATGGACACCAAATCCATGTCTGTGCCACCAACGATGGGGGGCGGTACGCAGATTGTATATTTTACGTCCGAAATTTTTCATCAATTTTATTAAAATTGCACAAAGGTACAAAATATTCTCTATTCTTCATCCTTCATTTCTATTTTTTTCTTACCTTTGCGCCCCAAAACATAATTATTATAATAAAAATGAACAAAACAGCAGAGTATGTGCAAAGCATCGAAATTAATGCTTTGTGGAAAGGTGGCCGACACATCATTTGGCACCTGAAGCCCGACGTAAACATTCTCAGTGGCATCAATGGAGTAGGCAAAAGCACCATCATCAATCACTCCGCAAAAGTTCTCAAATGGATGGAAAAGGGGGAACTGAAGGCGGGGCAGATAGCCGAAGGAGTGACCGTAAAACTCTTTCCTGAAGATGCCGACAGCATACGCTTTGATGTAATACGATCCTTCGACCGTCCATTGCTTCATAGTGACCTTTTGGAGAAACTTTCCGACTCACGGGTGAAAACAGAACTTGACTGGCAAATATACAAGTTGCAGAAACGATATCTTGACTATCAGGTCAACATCGGAAACACCATCATCGAATTGCTCACATCGGGCAACCCCGAAGATCAGCAGAAAGCTGCCACTATTGGTTCGGCTAAAACAGAATTTCAAGACATGGTCGATAGACTCTTCAATGGGAAAACCATTGACCGCAAAAGCAATGAAATTCAATTTTACCAAAGAGGCGAAATCCTTTCACCCTATCAGCTCTCAAGCGGCGAAAAACAGTTGCTTGTCATCCTCACTACCGTGTTGGTGCAAAACCATGAACCCTATGTGCTGCTTATGGATGAACCCGAAATATCTCTCCACATCGAATGGCAGCAACAGCTCATATCCCTCATCCGAAAACTTAACCCACGATCACAGCTTATCCTCTCAACCCACTCTCCTGCCCTCATTATGGATGGTTGGGTAAACAACGTGACAGAAGTAGATGAAATCACTTCAATCAAACCTGAATAGCCGATATCTGCAAGCAGCCAATCAACTGCTAAAACGCAAAAAGCAACGAATCGTAGCCTACGTGGAAAGTTACGATGACGTGTTCTTTTGGCGTAATATTCTCAATGAATTTGAGTCCGAAAAACTTGAATTTCAAGTCATGCTGCCCTCACGCAACAACCTATCAAGAGGCAAAAAGACGGTACTGACCAATAAATTGGGAAAGCAGCTGGGGCAATATATGATAGCCTGTGTGGATGCCGACGTGGACTACCTTATGCAAAGAGCCACCAACCACTCTAAATATATGCTTGACAATCCCTACGTGGTTCACACCTATGCCTATGCCATTGAAAATCTGCAATGCTACGCGCCCTCTCTACACAATGTCTGCGTCATGGCTACACTCAATGACAGGAATCTCTTCGACTTTGAAACTTATCTGAAAGCTTATTCAGAAGCTATCTACGAACTCTTTGTCTGGGCCATCTGGCTTTACCGTCAAGCACGATTCACCGAGTTTCCGCTCACGACCCTCAATAATTTCATCAGCATTGAAAAGGTAAATATCTACAACCCACACGATGCCATCGAAAAGACACGTCACCAGGTGAACCGAAAAGTGGCATGGATGCAACAGCATCACCCCGAAGCCAAAGGAAAGATAAAACCCCTCAAGGCAGAACTCGAAACATTGGGACTGCGACCCGACAATGCTTATCTATATATACAGGGACACCACCTTTTGGACAATGTCATCGGACCTATCCTCGACTCTGTATGCACCATCCTGCGCCGTGAACGCGAGAAAGAAATCAAACGTCTCTCATCTGGTCACCAGCAGCAAATGGACAATGAACTTGCCTGTTACCAACACTCGCAATGCCCTGTTGATGCGATGATACGTCGCAATACACAATTTCGTGAATGTCCAGCCTATCAGCAAATTAGGGCACACATAGCACGCCTGGTAGAAAAACTCGAAGTTTGATTTTTTTACAAGATTTTTCCTTCCATATAAATATGTGGGCATAATAAAAGCATCCCTTTCCACTATTCCATTCCACACGCATATATATATGCGTGTGTGAGTCATGGAATGTGGAATGGGGATGTTTTTATAAATAATATTGCCGTGTTTAATGAAAATTCAGCGTGGAACTTGGCTTTTATATTTATTATGCTTATTCTTTCTGAAAAATACCTATGATGATAATGATAGAGGTGTTGATAATGTTGATAAGTGGTGGATGGGTGCTGATTGTGAGGGAGATGTGCTTGTTGATAAGTGGATGAAAACGTGTTGAAATGTTTTTGAAAAAAACTGACAACTTTCTTTGGTGGTTTCAAAATGGTGTGCTGTATGCAAATATTTGTAAGTTCCAAAAAAAGTTGTTATAAGTTGTCAACAAGTTTTCAAAAGGGTTATCAACAGTATTTTTGGGGTTATCAACAAAGTTATGAACTTTTTATTTTGCAGTTTGAAGGATAGTTCGTAATTTTGTGCAGTTTTTTTAATCTTCTATGAATATAGCTTATTTGTTGTCCCCCTACAAGGATGTGTTGCATGTGAAGCGCTTGATTGAGGCTTTGCATGAGGATGCTGAATTTTTCATTCATGTGGACAGAAAGAGTGACTTGAATGCTTTCAGAAGCGTGATACAGGGCGACAGGGTGCATTTTTTGGAGAACAGAGTGGAAGTGGGCTGGGGCACTATGTCGCAGGTTGAGTATCAGATGCGCTTGTTGCAGGCTGCTGTGGATTTTCCAAAACATTTCGATAGATTGTTTTCACTGAGTGGACAAGATTATCCTGTGTGGAGCAACAGACAAATTACTGAGTTTCTGGAGTCTCTGGGCAACAAAGAGGTTGTGCAAGGCATTTGCATGGACAGCGAAGCTATATTGGAAAGCCAGACGGAACTTTACCAGGTAGCTCGACCTCAGGTTCAGTTAGGTTTCCTTCCGCGTAGGGCAAACAGTGTGCTGACGGTAATGGCAAGGAAATTTTTGAAGTGGACAGGACATAGAAAACAGCTGTATTTCTATGATGATGAGGGTTGTTTGGTGCATCTGTATAAAGGTTCCGATTGGTGGTGCATGACGGAGGAATTGGCTCAGTATGTGTTGAATAAATATCACCATGACAACAGTTACAAGAAGTATTTTGCCGATTCATTTACTCCCAGCGAAACGATGATTCAGACCATGGCTTTCAATTCGCCTGTATTTGCCAAGCGGTGTATCTTGACGACGGGTGAATATCCTAAGTTGGCAAAACTTACTCCACTGCATTTCATTGATTATAATCCTGTTATCCAGATAATGACGGAAAAAGATTATCAGCGCATTCTGGAGAGCGGCAAGATGTTTGTAAGGAAGGTGGTGAGTGGAAAGAGCGATAAATTAGTGAAAATGCTTGATTTAGACAGAGAGGAATAATATATGAAGCAACGTTTGGAGTGGTTGGATGCACTGCGCGGATTCACGATGATTCTGGTAGTGTCTTACCATGTGGCACAGATGGGGTTTAAGCAAGACGAGCAACTGAGTGCCAGCTTGCCCTTTCTGGTGTTGTTTCGGATGCCATTGTTCTTCTTTGTAAGTGGTTTTTTGGCTTATAAACAGGATTTTGTGTGGACATTTCCTTCGTTTGCTTCGCTGACATGGAAGAAAGTGAAAATACAGATACTGCCCACCCTAGTGTTTCTATGTATCTTCTTGATACTGAAAAGTAAACTATCATTTTGTGATGGTTTTATCAAGTGCATGACATTGCCTACGAAGGGAGGATATTGGTTCACTTGGGTGTTGTTGCAGATGTTTATACTTTATTATATAATAGCCTGTGTGAGCCAGCGTTTCCGATCACATGTGCCCGTGTGGTGCCTGTGGATAGTCAGTGTGGGTGCTTACATCAGTTTGTTTTTGCCGCATACGTTGGGGAAGTGGTGGAAGAATGACTTTATGATGTATTCCAGTTTTTACGAGACGATGAAGTTCTTTCATTTCTTCTTGATTGGTAATCTATTACATAGATATTGGAACGGAGTCAAGGCATTGTTCAGTTCGCGATGGTTCTATCCTGTGGTCACAGTAGTGGCCTTCCTCAGTTGTGCTGATTTCTTCCGATGGCATTTCTTTAATGGCGAATGGATAAATTTACCTAAATCGTTGGCAATGTATAGTTTGATGCTGATAGTGGTAATGTTTTTCATGCACTATGAGCGGTGGTTTACAAAGGAAACTCCTGTTGGCATGGGTTTGCAATATATCGGTGTGCGCACATTGGATATTTATTTGATGCATTACATCCTGTTGCCCACGTTGCCGATGGTAGGTTTGTTTCTGAATGAATACCGACCAAATTTTGTCTTGGATGTGGTTTGTGCCATGAGTGTAGCTTTGGTTGTGATAGCAGGTTGTTTGTTGATAAGCAATGTGTTGAGAGTAAGTCCTGTGTTTAAGAAATATCTATTTGGAAGATGAAGCAGCGTAACCATACCTTCGATTTGCTTTGTGGCATCTGCATTGTTCGGATGATGATGTTGCACATTACCAATGCTTGCAGTTTTGGTAACGAAAGTTGGTGGACTCCTGTGATGGACTGGACTTACTATTTCATGTCGTTTTTCTTCTTCAAGGCAGGCTATTTCAACAAAACTGTTTCGGGCGATAGCAAGGCATTTTGCAAGAAGAAATTCAAGCAGTTGATGGTTCCTTACCTGGTGTGGGGACTGATTGGCAATGCCGTGTATTTCTTCTTTGTGTGGTTCATTCTCGACCCCAAAAACACGATGGTGAAAATGGTGCGAATCAATCATTTGTGGGAATCGAGCCAATTCTATGGCAATGCTCCCTGCTGGTTTCTCTTCTCCTTCTTCATTGCTTACATCGTGGCTCATTTCATTGCCAAAGTGCCACCTTTGCTGCGTGTTCCCATCCCTGAACGGTTTCAATGGAATCATCGTACTGTATTGAATTTCAAGATACACTGGTTCTTGCTGAGTTTTCCGTTTATCAGCTATTGGTTGTGGACAAAGGATAACCCGCTGTGGTTGTCGCTAAGCAACATTTTCATTGGCATTTATTTGTTCTATCTGGGACGTTTGTGGCACTTCCTCATGGAGAAGCTGAAACCCCAGAACACCATCATTATTTCTACTGTGTTTTTACTGATTTTCATTTATTTGAATATCAAGTACGGTGGCAAATATACGATGTCGGAAAACCTTTGGGAGGGAAATGTGTGGATAGTCACTGTGAACATAACGCTGGTGCTTTGTGGACTTTCAGGGTTGCTAATCAGCCTGCGATTGCCACATATTCCTGTCTTGAACTACATTGGTCAGCACTCCATGGTTTTCTTTGTGGTTCACTATCCTCTGATGATTCTTTACAAAATGATACGCAGTGCCAATGTTCGTACTTTGCGGGGTCATTGGGATGACTATACTTTATTGATTTTGATATTGTTCGGAGTTTGTTTTCTGCTGGTTCCCTATGTGGAACGTGTGCCTTGGCTAAGCGGAAGATTTAAGAAATGATGCTTAATTGTAGAATTTATAAACTATAATATAAAGAAATTATGATCATAGGTTACACCGCTGGGGTGTTTGATTTATTCCACATCGGACACCTGACTTTATTGAAAAACGCTAAAGCTCTCTGCGATAAGCTCATCGTAGGAGTGACCGTAGATGAATTGGTGCTCTATAAAGGCAAGCACGCTATGATACCGTTTTCTGACCGTATAGAGATTATCCGAAACATTAAGTGTGTAGATGCCGCTGTGCCTCAGTATGATATGGACAAACTGACAATGTGCAAGAAACTGGGAGCCAGTATTCTGTTTGTCGGCGACGATTGGTATGGCACAGAGAAATGGAAGGCTTACGAAAAGGACTTTGCCGAGGCTGGCATCAAGATTATCTATTTCCCCTACACCCATGGCGTTTCTTCTACAAAAATCACCGAAGCACTGACAGCTGTAAGAGATAAATAGTTAAATAATTAACTTAAAAACAAAAACAAACACAATGGAAGCTAATAAAGATTTTTGCCTGAGTTCCTACATGGCTTTTCGCTATATTTGGAGGGACGACATGAACTTCTACAAGGGGTTCAGACACCAGAATTATCAGGCTATTCCCGACGAGGAACGCATTTTAGTGAAAACTTCTGAAGATATTGACCTTCAGATTCATAACCAGGTTGCCAAACTTTACGAACAGTACGACAACATTGGCATTCTGCTCTCTGGCGGCATGGACAGTGCAAATTTGGCTGCTTACCTGAAGCCTGGTAGCCATGCCTATACGTTTGTTTCAGACACAGGCGTGTTTGATGCTGATGTGGAGAGAGCCAGGAAATATTGCCAGAAATTCGGATTGCAACACCACTTGGTGGAAATTACGTTTGACGACTACAAACGCTATGCTCCCATTGTGATGGCTCGTAAATTTGCTCCTGTACACTCTATTGAGGCTCAGATTTATAAGGCAGCTATCATGGCGAAAAAAGACGGAGTGGAAATGATTCTGACCGGTGAAAGTGCCGACCTTGTGTTTGGTGGCATGGACAAGCTGATTAGTCCAGAATGGACTTTCGATGCTTTTGTGAAGCGATATACCTTCCTCGACCCAGCTTTGGTTTTGACCCAGCCTGTGTCGCAAACAGCTTGTTTTGAACCCTATAGAAGGGGCAGTGACGGTATTGACGTAATGCAGTTTATGGACGATATTTTCTCAATAGAGAGTAGCAGTTCCTACCTGAATGCTTTTGGTGCTGCCCAGTTGCCCTATTACGATCCGTATGCCAAGCTGAAGATGGCTGACCCTCTGGATATGAATAGAGTACGCAATGGTGAACCCAAATATCTGGTACGCGGGCTTTATGCCATGAAATATCCCGAACTGGAGATTCCTTTCAAGATGCCTATGCCGAGACCCGTAGATGCTATTTTCAAGGGGTGGGGTGGACCAAAAAGGAAGGAATTTCGGCAAGACATACCGATGGCACAACTGACAGGTAATCAGAAGTGGCAACTATGGTGTGCCGAACTTTTCCTTGATTTGTTTGATTGTTAAAATTTTACTACATGACAGAACACCCCCATGTAACTCCTGACGAGATGAAGCAGGCTTTGTTGCAGGTATTCAAGTTCCTGAAACAGTTTCTCAGCGATCACCAATTGCGATATGTGGCTTGCGGAGGCACTGTTTTGGGAGCTGTGCGCCATCAGGGTTTCATTCCCTGGGACGATGACATCGACATCTATATGCCCAGAGCGGATTATCAGAAACTGCTGACAATGAACGATGTGTTGCGACCCCTGGGCTATGAAATCATCTCTTACAGGGACAAAGGTTACTACATGCCTTTTGCAAAGATTTCGAGTCTGAACTCAACCATCTGGGAATTTCAGCGACTGCCCTACATCATGGGGGTCTATGTGGATATTTTTCCGCTTGACGAGTTTAGTGACACCGATGCAGGCATTACCGCCTTGCAATATCGCAGTCATTACTTTTTTGACAAATACATCAATGCGGTGAGCCATTATCCCTTCTCGTTTTTGCTGAAAAACCTTCTCAGAATGGATGTTCATCAAGTAGGGCTATACGTGCTCAACTGCTACCGAAAACGGTCTCCAGAGCGCTATTTGCAGGCATTTATCGACTTTGAAAACAGTTACATAGGTGGTAAGGGTCCAAGCTGTGTGTGCGTCACGCAATGGGAAGGTCGCATCTTTCAATCGCAGTGGTTTCACGACACCATAGAATTGCCATTTGAAGACACAACCGTGACGGTGCCCAAAGCATACGAGGCTTATTTGACTTTACTTTATAAAGATTACCTCACCCTCCCCCCCCTTGAAAAACGTCAGTCACATCCACACTATTTTGTTGATTTGCATAAGCGTTACTCGCTGGATGAAGTAGTGGAAATGAAAAAACGATGCAGCGTCAACAAATAAACACTGTAGCATGGGAGAGACATTGAAAGAAAAAACAGCAAAGGGCTTCTTTTGGGCAGCATTGAACAATGGTGCCATGCAGCTGCTTAATGCCGTTTTTGGGGTGATTCTGGCTCGTAAACTTTCACAGGATGATTACGGATTGATAGGGATGCTGATGATATTTACGCTGGTGGCTAATTCCCTGCAAGACAGTGGGTTTGTGACAGCTCTTACCAATAGGCGAGATGCTACTCACCGCGACTTCAATGCTGTGTTTTGGTTCAATATCAGTGTCAGCCTCATGCTGTATATTCTCTTCTTTTTCTGTGCTCCATTGATAGCCCGATTCTATCACGAACCCCTGCTGACAGACCTTTCCCGTTACTATTTCTTCAGCTTCTTCATCGCTTCCTTCAGCATTGTGCCCAGGGCTATACTGTTTCGGCAAATCAAGCAGAAAGAAATGGCTGTGATGTCGCTTCTGAGCCTTTTGCTATCGGGCACGGTGGGCATCGTGATGGTTTATCAGCAGATGGCTTATTGGGGTTTGGCTACGCAGACCATGGTGTTCAACCTCTCTATCTCCCTGATTAGCTGGTGGCTGAGTGGATGGAAACCCTCTCTGCAAATCAGTTTTGCCCCCATACGCGAAATGTTCGGATTCTCAAGCAAAATGCTGGTAACAAACATCTTTAATCAGGTGAATAACAATATATTTGCTTTGCTTCTGGGTAAGATGTACACCAAGACGGTGGTGGGTGATTACAGCCAGGCTAACAAATGGAACCTGATGGGAGCTTCTACAATTACGGGTATGGTGCAGGGAGTGGCACAGCCCACTTTTGTGCAAGTAGGTGACGACAGGGACCGTCTGTGTCAAACCTTCAGCAAGATGCTGAGATTCACTTGTTTTGTCAGTTTTCCTGCCATGTTTGGACTCTCATTGATAGCTCCCGAATTTATTGTTCTGCTCATCAAGGAGAAGTGGCTTAGCAGTGCCTATCTGATGCAGATTCTGTGTCTGGGCGGAGCTTTCCTACCCCTTGCCACACTCTATTTCAATATGATTATTAGTCGCGGAAAATCAAATATTTATATGTGGAATATCATTGCCCAGGGCTTGACTTTGCTTTGCACCATTCTGTGTGTGAAAATGCTGGGAGGAAACGTCCGTGAGATGGTCATTTCGTGGGTCGTTATTACTATACTTTGGATAGCCATCTGGCACTATTTTGTTTGGCGTGAAATCCGATTCAGCGTCTGGCAAGCCCTTCGCGATGTTTTGCCCTTTTTGCTGATAGCTGGATCTACGATGATTGTCACGTACTTTGTAACCAAAGACATCCAATCACTCCCTTTACTTCTGCTCACACGTTTGCTCATAGCTCCAGCCCTTTATCTCTCCGTACTTTGGATTTTAGGGGCAAACATCCTGAAGGAGTGTCTCGGATATTTATTTAAAAAGCATCGATGATTATGACTGTGAATCGTAAAAACATAGCCGTAGTGCTGGCAGGCGGCACAGGAAGTCGTCTGGGTGGTCAGAAGCCCAAGCAATTCTTCGAGGTGAAAGGCAAAATGGTGATAGAATATGCTGTCACAGCCTTTGAAATAAACCCTCTGATTGACGAAATCGCCATTGTTTCGCATCCTAACCACATCACTGAAGTGCAACAGATTGTAGAGAGGAATGGATGGGCGAAAGTAAAAAAAATACTCCCTGGCGGCAAGGAACGCTACCACTCCACACTGTCTGCCATAGAAGCCTATCAAGAGGAAGGGGTAAACCTGATTCTGCACGATGCTGCCAGACCTCTGGTGAGCCAGCGTATCATCACTGAAGTGTGCCAGGCATTGATAAAAAATAAAGCCTGCGGAGTAGCTATTCCCACCGTAGATACGATACTGGTTTGCAAAGACGGAATCATCCAATCTGCACCAGACCGGTCTGCTTTGATGAGAGCGCAAACTCCACAAGCTTTTCACATAGAAGTGATTCGAGAAGCCTTTGCCAAGGGGCTGAGAGACCCTCATTTTCAGGCTACGGACGATTGTGGCATCTTGCTGAGATATATGCCCGAAATACCCATCCGAATCGTCATGGGCGAAGAATCAAACCTGAAAGTGACCTATGCCGATGACCTGCGGCTTCTGGAACTTTTCTTGCCTTAAACGCATTGAGTCTTATCAACCATTGTTGCCGTCGTCCTCGTCTTCAATGACTGTAGTGAGGAAGTTCACACGATTCACAGCACTTTTCAGTCTGGCGGAAGGTTGGAAAATGATTCTACGTCTCTTGATGAGGTCGGTAGAGAGGTCCTCCTTGTCCTCCACACTCTTGCAACTGACACTGAATTTCAGCGTGCCCATTTCGCCCAGCTGTATGCTGTGGCCATTCAATACCATTTGTTCAATCTCCTGAATAAGACCTTCAAACACAGCTTTCACCATCGCACGGCTGATGCCCGTATCGTTGCTGGCCATAGCAATTAAATCGTTTGCCTAAATGGTGTTGTATCTCACGGCACGGGTGACGTAAGCCACCTTCTTGTTAAAGCCAATTTTCTGCTTTTTTGCATTTAAACGAATTGTACTCATAATAAAAATAAAATTTAAACATTATACCTTAAAGTTGTAACTATTCTGCGAATGGGTAAATAGTAGTCGCCTGCGGCGAGTTATCGAGTTTACTCGCTTTGCTCGCAAAGAAATCATTCAAATCATTCAAATTTTTCAAATCTCTTTTATTATTTGATTTTGTGAGATTTATGCCAAGAAAAGGGACTAAAAAGCGTTTCGCTGAATAGTTATGCAAAGTTACCACTTTTCCCCTGCAAAAAAAAGACGCATACTAATTTACTATGTATTGAATAGTAAAAAACTATGCGTAGGGGGTCAGAGAAAACGGGAGAGAGCGACCGTCAATCGTCTTCTTCTGCTATCAGATTATTTAACAGGTTTTCTAATTTACCGAGAAAAGAGGTGGGTTTCGGTGCAGTTTTTTCTTCTGGTGTGGCGGCTGGTTCCTCTTCTGCCATTGCAGGCTGGTCTTCCGCTGCATTGTCCTTTTCACTGACTACTTCTTTTTCTTTTTCAGATTCTTCAGTCTGATAATACTTCTTTCTCAACTGCTTATACAGTTCACCCTCATCTTCAAGCACATCTTTTTCCTGGTCGAAGCCTGTAGCAATGATAGAAACCTTGATTTCATCCTTTAGTTCATCGTCGGGATAATGCCCCCAAAGCACATCTATATATTGGTCGAATTTCTCCATGAACCTATTGATTTCTCCCAGTTCGTGCATCTTTGCAGGGTTTTCCGTACCACTATATATAATGTATAGCAAACGCTTTGTGTGCTGGATGTCGAAATTGGCTACCAGGGAAGAATGAATAGCCTGCGACAAAGCCTTGAAAATACGGTTCTCACCACTTGCCTTCGCAATAGAAACAATGGCAGCACCACCGTTGCGCATGACTGTATTTACATCATTGAAATCTCTGTTGACCAGACCCCTCACCGTAATAATCTCAGCGATGGTCTTTACAGCGATGGTCAACACCTCATCGGCTTTTTTCATGCCTTCCGCCCAGTCCAGCTCTGCGTACTGATCATCTCTTAGCAACTTCTCATTGTTCACCACAATCAATGAATCGACACATCCTTTCAGCTCTTCCAGTCCCTTCAGGGCTACATCAATGCGTTTCTTGCCTTCCATCATAAAGGGCAGTGTCACCACACCCACTGTCAGGATGCCTATCTCCTTAGCCAATCGGGCCACAACAGGCGTAGCACCAGTGCCTGTGCCACCACCCAGCCCTGCGGTGATAAACACCATCTTCGTGCTGTTGCCCAATACGTCTTTCAGTTCGTCTATCGAACCCTCAGCATATTCCTTGCCCTTCTTGGGGTCACCGCCAGCACCCAGCCCATCGCCCAGCATCACTTTATTGGGTACTCTGTTAGGCGACAAAACCTGACTATCGGTGTTGATGACAAAGAATGAGACGTTTTTTACACCCTCGTCCCACATGTGTTGCACCGCATTTCCGCCGCCGCCACCAATACCAATCACCTTAATAATGTTCTCCGACTTGTCGGCAATCGGGAAGTTAAACTTTCCCATCTCTTCACTTGAATCCATCATAATTACTTATTAACGTTAACAAATAGCTTTTCTAACTCCACACCTAAAGAGTAAAACTTTTGTCTGTTTCTACCACTGGCATATACTTTTTTCTGTTTTATTTAATCAACTCATAAAATGACAAATAAATTGGACTTGCAGATGACAATCGGTACAAATTGACAATGGACCTGCTCGTCCGCAAAGTCTATTCCAAATACATTTTGGACTACTATAATAGATCCAATACAAATCCTCCGAGGGCTTACCACAGATAGGACATGGCACCTGATTAGGGATAGGATACAGAATCTTACCAGAGTAAATACCCATAAATAAACGGGGGTGATCATCATCTACATATATCTTTCTATTTATACAGTCCTCCACCTCTTCCCATGAAAATATAGGGTCATCATTATAAAGAGATTCTTTCCCTACTCCCCCATAGAAAAGGCATAAACTTAATAACGCTAAAACATTGACAATAGGTAATTTATGCCGAATCATATTAAATTTTCTTTTAATTTGTTTTGTCATTTAAGAAAAAGTTTTTGCAAAAGATATTACATAATCCACTTTTGCGCCAAGGCTGGTCATTAGATTGATGTATTTAGTCATCGTTGCACCTGTTGTAACAATATCATCAAAAAGTATAACGTGTTTTCCTCTAAAAAAAGTATCATCATAAGACACTCTTATATCATCCCTGTTTCCACCAGAATGTGTCGGAGTCGTATCATGTACAACTTTCAAATATGGAAAACCATCTACCATGCCTAAATCCTTACAAAGTTCTGCTGAAAAATCCTTACATCTTTTTTCGTAATCTTTTTGAGAAGAGGATGGAATACAAACAAAGACAAAATATCTGCTTGAAGACGGATTTATATGCCTAAGTTGTATTAACTCATTATCAATAGAATTAAATAATTCACTAAGAGTTTTCTTTATTGTAGCTAAAATATCTTTATGTTCTCCGTTATTTTTAAATGCAAAAATAATCTCTCTGATTTTAACTTCAGTTTGAGATAAGAACTGCACACTATTAGGACGATATTTAAAATAATACCTATACGGAATATTATTTATATATGAATCACTCCTAAAATATTTCGGAATTAACGAAAGAACATCTTCTCTTTCTGAATGGTCTGGCTTCTTAATAAATTGAACCGTATTTTTATAGCTTTCCCATTTTTCTAAATCAAATTGTTTCTCCAAAAATCTTTCTGTATCCGAATATTTTCTATTCTTTATATTATATAAATGTTTAACAAATATATCTTCCCATATACGATATTCTTCCTCTATATGTTTTATTGTATCTATAATTGTTTTCAGATCCCTTTTATCTCTCATTTTTTCCCATAGTTTATAACCATGAGGATAAATGGCAGCTGTTCTATTTTTTACCTCTTGATACAATATGTATATGGCATCCTCCTCTTCTTGCCATTTCTCGTTTGGAATATTCGCCATTTTACTCAATTCAGAGAATTGTTGACTCGCAATCAAATTGTCTATTTTGCTAAATCTAATAGATTCAGGATATTTCTGCTTTAAATATTCCACTCTTTTAAGATTTTGTTCAACTTCATCGAATTGTTGTTCTTTCCAATCCACAAATGGAATATCCTTAAGAATATACTTAATATAAATTAGACTTAATCTTATTTCACCAGTGGGAAATTGAAAAAGCATTGATGGGCTTATTATTTTTTCTACGTATTTTTTGTAAAATAAAGGATTTTTCTTTTCTATTGTTTTTACTTTTCTTTCATATTCATTAATTAAATCCTTGTTTTCTAAAATAATTTTTACACTTATAAAAGCAAAAGTATTTTCTATTCTGATTAACATTGCGTCTTTCTTCATTCTATTTAAAAAAAATATAAATCCTTTATGATTTCGTATCACAAATTTACATATATCTTCAAACTCATTTTTTCTATTAATTCTTTGTTGAGAACTTTTTAAATGATTCTCAACATCAATAGATAAAGAACCAAAATATTCATAAAGTTTATATTTCCTATTAACCACCTGATTAATACTTTGAGCCTTTTCCATAACATAATGAGTTACAGCCTCAGGATAATCTCTATACATTCTTTCCCAATCTTCTAAACACAGCCTTTCCCATTGAATACTAAAATCTGTATGGATATGATTACACAACAAGGAGTATATATTAGGGTATTTTTTTGAAACAACTTTTTTGTTTATTAAAGAAAATATATTATATATTAAGTATATCAAATGTAAAGAAACAAAAATAATCAAAAATATAAATGGGAAAATTTTACCTTCTTCATTATAAATTTTAAAAGACATATATAACTGAAATATAATAAAAATAATAGCAAATAACGTATAATGTACCTTGTCTATAAAAAATAACAAGTAGCCGTCATTAGATTTTGCTTCAGAATCAAAGTTATCATTAAATTTTTCTTCAGAATAACCAAATAAAGCGTAAAGCAAAGCCGATAAAACCAAAGAAATAACGGCTGCACAAATTAAAATAAATATCCAAACAAAAAGTTCTAATAAAATATGCATGTTTTAAAAAATTAATTTAAGTTTCGGTTGTAAAATATTTGTCTTATCATTAGTCGCCTATGGCGAGAACCTTTAGCTCGGCGTAGCCAAATCCCACAAATTTCATCAAATCAAACAAATCTTTTTGTCAAATTTGTAAGGATTTGAAAGATTTGGCTGCACCGAGCTAAAAAGTTCTGCCACGTAGTGGCATTCATAATCAAAGATATATCTACTTCCGAAAGTTGAATTACTTTAAAATGTTATTTACGTATGTAAGCCTTTATTTTTTCAATCAAATTCAGTGTAGGTTCAATTTTTCCTACAATGTCTTCTTGTTCAACATCCATGGAACAATTATAATCGCCATCTTCACGCAACTGTTGAAGCTGAGAATACAACTTACCCTCTTCCTTTGTGAAAATACCAGCTTTCACGTAGTAAAGGCTGAATTTGTTTACAGCACCTTTGTGTGTACCTACTTCGTGATGGTCATTTATCAGCAAAGCACTGACAGCATGAAACAAAGCATAATAAAGACGATTAGCAGCCATATCCCAAAGTTGGGCTTGCTGCTGCACTTTAAATTGAATCAGTGTTTTATCCACTTTTTCCAATTCAAGGATGACCATTACCTGTCTTTCTTCTTCTTTAAGACTCATACAACAACTTTTTATCTTCTTCTACATTAAAATAGAACATGGAATGTGGACCCTCCTGCCATTGCTTCTTGGTAAATGCGCGAGCACTGATGTCCTCACCAATGTCCCATCCCATGTCAGTAAAAGGAAAAACCAAATCTTCTCGTTCATTGCATTTCAGCTTCATCACAGGCTTGTCTATCAGCAACAGCAAGTCCCAGTCACTACCTTCATGGTAATCACCTCTGGCACGTGATCCATACAGATACACAGCACTTCCTTTGGGCAGTACCTTGGCTGCCACCTGTCTGATATTGTCAATAACCTGTTCTTTTTCCATCAATTTACATTTCCGCTGCAAAAATACAGAAAAGCTGATAAACGGCAAAATAAAGTGGGAGGAAAAAAGTGGGTATATACTTTTTTCTGTTCATAATCCATCAATATTTTAGTCATCTGTTGGAAATTTAAAAGTTATAGGTAAAGTGTATCTAACTCGTACAGGCTTACCCTCTTTCTCTCCAGATTTCCATTTGGGCATGAGATTTACCACACGCAGTGCCTCTGCATCCAATAGTGGATGAACACTTTTTATCACCCGTGCTTCTATGATTGATCCATCCCTATTTACAACAAACTGAACCTCCACCTGTCCTTCTATCCCATTCAGTTGCGCTTCTATGGGATAAATAATATTTTCAGAAACGAATTTCATAAGTGCTTTTGTTCCCCCGGGAAATTCTGCTTCTTTTTCCACTTCTTGTGTAAAATCCTCCATATTTTTTTTCCTTTTTTTCGTACCTGTCAAATCAATCATCCAAAAATTGAAAGCATCATCATTATATTCATCTTCTACCAAATTTACCGATTCCACAGATTCTGGCAGAGAACGGAAATACCATGTGAATTTAACCACTTCACCTTTTTTCATGTTCCTTTTATCAGGAGCCAAGCAAATACCTTCAGCCTTGAAAATGGGATATTTCTTACCAATTCTACAATCTATCAATACTGTATTATAGCCAATATTTACCCATCCATCTTTATAGAAAGATTTATAAGCTCCAGACACAACCGTAGCCGTAGCTGTAGTTTCTATCTTATAAATCTGAATATCTTTAGAATCCCGTTCTTCATAATAAGGATTAATCACAGTCTGTCCACTACAAAACATTGCGAACAAAACCCAAAACATTGATAAACAAACTTTCTTTTTCATAACCTAATTAATATATTATAAAATAGGAAACATATCTTCGGCGTGAAGATGCCGCAAAGATACAGATTTTCCTAAAAAGAAGCAAGGGATTGTGTTGGATTTTTTGAGAAAAAGTCGTACCTTTGCAGACGCTATATATAAATAATGTGTAAAGACGATGGAGAATGAAGTTAGAATCAAGGATATTGAAGAACTGAGTCGTGTGCGTGATGCTTATGGTTCGGAAAGCTTGTTCAAGTTGTTTGTCGATAGATTTAATAGGCTTTTCAATCAAGGAGTGAAGGATGTGCTTCATGAAACTCGATTGCTACATATTGAAATATGGCGCGAAGCCAAGGCTGTTGCTAAAGAAATATATTCGCTGAGGGCTGACCCGAAGCAGATTGATGATTTTTATAAGTGGCGTTGCAGACGCTATGAAGGTTTATTTTCTTCAGAAGAGGCTCAGGAGAAGAGCGGAATGTTGACTTTTGCCGTGTATCATGTTGCCTACTTAATGATGAAGTATGTGCTGATGAAGGACAAGGAGTACGAAGAGTTGTTCAAAT
The DNA here is from genome assembly GCA_902802265.1 of uncultured Bacteroidales bacterium. Taxonomy (GTDB): domain Bacteria; phylum Bacteroidota; class Bacteroidia; order Bacteroidales; family Bacteroidaceae; genus Minthosoma. Next base: position 55,773 of record CADCLN010000008.1, on the reverse strand, counting down.
TCGAGAAAGAGGTAAACATGGAAGTGCAGTTGAATTCTGTCGATGAATATACTGGTGACAGGGAAACGTGTGAGTGTTCTTGTAAAGATTTGCTGACTTACATAGGTGTCCTGCTTGACCCGTTTTCTTCATATAATTATGGTTTTTCTGAAGAGGAATTGGAAGCTTTGCCCTACGATTATAATTATATGTTGGGTGAAAAGCGGTTTACTTGGAATGAAGAAGGCATAGACAAGACATATTTGCCGAAGTATCATGCGATATTGAATTTTGTTGAAAAAATCAACACTGCCGAAATTAGAGGGGACGCATTTAGTGCTGATCGGGTACGTGATATATGGCAAAGCATTTTGCATGACAGACAGGTTTTGCAGAGAGTATCGAATAAAAGCAGCCAGGAGCACTATGATGAATATGAGTTCAGCTTGCGTTGGGTTTGCGAAATCGTAGGATATTTAAAAATTAAAAATGTGTACAAGGAAGAGAACAAGGCAATGGCTGGTGCATTGGACCCACGATTCGTAGAACAACAAGATGGTTCACAAGCCAAGAGGATAGGTGATGCGTTGAGTAAAGATTCTGATTTGAACAAGCAAATTAGGCGGATTGTAGATGGCGTTTTAGGCTAAAAACCTTACTTTTCTCCTTACTTTCTCCTTACTTTTTCTTACTTTTAAGTAACTTTTTACGATCTTTTTTTACCATAAAAAGAGGTCGTAACTTTGCACTCGCTTTCGGGAATGACGAAGGCGAGCGTTCTTTGACATAGCTGGAACAAAAGCATGGCAGCTGAGGACCTTTAAACTACCAGCCTCTTCACCAGCAGGGGGAGGTTAAACAACAAATAGTTAACACTTCGGTGCTGGACGAAGTAATTTACAAATTTAGAACCTTACGGTGGCGGTTAACCGTTTATTTATTATGAACAAAATTTGTTCTGATCGTCCTTGTGACGAAGTTAAAAACCAGGCAGACTTGAAAAAGTCTCCTAACGCTTCCGAGAAAGAAGCAAATCTTATCGGCACTTCTTCTGCTGTGACAGCACAGGGAGTGTTGGCAGCCAGTTTTGATAATGAATGTCTGGATCAGATCCAGCAAGACAAATCTCGGTACCTTTTAACTGGTGAAGGTGTTTTTAATACTCGCGTCCATTGGATTCAGGCTGGTAAAGCTCTGGCTAAGATGGATTCCGATCGGAACCGAGATCTTTATTGTAAAGTAAAAAATTTAGTTTGCGAAGGTAAGCTTGAAGAGGCCAATGAGCTGAAAAAGCAAATGGTTTACACCATGCCCATGGCAAGACCCTTGGGGCTTAGTGCAGAATCAAGATTTAGTGAGTTGCAGTTCAACCGTAGAAGCAGAGGCATTGAGTGGAATCACAAAGTGCTCCTGGATTACGACAGCCACTCAGAAGAGAAGTCAACAGAACTGTTTCTGTCCATTGTTAAAAAACGTAATAGCAAAAATGCAAGTTACAGTTTGATGGGCATTATCAGGTTCATCGAAATCAAATTCTCGATTCGCGGTGGCTTACACCTTCTGGTTCCGTCCGTGAAGGGGCTAACACTGAAGGGCAGCATTCATTTTTACGAGTATCTGTTTAGATCGGTGCTGGAGGAAGCAGAATACGCAAACCTCGTAACCGAAAACGGGGTCTTGTTCGACCCTGCCATCAACACTCACATGAAACTCTGCTTGGAGGCTCCTACTGAAGCGCTTCTTATTGTTGATACCAAACTTTACGCCGCTTGGGATGTACAGCCAGAAGAAAATGAAGGTTTCAAGGTTTTGGGAAAACAATTTTGCGCTGAGAATTGGCAGAACGCAGCTTACTTTCAAGCCCCAGAGGCAGTAGCAAACTATTTCAGAAAGGAGGTAAATGTAGAAGAAAATTCAAAAAAGAACAAAAGGACTGCAATTTCAGAACCCATTGAGGTTACCGAAGAGCAGAGAGAGAGTATTAAAAGAACCATTGATGAGGTGATCGTTCCTCAGCGAATTGACATCACAAGAGGCGAACCCGCATGGTTCCAGTTGGGAAACGCCCTGTACAATGTACTGGGAGAAACAGAAGGAAGGAGTTATTACCACAAACTGTCACAATTCTATCCAAGGTATTCATATACAGAGTGTGACAAGAAGTTTAGTAGAATAGTCAAAAATGGTGGCTATCACTACACTTTCGAGACCTTTGTTTATTATTGTGAAATGTTTAATGTTCAAATTATTAATTTTTAATAATATGGAAAATATTTTAACAATTAAAGAATCGGTTGATTCTAATGAAATTAAAACCTCTCCAGAAGAGAGAGGTGATTTAGCTCAGATTTTGCTCCAACACGTTGAAGAAACCAAACTTCGTCGTTTGGGTGCCATCAGCGTACATGATGTAGAAGAAGAAGATGTGCCCTTGCTCGTAGTGAAGGAAGGCAATGACGAAATTCCGCTTATATCTAAAGGCAGTCTCACAGTTCTTTGTGGGGCTGCTAAGAATGGAAAGAGCACTTTGGGAACATTGCTGCAAGCAGCAATGTTGAAGGAAAATGGAACGATTGGTTGCCTGAAAAGGGTAAACTCCTGTAAAGTTGGCTACATAGATACAGAGCAACGCCCATCTGACACATTGAGGTGTTACAAAAGAGTATTGGAATTGGCTGGTTTACCAGAAGAGGATGACTACAGCAAGCTGGTGGTTTATAACCAGCGGGCGTTTTTTAAGGATAAAAAAAATTCAGCACTTGAGGAAATCTGTGAAATAAGTGAAAATGGAATTTTGTTTGTGGACAATTCTGTTGATTATGTGTCAAATTTCAATGAAAATGAGCAGTCACAGAGTTTCCTTGAACATCTGATGATCTATTCAGCTCAATATAATGTAGCTCTGGTGGTAGTGATCCATACCAACAAGAAAGACAATAATTCGCGTGGTCATTTAGGTTCAATTCTTGAACAGAAAGCCGACAATGTACTGTTGGTGAAGAAGGAAAGAAGTGGATTCAAGGTGTCTAACAAAGCGTCCAGACGAATGGAAATACCCGATTTTCGGTTCTGGTATGATGAAAACAACCAGCTCTGTGTAGAAGAAAACTCCATTACAGAGAGGGCACTCAATACCACAATGCCTTCCAAGAGCGAAATGGCAGAAACTGCTATTGTCGGTTACTTGCTGGAGGATTGTGATGACCAAAAGGCTACAAAGAAGGAAATTGTTGAATTTCTGGAAGATGACGACATCTGTAAAAAGTCCTTTGCCTATGGTGTCATCAAGAAAATGCTTGACAATGGTATGCTACTGGAAGATGAGAATCACCAAATTTTCTATTGTGACAGCGATGCGGCAGATGAATTATTGAGTGATGATAATCAGGACATTACAGACCAAAACGTTTGTCTTTTTAACTACTCTTATCCGCAGCGAAGGCTTTAATCTCGGGAATAGATAAAAACTGACACCCACCCTTTTCCACATTCCATGTCCAACACACGCATCTATAGATGCGTGTGGAATGGAATAGTGGAAAGGGAGTGGGTTTTAGTTTATCTATCCCCCCCTTAGTCCATGGAAAACAATACCGAAAAAATTTGCCCAATTGAAAATAAATGTGTTTCTTTGCAGGCGAAAACCAAACAGAACAAGAAGCAATGATCAAGGCACCAGTAGCCGTGTTTGTTTATAACAGGCTGGACAATACGAGGCAGACCATCGAGCACCTGGGAAGGAATGAAGGGGCACAGCATACGGATGTGTTTGTGTTTAGCGACGGGGGAAAAGACGAAGCCTCCTGGCATAAGGTGAATGAGGTGAGAAGGTACCTTCATGAGTTAGCGAAAAACCATGGTTTCAAGAGCCTTACGCTGGTGGAGCGTCCCGAAAATTTCTATCTGGAAAGGAACATCACGGAGGGCATTGCCGAGGTGTTTCAGCGCTACGACCGCATCATTGTTTTGGAGGACGACATCTGCACCTCGCCCTTTTTTCTGGACTACATGAATCGGGCTTTCGACCTTTATCAAGACGTGCCCCGCGTGATGCATGTTTCTGGCTTTACCAACCTCTCGGTTGAGGCTCCAGCATTCTATTTCACCCCCCACATGTCTGGGTGGGGTTGGGGCACCTGGAGAGACCGTTGGCAGCAGTATTTCAAGCATTTCGGGAGCCGAGAGGAAGCCCTTCGGGGTATGACCCCAGCGGATGAAAACAGGATGCAGTACGGAGGTGTGTTCCCCTGCCTGAAGAGTCTGGACAAGAGGCCCATCCCGTGGGATATCTGTTGGGAAATCGCCATCTACAAGGCACAGGGTCTGTGCATCACCCCAGGGCACACGATGGTCAGAAACATTGGTCTGAAGCAGGGTACGCATTTTCGGTCTTTCGACTTCCTTCAGCATTACGAGTTTGACCGTGAACCTTGGCAGCAGCCCATCCCTTTGACCCAGATTCTTCAGCCCGAAACCGACCCTCGACTGGAAGGTCTTTTTGCCGATGCCATTCGCGATTGGGGCATCCGATACACGTTTTTGGGCCGTATTATTCGCTTTCTTTATAAAAAAATGGTCAAGAAAACCTAAAAACCCACCTTTTCACTTTGCCATTCGGTCTAAAACCTTTACCTTTGCGCAAATACACAGTGTATGAAGAAGATTTTAATACTGAATGGACCCAACCTGAACCTCCTGGGCAAGCGCGAACCAGAGATTTATGGCCACCGTGGGTTTATGGACTATTACGAAGCTTTACAGGCCCGCTATCCCGATGTGGAACTGAGTTATTTCCAGTCCAATATTGAGGGTGAATTGATCAACAAGATACACGAAGCGGGCTTTTCCCTTGACGGAATCATCCTGAACGCAGGGGCCTATACCCACACCAGCATTGCTCTGCACGATGCCATACGGAGCGTGACAACCCCCGTCATTGAGGTGCATATCAGCAATGTGCACCAGCGCGAGGAGTTTCGCCACCACTCCATGATCAGTGCTGCCTGCATGGGGGTCATCTGTGGCTTTGGCCTTGACAGCTATCGATTGGCCGTAGAAGCAATGGTGGGTAAGTGAAAAGTGAAAAGTGAAAAATCTAAGTTACATAGAGTGAAGAGTGAAAATTGTGGTTGTTTTACGCCTGCGGCGGCTTTAGAAAAACAAGAAAAAACAGAAAAAAACAAAAAAAAATAAATAATTCAAAAGCTAATATTTTTTCTTATTTTCTTTTATATTTTCTTGTTTTATTGAAGCCCGCGAAGCGGTAAACAACACCAATAAATGAATCAATAAATCAATAAAATCCCAATAGTAAATAGTAAATAGTCAAATCGTAAATAAATCGATGCTTATTTCCGACATAGCTCAGTTTCACGATGCTCTTGACGACTACATCAAGGCGCACATTGACCCCGAGGGAGACTATCTGCATCGCCTCTACAGGGCTACCAATCTGCATTTGCTCTATAGTCGCATGGCCAGCGGACACCTGCAAGGGCGCATCCTGAAGATGCTTACCCAGATGGTTCAGCCCCAGACTGTGCTCGAAATAGGCACCTACAGTGGTTACAGCGCACTATGCCTGGCCGAGGGACTGCCCCCACAGGGACATTTGCACACGATAGAAATCAACGATGAGCAAGAGGATTTTACCCGTCCCTGGCTGGAAAACTCACCTTATGCCCAGCAGATTACATTCCACATAGGCGATGCCCTGCAAGTCATTCCCCAGTTGGGTCTCCGCTTCGACCTCATCTTTATAGATGCCGACAAGCGTCTGTACCAGGACTACTACGAACTCTCGCTAAAATATCTCAATCCAGGAGGTTACATCCTGGCCGACAACACCCTCTGGGATGGTCATGTATTGGAAAAGAACCCTACCGACCCCCAGACACAGAGCATACAGGCCTTCAATGAAGCCTTGGCCCACGACCCCCGAGTAGAGAAAGTCATCCTTCCCCTGCGCGACGGGCTTACGATTATCCGAAAACGCTACAGTGTCACCTGACCAGCGCTACAGCGTTGTTCCCGTAGCGATGCAGCGTTTCTTCACTCATGATGCAGTAATTTTTTAATAAAACAGAAGAATTTTGGAAACAAACAGACAAAACAAGATAGCTCGGTTGATACAGAAGGACCTGGCTACCATTTTTCAGAAGCAGACGCAGAAGACAAGGGGCATCCTGGTCTCTGTCAGTGTCGTCAGAATCAGTCCCGACCTCAGTGTGGCTAAGGCTTACCTCAGCATTTTCCCTTCAGAAAAGGCACAGGAAATCCTTGACAACATCAATGCGCACAATAGCCAGATACGCTATGAACTGGGCACGTTGGAGCGTCACCAGCTACGCATCATCCCCGAACTGAAGTTCTTCCTCGATGATTCCCTTGACTATATCGACAACATCGACAAGTTGCTGGGAAAGACCGAGGGGGAGGATTGACAGGGGGTGAAGGAGTGCCATCTTTCTGGGCATAAATCTCACAAAATCAAATAAAAAAAGAGATTTGAAAAATTTGATAGATTTGAAAGATTTCTCGCCGCAGGCGACTAATAAAGGAGGAGTGCCTCTTCGAGGCAGAAATCTTACAAATCTTACAAATCAAACAAATAGAATAAATAAAAGAGATTTGAAAAATTTGAAAGATTTGGCTACGCCGAGCTAAAGGTTCTCTGCGTAGCAGACTAAAAGTAAACGAGTGCCCTTACGGGCAGAAATCTTACAAATCTCACAAATCTTAGAATCAATGAAATGGCATGGATGTAAGGGAGGAGTACAACAAAAAGTATGAGTTCTTCCACGACATTACGGGGGAGGCGATGAGGGTACACCGCAAATTCAGGGGTGGACTGCTGGAATCTGCCTATGAAGCTGCATTGAAATACCTTTTGGAGCAGAAAGGATATTCCGTAGAGAGACAGGTACTCGTACCTATATATTGGGAGAATGTGCGTCTTGACCAAGACTACCGCCTCGACTTGTTGGTGAATAGTGAAATCATCCTTGAACTGAAAGCCATCAAGCACATCGACACACCGCAACGTCATCAACTCTGGAGTTATATGCGTATTACTCACCTACCTTACGGCATGTTGATAAATTTCAGTCCCGAGGGGCTTTACTCTGAGTGGTACCATTATGACGAAACCGATGGTTCTATTGATAAGATTAAATTTTTGTAGAGGTTCCTTTTCGGAGCATAACCATCAAAAAATCAAACAAAAAAGATTTGAAAAATTTGAATGATTTGAATGATTTCTCTGCGAAGCAGACTAAAAAAAGAGAAGGAGTGCCCTACGGGCAGAAATCGAACAAATCTTAAAATACAAGAGCAATAGATTTGAAAAATTTGATAGATTTGACAGATTTGGCTACGCCGAGCTAAAGGTTCTCTGCGTAGCAGACTAAAAATAAACCATAAAACCCAAACAAGCCGTGAGTTTTCCGTACTACATAGCCCGCAGATACCTGTTCTCCAAGAAGTCGCACACAGCCATCAACATCATTAGCGGCATCAGTGTGTGTGGAGTAGCCATTGCTACAGCTGCCCTTATCTGCATTCTGAGCGTGTTCAATGGCTTTGAAGACATGGTGGCAAGACTGTTTACAGCTTTCGACCCAGAGCTTAAAATCGTGCCTACAGAGGGCAAGTACATGGCTGCCGACAGTCGTGAATTGCAGCAAATACGTGGGGACGAACACATTGCGGTCTATACCGAAGTGATTGAAGACAATGCCCTGCTGATGATTAACAACCGACAAGTGATGGCCACCATCAAGGGAGTAGAGGACAACTTTACAGACCTGGTTGATATAGAGGATATTCTTTACGGCGACGGCATTTTTCAGCTTCATGTCGATGTGCTGGACTACGGAGTGGCAGGAGTGGGAATCTTGCAGCAACTGGGCCTCTCGAATGGCTTTCCCGACCCCATCAAAGTGTTTGCACCCAGGAAGGGGGAACGTATTGACTTGACTGACCCGCGCGACAGTTTTACAGAAGAGGAACTCTATTCACCCAACGTCTGTTTCATGGTGAAGCAGGGAAAATACGATGCCCACTATGTCATCACGAGCATAGACTTTGCACGCAGGCTTTTCGAGCGTAAAGGTTACCTCACGGCTGTGGAATTGCGTCTCCAGAAGGGTTCGGACCTCGGGGCTGTGAAGAAGTCCATCCAGCAACAACTGGGCAATAACTATCAGGTGCTCGACCGTTACGAACAGCAAGAAAGCACCTTCAAGATTATGAAGATAGAAAAGCTCATCTCCTACATTTTTCTTACCTTCATCCTCCTGATAGCCTGCTTTAACATCATTGGTTCACTGACCATGCTGATGATAGAGAAAAAACAAGATGCACTGACCCTGCGCAATCTGGGAGCCACCCATTCGCAAATCAGTCAGATATTCATGCTGGAGGGCAGAATGATTTCCTTGATGGGAGCCATTGCCGGCATCTTGATAGGCCTTGCACTTTGCCTCATTCAGCAACACTATGGAGTCATCCGCTTTGGTTCGCAGGAGGGTGCCTACATCATCGATTCCTATCCCGTTAGTGTCCACATCTGGGACCTCGTGCTGATTTTCTTCACTGTCATTGCCGTAGGATTCCTTTCCGTGTGGTACCCCGTAAAATCGTTTACTTCAAAATTTGCAGACAAAGATTAAATAGATTATAGCTTTCTACCGCAGTCGCGGGCTTTAAAAAAACAAGAAAAAACAAGAAAAAACAAAAGAAAAGGATTTGAAAGATTTGGCTTACGCCGAGCTAAAGGTTCTCTGCGAAGCAGACTAAAAACTAACAAGGAGTGCCCTCGGGCAGAAATCGAACAAATCTACTCAAATCGAACAAAATAAATAATTCAAAAGCTAATATTTTTTCTTATTTTCTTTTATATTTTTTTGTTTTTCCAAAGCCGCCGCAGGCGTAAAAGAACAAACGAAACTTAAATAACAATTAATAATTAACAATTAATAATTCACATCACAATGAAAAAGCATGTTTTACTATTGCTCCCCGCAGCTTCAGCCCTTTTGATGGTAGGTTGCGGAGGTTTTGGAAAAATCACCAGTGAAGACTTTACCGTCACCCCCACCCCCCTGGAGTATGTCTCTGGTGAAGTCCCTGCTACCATCAGCGCCAACATTCCAGCCAAATTCATGCCCAAGAAAGGTGTGGTCACTTGCACACCCGTATTGAAATGGGAAGGCGGACAAGCCACAGGCACTCCTGCTACCTTTCAGGGAGAAAGCGTAGAGGGCAACAACACCACTATTTCTTATAAAAACGGTGGTACAGCCACTATGCGCGTATCGTATCCCTATCAGCAAGGCATGGCAAAAAGCGAACTCTACATGCAGTTTGACGCCAAAAAGGGATCGAAGGAAGTCAAGATTCCAGAGGTAAAGATTGGTTATGGTGTACAGGCCACAGCAGCCCTCATCAGCGAAGCAGCACGCACCAGTGGTCAATCGGTAGCAGCCGACAAGTTCCAGCGCATCATTAGTCAGAAACAGGAAGCAGCCATCAAGTTCCTCATCAACCAGGCTAACCTTCGCGGCAGTGAGCTGAATAGTAGCAATGTAAAGGATTTCATCGCCAAGATGAAGGAAATCAAGTCGGACCAGAAGGGGCTTGCCCTGAAAAACGTGGAAGTGAGTGCCTATGCCTCGCCCGATGGCAAGTATGACTTCAATGAAAAACTGGCCGAAAAGCGCGGTGATGTATCAGAAAAATACGTAAACCAGCAACTCAAGGCTCAGCAACTCGCTACCAACGTCGATATGAAATACACGGCTGAAGATTGGGATGGCTTCAAGGAGCTGGTTTCCCAGTCAAACCTTCAGGACAAGCAAATCATCCTGCGAGTTCTCTCCATGTATCAAGACCCAGAACAGCGTGAGCAGGAAATCAGAAACGTAGCCACAGTGTATAAGGAATTGGCCGATGCAGTGCTTCCGGAACTCCGTCGTTCTCGCCTTACCATCAACTATGATGTCATTGGCCGCAGCGACACCGAAATTGTGGATCAATTCAAGGCTGATGCCACCAAGCTTTCGCTGGAAGAATTGCTCTATGCAGGCAACAAACTGGCCCTGACCAATGCCGAGAAAGAGGCTTACTACAAGAAAGCTACAGACCTGTATCAGAATGATTACCGTGCCTACAACAACCTGGGTGTGCTGGCAATGCAGCAAGGCGATGCAAACAAGGCAACCAACTTCTTCAAGCAAGCACTCTCAAAGGACGCAAACGCTCCAGAACCCAATGCCAACATGAGTACCATCGCCCTCCAGAATGGTGATTTCCAGGCTGCCGAGACTTATGCCTCAAAGGGCACCACTGCTCCTGCTGCCGATGAAACACTGGGTAACCTCTACATCGCTCAGGGCAAGTATGAACAAGCTGCCACCAAGTTGGCCAACTCCAATACCAACAGTGCTGCCCTGGCACAGATTCTTTCCAAGAATTACACAGCTGCACAGAAGACCCTCGACAAAATCAAAGACCCCAATGCACTGACATTCTACCTGAAAGCCATCGTAGGTGCACGCCAGAATGAGGAGTCTGTAGTGCTCACCAACCTGAAGCAAGCCGTACAGAAAGACAGCCATTACAGAACCAAGGCTCAGAACGATTGCGAATTTGTCAACTTCCCCGATGCTATCAAGGCTCTTTAATGAAACTCTTTAGATACACATTACCACTGTTGGCTGCACTCTGTTTACTCACAGGGTGTGGTCCCAGTGGCAATCGGTTTACGATAGAAGGCGAGTTCACGGCCGGCATGAAAGGTGGTGAACTTTACCTCCTGCGTCCCGACCAGACCGATGGACACATCGACACACTGACCATCCAGAATGGTAAATTTCATTATGAAGGCGAAGTGGAAGACACGCTGCCCTTCACCCTTTTGTTCCATAATGCCCTGGAACAAGTTATTTTTGTCAGTCCAGCAAAGTCCATCAAGTACGTTGCTGCTGCCAATGACCTGAAGAACTACCAGGTTTTGGGTTCTGAAGAAAACGAACTCATGAACCAGTTCCGACAAGAAACCTCCACACTGAAAGATCTGCAAATACCCAACATAGCCAAGCAATACATTCAGGCCCATACAGCCTCGCCAGTGGCCCTTTACCTCTATCAGCGCTACTTTGTCCAGACCAACCACAAAGAGGCCTCAGCGTTGCTGAAATTGCTGCAAAAACACCATCCCGACAACCATCAGCTCTTCTCCACAGAGGCACTGCTGAAACACACCGACGCCTTTGCTAAAGGCAAAAAAATACCCGATGTGACCCTGACACTGAAGTCGCGCCAGAAACAGCACTTGTGGGCTAACTCCACCAAAGACCACACCCTCATCTTCTTCTGGGCCACCTATCTGCAAGATGGCTACAATTTGCTTTACGCCATCCGCGACATACAGGAGAGAAACAAAGAAAATCTCCGCACCGTGGGCATCTCTCTCGACAATGAAAAATATCGCTGGGAAGACTTGATACGCCGCGACAGCCTCCTGATAGACCACTTCTGCGATGGGCTTGCATGGGCTTCTCCCACCATCCAGCAATTAGGTCTCAGCACCCTGCCCTTCTATGTCATCACCGACAAGAGCCACAAAGTCATCGCCACTGGCACCAACATAGACCAGCTGAAAAAGGATATCAACAATATCATAAAATAATGTTTCATAAAACCCCAAATAATATGAATACGCTTGAGAAAATCTTTGCAGAAAAGCTGCTGAAAATTAAAGCTATCAAACTGCAACCAGACAATCCCTTCACTTGGGCAAGTGGCTGGAAATCACCTTTCTATTGCGACAATCGCAAGACACTCTCCTACGCAGAACTCCGCACTTTTGTCAAGACAGAACTTTCGCGACTGATTCTTGAAAATTTCGATGAAGTGGATGCCATCGCAGGGGTAGCCACAGGAGCTATTCCACAAGGGGCACTCGTAGCCGATTTGCTGAATAAACCCTTTGTGTATGTACGCAGCAAACCCAAAGACCACGGACTGGAAAACCTCATCGAAGGTGAACTGAAGCCTGGCATGAAGGTGGTTGTCATCGAAGACCTTATCTCTACGGGCGGCAGCTCCTTGAAAGCCGTGGAAGCCATCCGCAACAATGGTTGTGAAGTGATTGGCATGGTGGCCAGCTACACCTATGGTTTCCCTGTGGCAGAAAAAGCCTTCAAGGCAGCAAAGGTAAAGCTCCTGACCCTCACAAATTATGAAGCTGTGCTCGATGTAGCACTTGAAATTGGATATATCAACAAAGAACAAGTCCCCATGCTGAACGAATGGCGCAAGGACCCAGCACATTGGATGGAATAGAAGATTATGGCAAAATACGAAAGCTCGGTAAAGCAAATCAATTACCCCGTAGATACGGTCTATGCAAAGGTCTCCGACCTCAACAATCTGGCAGTCTTTAAGGAAAAAATCAATGACCCGATGGTTCAGCAACAAATTCCCGCAGACAAGCTCGACCAGATTCGCAGTGCTATCGAAAAGATGGAAATCACCTCCGACAGCATCAGTTGCGATGCAGGCATGGTGGGAAACATTGCAGTACAGGTGGTGGACCGCGAAGAAAACAAATGTGTAAAGTTTGAATCACTCAGCGCACCCGTAGGCTTCAAATTCTGGATACAAGTGCTCCCCACCAGCGACACCACCAGCAAAATGAAACTGACATTCGATGCCGACCTCAACTTCTTCATGAAGCAAATGTTCGACAAGACCATACGCGAAGGCATTGAGAAAATGGCCGACATGATGGCAATGATACCCTATGCATAATCACGTTGTCCCGTAATCACGAAATAACTTCATTATGGCAGACAAACTCTGGACAAAAAATGTCCAAATGACAGCAGAAATAGAGAAATTCACCGTAGGCAGAGACCGCGAAATGGACCTCTACCTGGCTCCCTACGATGTGCTGGGTTCTATGGCCCACATCACCATGCTGGAAACAATCAACCTCCTGACCAAAGAGGAATTGCAGCTACTCCTGCAAGAACTCAAAGCCATTTATGCACAATGCAGGCGAGGCGAATTTGTCATTGAAGAGGGGGTGGAAGATGTCCACAGCCAAGTGGAACTCATGCTGACCCGAAAACTTGGAGACATCGGCAAGAAAATCCATTCCGGACGTTCCCGCAACGACCAGGTGCTGGTTGACCTGAAACTCTTCATTCGAGACCAAATTAAAGACTTGGCAGCATTGGTGAAAAATCTCTTCGATGAACTCATCCAGCAGTCCAATCGCTACAAAGACGTACTGATGCCAGGCTACACCCACCTACAGGTAGCAATGCCCTCCAGCTTCGGACTCTGGTTCGGAGCCTATGCCGAAAGTCTGGTCGATGACATGCAATACCTCCTTGCCGCATGGAAAATCACCAATCGAAACCCCCTTGGCAGTGCAGCAGGATATGGCAGCAGTTTCCCCCTTAATCGTCAATTAACCACAGATTTACTGGGTTTCGACTCCATGGACTACAACGTGGTTTATGCACAAATGGGGCGTGGAAAGACTGAACGCAACGTTGCTTTCTCTATGGCCTCCATTGCTGGTACACTGGCAAAGCTCGCCTTTGATGCCTGTATGTTCAATTCACAAAACTTTTCCTTTGTGAAACTACCCCCAGACTGCACCACTGGTTCCAGCATTATGCCCCACAAGAAGAATCCCGATGTCTTTGAACTCACCCGAGCCAAATGCAACAAGATACAGTCATTGCCCGTCACGGTGACAATGATTATGAACAACTTGCCTGTCGGCTATTTCCGTGACCTGCAAATCATCAAAGAAGTTTTCCTGCCTGCTTTCGATGACCTCAAAGACTGCCTCCAGATGGCTGCATACATCATCAATAAAATGACCGTCAATGAGCACATTCTCGACAACCCCATCTACGACCCCATGTTCTCGGTGGAAGAAGTCAACCGATTGGCTGCTAACGGAATGCCATTCCGCGATGCCTACAAAAAAGTAGGACTCGACATCGAAGCAGGCAACTTCACACCCAACAAGAACATCCACCACACCCACGAAGGTTCCATAGGCAATCTCTGCAACGACAAAATCCAAGCACTCATGGACCAAACCCTCACCGCTTTCCACTTCGACAAAATGGAACAAGCCATCAACAAACTAACACTTCCATAGCGATGCAGCCAGAGCCTGTACCGATGATAAAATAAATGGTAAATGGTAAATAGTAAATAGTAAATAAAACCATGCTTTACAAATACTGCGGACATAGTGGCATACAGCTACCTTTGCTAAGTCTCGGACTTTGGCACAACTTTGGTTCGGTCGATGATTTCAGTACCGCCACACAGATGGTGCTTCGCGCCTTCGATGCCGGCATATGTCATTTCGACCTTGCCAACAACTACGGACCTCTGCCAGGTTCAGCCGAAACCAATTTCGGACGTATTCTGAAAAACAACCTCGCTGCCCATCGCGATGAAATGTTTATTTCCAGCAAAGCAGGACACGATATGTGGCAAGGAGTCTATGGCACAGGCTCTTCACGCAAAAACCTCATAGCCAGTTGTGACCAAAGTCTCCGCCGCTGCGGTCTTGACTATTTCGATGTCTTCTACAGCCATCGCTACGATGGAATTACTCCAGTAGAAGAAACCATGCAAGCTCTGATTGACCTGGTTCGTAGCGGAAAAGCACTCTATGTGGGCATTTCTAAATATCCAGTAGAACAGCAGCAGCAAGCCTACGACATCTTGCGTGAAGCCCATGTCCCCTGCCTCATTTCTCAATATCGCCATTCCATGTTCGACCGCAAAGCACAGCTGGGAGGCAATTTCCAGTTAGCCGCCGACAATGGCAGTGGCATCATCTGCTTCTCCCCCCTTGCACAAGGACTGCTTACAGGCAAATACGACAATGGCATTCCAGCCCATTCGCGTGCCGCAAAATCATCGGGTTTCCTGCAACAAAGCCAAGTCACTCCAGAACGCATTGCAGCAGCACGCAAACTCGGAGAAATAGCAAAACGTCGGGGTCAGTCCATGGCACAAATGGCTCTTGCATGGGTATTGAACGACAGCCGAGTAACTTCCTGCATCATTGGTACCAGCAGCGTAGCCCAGTTAGAAAATAATTTGCAAACACTTCAAAACCTACAGTTCTCCACCGAAGAACTTACCGAAATCGATGAAATCATCTCCAATCCGCAACTTTCTTTTTAGTGCACTCATCCTGCTTCTGTTCTTGGGTTGTACCAAAGACATGATTACCAACTCCTACTCCACCGAACACCTTGTCAATGCCTATTTCGACCCTGTTTCCTCCTACCTCCCCCTGCAACAGGTCTTAGGCTCTCCAGGCTTCGGAAACCCTGGGCAATACTGTACCATACGCAAACATAGCGACCACATCACCATCGCTTCAGCCACAGGCAGCATCAACTACTCCGATGCCATCATCATGAAAGGCTCCTTAGGCTTAGGTGGACTCATCGTGGGAACCAACTACGACAGCGAATACTATGTCTTTGACCTCGCCTGTCCCAACTGCAACCAAGCCCAATATCGTCTCACCGTACCCTTCGACGGTACAGGCATCGTCACGTGTAACCATTGCAAAATCTCCTACGACCTGAACTACGGAACCATTCGCAGCACAGAGGGCAACACCATTCACTCCAACCCCCGCAGCCTCTTCCGTTATCACATTGGCTATACTGGTATGTCCGTGGGATTTCACAACTAACATGCTTCCCCTCTACCGTCAAATCAAACAACGTTTCCTGCAAAGCCACATGACCGATTCAGAAGCATCGGCCACAGCCCTCATGCTCATAGAAGAAGTCACAGGACACTCGCGCACCCAGATTTTGACGGCAGATTTCTTGGAAACAGATACCGACAAACTCCTATCTCTGGCTAATCAAATCGCCAACGGAACCCCCATCCAGTATGCCTTAGGCTACACCCACTTCTGCGGCATGAAATTCCAAGTAACCCCCCATGTCCTCATCCCTCGTCCCGAAACCGAAGAACTGGTTGAATGGATATATTCTTCATTTTCCCTTCTTCCTTCTTCCCCTTCTGCGCTTCTCGACATCGGCACAGGCTCTGGCTGCATAGCAATCTCACTGGCCAAAAAACTTCCTCAAATCCAAGTAACAGCCCTCGACATCAGTTCCGAAGCTCTGCAGATAGCCCAAGGAAACGCCCAGTCGCTGACTGTGCACGTAGTCTTTCTTCAACTTGACATCCTCAGCGAAACACCGCCAGGCACCTATGCCTGCATCGTTTCCAATCCCCCATACGTTTGTGAAAGCGAAGCCTTGCAAATGGAGTCCAACGTGCTTGACCACGAACCTCATCTTGCTCTCTTCGTTCCCGATGCCACACCCCTTCTCTTCTACGAAACCATTGCACGCAAAGCCCTCCACCTCCTTACCCCCAACGGCTATCTCTTCTTTGAAATCAATCGTCAATACGGCTCAGCCATTACCACCCTCCTTCACGACTTAGGCTACACCGATGTGCAACTTCGTCAAGACCAGTTCGGCAACGACCGCATGATTCGCGCAAAAATGGTAAAAAGCAGACCCCCTCTAACTCCCCCTCTATGGGGAGAAAGAAATAGTAAATAGTAAATGGTAAATAGTAAATGGTAAATAGTAAATAACCCCCATGTCACTCACTTATTCCTCCCCCATCTTTGGCCCTGTGCACAGTCGGCGACTGGGCGTCTCATTAGGCATCAACCTCTTGCCACCCGACGGAAAAATGTGTTCATTTGACTGCATCTACTGCGAATGTGGATTCAACCACGACTTCCGTCCCAAACAGCCCATGCCCACACGCGAAGAAGTTCGGACAGCCCTTGAAGCCCAGCTGCAGAAAATGCAGACAGAAGGCCCCACCCCCGATGTCCTGACCTTTGCAGGCAACGGCGAACCCACGCTGCATCCCCACTTTCCTGAAATCATTGATGACACCCTTGCCCTTCGCGACCACTATGCGCCTAAGGCAAAAGTGAGCGTGCTCACCAATGCCACACAGACCCTGCGCCCAGCAGTCTTTGAAGCTCTGCGTCGAGTAGATAATAACATCTGCAAGCTCGATACCATCCAGCCCGACTACATCCGTTTGGTTGACCAGCCCAATGCCGCTTACGATGTGGAAGCCATCATCCACCGTCTCATAGCCTTTGGGTCAGACTGCATCATTCAGACCATGTTCATGCAGGGCGAATACCAGGGTCATTCCGTTGACAACACAACCCCCGAATACGTCCTTCCATGGCTCTCGGCTCTTCAGCTCATCCAACCGCGCGAAGTAATGATTTACACCCTCGACCGCGAAACACCCGTCGGCACCTCCACCCTTCAGAAAGCCACCCACGAACAGCTTGACAGCATAGCCGCCCAAGTGCGCCAACTCGGACTCACCTGTAGCGTAGCTTATTGATTTACCCTGTAGAGTTTTTGAAGCAAAGTTACACC
The DNA here is from genome assembly GCA_902802265.1 of uncultured Bacteroidales bacterium. Taxonomy (GTDB): domain Bacteria; phylum Bacteroidota; class Bacteroidia; order Bacteroidales; family Bacteroidaceae; genus Minthosoma. The sequence continues at coordinate 38,287 of CADCLN010000008.1, read as the reverse complement.
ATTTGGCTTAGTCTGCTTATAATCTGCTGATTAAGTCAAAAAAAGTTGCATTAAAGTTGCACTAAAGCTACACTAAAGTTACACCATTTTGCCCCCAAAAGCCCCATTTTTTGTCATTTTGTTGAAAAAAGTGGCAAAAACGGGACTTTTGTTGAGGGAAAGTTATGTGCTCAAAGTAGGATTATGGACAGACGGCGCGGACGGGCATTCCCTATCTACAATTTTCGCTATCGGTCTTTATTTCTGGTTTTTCATAGCTCAAAAGTTAAAACAACGGCGATGTTTTCAGAAACAAGCCCGATGTTTTTATAAACAGCGACGTTGTTTTTAAAAACAGTGGCGTTGTTTTAAGTTTTGTGCTGTGTTTTGAGATTTTTGTCGTTAGAAAACGTGAAAAAAGTTTGGGTGTTTCGCAGAAACGGCGTACCTTTGTCGTAGTTTTGGCATAAAATCGTGGTCGATATGAAACAGAAATTTTTTCATGGTTATAATTACGTGCTGTCCCTTTTGCTGTGTGCATTGGGGTATGGCACAATGGGTTGTTCGCACACGAAACGTATGGTGAAGGGTGATGGCGATGATGAAACGGAGCGGATAAAACAGGAGATTGAGATGCAGCGCAGAAAGGGTGACATCAAGGCTCTGTATGCTGTGACTCCGGTGGAGTATCGGAAGGTTTCGGTGGATGGAGAGGGTGTGCAGTTTGAGTTAAACCAATGAAAGTTTTTGCTTTTTTGCTGTTGCGGAATGATAGGTTTTGTTAATAAAAGCACTTTTTCTCTATAAATTTCATTAAAAAACATAGGTTTAGGGCAATGAAGCCGAAAAAAGTTCGTACTTTTGTGCGCTTTTTTTGAATGTTTTGCGTTTAGTGTTTTGTGTCTGCCCCTTTTTCCAGGAATGTGTGTTACACACTGAACGTACCCGAAATGATGAAAGGATTTTTATTTAAAATAGCGATATTGTGTGCGGCTGTACTCTGTCTGCAATCGTGTCTGAAGAGCGATTCGGAGAGTGGTGAGCCGTTTTGTGCCATTACTGCGTTTTCGGTGGGAAGCATCGTGAGCTATGTTTCGACGAAGGACGCTCAGGGCAACAGTGTAAGCTCGAAGCGAGTGGTGTCGGGCAGTAATATCTATTTCAATATTGACCAGAAGGCTGGCACCATTCAGAATGTGGACCCCCTGCCCTATTGGATTACGTTGACAAAGGTATTGCCCACGTTCACGAGTTATGGCAATGTCTTTATGGAGAAAGATTCCCTGCTGTGGGGCATTACTTCCGGAACGGACTCCATCAATGTGACAGAGCCGTGCAAGTTGGTTTGCATATCGACGGATGGACAGTATCGGAAGAACTATACGCTGACCATCACGAAGCGCGGAGCCGTTTCCGACACCATTCTGTGGGAACGCCTCTCGTCGGCAAATCTGCAGCTGACAGGTGAACATAGAGCTATGATGCTGGCAGCCACTTACAAGGACAGGAACCTGACGGACTCTCTGGTGCGCCGCATCTTTGTTTTTTCGCAGAACGAAGCTTCGAAGCCGCAGGTGACCAGTTCGCTGGACGGACAGTCGTGGACTGATCCGACGGTCTTGACGGGTGCGGAGGGTACGATTGACTATCAGTCTGTCACCATCTATAAAGGACAATTCTATGCCATCGATGATTTGGGCAATCTCTATACCACGACGGAACGGCTGAAGGGTGTTGCCTGGACGAAGGTGGCCGACACGCAGCTGAAAAGGCTCTTGGGTTCCGACGGCATCCATCTGTATGGTACGGACGGCACGATGATAATGGGCACGACCGACATGGTGAAGTGGAGTGCAGAAGGCACGCCCGACGTGGGGATGTTGCCTCAGCGCAGCATCTATAGCTATTCTGTTCCGGCACAGACAAACAGCGATTTGACCATGGCGATGATGGGTGGCATCAGCAGCGAAAACACGGCGAATGGTGTCACTTGGTACAAGACGGCAAGCGAGAGAGACGAGTATGACGACGCGTGGCGTTACATCAAGGTGACGGGCGACAATGCCCACGGCTGTCCGCTGCTGGAGGAGATGAGCACCATCTTCCATGAAGGTAATCTTTATGCCATGGGGCGCCGCCGCCAGACTGATGGAAGCTATAAGTTTGAAGGCTTTTACCGTTCAGAAGACCACGGCATCGCCTGGCATTTGCAGAATGCCAAGTGGTTGTTGCCTGCAGGATTGAAGGCTACTGACGGACCTGCCAGCACGGTGCTGCTGGGCAATACGTTGTATGTTGTACAGCAGGGAGGCATCGTGTGGCGAGGTGTGATTCAGTAAGAAGCATGAGAAGATTGAGAAGAAAAGATACTATATGTAGCATGAAGTTCGCCCACTGGCTGTTCTTCATTCTTCCGTTTTCATTTTGCGTTTCAGCCCATGCTCAGACAGAGTTGGAATATAAGATGGAGATTGGCGGTATGTTGGGCACCAGCACCTATCAGGGTGATGCCGGCGGCGGATTGTACAAGCACATCAACCTGGGTGGCGGCGCGATAGCTCGCTATAACCTGAATCCGCGAATGGCTCTGAAGTTTGACTTGGCCTATGGCGGCATTTCGGGCGATGCATCGAAGGGTGCCTTCCCTGCGGATGTGGACCGCGAGAGATTGAAGTTCAAACGCTCGCTGATTGATGTGGGTTGTCAGTACGAAATGCATTTCTGGGCTTATGGCACGGGTGCAAGCTATAAGAATACACACAGGCTGGTGCCTTACATCCAGTTGGGACTGGGCTTTACTGCCACGAAGGGAGCCTTCACGATGAATATCCCCGTGGGTTTCGGTGTGAAGTACAAGGTGGCAAACCGTGTGAACGTGGGCTTGGACTGGACTGTGCGCTTCTCGTTAAGCGACAAGCTGGATGGCATCGGCGACCTCTACGGGATTAAGAGTGGTTTCCTGAAGAACCGCGACTCCTATTGCTGGACTATGCTGTATGTCTCGTATGACTTCTGGCCACGGCTGAGGAAGTGTAACAATGACTGAGCTGAGCGTTTGGCGCTTTGCGAAGTTTGCAAAAATAGTAAATGGTAAATTGTAAATGGTAAATAATATGTCGTATAAAGAACAAATAGATATGACTCGTGTGCCCAAGCATGTAGCATTCATCATGGACGGCAACGGCAGGTGGGCACAGGCTCAGGGTCAGGAGCGCAGTTTTGGTCACTCGGCAGGAGCTGACCGTATGCACGACATCATGACGTGCGGGGCGAGACTGGGTATTAAGTACATGACCTACTATGCCTTTTCTACGGAGAACTGGAGCCGTCCTGAGGCTGAGGTGAATTATCTGCTGGACCTGATGCTGAAGCATCTGGAGGAGGAGATATTCGTGAAGAACAATATCCGCTTTACAATCATTGGCGACATATCACGTTTGCCTGAGCATCAGCAGAACGCTTGCCGTCAGCTGATGGAACGGACGAAGAATAACGACGCCTCGTGTATGGTGGTGGCATTCAGCTATTCCACCCGATGGGAAATGCAGCGTGCTGTCCGCCTTATTGCTGAGGAGGTGCAGGAAGGCAAGCTGAAACCCGAAGACATCACGGCTGAGACGATTGACCAACACCTGATGACGAACTTCATGCCAGAACCCGAATTGCTGGTCCGCACAGGTGGTGAAGAGCGTCTGAGCAATTTCCTGCTGTGGCAGTCTGCCTACACGGAGCTTTATTTCACTGATACTTACTGGCCAGACTTTGACGAGGAGTGTCTGTACAAAGCAGTGGTGGATTATCAGCACCGTCAGCGCCGTTTCGGAAAAACTGGCGAACAGGTGACGGGAAAGGTTTAACAGATAAAAAGGATAGAAGTGAAATTCTTGAAGAATATATTTCTTTGTGCCATGGCATGGGTGCTGGCTCCGCTCTGTGTGGAGGCTCAGGACGATGCGCAAGTGAAGCCGTCGGTGGTTTACGGGCAAAGCCGTAAGCTGGAGATTGGTGGCATCGCTGTGGAAGGCGTGAAGAATTATGAAGACTATGTGCTGATTGGGCTGTCGGGACTGACGGTGGGTGAAACCATCTCTGTCCCTGGCGACGAGATTACCGATGCGGTGAAACGCTACTGGAAGCATGGCTTGTTCTCGTCGGTGAAGATTGAGGCTGACAGCATCGTAGATGAAAAGATCTATCTGAAGATTACGCTGGCAACACGTCCACGTGTGTCGAAGGTGAACATTTGGGGCGTCAAGAAGAGCGAACAAAAGGATTTGGAAGAGAAGATGGGTCTGGTGAGGGGCAATCAGGTGACTCCGAACATGATTGACCATGCCAAGATTGTGGTGAAGAACTATTTCGATGCCAAGGGATTCCGTAATGCCGACGTCGATATTGTGCAGCACGACGACCCAACACACCCTGACCAGCTGATTCTGGATGTAAATATCGACAAGCACGAAAAAGTGAAAGTGCGGAAGATTTACATCACGGGCAATAAGCATATCAAGACCAAGAAGTTTCACGGTAATTTCTTCTCGGGCGGTTTGTTAAAGAAGACCAACGAAAAGGGCTTCAAGAGTTTGCTGAAAAAGAAGAAGTTCATCGCCGAGAATTATGCCGAAGACAAGGAGCGCGTCATCGAGAAATACAATGAATTGGGCTATCGCGATGCCAACATTGTGAAGGACAGCGTGGTGGATAATGGCGACAACACCGTGGACATCTATCTCGGTTTGGAAGAAGGCGATAAATATTATGTACGCAATATCACTTGGACGGGCAATACCCTTTACAGTACGGACAGACTGAACGGCGTGCTGCGCATGAAGCGTGGTGATGTCTATAATCAAAAGCACATCAAGAACCGCTTGAACGTGGACGACGACGCTGTGGCTAATTATTATTCCAACCAGGGTTATCTGTTCAATCAGGTTGTGCCTGTGGAAGTCGGCGAAGAAGGCGACAGCATTGATCTGGAAATTCGTATCGTCGAGGGCGTGCAGGCTTCTATCAACAAGATAAAGATTTATGGTAACACACGTGTGTACGAAGAAGTGGTGCGCCGTGAATTGAAATTGAAGCCAGGCGACTTGTTCTCCATGGATGCCTTCAAGATGACTTACCAGGAAATCGCACAGATGGGACACTTTGCACCAGAGGCTCTGGAACCCAGCAAGTGGATTCAGCCCGACCAACTGAACGGTACGGTGGACTTGAGTATTGGTCTGACGCCGAAAGCAAGTGACCAAATTGAGTTTTCGCTGGGTTGGGGACAGACCGGTGTGATTGGTAAGATTGGCTTGAAGTTTACCAACTTCTCCATGCGCAATCTGTTCTCCAAGAACGGAATGCGTCGTGGCTTCCTGCCACAGGGCGATGCACAGCAGCTGGAACTTTCGGGTTCTACGAATGGCCGTTACTATCAGTCCTACAGCATTTCGTTCTCCGACTCTTGGTTCGGTCGCAAGCGTCCGAATCAGTTCATGGTCAGCGCATTCTTTTCTCGCCAGACTGACGTGAGCAGTGCTTACTACAATTCCAACTACTACAACAACTACCTCTCCATGCTCTATGGTTATGGTAACTACAATTCCAGCTACTACAACAACTACTCTAACTTCTACGACCCAGACAAGTACATCATGCTGTTGGGAGTATCTGTAGGTTGGGGTAAGCGTCTGAACTGGCCCGACAACAACTTCTACTTCAGAACGTCGTTGGGCTATACGCGCTATATGTTGAAAGACTGGGAGTACTTCCTGATAACGGATGGTAATTGCAACAACGTGAATCTGACCTTCTCGCTTGAACGCAACAACATTGACCATCCCTTCTTCCCGCGCTACGGTTCTCAGATATCCATGTCTGCCTCCTTTACCCCACCCTATTCGCTGTGGGACGGTGTGGACTACGAACACTTAGCCTCTTCTACGGCGGATGCAAACTACCGCACGGATATGCAGAAGAAGTACAAGTGGATTGAGTATCACAAGTGGTCGTTCAAATCGAAATTCTACACCCCGCTGTCCAGCGCCAAGAAATGTTTTGTGCTGATGGCACGACTTGACTGTGGTTTCCTAGGCAGTTACAACAAATACAAGCGTTCACCTTTCGAGACCTACTACATGGGTGGTGACGGTATGTCGGGCTACTCAACCAGTTACTACACCGAAACCATTGGTCTGCGCGGTTACGAAAACGGTTGTCTCACACCTTACGGCAGCGAAGGTTATGCTTATACACGAATGACGTTGGAACTGAGATACCCATTGTTGCTCGACAACTCAACCAACATCTATGCGTTGGCTTTCGTGGAAGGTGGTAATGCCTGGAATCATGTGAAGCGCTTCAATCCTTTCGACCTGAAACGTTCAGCAGGCGTGGGTGTCCGTCTTTTCCTCCCAATGGTGGGTCTGATGGGTATCGACTGGGCTTACGGATTCGACAAAGTCTTTGGCTCGAAGAGTTATGGCGGCAGCCAGTTCCACTTCATCCTCGGACAAGAATTTTAGCCTTCCGTCTTGGGGGTTCCACTACTACGCATAGTGTTTTTGCCGTTCAACATAGGTTTTTCCCTACATGGCATCAAAATAAAAATACAGATATTTGCACCGAATTTTTAAAACAACAACAAAATGAAAAAGCTTTTATTGACAATAATGGTTGTCCTTGCAGGAGCTTTGACAGCCAATGCGCAGAAATTTGCGCTCGTTGACATGGAGTACATATTGAAGAATGTGCCCGCGTATGAACGTGCCAACGAACAGCTGAATCAGGTCAGCAAGAAGTGGGAAGGCGAGATTCAAGCCTTACTCAACGAAGTGGAAACACTCTACAAGAAGTATCAATCGGAATCCGTATTCCTCTCCGATGCCCAGAAGACCAAAGCCGAAGAGGCAATTGTAGCCAAAGAAAAGGAAGCCAGCGAACTGAAGAAAAAGTACTTTGGTGCTGAGGGCGAACTCTTCAAGAAGCGTCAGAGCCTCATGTCGCCCATTCAGGACGAAATCTACAATGCCGTGAAGGACATCTGCGACAAGAAAGGTTTCCAGCTCGTACTGGACCGTGCGTCGGGCGGCAGCATCATCTTTGCCTCACCCAAGATTGACATCAGCGACGAAGTACTCCAGCGACTGGGTTACAGCAATTAATCGAATCATAATCACCAATAAAAATATTTAATAGAAAGACATGAAGAAAATTGTTTTAGCAGTACTCTTGGCCTTGCCCATGAGCGTTTTTGCACAGAAGTTTGCACACGTTAATTCTGAACAGATTATCCAGGCCATGCCTGAATTTACAGCAGCTCAGACCGATATTCAGAACCTGCAGAAGCAGTATGAAGAAGAACTCCAGCGCATGCAGGACGAACTCAAGACCAAGAGCGAAGATTTCGACAAGAACCAGGCAACCCTTCCCGATGCCGTAAAACAACGTCGTCAGCAGGAATTGCAAGACCTTTACCAGCGTCTGCAGCAGTATGCCCAGACAGCCGAACAAGAACTCGCAAAGGCTCGTACAGAAAAGATGCAGGCCATACAGACTAAAGTGCTCGCCGCCATTAAGGAAGTTGGCAATGCCGGCCAGTATGTTTACGTCATGGACATTTCGAGCGGAATCCCCTACATCAGCGAAACCCTGTCAACCGACGTAACTGCGATGGTCAAGACAAAACTCGGACTGAAATAGTCCTTATATTCGACTGAATCATTGATGATTAAACATTTCGTTTTCATTGTTGCGCTCCTCTTCTCTGCCACGGTTGTGGCACAAGAGGCAGCGCTTTCTGACTCTACACGAGTTGTGGTGGAGCGGATTGTTGTGCAGCCTCAACATTTCGGATACTTGAGCTATCAGGAGGTGTTGAAAGCGATGCCCGAATATGCGGTTGCCATGAAAAGTCTGGAGGAACTGAAGCAAACCTACGACCAGGAAATGGTGCGTGCCGAGCAAGATTTCTCTCGCAAGTTCTACGAATTTGTGGAAGGGCAAAAAGACTTTCCAGAGAACATCCTGCTGAAGCGGCAGAAAGAACTGCAGCAACTGATGGACGAGAGCATCAAGTTCAAAGACGAAGCCAAGAAACTGCTCACCCAGTCCGAGACGGAACTGATGGCTCCCCTCTACGACAGACTGAAAAGTGTCCTGCGCGAAGTAGGCATCGAGCACAACTATTCCTTCATCCTCAACACCGACAACAACGCTTACCCCTTCATCAACACAACGGGTGAAGGCGAAGATTGTACCGGCATCGTAAAAGCGAAACTGCAGAAGTGACCGACAACCCCAATTTTTCTGGTCCGATTGGCGTCTTCGACTCTGGCATCGGTGGGCTGACCATCCTCGACGGCATACGCCGCAAGATGCCACAGTACGACTACATCTACTTAGGCGATAATGCGCGTGCCCCCTACGGCACACGCTCTTTTGATATTGTCTATGAGTTCACCCTGCAGGCCGTCCAGAAACTCTTCTCCCTCGGCTGTCCGCTGGTCATCCTGGGCTGCAATACGGCTTCGGCCAAAGCCCTGCGAAGCATCCAGCAGAACTATCTGCCGCAGAACGCCCCTTCGCGTCGGGTATTAGGCGTGATACGTCCTACGGCCGAAATCGTTGGCACGTTGTCGCAGACAAAGCACATCGGCGTGCTCGCCACAGAGGGTACCATCAAGTCGGAAAGCTATACGCTGGAAATCCAGAAACTCTATCCTGGCACGGTCGTGGTGGGCCAGGCCTGCCCCATGTGGGTACCCCTGGTGGAGAACGGCGAGTTCGACAAACCAGGAGCAGACTACTTCGTGCGCAACAGCCTTGAAGCCCTGCTCGCTCAAGACCCCTTGATTGACACCATCATCCTGGGCTGCACCCACTATCCGTTGCTTTTGCCAAAGATAGAGCAATACTGTCCGAAGGGCATCCGGCTGATTCCCCAGGGCCGCTACATCGCAGAGAGCCTGCAGGACTACCTCCGTCGCCACACCGAAATGGACCAGCGCATCACCCGTGGCGCCACATGCCAATACTTCACGACAGAAAGTCGCACCAAGTTCCGAGAGTCTGCCGCCGTCTTCCTCAACGAAGCGGTGGAAGTCGAGCGCATCACGCTCTGAACATTCCGGATACTCCGGAAACGCCGGATATTCCGGACAATCCGGCCCTTTCACACAAGAAACAAAGAAAAAACCCATGGGCATTTACTCAGACCTGTTCCTTACATTCAGCAAGATTGGCAGCTTCACGCTGGGCGGAGGCTACGCCATGGTGCCTGTCATGGAGAAGGAAATCGTCGATAAGAAAGGTTGGCTGACCCACGAAGAGTTCCTCGACATCCTCGTGGTGGCCCAGTCCACACCAGGTCTCTTTGCCATCGACATGGCTTCCCACATCGGCTACAAATACAAGGGAACCCTGGGCGGCATCGTCGGTGCCCTTGGCGTGGCAGGCCCCAGCATCATCGTCATCCTGCTCATCGCCATGTTCTTCCATGCCTTCAAGGGCAACATCTACGTCGAGAGAATATTCATGGGCGTGCGTCCCTGCGTCGTGGCCCTCATCCTGGCCCCTTGTTTCAAGATGGCAAAATCAGCCAAGCTCAACCGCCACAACTGGTGGGTTCCGCTCGTGTGCACCTTGCTCATCTGCGTCTTTGGAGTCAGCCCCATCTGGTGCATCCTTGCCGCCGGCCTGGGAGGCTATTTCTACGGCCGTCTGACTTCATCCAAAGCATAATCACACAGCTATGATATTCCTGCAACTCTTCATCACCTTCTCGAAAATAGGCATCTTCAACTTCGGCGGCGGCTATGCCATGCTCTCGCTCATACAGGACGAAGTGGTCAACAAGCACCATTGGCTCACCGTTGCCGAGTTCACCGATATCGTGGCCGTGAGCCAGTCCACCCCAGGGCCGATTGGAATCAACGCCGCCACCTACACGGGTTATACCGCCGTCATCAACGCTGGTTACCCCCAGTGGGCTGCAGCCCTCTCGGCTGTGATGACCTCTCTCAGCATCATCTGGTTGCCCTTCATCCTGATGGTTACCATTAGCAAATTCCTGCTGAAGCACAAAGACAGCCAGTGGATAAAGGACGTCTTCGGTACGTTGCGCCCAGCCATCGTGGGACTGATAGCCGCAGCCGCTATCATGCTGATGAACCGCGAAAACTTCGGTTCCCCATCCGAACAGACCTTCGTCTTCATCGTCAGCCTCACCATTTTCCTCTTCTCCTTCATCGGCACACGCCTCTTCAAGATTCACCCCATCGTGATGATCCTGCTCTGTGGCCTGGCCGGTCTGCTTATCTATTAAATGACGGAAACAGCAAACATATACACCCTGCCCTCAGGACTTCGTCTCATCCACGTGCCCTCCCAGTCGCCCGTGGCCTACTGCGGTATTGCCATCGCTGCCGGCACGCGCGACGAACTGCCCACGGAACAGGGCATGGCACACTTCTGCGAACACATGATGTTCAAGGGCACGGCCCATCGCCACGCCTGGCACATCATCAACCGCATGGAGCGTGTGGGCGGCGACCTCAATGCCTACACCAACAAGGAGGAGACGGTGGTCTATTCTGCCTTCATGAAAGAAGACCTGCCGCGTGCAGCCGAGCTTCTCTTCGACGTGGTGTTCCACTCCGTCTATCCCCAGGTCGAAATCGACAAGGAGCGCGAGGTCATCGTCGATGAAATAGAGTCCTACAACGACTCCCCCGCCGACCTCATCTTCGACCACTTCGAGAACATCATCTACGAGGGACGCGACCTGGGCCACGACATCCTCGGCACAGCCGACGACGTGCGCCGCTTCACCTCTGCCGACGCCAAAGCCTTTACCCAGCGGCTCTACAAGCCAGAGCGGATGATTTTCTTCGTCATGGGCAACTACACCTTTGCTTATGTAAAGCGAATCGTCAAGGCACTCTCCCCCGACCCATCCTCCATGGCGGGGAAGGGAGATGCCATCCCAGGGGAAGCGCCCAACCCAGTAAATGCCACCCCCCACCCCATGCTGGGCGAGGACTCGGTGGAGAGGGTCTCCGTGGAATGCCGTTCCACCCACCAGGCACACGTCATGATTGGCTGCGCCGCATACGGCTCCAAGGACGACCGCCGCATAGCCCTCTACTTCCTCAACAACCTCCTCGGCGGCCCAGGCATGAACTCCCGCCTCAACATCGCCCTGCGCGAGCGCCGCGGACTGGTCTATACCGTGGAATCCACGCTGACCAACTACACCGACACCTCCACATGGGCCATCTACTTCGGCTGCGATGCCGAAGACGTGGACAAGTGCCGCCGCCTGGTGCGCAAAGAGTTGGACCGTCTGATCGAAAAGCCCCTCACGCCGCCGCAGTTCGCTGCCGCCATGAAGCAGATTAAGGGCCAGATTGGTGTGGCCTGCGACAACACGGAGAACTACATCCTCGACACCGCCAAATCCTTCCTGCACTACAACAAGTTTGAAGGCATGAACGACACTTTCCACCAGCTCGACAAACTCACCCCGCAGTTCCTGCAGCAGGTGGCAAAAGAAGTCTTCGCTCCGCAGAACCTCACGACCCTCATTTTCCGATAACATCCCCCTGCCTCCGGCACTTCACTATAAAACAGCCCAACATACACCATAAACCGATGCACACTGCACAACAAACTTCCCCACAGCCGCAACAAAACTTGAAATCAAAGTGTGATTTCTACAAATCACGTCATGATTTGTAAGAATCACGTCATGATTTATAAGAATCAAAGTGTGATTCCAAGAAATATCACGGCTTCTGCGAAGTTTATTTCCCAGTGTTGGCAGTTTTAATCCACATATTGACCGATTTTCGATAGAACTAAAAGACAGACAGAATAATTATGAGAAAGATTATTGGCATTGGCGAGACCATTCTCGACATTATCTTCAAGAACGAGCAACCCACAGCGGCAGTCCCTGGCGGCTCCGTGTTCAACGGCATCGTGTCGCTGGGCCGTTTGCGTCAGAACGTGACGATGATCACCGAGACTGGTAACGACCGCGTGGGCGGCATCATCAAGCGCTTCATGAAGGAAAACGGTGTAGATGACAGCAGCGTGTGCGTCTATGAAGACGGCCGAACTGCCATTTCGCTGGCATACCTCAACGAGCGCAACGATGCTGAATACACCTTCTACAAGGACTACCCCAAGGCGCGGCTCGATGTGAAGTGGCCCGACATCCAGAAGGACGACATCGTCATGATGGGTTCCTATTTCGTGCTGAATCCGGTGCTTCGTCCGAAGGTGAAAGAGTTTCTCGACTATGCCCGCCGCCGTGAGGCGCTCATCTACTACGACATCAATTTCCGCTCCACACATGCTTCCGAGGCCATCAATCTCTATTCTTCCATCCTGGAGAACTTTGAACTGGCTGATATCGTGCGCGGATCTACCGAGGATTTCCATAACATGTTCGGCATCGACGATGCAGCGCAGGCTTACCACCAGGAGGTTTCCTTCTACTGCAAACAGATGCTCTGCACCGATGCCGATGGAGCTATCCGCCTTTTCACCCCCACCCTGCAGAAGGACTACAAGGTGCAGCAGATTCAGACCGTCTCAACCATCGGTGCGGGCGACAACTTCAACGCCGGCGTGGTCTTTGGTCTGATGGCAGCCGGTGTGAAGCGCAGCGACCTCCCCACCCTTTCCGCCGCCGAGTGGGACAAGATTGTGGCTCACGGCACAGCCCTTGCCACCGAAGTTTGTCAGAGCATCCACAACTCCATCAGCAAGGAGTTTGCTGCGGCCTATCTCACAGCCAACGCAACAACACATTAACGTAACAATTTAAAAACAGAACATTTTGAAGACATTTGAAGAACTTGGCGTCTCCGGAGAAATACTCCGCGCCATCACCGAGATGGGCTACGAAAGCCCCATGCCTGTGCAAGAAGAAGTGATTCCGTACTTGCTGGGCCACAACAATGACATCGTTGCTCTTGCCCAGACTGGTACGGGCAAAACCGCCGCATACGGTCTGCCCGTGTTGCAGAAGATTGACACCAGCTCCACGGTGACGCAGGCCATCGTCATCGCCCCAACGCGCGAACTTTGCCTGCAAATCACCGACGACCTGAAGGACTATAGCAAATACATCCAGGGACTGCACGTGCTGGCCGTCTATGGAGGTGCCAGCATCGAACCGCAGATTCGCCAGCTGCGCCGTGGTGTGCAGATCATCGTCGCCACCCCTGGTCGTCTGGTCGATCTGATGGAACGCAAGGTGGCCGACCTTTCACATGTGCAGAACGTTGTGCTCGATGAGGCTGACGAAATGCTGAACATGGGCTTCAGCGAGAGCATAGACGCCATCCTGGCCGGATGCCCTCCCCATGCAGCCGAAGAAGGCGGCGAGGGGCGCAACACCCTGCTCTTCTCGGCCACCATGTCCAAGGAGATTGAGCGCATTGCCCAGGGCTATCTGGTCAACCATAAGGAAATCGTCGTGGGCAGCCGCAACGAGGGCGCCGAACACGTGCACCATATCTACTACCTCGTTTCGGCACGCGACAAGTACAACGCACTGAAGCGCATCGCCGACTACTATCCCGAAATCTACGCCATTATCTTCTGCCGCACCCGCATGGAGACGCAGGAGATTGCCGACAAACTCATACAGGACGGCTACAATGCCGAATCGCTCCACGGAGAACTCTCTCAGGCCCAGCGCGACCTGACCATGCAGAAGTTCCGTCAGCATCGCGTACAGCTCCTGGTGGCTACCGACGTGGCTGCCCGTGGACTGGACGTGGACGAACTCACACACGTCATCAACTACGGATTGCCTGACGACATCGAGAGCTATACACACCGCTCGGGCCGTACAGGGCGCGCAGGCCGCAGCGGAACCAGCATCAGCATCATCCACGTGAAGGAAAAAGGCAAGGTGCGTGCCATCGAAAAGCAGATTCAGAAGAAGTTCGTGCCTGGCATACTGCCTACCGGACAAGAAATCTGTGCGAAGCAGCTCTACAAAGTCATCGACGACATCGAGAAAGTAGCCGTTGACGAGGAAGAAATCGCTCCATACCTGGGCGAAGTCTATCGCAAATTCGACCTGCTGGAAAAGGAAGATATCATCAAGCGCATGGTGAGTATGCAGTTCAACACCTTCTTGAATTACTACAAGAATGCACCCGAAATCATCCAGCCAAGCGATAAGGGCGGCGTGAAGGAGGAAAAGATGGGCCGACGTACAGAGCGAGGCAGCCGCAGAGAACGTGGCTCCAGCGGCCCGAAAACGGCCGAAAAGGGCTACACACGTTTCTTTATCAACCTGGGAAAGAAGGATGGCATCAATCCGAAAGTCTTCATGGGCTTCATCAACCGTGTTTCGGGTGGTGCCCGCATCGACCTCGGCCGCATCGACCTGATGCAGAATTTCTCCTTCTTCGAGGTGCCCGAACAGCAGGCAAAGACCGTGCTCCGTGTCTTGCCAGGTACTGACTTCGACGGCAGACAGGTGAACGTGGAGATAACAGACAACACCGAGGGCCAGTCAGCGAAGGGCAGCAGTCGCCGTGAACGGGGCGCAGCCGAAGAACGCAGCAGCCGTGGTGGTCGCCGTAACGACTTCAAGTCTGTCCGCGCCCAAGCAGGTCGTCCTGCCGGCAGCGCTTCGGAAAGTCGCAAGAAGAAGCCCAGCCGCGAAGAGCGTGGCTACACCGCCGCCCGTGGTCCCAAAGGTGCCGCCGAATGGGCAAAGTATTTCGAAGGTCAGGTGGAATCCCAACCCTTCTACGAAAAGTTTACGAAGAAGAAAGGGAAGAAGAAGTAAGTATCAACATACTGTACTAAACCAAAGAATGCACCTCGTTGTGGGGTGCATTCTTTGGTTAATGTTTGCTGTACCTATTCAGTAGCCAATACTTGAAGATAGGGTCTTGTATATAGAAAGTTTTGTCTATTTCGTCAACAAGGTCTTTTTCAATGACGGAAGTCTTGAGGTTTTTGATGTTGGCCGAAGTGCCCAGATTATATTTCTTCAGTACAGCGGCGCTGCTTAGGTTCTTTTCTCCCTGAGCAATAGCGAGGAGAAAGTTGATTTGGCGTGGTTTAAGATTGTCTGTCAGATTGTCGAACAGCAAGGTTGACCTATCTACAAGCTGTTCGAAAGCAAGGTCTATATGCTCATCCGTAACGGTGTTGGTGGTCAGCAACCAAATCAGTTGACTGTATTGCTGGACATAGTAAGAATGGCACTCTACCCGTTCTGCCACCTTTTGGGCATTTGCCAACGAAATGTGTTTGCCCGTATCGCAGAAACGCTTGGCAATGAATGTAGCCCATTCGTTGCTGGGTATTTTCTCAAGTACCATCAGGTCGCCAAATTTGTAAAATGGCATTTCGTAATTGCCGAACATATTGAGCAGCATGTGCCGTTTGCTGCCATATAGGCAATAGCACACGTGTTGGTGCAGTTGCCAATGGGAACGGAGTTTGGCTTGAAATTGTTGAGGGGAAGAAAAGTTTTCTATGTTCTGGAATTCATCTATGCACACGATAAACTTTTTGCCTCGTTCTTTGGCAATTTGTTCAGGCAGGTCAAGAATTTCATCCACAGAATACTTGTTGTCCTTGAAATCGATGCCTAAGCTAAATTCTGTCATAGCTCCAGCATCGCCTAACGTTATCTTTGGACCTAAGCTTCCTACGTATTTCTTGATAATGCGGGCAATGTCGTCCAGTCGTGTGGCAGAAGATTTTAAGATGGCGTTCAGGTAAGCATTGTAAAATTGTTCTTCGTCATGACAGCCGAACATATCCACATGACAAGTCATGTATTCTTTGTTGTTCTCTCTGACAATTTCTTCCAATACACGGTGAACCAACGATGTTTTTCCCCATCGTCGTGGGGAAACAATCGTCGTGTTGATACCGCCTGCAAGATTCATTTTTAATCTTGCAATGTCTGCTTTTCGTCCTGTAAACTCTTCTGCTTCAGCACGTCTTCCGTAAACAAAAGGTATTTTCATTTGCTGTCTCAATGGTTTTTGCGCCGCAAATGTAACTATTTTATTTCAAATAAACTGATTTCAAACCATTTTATTTCATATTGGCAAGCAATTCTTTGTTGTGGTGCCAATATTAGAGTGCTTCCAGCATCCGCTTCAGCACCACTGTGGCGCTGATTTCGCGGTTGGCTGCTTCGGGGATGACAATGCTGGTGGGGGCTTCGATGACATCGTCGGTGACAATCATGTTGCGGCGCACAGGCAGGCAGTGCATGAAGAAAGCATGGTTCGTTACAGCCATCTGTCGCTCGCCCACTGTCCAATCCAGATAGTCGTGATAGTCGCCCAGCACTTTTCCATAGTTCTCGGGCTGCGTCACGCCTGGGCACGACCAGTTCTTGGCATAGATGAAGTCGGCACCCTCGAAGGCTTTCATCTGGTCATATTCCACAGTCGCACCCTCGACGAACAGAGGATCCAGTTCGTAGCCCTTGGGGTGTGTGATGACAAAGTCCATGCCGCCCTCGATGCCTGTCTGTGGATTGGCTGCAGCGAGCATCCACTGGGCAAACGAATTGGGCACAGCCTGCGGAAGGGCTTTGGGGTGTGGTGCCCAGCTGAGAACAACCTTCGGACGCTTGTTCAATGTGCGCCGAACAGCTTCACCGCCGAAGAGCGGATTGGGCTCTACGAGGGTCTTGTTCTTGTACTCCTCAATGGTGATGAGGTCGGCAAAGGCTTGCAGCGGATGCACGGTGGCACTCTCCATGAAGAATACGGGGCGACCGCTGTACTGGATGAACTGCTGCATGATTTTCTCTTCGTAGTCGTCCTTGCGGCTTTCAAAGCGGGCAAACGAGCGCACGCCGATGAGGTCGCAGTAGCTGCCCATCACGGGGATGGCTTCCAAGAGGTGTTCGCTCTTGTCGCTTTCCATTACCACGCCGCGCTCTGTTTCCAGTTTCCAGGCACCTTGGTTCACGTCGAGCACAATCACGTTCATGCCCAGGTTGAGAGCGGCCTTCTGTGTGCTGAGACGTGTGCGCAGCGAATTGTTGAAAAAGATGAGCATGGCGGTCTTGTTCCGTCCCAGCTCCTGATATTTGTAACGGTCTTGCTTAATTTCGAATGCTTCGGCGAGTGCTGTGCGCAGGTCGCCCAGGTCGGATACGTGTTGAAATCGTTTCATTGTGTTTTGTTGTATATAAATGATTCTACTGTTCAGGGGTTACTTGTATTTTTCTTGACTCTTTTCACCGTATGTTTTATTTTTCCTATTAAGAAGTTTAATTCAAGCGTTGATTCTGTTTCGGTAGTTTCCAGGTCTGGCATAACGATGTCTGTAAGCACTTCACCAAAACGTTGCATTTTGTCGGCTTGTTTCTTTTTATCTGTTTCTTTGTGTAAATCCACAAGTTCTCTTTTCAGTTCCCGTACTTTGGCAAATGTTTCAATAATAGCAAATGTAACACTTGTGGCGTTTTTGCTTTTCAATATTGTTGCCAGCATATACAGTCCTTTTTCTGTAAACACCTTTGTAGCAGTTCTGCTTTTGGTGGAAACTTTTGTGGACGAAATTTTCGACCGCAAATATAATAATTCATCAGAAGAAATCTCAAACATATAATCTTCTGGAAACTTATCAGGGTTATTTCTGACAGCTTCGTTTACCCGTTTGGTTTCCACTCCATAGAGTACAGCTACATCTGCATCTGCAATGATGAGTTTTTCTCTGATGACAGTTATCTTATTCTTTACCTGTGATAATTCAATATCCATAAAAAACCTTATGATTTTTCAAATGCTCTTTTCCCCCACCCTTTCCACATGGCATAGCCAGCGATGAGGACGAAGGGAATGCTGAGCAACTGACCCATGTCGAGCGGCATGTCCTGCTCAAAGGCTACTTGCTCTTTCTTCAGGAACTCCACAAAGAAGCGGAAGAAGAAGATGGTGAAGACGCAGTAGCCAAAGTAGAAACTGGTGCCAACAAGGGAAGTGTGGTTTTGAGATTTTGCAGTGTCTTTGTGATAAATCCACAATCCTCCAAAGAAAATGATCAGGTAAGCAATCGCCTCATAAAGCTGGGCTGGATGGCGCGGAGTCAGCACGCCGTCAACCAACGCTTCGCGAGTGTGGAAAATAAAAGCCCACGGCACATCCGTCACCTTGCCGATGATTTCAGAGTTCATCAGGTTGCCAAGGCGGATGAAGCAGCACGTCAGCGGCGTAGCAATCGCTACGTTGTCGATGACCGTCCACAGCCCTACCCCATGCTTGCGGGCATAGAACCACATGCCAATGAAGAGGCCGATGGTGCCGCCATGACTGGCAAGCCCCTCGTAGCCTGTGAATTTCCAGCCCCCGTCTGTGTAGTGCATGGGCAGGAACATTTCCATAAAACCAATCTTGCTCGTCAGGTAGTAGTCGGGTTCGTAGAAGATGCAATGTCCTAGTCGCGCACCGATGAGTACGCCGAGGAAGCAGTAGATGAACAGTGGCTCGAACTTCTCGTCAGGAATCTGCTGCTGGCGGTAAAGTCTCTGCACAATGAAATAGGCACAGAGCAGTCCGATGACCCACATCATGGAGTACCACCGCACCGAGAACGACCCGATGCTGAACAGCTCAAGGCTGGGTTGCCAATCGATGAATAGTAGCATGATTTACGAATTTACGTTATTACGACATTGCGCATAACCTTAAACATTAAACCTGAAGTGCATGATGTCGCCGTCCTGCACCACATAGTCTTTACCCTCTACACCCAGTTTGCCGGCTTCGCGCACAGCGGCTTCGGAGCCATACTTGATGTAGTCTTCGTACTTGATGACTTCTGCACGGATAAAGCCTTTCTCGAAGTCCGTATGGATGACACCGGCACATTGCGGAGCCTTCCATCCCTTGCGGAACGTCCAGGCTTTCACCTCCATTTCGCCAGCAGTGATGAAGGTCTGCAGGTTGAGCAGTGAATAGATGGCTTTGATAAGACGGTTGCAACCGCTTTCCTCCAAGCCCATGTCCTCCAGGAACATCTGCTTCTCCTCGTAGCTCTCCAGTTCAGCAATGTCTGCCTCTGTCTGAGCCGAGATAATCATCAGTTCCGCATTCTCGTCCTTGATGGCTCCGCGCACGGCATCCACATAGGCATTGCCGTTCACCGCGCTCTGGTCATCCACGTTGCAGACGTAGAGCACTGGCTTCGTGGTCAGCAGAAACATATTCTTCGCTGCAGCCACTTCCTCGTCGTTTTCCAGTTCCACGGTGCGTGCACTTTTGCCGGCCAGCAATGCGTCTTTGTAGCGGAGCAAAAGGTCGTACTCCACCTTTGCATCCTTGTCGTGACCCACGAGTGCAACCTTCTCGGTCTTCTTCAGTCGAGCTTCCACGGTTTCAAGGTCCTTCAACTGCAGCTCTGTGTCAATAATCTCCTTGTCGCGCACGGGATCTACGGAACCATCCACATGCACGATGTTGCCGTTGTCGAAGCAGCGCAGCACGTGGATGATGGCGTCGCACTCGCGGATGTTACCCAGAAACTGGTTGCCCAGTCCCTCACCCTTGCTTGCGCCCTTCACCAGTCCGGCGATATCCACGATGTCGCACACAGCCGGTACGATACGTCCTGGGTGCACCAGTTCGGCCAGCTTCGTCAGTCGCTCGTCGGGCACACTCACCTGTCCCATCTGTGCGTCGATTGTACAAAACGGAAAGTTTGCCGCCTGTGCCTTTGCACTCGACAAACAATTGAAAAGAGTGGATTTGCCCACATTCGGCAGCCCCACAATACCTGCTTTTAATGCCATAATCTAAATATTTTGCGTGCAAAGGTACGATTAAGTGAGTACAAAAGCAAAGAGAAAAGCATTTTTTTCTTTGATTTTGTCGAGCGGAAGTACCTTGGGCGTTAGCCAACGGCACGATTAAGTGAGTACAAAAGCAAAGAGAAAAGCATTTTTTCTTTGATTTTGTCGAGCGCAAGTACCTTGGGCGTCAGCCAACGGTACGATTAAGTGAGTACAAAAACAAAGAGAAAAGCATTTTTTCTTTGATTTTGTCGAGCGCAAGTACCTTGGGCGTTAGCCAACGGCACGATTAAGTGAGTACAAAAACACAGCCCCCACGCATCACTGCGGAGGGGCTGAAAATCTTTATTCTAATTTAACTTTATGTGGGCACCTGTGCTTCGCAGCGCATTTGTGTGTGCCCTGATTAACTCAATTTACTTGCATAAAACGAAAACTACGAGAAATGCAAGTAAGGGATAAACGCCTGCACGAACACCATACAGGCGTTATGATGTGTTCGTCCATCCCCACCCCACGCTGGGCGTGAGGATGGACGAGTGGGAACATGCTCTTTACCAGAGGTCGCCGAAGCTGGGTTCCTCCTCGTAGTCGTTGTTGTAACCACGACCCTTGGTGAGAACCTCGCCATTCTTTTGGGCTTTCTGATTCGGATCAAGAGAAAGCGGATTCAAAAACGTTTTGCTCAGTGTAATCTTCTCAATAAAGAGTTCCGGTTTCTGATATATCTTTTTCATAATCTTACTTGTTTTTGTAGTTAAACATATTTATTTCACGATAACCTTCTTGGTTTCACCATTCTGCATCTTCACGATATTAATACCCTTCTGCAGTGAGTTCACTCTTGCACCACCGATGGTGTAGATAGCTTCCACTTCACCAGAAGTCAATGCAGAGATAGTAGCGATAGCAGTAGCATCGTCACCTTCGAAGAAGAATGCACGAGACTTGGCATCACCAGCAGGAGCTTCATAAGTGAGATATGCACGGTTAGCACCAACGGTTGGCTGCTCGCCTGTTTCTACTTGATAGAATGCAACCTTATCACTAATATTCTGAAGAACGTAAGAGCCTACAGGAGCAGAAGTATTAGCGTAAACACCTGTGAGGAGGCCTGCTGTGTAAGTACCGTCTGTATAAGCAGAACCAAGACCTGCAAGGTCTGCAGTTGCACCAGTTTCAGCATAAACAATGTACGGAGTATTGGCAGCAAAGCTTTCAGCTTCAACCAAAGTCAGAGCAGAACCAGATACTTCACTTACGCTATAAGCAGTTACACCTGTTGGAACAGTTGCTGCAAATGGCAGAATCAGTGTACCATATTTATTTGCGGCTTTAATAGAGAGAGACACTTCGTTGTTTACGGCTTCTGCAAGTTTCATGTCATAAAAATTGTAACCGTTAGCCTCACCAGTGAACAGACCCTGGTCATTAGAACCATTAGCGCCCAGACGCTTGCCTGCTTCTGTGTTCCAAAGATACCATACATCTTCAGTACCAGCAGCCTCTACACGAACCTCCAATGCTTTGGTAGCATCTGTTGTCGGACGGATTTGAGTTGTTGCATTGCCAAGACCAGAAGTTTTACCTGTAGAGATATAGATTGTTTCACCATCAGCACGAGTATAGCTCAAAGTATATACATTCTTCTTACCTGCAACAGCTGTGAACTTTACGCCTTGTGGGTACATTGAACCAGGATCTTCTGTCCAGCCCATGGAAGTTGTGTTAGCAGTCAAGTCTGCATTAGAAGCAGATTTGAATGTAAGGGCTTTGTTTGCGTGTTTGTAACCTGAAGACACATTGGTAATATTATAAACCTTGTCAGCATCAGGAGCATTCAGTTCAGCATTGTTGTAGGCTTCAACAGCAGCAGGTACGTTCTCTGTAGCAGCAAGAACCTGCTCGACAGTAGCGTCAGCATTGTCGTAAACAGCCTGTGCATCACCGATTGCGGTAGTCAGAGCGGTTGCAGCAGCAGCAGGCTTCTGGAATGCAGCAGTACCCACGTTGGCTATAACATTGACTTCGTTAGCTGTAGTAATCTCAGCAAGCAGAGCGTCCTTGAGGTCAGCAGCAGTAGCCTTGACGAGAACAATGTTAGAAACAATAGCTGCGTAGTTGTTTGAGCCATTTCCATTCCACAATGAGAAGGTGTAGTTACCTGCTTCGTTGGTGGTGAAGATAAAGGAACCGTCGTTCACACCCTCTCCGCTACTTGTCCTCTTAGTGGTAGTGATGTTTTCAGAAAGCACGCTTGTGCCCTTAGCGTCTTTAACGGAAACGGAAAGCTTCTTATTTGCATAATCGCCCCATGCACCAGCCTGCATTGTAATGCGGTAAACAGTGTTAGCCTTCAGAGGCATTGTGTAACCATCGGTACCACCATAGTTGTACCACGTACCCTGAGCACTGTTTGTTCCGTCAAAGCGGACATAGAATGCAGAACGGGTATCACCCTGACCGAATGCCTCAAGGTTATCATAGTTGCCCATACCGCTTGTCAGCACGAAAGCACGAGCGTGTAAAGCACTACCTAAACCAGCAGTGTGAGTAGTAGCCCAACCCTTAGGAGCGCCATCGTTACCAGCAGTTGCAAACGTACCATCGTAAATAGCATTCACTTCAGCCACGTTAGCAGCAGACCAGGTGGCTCCTGTGATAGCAGCAGTAGCAGCCTGCACATCTTCCTGAGCGTTCTCAGCATCTTGATCGATAGCTTGGGCAGCAGCAACAGCTTTAGCAGCTTCCACATTATTATAAGGAGCATATTCGCCAGCTTCGAAACCGAGAGTGTGAGCCTCGATAGCAGCGTTCAAGGCGGCGTAATCTTCAGCAGTAGCTGCAATAAATGCTTCCTCTGGAGTCAAGTCACGAACCTTTGTGTACTTCACATTCTTGAAACTGAGCCAGCTTACATTGTTTCCGTCAAGTACATTGAAGTTAACTGTCAGTGTGCCGTTCTTAACCAAGTTCTGAGCTGTATATGTAGCAATCTGGAATTGACTTGTGCCAATCTGATCGCCTTCAGTAACATCTTTTGCGGCGTAGACACCTTCGCCGCCACCATTTACGTCCATAGTGATACCTGTAGCATCGGTAGCTGCTGTTTCATTCTTTGCACGTACACGTACTAAAGCAGAAACGCTGTAGAGACCATTGGGAAGATTAGTGAGTGTTCCTGTCCAAGTCTGCTCTGCCAAAGAATTGGCATCACCTGTCCAATATTCATAGAATGGAACGGAGAAGCCCGATCCATCGTTATTACCTTCAACCGACCAAGTATTAATATACAGAGCTTCGTTAAAGTCTGTCAAACCGAAACCACTTTCGAGATAATTAACAGCTGCTCCGTTAGGATTGGCTCGATACCCCGTGACTGCTACACCAAGAGTAGTCCCTGCGGCAGAAGCATCGGCATTAGAAAGAGTTCTTGCATCATAAGCATTAGAGATAGTGGTAATAGCTCCTTCAAATGTGCTGATGGCAGAGGCACTTGCGAAGTTGTGAGCATCTTTCAGGGCATTAGCAGCGTCAATGGCTGTCTTTGCCTTGGCATAAGCCTCTATAGAAGTGTTGACAGCTGCTACGGCTGAACTGAGGGCATTAGCGGCGGTTGTGAGAGCGTCTTTTGTTTCCTCGCAAGTAGAATAGTTGGTTAGAGCATCCTGTAAAGCGGCGAGAGCCGTATTAAGCATAGGTGCATCTTGATCTATATCCTGAGCTGCAACAAGTGCTTCGGTGTAGGCAGACTTCAATTCATCAAGGTCAAAGCCATAGTATTTCAGTTTGAAATTATCGACTACTACCCATCCAGAACCTGTTGCAGGATCTTTGAAACCGATGGTCAATTCTCCACTGCTGACATTGATGAAGTCGGTGGTAAGTGTTTTTCCTGACACCTCAGTGCTCATCGTAGCATAGTTGCCTTCAGTTGCATTAGCTGTTGCAATTGCTATTTTCTCTACCGCTCCGTTATTGCCAAAGACGTAGGCTGTTTGATCTATGTCTGGACCAGCAATGATGTCTGCCGAAACCTTGTAGAGTCCTTCTGGCAGACCCACCACTTTTTGAGAAACGCTGACATTGTTGTTATGCCACGACTCCATCGTCTGGTTGCTCCACTGCTGGTTGCCCGCAGAGCCTGTACGTGTCCAGCCTTGAGCGTTCTTTGAAGTGAAGTCGGCATTTACAATGTAGGAAGAAACATCAACAGGAGATTCTTTCGTCGCCGTACTAAGAGTGCTGAGACGGGCTGCCGCAAGTGCTTCAGAGAATGCACTGCGCGACATTGCATAGAGATAAAAGCCTGGAGCTTGTCCTTCGGATTTGTTAGCTGCCACGTTTTCTGGCAAATTTGTCGAAACAGCACCATCGTTGTTCCATGGACCTACCCATTGATTAGTTGTCACAGACTTAATGCTATACTTTTCGTTGCTGAGCGTAAAAGTATAATTACCATTGTCGTTGTTGTGACCTACATAGTCGTTCCATCCAGCATTGCCACTATTGAAAAAGAATGACTCCTCATTACCCTTAATGGTAAAATAGCTACCATTAGGCTCAATAACCCATACTTCTTGAAGGTCGGTAAGAGGGTCAACGATAGTGTTGTAGAAAGGACGTGCATCTGAATCATTGTTGCGGAACATGGCTGTAGCCTGCGCTCCTGCATCAACAAACACGTAGTAGTTGTTAGAAGCATCGTCAAGCGATGTTGCTTTAGTCCATCCTGCAGATACTAAGTCACTCACATTGTAAGCAGAGGCACTTCCTCCTCCACCAACTACGGCAAACATCAATGAAGTTGCCGCCAAAAGTAATTTTCGTTTCATAAGAACTAAAAATTAAGAAGGTTAAAAAATAGAGTTAATTATAAATGTTGTTTGTTTGTTCCGTTTGAACATAAAAAGGGTTTGTCCTTAGTGACGTTTGCTCAATGAACATTTATAATATGTGGGGATATAAAAAATGTGGGAACAACTTTACTCGTCCCACTCTTTGAGGTCTTCGCATACCCGATACTGTTGAACGAGCAACGAATGACCCACATTCTGATGATATGTTATGGCACCTATTGATACCAATTCTGTTGGTGAAATGCCACAATACGGGCATATAACCAACACGAAAGGGCACACTTGGTGCATAGAATTATCATCAAAAGTAGCATCTTATCGTTGCATTGCTCAGTGACAGTATCATGAAAGTTGCGAAGTTTCAAAGAGTCATTGAACAAGCGTGATAAACGCCTATTTTATGTGTCGCCTCAGTAAATGTCCGCCCGTCGGCGGGCATAGTTGCCTGATTTGACGCGGCAAATGTACGGAAATTCTGCTTTTCTGCAAAATATTTGGCTGATTTTTTTGCTTTTAGCTATGGCTTTGGAAATGATTGAAGCGAATTTGTCGTTATTTGAACGAAATATTATTCAATCGGTCGATATTTAACAGGAGTTAAGTTTTGATTTGACAAGTGCCGTGTTTTGAAATGACAAGTGCTGTGTTTCGTCGTTATAAGTGTTAAGTTTTATTGAATGGAGTGTAAAGTTTTGTCGGTTTCTTGCAGAGATATCAATTTTTTTTAATACCTTTGCGGCGTAATCCTTTAAAAATTTTGATATTATGAAATTAGATGGACGACGCACGAGTTCAAACGTGGAAGACCGCCGTGGTATGAGCGGCGGCAAGAAGGCCGGTCTGGGTATCGGCGGTATTATCATTGTGGCTCTGATGGCTTGGATTTCGGGTGGTAACCCGCTGACGGCTGTCATGGAGCAGGTTGCCGAGAATGGCGGACTAGGTTCGCTGACGGGTACTAACACGGAGGTGACCAGCGAGCAACGCGAGCTCACGCCGGAAGAGCAGGAACTGGCAAAGTTTTCCACACAGATTCTGGCTGGTACGGAGGATGTGTGGACAAAGATTTTCAAGGAGAACGGTTCTACTTATGAGGTGCCAACGATGGTGCTCTACACCGATGGCGTACAGACGGCTTGCGGTCAGGGTGCATCGGAGATGGGTCCGTTCTATTGTTCTGGAGACCAGAAGCTTTACATTGACCTTTCGTTCTTCACTTCGATGAAGAGCCAGTTGGGTGCTGATGGCGATTTTGCCTATGCTTACGTGATTGCGCATGAGGTGGGGCACCATGTGGAGTATCTGACGGGTACGTTGCAGAAGGTGCACCAGCAGATGGCGAAGATGAGCCAAGCCGAGGCGAACAAGCTGTCGGTTAGGTTGGAGCTGTTGGCTGACTTTTATGCTGGCGTATGGGCTCACCACGACAACAAGATGTTTGGTTCGCTGGAGGATGGCGACATTGAGGAGGCTATCCAGTGTGCGCAGGTCATCGGCGATGACTATTTGCAGAAGAAGGCTCGTGGCTATGCTGTGCCTGAGTCGTTTAATCATGGCACGTCGAAGCAGCGCATGAAGTGGTTCAAACTGGGATTGCAAACGGGCGATATCCGTCAGGGAAAGACGTTTGAATGTTCGGACGCAGAACTGTAAACACAGATTACACAGATTTCTTCAATTACGTATTATCTTTAAGGACAACGGATTAAACGGATTTTTGGGACTACGAATTTGACGAATTTGACGAATTTGACGAAGTCAATTTTAATCCGTTTAATCCGTTTAATCGTTCCGCAGGAACTTGTTATATAAAACACATATCGCTTCGCGAAGATTGATCGGATTGAACGGATTTCCGTTTCCCTTTCGTTTAATCCGTTTAATCGTTCCGCAGGAACTTGTTATATAAGAAACATATCGCTTCGCGAAGATTGATCGGATTGAACAGATTTCTTTTTCTCTTTCGTTTAATCCGTTTAATCGTTCCGCAGGAACTTGTTATATAAAAAACATATCGCTTCGCGAAGATTGAACGTATTGAACGGATTTCTGTTTCTCTTTCGTTTAATAGACGGCAATCCGTTGGTTAAATCATCCCCGTTTAGTTAGCTGTCAGGAATTCTGCTAATTTAGCTACGGCGCGTGCGCGGTGGCTGATGCCGTTTTTCACGTCGCTGCCCAGTTGAGCAAAGGTCTGGGTGTAGCCGTCGGGGATGAAGATGGGGTCGTAGCCGAAGCCTTCGGTGCCGCGTTTTTCATTGATAATGACACCAGGGACAATGCCGTCGAAGTAGTGGACGGAGCCGTGGTAGAGTAGGGCGATGGCGGTACGGAATCGGGCAGGGGAGAGGATGCGTGCGCCTGCTTTTTCGCCCATTTCTGACTGTTGTGCTTCGAGCTTTTCCAGAAGCACATCCATGTTGACGTTATCTTTGTTCTGGGGCGTTACTTTGCGTCCGTTGATTTGGGCATAGCGTGCGGAGTAGATGCCTGGTTCCCAGGAGAGTGCTTCTACCTCTAAGCCTGAGTCATCGGCAAAGCAGTCGTAGCCGTAGTGTTCTTTTACGTATTGTGCCTTTTGCAGGGCGTTTTCCTGAAAGCTGCAGCCTGTTTCGGGTATGTCGGCGGTGCAGCCGATGTCGCGGAGGGATTTTATCTCGAATTTATCTCCGAGAATAGCACGAATTTCTTCCAGTTTGTGTGCGTTGTTGCTTGCTAAAACGAGGGTTTCCATATTTATTTAATGAGCTTCTAACCAGTTATTGCCCCAGCCGCAGTCGGCGACGAGGGGTACGGAGAGTTGTGCAACGTTTTGCATTTCAGTAATGACGATGTTTTGCAGGACTTCTTTTTCTTCGGGTGGCACGCTGAAGTTCAGTTCGTCGTGCACTTGCAGAATCATCTTGCTGCGGAGCCCTTCTTGCAGGATGCGCTGGTCGATGCGGATCATGGCCAGTTTGATGATGTCGGCGGCTGTACCTTGAATGGGGGCGTTGATGGCATTGCGCTCGGCATAGCCACGGACGACGGCATTGTGTTCGTTGATGCCTGGCACTTGGCATTGGCGGCCATAGAGGGTTTCGGTGTAGCCAAGGCGGCGGGCTTTCTCGATGCTGGCTTCCATATAGGTTTTTACGCCTGGATAGGTAGCGAAGTATTCGTCAATCAAATCTTTAGCTTCGGTTCGGCTGACGTCCATGCGCTCTGCCAGTCCGAAGGCAGAGATGCCGTAGATGATGCCGAAGTTGGCGGTCTTGGCTTTGCGGCGCATTTCGGGTGTGACCTGGTCGATGGGGCATTTGAAGATTTTTGCGGCGGTGGCGCGGTGGATGTCGTGACCAGAATTGAAGTCTTCTACCATGTTTTTGTCGCCGCTGAGGTGGGCCATCAGTCGCAGTTCTATCTGGCTGTAGTCGGCAGAGAAAAAGAGTTCGCCTTCGTCGGGGATGAAGGCTTTGCGCACTTCTTTTCCGTTGTCGTCGCGCACGGGTATGTTCTGCAGGTTGGGGTTGCTGGAGGAGAGTCGCCCTGTGCTGGTAACGGCTTGATTGTAGGATGTGTGGATGTGTCCTGTGCGCTGGTTGACCAGTTGGGGCAGGGCATCGATGTAGGTGCTGAGCAGCTTTTTGTAGCCTCGGTAATCAAGGATTTGCTCCACCACTTTGTGCTTGCCTTTGAGGGCTTGCAGGGTGGCTTCGTCGGTGACGTATTGGCCTGTTTTTGTCTTGCGCGGACGTTCCATCAGTTTGAGTTTGTCGAAGAGCAGTTCGCCAATCTGTTTGGGGGAGGAGATGTTGAGGCTTTGACCTGCCACTTCGCGTATGTTGCTTTCGATTTCCAACATTCGTTGGGTGAAGAGGGTAGAAGTCTCCTTCAGGGCGTTGGTGTCGATGCGGGCACCGTTCATTTCCATGTGCATGAGGACGCGGACAAGGGGCATTTCTATTTCCTCGAAGAGCTGGGTCAGCCCACGTGCGGCGAGTTCTTTTTCCAGAATGTGCTTCAGCTTGAGGGTTACATCAGCATCTTCGGCTGCGTAGTTCACAATGTCGGCGGGGGCGATGTCGCGCATGGTCTTTTGCTGCCGGCCTGTGCCGACCACTTCGTCGTAGTGAATGGTGCGGTACTTCAGGTATTGTTCAGCCACGGTGTCCATCTTGTGTGGTCGTTCTGGCATGAGTACGTAGTCGGCAATCATGGTGTCGAAAAGTTTTCCTTTCACATCGATGCCGTATTGTTTCAGCACCGTCATGTCGTACTTGATGTTGTGACCAATTTTTAGCGAATCTTCGTTGTTATAAACTTCTTTAAATTTATTAACAACCATTAAGGCTTGTTCTCTTTCTGCTGGCACAGGCACGTAGTAGGCTTCGTTTTCGGTCATTGCAAAGCTCAAACCCACGAGTTCTGCCTTCATGGCATCGACGTTTTTGTCATTTTTGTCCCACGAAGCAGTTTCCGTGTCTAAAGCAAATTCTTTCGATGTCAAGATTTTTGCGGCCAATTTATCCATTTCATCAAAAGAATCAACGAGTTGATAGGTTACACCTACCGTTCTAAAGTCGCTGAGAATCGATTCTTTTTGATTTTCTGGACGGATGTCGGCAAATAAATCCCTCTCGACGGCTTGAGAAGGGGTGTTTTCTGCTGTGGAAAACATGTCGAGTTGTCCTGTGGGCACTTTGGACTTTTTGCCAGTTGTATTTTGAGGGGGCGGGGTAGGGGAAACAGGTGTAGTGTTTTCTTTCCGTTTGATGAGTGAACGCAGTTCGTGTTCCTCAAAGATTTTTTGCAGTGCCTCTTGGTTGGGTGCTTGCCGTTGTAGTTCTTCCAGATTCAATGTGAGCCCAGGGATGTCTGTTTTGATGGTGGCAAGGAAGAGGCTCATCTTGATGTCGTCAATGTGTGTTTCTACTTTGGTCTTGATGGCGCCTTTCAGTTGGTCGGTATGTGTCAGCAGGTTTTCCACGCTGCCAAATTCTTTGATGAGTTTCACAGCTGTCTTTTCGCCTACGCCTGGACAACCAGGGAAGTTGTCGGACGAGTCGCCCATGAGTCCCAGCAGGTCGATGACCTGTTCGGTGCGTTCAAGACCATATTTATTAATAATGTCTTGCTCGTTGAGAATGTCGTAGCCACCATCGTGCCGTGGTTTGTACATCTTGACATTGCCATGAACCAATTGACCGTAGTCTTTGTCGGGGGTCATCATGTAGATGTCAATATCCTTGAAATCGTGTCCTTGTGTTGCCAAAGTACCGATGATATCGTCTGCTTCGAAGCCTGGAGCTTCCATGATGGGGATGTTGTATGCCTTTAGAATGTCTTTGATGACAGGTACGCCAAACTTGATTCCATCGGGGGTTTCTTCGCGCTGTGCCTTGTATTCGGGGAAGGCTTCGTGGCGAAAGGTGGGTCCATGAACATCGAATGCAACGCCGATGTAATCGGGATTTTCTTTTGTCAAGACTTCTTCCAGTGTTTTGACAAAACCAAAAATGGCAGAAGTGTTGTTGCCCTTGCTGTTAATCAAGGGGCGGTTGATGAAGCCGTAATAAGCACGGTAGATGAGTGCGTAAGCGTCAAGCAGAAAGAGTTTTTTCATGTGTTTTGTCTGATTTTGTGCGTAAAGATACGGAAAATTCACAAATCGTAAATCGTAAATCGCAAATAATCCTTAACTTTGCAACAAATTTAGTAGATTATGGATGCATTGCAGTTAATTAGAAAGCCCATTGAAGCAGAAATGGTTGAGTATCGCAAGGTTTTTGACTTGTGTATGCAGTCGGATAATACCCTCCTTCAAGAGGTGTTGAAGGTGGTTTCGAGCCGTATGGGAAAGATGATGCGTCCAATCTTGACTCTGCTTTCAGCGAAACTGTTGGGAACGGTGAATGAAAAAACGTTGACAACGGCGGTGGCTCTGGAATTGCTGCATACGGCTACGCTGATACATGATGACGTGGTGGATGAGAGCGGAGAACGACGTGGCAAACCGTCGATTAACAAGCTGTATGACAATAAAGTTGCTGTGCTTGTGGGAGATTTTATCCTGGCACTTTCTTTGCAAAACGTGTCGAAGGTGAATAGTTCGCGATTGATGGGCGTTGTGGCACAGACGTCGCAGAAGTTGGCAAGCGGTGAATTGTTGCAGTTGAAGTCTGTCCATAATCAGGAAATTAGCGAAGCTGTGTATTTCCGCATTATCAGGGAGAAGACTGCGGTGTTGTTTAGTGCCTGTGCGCAGGCTGGTGCATTGTCTGTTTCTTCCGATGAAATGGCGATAGAAACCTTGAAAAACTTTGGTGAAATCGTGGGTATTTGCTTCCAAATAAAGGATGATATCTTTGATTATTCTGATAGCCGCAGCATCGGAAAACCTACGGGCAATGATATGCAGGAGGGCAAGCTGACGTTGCCCGTGATTTATGCCTTGAAGTCAACGGGCAATGAAGAGATGTTGCGCATTGCTCATGCCGTTAAAAATTTAGAAGCGAATGACGCGGAAATTGCAGCCTTAGTGTCGTTTGCCGTGGCTCATGGTGGCATAGATTATGCTTATCAAAAGATGCACGAATATGCTGACAAAGCAAAGAGCTTGCTTGACTCTTTTTCTGATTCTGAGGTCAAGCAAGCCCTGTTGAGATACGTCGATTTTGTTGTTGATAGAACCGTTTAGAAGAATTTGATTTCTTTGTCGAAAATGTCGCTCAGCAGTTTGTTTGCCAATGAACTGGTGCCGAGTCGCAACCACTTGTTGGTAAGCCATTTTTCGCCCAATACTTCTTTGACGATAGTGTAGTAGGTGAGGGCGTCTTTCACAGTTTTCATGCCGCCTGCAGGCTTGAAACCAATCTGAATGCCAGTCTTTTCGTAGTATTCCTTAATGGCTTGACACATGACAAAGGCTGCTTCCGGTGTTGCTGCTGGTTCCAGTTTTCCTGTAGAGGTCTTGATGTAGTCTGCACCGGCGTACATCGCCAAAATGCTGGCCTTTTTGATGTTGCTGGCAGTCTTCAGACACCCTGTTTCCAGGATTACTTTCATGCTCTTATCACCACAGATGGCTTTCAGTTCAGCAATGTCGTCGCTTACGCCTTCGTAATCTTCAGCAAGGAACTTTCCTACAGGCATAACGATGTCGATCTCGGTGGCTCCATCCTTGATTGCCAATGCTGTTTCTGCAATTTTTACCTCTAAGAATGTTTGGCTTGAAGGGAAACTACCGCTGACACAAGCGATTTCAACGTCATCGTTTTCAAGACATTCGTAGCAAATCTTTGCAAAGTTAGGATAGACACAGACCGTGGCGACATTGCCCATTTCGGGATATTCGCGGTCGAAACGATTGACGTTTTCCACAAATCGAAGAACGCTGTCTTCGCTGTCTGTAGTCTTTAATGTTGTGAGTTCTACGGAGTTAAAGAGAAATTTCTTTACTTCCTTTGTGTTGTTCTCTTCCAAATGCTCCTGAAGCATTGTGCTGACCTGACGAGCTACGGCTTCGTCGTTAAGGTCGCAATTGTACTGGCGGAGTGCCTGTTCATACTTACTAACTTCCATAATTCTTTGTTTTTGTTTAATTATCAATATGTTATTAAGTTATTCTTTGTTCTTTGTGTCCATGCAAATGGTCACGGGACCGTCATTGAGCAATTCCACCTTCATTTCTGCACCAAATTCCCCAGTTTGCACGGGTTTTCCCAGATGTTCGGAGAGTACAGAGACAAATCGTTCATAGAGTGGGATAGTGATTTCGTGGCTACCTGCACGTAGATAACTGGGGCGATTACCTTTCTTGTAGGATGCCCAAAGCGTGAATTGGGAAACAACCAGAATATCGCCTCCGACATCCAAGATAGACTTGTTCATGACGCCCATTTCATCGTCGAATACGCGCAAGCCCACAATCTTTTTGCTGAGCCATTGTATGTCATCTTCGGTGTCTTCGTTGCAGCAACCTAATAGTACCAAGTAGCCTTGCTGGATGCTTGATTTCACTTCGTTGTTGATGGTTACGGAGGCGTGGGCTACACGTTGTATCACAGTTCTCATGTCTTTTTCTATTATTATAAATATGTGTATGCTGAAAAGGTTATTTCCTTTATGTTGTCATGGCAAAAGCATCGGCGATCAGTTGGGCTTTTGCTGTGCCAACGACCTTCGCCAAATCATCGATACTGGTTTCTTTGATGCGTTTGATGCTCTTGAACGTTCTTAACAGTAGCTTTTTACTAGATGGTCCGATGCCTTTGATGTTGTCCAGTTCGCTCGTCGTTTGACTCTTGCTGCGTTTTTCTCTGTGAAATGTGATGGCAAATCGGTGTACTTCGTCTTGTATTCTGGTAAGAAATTTGAATAAGGGAGAGTCCATTTCAACGCCAATCGTTTTTTGTGGAAAGCCAAATAGCAGTTCGTTGGTGCGGTGTCGGTTGTCTTTTGCCAATCCTGCGATGGGTATGTCGATGTGCAGTTCGTCTTGAATTACCTCACGTACCACTTCCATCTGTCCCTTGCCACCGTCGCAGATAATCAGGTCTGGCAGTTCGGTGCCTTCGTCTATGGCACGACGGTATTTTCGATAGACCACTTCTTTCATAGAGGCGTAATCATCGGGACCAACCACCGTTTTAATATTGAATTTCCGGTATTCTGAACGCGCTGGTTTGGTTTGTTTGAACACCACACATCCAGCGACAGCATCGCTGCCCGATATGTTGGAGTTATCGAAACATTCGATACGTATGGGCAGTTTGGGCAGATCCAGTTTGCGCTGCAATTCTTTTAGAATATTCGTGCTACGTTGTTCTGGATTGAGTTTTTCTGCTTGTTTCAGGCTGTCAATGCGGTATTGTCGTACATTCATTTTCGACAAATCCAAGAGGTGTTTCTTCTCTCCGCGCTCTGGTATGGTGAAGGTGATGCCCTCCATTTCAAGGTCGATGGGGAATGGAATGACAATCTCTTTCGACGTACTTTTGTACCGATCACGCATTTCCACAATGCCAAGCGCCAGCATATCTTCAGCAGATTCGTCAATGCGTTTCCTGTATTCAAAGGTGAAAGCTTGGTTGATGCAGCCGTTGGTGACGTGTAGATAATTGATGAAACAGGACTTCTCTTCGTCGTCAATGGAGAACACGTCTATGTTGTGATAAGCATGAGATATTACTTCGGATTTTTCACAATATTCCAGGGCTAAATCGTAACGCCGCTTGATGACCATGGCTTCTTCAAACCGCATTTCCTCTGAAAGTTTTTCCATTTCTGCGAGCATTTTCTGGCAAAGAATACGTGTGTTTCCGCTAAGTATTTCTTTTACTTCAGCCACTTCTTTCATGTATTCTTCGCGTGTTTGGTGTGCTATGCAGGGAGCTTTACAGTTCTTGATGTGATACTCCAGACAAGTTTCGTATTTGCCGTTCTCTATGCCTTCCTGTGTCATGGGTTTGTTACAACGGCGAATGCTGTACATCTTTTTAATCAGTTCCAAGATGTTGTTCAGTGTGCCAAGATGCGAAAATGGACCATAGTATGTGCCACCTTTTTTTTGTATATTTCGGGTCTTAAAAACACGCGGCAGGTACTCGTTGGTCACGCAAACTGACGGATAAGTTTTGCCATCTTTCAGCAGAATGTTGTAGCGAGGCTTGTACTTTTTGATGAGGTTGTTTTCCAACAAAAGTGCATCCTCGTCTGTGGGCACTACAATATATTTGATGTCCTCAATCTTTGACACCAGCACCTCTGTCTTTCTTCTGTCAACGGTCTTGTGGAAATAAGAAGACACGCGGTTCTTTAAGTTCTTCGCTTTGCCCACATAAATAATCTTCCCTTCCTTGTCCAGATATTGATAACATCCAGGCGAGGAGGGGAGCGCTGCGACGATGCGCTTCAGCCGAGTTATGCGTTCTTCGTTTTTGGCCATTAAAGTGTTGCTTAATGTTCCACGTGAAACAATTGTGGTCTAACTATACTAAATAGTGTGGGTTAGCAAAACTTGTTGCAGGGAGTGCTTGAGGTGATTTTCACGCTTCGGTGTGGAACGTAGAAGTGCGGGACGGAGTGCTACACTTTGATGAGTGTTGTGATTTCAATGCCGTCGCCAATAAATTCTCGTCCAGCCAAACCTTCGTCGCGAATCTCAATGAGGAAGTTCATGTAGCATTTCTTGGGGTTCAGTTTCTTCACCAAGTTCCATGCAGCCTTAATGGTTCCTCCTGTGGCCAGCAGGTCGTCGTGGATGAGCACAACATCGTCGGGCGAAATGGCATCCAGGTGCATTTCGATAGAATCCACGCCATACTCTTTTGAGTAAGATTCCTTGATGGTTGTTGCAGGCAGTTTGCCTGGCTTGCGCGCCATGACAAAACCGGCATTCAGGCGACGGGCTAAAATGGATCCCATAATGTAGCCACGGGTTTCCAGACCCACCACTTTGGTGATGCCCTTGTCTTTGTAAAGTTGATAAAGTTCTTCCTCCATAATCTCAAGACACTTTGCGTCCTTGAACAGGGTGGTTACGTCGCGGAAGTTGATGCCAGGTTTGGGGAAGTCGGGGATGGAGCGCAGGTGCTCCATAAGATAAGGTGTGTTCATAAGGGTTATTGTTTTAGTTGTTGTTTTTTATTTTATAGGCACTATAGAAACTATAGGCACTATAGAAACTATAAGCACTATAGCTACTATAATTATCTCTCATCTGCCAAGCAGCACCAACATGATGTTGATGTCTGAGGGCGAAACGCCAGGGATGCGTGAAGCTTGTGCCAAAGTTACAGGCTGAATGGCTTGCAATTTTTGGCGGGCTTCAATGGAAATTTGCGACAGGTTGGGGTAGTCAAATTTGCCAGCAATTTTGATGTTTTCCAGCCGTAGCATCTTCTCGGCAGCTTGTTGTTCGCGGGTGATGTAGCCGGAATATTTGATGCGGATTTCCGCAGCTTCTACAATTTCGTCTGTGCCGCACACTGCTCCGTGGCAGATTTTTTCAATGGCTTTTTGCAACGGAACGATGTGCGGAAGGATGTTCTTAAATGAAATCTGAGGACGTCCCAACAGATCTGTCAACTTGATGCCTTGGCTCAGTGGGGTAGTGCCCAATGCTTCCAGTGCATCATTAATCAGCGCTGGTTTCAAGGAGAAATTCTGGCAGAAATCCATCACGGCTTCAATCCGTTCTCGCTTTTCAACCATCCGTTCATAGCGCTCTTTTGTGGCAAGTCCCAGCTTGTAGCTGCGTTCTGTCAGTCGCATGTCGGCATCGTCTTGACGTAGCAAAATGCGATATTCGGCACGCGAAGTAAACATACGGTATGGCTCGTCCACACCCTTCGTCACGAGGTCGTCAATCAGCACGCCGATATAGGCTTCGTTGCGTGACAACGTGAAGGGGTCTCCGCCGTTCAGTTTGCTGTTGCATTTGATGGCTGCATTGATGCCTGCAATGAGTCCTTGTCCGGCGGCTTCTTCATAGCCCGTCGTACCGTTCACCTGTCCTGCAAAGAACAAGTGGCTGACCACTTTCGATTCCAACGAATGTGTCAGTTGTGTAGGGTCGAAAAAGTCATACTCGATGGCATAACCTGGTCGATAAACTTGCAGATTGCGGAAGGCTGGAATTTGTCGGAGAGCTTCGATTTGCACATCTATCGGGAGCGAAGACGAAAAACCATTCAGGTACATTTCGTTTGTGTCCGTACCTTCTGGTTCCAAGAACAACATGTGCTGGTCTTTGTCGGGAAACGTGTGCAGTTTGGTTTCAATCGAAGGGCAATAACGTGGGCCGATGGACTGAATCTGCCCGTTATATAGCGGTGAGTCGGCAAAGCCCGAGCGGAGCACCTCGTGCACCTTTTCGTTGGTATAAGTAATCCAGCAGGGCAGTTGCTTCAGTTCGCTGGCTTGGTTCATATAGCTGAACGTTCCGCAGATTTCGTCGCCAGGTTGTTCTTCCATCAACGAGAAGTCCACGCTGCGTTTGTCTATGCGCACAGGTGTACCCGTCTTCATGCGGTCGGTGCGTATGCCTGTCTTGGTAATGCTTTCGGTCAGTTCCAGCGAGGCGGGTTCGGCACATCGTCCACCTTGCAGTTTGGTGCGTCCAATGTGCATCAGACCGTTCAAGAACGTTCCTGCCGTGATAATCACACAGTTAGCTTCAAAAACGGTGTCGGTGTAGGTGCGAACTCCTGCCACACGCACAGCTTCCGTAAAACTTTTAGCCGATTTTTCATTGTCAAGATTATTGCTGCTTGTTGGTGGTTCTTGTTGTTGATTGCAAACAGGTTCATAAATCAGATCTCTTACTTGATCCTGCCAAATGTGCAGGTTTTCTGTGTGGTCAAGCACAGATCGCCACGTCCAGATGAATTTTTCGCGGTCACACTGTGCCCGTGGACTCCACATGGCAGGCCCTTTCGAGCGGTTCAACATACGGAACTGGATAGACGCGCGGTCTGTCACCAGCCCCATCTGTCCTCCCAGGGCATCAATCTCGCGAACAATCTGTCCCTTGGCAATGCCGCCAACGGCAGGATTGCACGACATCTGTGCAATCTTGTTCATGTCCATTGTGATGAGGCAAGTCTTTGCGCCCAGATTTGCCGCAGCCGCAGCCGCCTCACATCCAGCATGACCAGCACCCACCACCACAACGTCGTAATGAAATTTCATGTCAACTGACCTAAGTGTTTGGCTGCAAAGGTACGACTAAGTGAGCGAAAAACCAAATTTTATTTATTTTTTCCTCTTTTCCTTGTGCTAATAAAATCTTTTATGTACATTTGCAAAAAGTATGGCAAGGATAAAATTCCTTAGAAAGTAAAATAATTTTTTGTGTGGCTTGAATCCGCATCCGTTTAATCTTCGCGAAGCGATATGTTTTTTATATAACAAGTTCCTGCGGAACGATTAAACGGATTTAATTGACTTCGTCGAGCCTCTTACATACTCCCAAAAATCTAAGCCTCCCCGCAGGGGCAACATCGGCTTGATTTTTATGTCGTCTGTTTCGAGGGTTCGTCAAATTCGTCAAATTCGTCAAATTCGTAGTCCAAAAAATCCGTTCAATCCGTTCAATCATCGCAAAGCGATATGTTTTTTATATAACAAGTTCCTGCGGAACGATTAAACGGATTTAACGAAAGGGAAAAAGAAATCCGTTGTCTTTCTTCCATTGTTTCAGATGTTTTTTGGGGGAAAAAATGGAATTTTGCACGAAAAAGCATCAATATGCTTCGTTTTAGTGTAACTTTAGTGTAGCTTTTATGTAACTTTAATGTAACTTTTTTTGACTTAATCGGCAGATTATAAGCAGACTAAGCCAAATGGTGTAACTTTGTTCAAAAAATTAGCTAATGAAAACTGTCAACCTAAATCAGTACACCTCAGAAACGATAAATGCCCCGTGTTGAATCAGTGGCACTGCATGGCCGTTGCCGTGGCATAGTTATCCCACAGCGGTAGCAATGCAGTGTCAGACAAGTGGCATAGTTATCCCACGGCAGCGAGAGAACTATGCCACTGAAGTAGCAGAACTATGCCACTGCAACGCGAGAACTGTGCGACTGCGATTGAAAAAAGATGAAGAAAAACGATGACGGACATGAAGATTTTTGCTAATTTTGCAGCGAATTTATAA
The DNA here is from genome assembly GCA_902802265.1 of uncultured Bacteroidales bacterium. Classification (GTDB taxonomy): domain Bacteria; phylum Bacteroidota; class Bacteroidia; order Bacteroidales; family Bacteroidaceae; genus Minthosoma. The sequence continues at coordinate 12 of CADCLN010000008.1, read as the reverse complement.
TTTGCTCAACTT
>CADCLN010000007.1 GCA_902802265.1 uncultured Bacteroidales bacterium | reverse complement strand
CGCATAATCCCACGCACCTATACTGTCTTTACGATATACATACTCCTTGTGGGCACGCATCATCGGCTCATGATGGCTGGTACCCATGACGATGCCCATGTCGTCTGCCAACTGAGGCGAAAGAGGGTCATCTTCGTTGAAACGGCTGTCCCACATGGCCGGCCAGAAGTAGTTGGCTTTCAGACGGAGCATGAGTTCAAAGATGCGGGCATACGCTTTTGAATTGATTCCTCCAAACAGGTTCTTACACCACGTTCCAAACGACGGCCACTCGTCGTTGATGAATATTCCTCGGTATTTCACTTTGGGTTCACCATCCGTATAGATGCCGCTCTTAGCAAAGATCTGCTCATGTTTCCGTATGGGTGCATCAGCCATCCAGTACCAGGGCGAGACTCCTATTTGTCTTGACAGTTCATAGATGCCATAGATGGTACCACGTTTGTCTGAACCCAGTATGACGAGCTTGCCTTTGTCCGTAAAAATCAGATACTGCTCCCATCTGCCCTGCAGCTCTTTGGCTTGCAGCTTATACTTCTTGACCAGACTACTCATTCCTATAGTGCCCACCACAACGGGTGCATGGGCACTGCCTGTGACTGCCTTGAAGTCGTAGCGCAAATTCTCCACAGCCATTCTTACCCCCTTCCAGTCGAGCGGGTCGTATGTGATGGTGTCCGCTGTTCCTGTCAGCTCTATATCGGATGGCGCGTTCCGTTTGAAGGTTACAAAATCTGTGGCGTATGCCATACGGGTGCATACTGCCATCAAAAGTGTGGTGAACACTGTTCTTGTCATCATATTCGATTATTTTGCTTTTTTGTATCGGAAAACCGTTTCTTGTTCATAACTCCTGCTATACCAAACGCCTTTAGCCTCGTCCTGGGCTTATTCAGTATGGCTGCATCACCAAAAAACTGTCCACATACCATCCCGTACCCTATGAAATCCGGTTGCAAAGGTAAAAACAAAATCTGTAAAAGCAAAGACAAAAGCCCAAATATTGTATCATCACTATAAAAACAACGACTATATTTGCTATTTTAATAAGGGGATAAATTTATTCAAGTTTCGCAAACTCAACTTCGCTTGGAAGTTAAAGGGAAGTTAAAAGGAAGTTATCGCTTCGCTTGGAAGTTAAAGGGACGAATGTTATGCTGGCCAGGGTAATAGTATCGTCCTTTTAACTTCCCTTTAACTCCCCTTCTATTCCTTTCAATTCCCTTGGGACTCAACTTCCGAAAGTTGAATATATTGACCTTATAGAGACTGGCAGTATCAAGAGCGGTCAGGACACATCTCCTGCCGCAGTATGATCATAGGGTTTGTACGGGCAGTTTGCAGAAAGGACAAACCAGACGACGGTCAGCAGCTTCCTAGCGACAGCCACCTGTATCTTCATTTTGTGTTTCCTCCTGACCACCGTCTGCTGATGGTAGAACGTGTTGTAGGATGATCCTTTCGTCCTGGAGGCGCACGTCAAGACCACATACTGTCTTCATGGGCATACATTTTATTGGGTTTTTAAGCCCGCCCGAACATTATATCTTGAGGTAGGGGAAACCCAAAGACCTCGTTTCTGCCCGTAAAGAAAAGCATGGTCTTGACATTTTTATCAACCTGATGTAAAAAATCTCGAATTTTTTATATACCTTTGCGGCGTGAATGAATCCAAGGACAGAAACAGTAAAATGTGGCAGACTGCGAAATGGGCTGCTGGTGTGGGATTGCTACTCACAGGCGGTATGGTTTACACCTTGTTTCGTCCACGGACATTGCTGCTGTTTCGGGTGCTGAACGGGTTGGGCTGGACGGAACGGATAGAACTTTGGAGAGAGGCCGTGCATGGAGTCGCCTTGCCTGAGTGGATGGTTTACAACCTGCCGGCTGGTCTGTGGGCCACAGCCTACATCCTGATAATGGATGCCATACACTGCAAAAGCCAAACAGGGAAAAGGCTCTGCGTGGCAGCATTCATTCCGCTGCTGGGTATCGTTGCAGAAGTGTTGCAGGGCTGCGGATGGCTTCGCGGCACATTTGACTGGGCTGACATGGCAGCATATACCCTACCCTTTGCTATCTATTACATTATTATTATAATAAAAAATAAACAGATATGGAACTAACAGGTAAACAAGCAACAACCATTGCGGTGTGTGCCGCTTTCATCGTGGCTGGTATTTTGACGATAGCGGCAGTACTGGACGACGAAGGCACTGTTTCAACGGGACAGGTTACCATCGAAAACAGGGACAGTATGGCTGTGGACGAAGATGAGGTCGTTAAAGACTCATTCATCATCAACGAGCCTTTGGATACTGACCCCTACAAGGAACTGGACGAACTGATCGGTCTGAAACAGGTGAAGGAAGAAGTAAGGACGTTGGCTAACTTCGTGAAGGTGCAACGAATGCGTGAAAAGAAAGGCATGAAGGTGCCGAAGATGTCGTACCACCTTGTGTTCACAGGCAGTCCAGGTACAGGAAAGACCACTGTGGCACGCATCGTTGCCCGCATCTACAAGGATTTGGGCATCTTGAAGAAAGGGCACACCGTGGAGACCGACCGCTCAGGACTGGTGGCAGAGTATGTGGGACAGACGGCTATGAAGACCAACGCCATCATCGATTCAGCCCTGAACGGTGTGCTGTTTATCGACGAAGCCTACGCGCTGGTTCCAGAAGATTCCCATAACGACTACGGACAGGAAGCCATCTCTACCCTGCTGAAGCGCATGGAGGACGACCGCGACAAATTGGTAGTCATCATTGCGGGATATACCGACGAGATGCAGCGATTCATTGACTCCAACCCTGGACTTCAGTCGCGTTTCAATCACTACATCAAGTTCCCAGATTATTCGGCAGAAGAACTGTATCAGATTTTCCAGACCTATCTGAAGAAGAATGAATACACCATGACGGAGGAAGCGGGCGACTATCTGAAAAAACAACTGAATACCGCCAGGGCGAACAAAGATCGCAATTTCGGCAATGCTCGCTATGTACGCAATCTGTTTGAAGCGGCTATCGAACATCAGGCAAACCGCATAGCCCATCATAAAAAGGCTACAAGGGAGACGTTGAGCAGTCTGGAACTGGTTGACATCAAAAAGGCTTTGAACCAGAAATAAAGCCGAGATGACCTGAAAAAAAAGAGACAACGGATTTCACACGCCCTGTGAAATCCGTTGTCATGTATATCGTTACAAAAACTACTTCAACACACCATATCCCCTCAACCACTGGTAGAGCTGCAGTTCGTACTGCCCAGCTGGTGTCTGTGACTGGAAAGCGGCTCCACCCAGACGGGGTGCTGCCTCGCTGGTTTCGGCTTCTTCTGGATTTTCGTTGAAGTAAGCAATGAGTTCCATCAGGAGGGGCAGGTAGTCAATGCCTGAATCATACAGCATTTCCACCACTTCTTGCATGGAGAGTCCGACTTTCTTCAGGAGGCTGTCCAGTTTGGCATAAAGCGCAACGAAGTCTATTTCGCCCGATTCTCCTGTTTGTGCCTCACTCAAGGCCCCAGCCAGTTGCTTAATCAAGGCTCTGCTGTCAATGCCTATGCTGTCAAGATAGCGCATCACATCCACGGGAGAGGGTAGTTCCTGGTTGAGCAACCATTGGTAGGTGGGTTTCAGCTCGTTGTCGGTGTACATTTCTGGCCATGCATAAATGGACGACAGGGTCTGAAGGTAATAGACGATGGTGGCTGCGAGGTGTCCCATGCTGCGCACCACGAAGTTGGTCTGGAAGTTGGTCTTGCCAGGAATGATGCTGGGCTCAAAGCCTTTGCTCGCCAGGAATGGAACCATGGGGCGAGCGCACTGGATGGGCACGTAGTCGTCGCCACGCGAGTGGAACAGGTAGATGCGCTGAGAGAGGTCTGGAGTCCAGTCGTCGTTGTTCAGATTGAAGCTGCCCAGGATGTCCTGTATGGCTTTGCTCTCGTCCGACTCCAGGTCGCAATAGGCAGGAGCAAGGATTTCATGGATTTTCTTATCACGACCGATGCTGTCGCACACGGGCCATGAGGAGTAGGCTTTTGACAGAATCAGTTCGTCGATGCGGTCGGAGATGTAGGGTTGGAACACCTCGGAATAGTCCACATCGAGCCGCTGTGTCTCCTTGGTGCATACCATCAGCAACAGGGGTACGGCGTTGTAGGCTGTAGAGTCGATGAGCACATACTGACGATAGGCTTCACGAACATCCGACGGACCACCGCCAGAGTAGGTCTTGTTGAACGAAATGCGGTCGGCATACTCCATGTCGCGCAACTTCTGAGCTGCCAAGGCGTCGAAGCCACCACTTGAGTAGCCCACGTTGAAGCAGAGTGGTCCGTAGTCGAATCCCATCTCGTCGAGCAGTTCGCGGGCTGCCAACAGTCCGTCGAGCGAAGAACGTGCATTGACAAGTCCCTGCATGAAAGCCTGCGGGAAGCGCACGGTAACCCCGAATCCGTAGAAATCGCTTTCTACAATAATATATTTAGGATTCAGCGGATTGGCCAGCAACATGCTTTCCAGTTCGCCATTGCTGAGCGTAGGAGCTTCGTTGCGGTGGAACTTGGTGTAGTGGTTCACCATCAGGATTCCCTCGCAACTGGCAATTCCGTTCCAAATTTCATCGGGAATAAGGATGGTGCCGCTCAGCGTGACGGGTTCGCCAAAGGGGTCTTTGCTGGGATAGACATAGTTTATCTTCGTGATGGGGCGTGTGGCATGGAGGTCAACGGGGACACCATCTGCATCAATGTTGAAGCTCAGCGTGTCGTTGAAGGTTTCATAGACTACAGCCTCGTCGCTGATTTCCACGGCATCGTAGTCAGCTACGATAGGAGGAAGCACCTGCCCGTCGTAGGTGGTCAGGGTCAGTGTGCCGTCTTCGTTAAAGTCTATGGCAGAAAGCTGGCTGCTGGTATAGACTTGCTGAGAACCGTCGCTCAGCGTAATTTTGATGACCTTTGCCTGAATGGCTACAGAAGTCAGAAGGGCCATGATGGCAAGTAAAAGTTTCTTCATCGTTCAGTCCTCCTTACTTCTTAATGATTTTACGAACTTTGTTGCCTTCTTTTACCAGGTATGCACCCTGCACTTTCGGTTCGCTCGGCAAGCGGCGTCCGTCCATGGTGTACCAGGTGCGCTGTGTCTGCTTCTCCACTTTCGGGCGCTTGATGCCTGTTGCATCGTCGGGCTGCGGCTTTGGTGCCGGCTTGATGACGGCAGTCTGCACATTTTCATCCTTCGTTCCATCGGAATAGAGGATGGCTATTTTCTCACAGTCAAACGTCACTCGCTTCACTGTCTTTCCGGACTCGGTGGTCTGAGCCTGGATGCTAAGTGTGCCGCATAGGGACAGGATGGCGGCAATCACCCACTGATTAGTTCTTTTCATAAGATAAATAATTTTAATGAAATTGAAAAAACTTCCGTTTTGGAGCGCAAATGTACGGCTTTTTCATCAAAATGTAGCTTTTTTGATATAGTTTTTTTACTTTTTCTCATTAAAAAACCATTTTACTGGTCATTTATTCGGAAATACTTTGTAATTTTGCAGAAAATTTGCGCTGATATGACAAAGAATAAAAAAGAAAAAGAGGTGGAGACACCTGTGCGTGCAGCGAAGTCGGAATGTAAATGCAGTTCTGGCTGGGGCTGGACCTTGTTTTATGTGATTGCCATTGTGGCACTCGGTGTGTATTACCTCGTTGTGAAGAACAGCGACGTGCTGTTCATGGCACAGAGCAGACAGCTTTGGTATAGTAGTGAAATCTACTGGAATGACTTGATGAAGTTGCCAGGCGGTTTGTTGGCTTGGACGGGCAGCTACCTGACACAGTTCCTCTACAAACCTGCCCTGGGTTCGGGCATATTGATGGCATTGTGGGTCGTTCTCTATTTCCTCATCCAGAAAAGTTTTCAGCTGAAAGGTTGGCTCCCAGGATTGGCTTTCGCTGCCGTGATGTGTCTGTTGGCTGGTGAAATTGATTTGGGCTACTGGATTTACTACATCAAGATTCCAGGCTATTACTTCAGAGAAACGCTTGGATTCATGGCAACGGCCATGCTGTTCTGGATAGGACGTCTGCCTGGAAACAAGTGGGTCAGCATCGCAGTGAATGTACTGGTCGGATTGACCTATCCGCTGTTTGGATTCTTCTCGCTTTTAGCTCTACTGCTGCTTGCACTAAGAGCATTGAAGAGTCTGAAAACAAACAAGGTGTCTGCCGCTTACGTGGCAGGTTCAGCCGCTCTCTTGCTGGTCATCGTCCCCATCGTCTTCTACCAGTTCTACCCCGAACTGCCGATGTACGATGCTTGGGTGGTGAGCTTCCCGTTGTTCCGTTCAGAGGAAACCATTTCCTTGCCGTCGATGATGCCATACTTGGTGCTGGTTGTTCTGTTGGTGTTGGCAACACTGCTGTCAGGTTCTGCCAAGATAGAAAGACCGAAGCCCGTCGCCCGTCACCTGCTGAACATCGTCATCGTGGTACTCTCGGTATTGGCTGTAGAGGTTTCGGATTTCAGCGATTACAATTTCCATGCCGAGACTCGTATCTACCGCGCCGTGGACGAAAGCCGCTGGGACGACGTTCTGCTGGAGTCGGCAAAGGCTCCAGGCGATGTCACCCGTGAAATGGTGATGCTGCGCAACATTGCCCTGTTCAATAAAGGTACAGCAGGAGAAGCCATGTTCCACTATAACAATATGGGAGAACCACCCTGTGTGCGCGACTCATTGCACGTCCACATGGTGCAGTGTGCGGCACCGTTGATTTACCTGCATCACGGCAAGACCAACTTCTCGCTGCGTTGGTGCATTGAAAATTCTGTGGAGTACGACTTCAGTTTCAATAACTTGAAGATTCTCGCCCTCTGCTCCCTCATTCATGGCGAACTGAAGGCTGCCCGAAAATATCTGGACATCTTGACGAACACCCTCTTCTACAAGGACTGGGCCGAACACTATATGCCTATCACCGAAGATCCGTCGCTGATAAAGGGAGATAAACTAAAGACACACTACCCCGAATTGGCAAACATCATTGAACTGCGCAACCACATGGGCACTACGCTCGACGGCGACAATGGATTGTGCGAGATGTATATCATCAATTACTTCTCGAACACCATGAACAGGGAAAGCAAGTATTTGCAGGAAATCACGCTGGACTATGCCATCCTGCAAAAAGATATTCAGCTGTTCTGGCCCCACTTCATGCTCTACGCCACCTTGAACACCGACAAGGAAATGCCGATACACTACCAGGAAGCAGCATACCTTTATGGCAAACTGGAACCACAAAGCATGGACATATCGCGAATGCCATTCGACAAGCAACGCATCGTGGAACGCTATGCCAGCTTCAACCAGGCTTCGCAGTCGCTTATCAAGACTGGCATGAGCCCCAAACAAGTAGGCGAATCCATGAAGGCTTCCTACGGCGACACCTTCTGGTGGTTCTACTTCTTCTGCCGAGATGTACATTCTTATTAAACAAACGAAATCACACAAAAATATGAAACTCCATTTTTTCACATTCCACTCCCTGCTTTTCACGTTGATAGTTCTGGCATCCTGCGGTCGCCCCTCAGTGCCCACAGAATACACCACCGTAGATAAACTGCCATACATCTTGCCAGACTATACAGAAGTGACCATTCCTGCCAACCTGTGCCCAACCAATTTCTCCGTGAAAGAAGGTACTCGCGAGGTGGTTGCCCGTTTGTCGGCAGCAAACATTTCCTACACCTATGGCGAAAAGAACAATGTCGTCATCGACGAAGACGAATGGGCAGAACTGCGCGATGCAGCCCGTGGCGGCAGCATCAAGGTGGAAATCTTTGCCAAACTCACCGACGGCTGGAAAGCATACAAGCCCTTCAACATCTATGTGGCTGAAGAAGACATCGACCCCTACATCTCTTACCGAAACATTCAGCCATCCTATGTGGCTTACGAAAAACTGGCCATCCGTCAACGCAACTTGACAAATTTCGACGAAACAGACATCTACAACAACTTAGGTGTACAGACCGAAGCAAATGGTCAGTGCATCAACTGTCACTCCTACCAGAACTACAAGACTGACCACATGCTTTTCCACATGCGTCAAGGCTATGGCGGCACACTCATTGTGAACGGCGGACAACTGAAGAAAGTGGACTTGAAGACGGACAGCACCATTTCTGCCGGTGTCTATCCTGCCTGGCATCCCACGCTGAACGTGATTGCATTCTCCACAAACTCAACAGGCCAGTCGTTCCACACCAAGGACCTGTCAAAGATTGAAGTACAAGACACAAAGTCCGACCTCATTCTCTACGACGTGGACACCGACGAAGTCTGCAACATCTCCAACGACACCACCGAACTGGAAGTCTTCCCCACCTGGTCTGCAGATGGCCGCACACTCTACTTCTGTTCAGCACACTTTGAATACGACAACGACAGCGTAGCCAAGGAGACGGAAATGATTCAACGCTACAAGGAAGTGAAATACAGCCTGTACAAAAAATCATTCGACCCCAACACACGCCGTTTCGGTCCTACAGAATTAGTTTACGACGCCGCCGCTGCCAACAAGTCAGTCACACTGCCACGTGTATCCCCCGACGGCAAATACCTGGTGATGGCTTACGGCGACTTCGGTTGCTTCCATGTATGGCACCACGAAGCCGACATCTATCTGTTAAACCTACAGACAAACGCCCTGCGCAAACTGGAAGGCATCAATTCCGACCGTTCCGAATCCTACCCCTCATTCTCCAGCAACGGACGCTGGATTATGACAGCTTCCCGACGCGACGACGGCAACTACACACGTCCCTACATTGCCTACTTCGACAAGAAGGGACGCTGCCACAAAGCCTTCGAAGTGCCACAGCGCGACCCCGACTTCTACACATTCTTCCTGCGTTCCTACAACCGTCCAGAATTCATGGTCGAGCCAGTCGCCACGCCGCTGAAAAACTTTGTGAGCATGGCAAAGACCGATGCCAAGAAAGCCACGTTTGTTAGCAAATGAGAACCAAAGTCCCCCTGCTGTTCCTGGCCATAGCCTACACACTGCTGCTGCTGAATGCCGACTACCTGTACGCCCTGCAGGACAACTCCATCTTCATCAGCGGAAAAACTTTCATGCAGGAAACCCTGCTCTGCCCCACAGGCATCTGGGCATGGTTAGGCAGCTGGTTCACACAGTTCTTCTACTATCCGTGGCTGGGCGCACTCATCATGGTTGCCCTGTGGCTACTCACCTACTACTTCCTCATCTTGGCAACCGAAGCACGCAGCTGGTGGTGCATCTTCGCCGTCGTGCCGCAGACATTCCTGCTCTATACCCTGCTATGCCTGGGCTACTGGATGTATTACTGCAAGTCGCCAGGCATCGCATTCCTGCCCACACTCGTGCTGCTGACAGCCTCAGCCCTGACCGCCATGGTCATGCGACTGCTGAAATTCTTTGTACACCGCAGCTTCCGTAAGATTTCCTACCTGGCACTCATCCTCTTCTACATCACACTCTGCCCCTCGCTCACCACCTATTCACTCACCCTGCCCGACACACGGCTACGCCTTGAACTGCGCATGTACCGTTCCATTGACGAAGGCCGATGGAACGACGTCTTGCAAGACTTTCGCCAGACCGACCAGCCTACCAACCTGATGGTGCTCTACAAAAACATCGCCCTGATGCACACAGGACGCCTGCAGGAAATGTTCAAACTGGGCAACTGCGGCCACCAACCCAAAACACCCACCAACATATTCACCGGCGACACACTCAGTGTACACATCTCCCAACTCGCTGCCCCCATGGTCTATTACCAATACGGACAACTCAACTACGCATACCGCTGGGCCATCGAAAACGCTGTGGAATACGGCTTGACTGTACGCCACATGAAAACACTGATTCGCTGTGCCCTGATGAATCAGGAACTGGACGTAGCCTTCAAATACATCACACTGCTCAAATCTACACGCTTCCATCGCAACTGGGCAAAACAATACGAACAGATGCTCTCAAACAGCACACTGCTACTGCAATCCCCCGAATTTCAGAACATCTCACCACTCACAGACGAAGCCCCCAACGAACTCGATACCGACGACGGCTTACCCGAAAAATGGATGCTGGAACACTTCTCCGACCTGACCCATGCCACTACCCCAAAACTCGAAGAAGTCATCATCACCACATCCCTCTGGACAGAAGACGAATACGCCTTTGCCATCCACTTCTACAACTACATCCAGCGGCATCCCGAAGAAGCCATTCCTCCACTCTACCAAGAAGCCGCCATCCTGCTGTGCACACAGGAAAATTCACCCGTCACCCTCGACCACTTCCCCTTCGACACCATGATTTCCGACAAATACAACAACTTTGTCCGCGACTACAACACCCTTTCCCAGCAAAACCTCAGCCCAGCAGACATGGCCACCCGTCTCCAACCCCTCTACGGCGACACCTACTGGTGGTACTACTACTTCTACACAGACTTCCAAATTTATTAACCCATTCCCCATGAAACCCATCCTCCCCCTATAGGGGGAGCCAGAGGGGGTCTTCCATTCTTCATTCTTCATTCTTCATTCTTATGAAACCCATCCTCATCACCGCATTAACAATCATCCCCCTTTGGGCAAACGCACAAGGCACCGCCCAAGACTACAAAAACGCATTCGCCATCCGTGGCAAGTATTCCAACAAAATGAAAAACGGCGACGTCCGTGTACAATCCACCTGGCGTTCCGACCCCACAGTCTTCAGATACTCCACCTGGAACGGCGACAGCACCGTGTGGTACCAAGTCAACACCCACACAGGAGAAAAGAAACAGATAGACAACCCCGAACCCCGTCGCCAAAACCGTCGAGGCGGCGGTGACGGCCATCACTGGATGGAAGTGCGCGACGAAAAAGACGGACGCGCAGAGTCACCCGCAGACCACAACCTCTGCATCATCCACAAAGCCAACAACCTCTATCTGCACAACAACGCCGACAACACCGACACTCCCCTCACCACCGACGGCACCGACACCTGCTACTACTCCTCCTGGGGCACATGGCGAGGCGATGGCAAATACTACGCCACCGTACTCATCAAGCCAGCACCCAAACACTACGTCACCTACACCCTCTCCTCCCCCACAGACCAGGTGCAACCCAAATACTCAAAGCAAGAATACGCCAAACCAGGCGACTCGCTCAACTACCGCATCCCCGTCATCGTGGACGTAGAGGCAAAGCGAACCATCTACCCCACATCCACCGCACTCTTCCAGCACCAGTACCAAGTGACAGCACCCCAATGGGACGAAAACGGAGAAACCCTCACCTTCGAATTCAACGAGCGCGGCCACAAAACCTACCGAGTGCTGGAGATGAACCTGCAAGGCCAAGTAAAAACACTCATCGAAGAGAAAAACGACAAATACGTAGCCTACTCACGCAACCTTCGCCGCGACCTCGATGCCAACCACATCCTCTGGAAGAGCGACCGCGACGGCCATGCACATCTTTATATATATAACAGGAAAAACGGCAAACTCACCCAAGTCACCAAAGGCGACTACTGGGTGCGCGGCGTACAACATGCCGAGATAGACCAGAAAGGCAAAGGATACATCATCTTCTCCGCCAACGGCATGAACTGCAAAAACATGGGCAAGCCCGTCTCCAGTCTCGACGGAACGATACCCGAAGAAGACCCCTACAACGTGCACTACTACCGCATCGACCTTGGCGGCAAAAACCTCGTTCACCTCACCCCAGAACGCGGCAGCCACAGCATCACACTCAATGCTGACCACGATGCACTCATCGACACCTACTCGTCCGTCACCACTCCACCCGTCACCCTGCTCCGGTCCGCCATCGACGGCAAAATCATCCGCACACTGGAGACCGCCGACATCAGCCCCTTGCAACGCACAGGCTGGCGTGCCCCCGAAGTATTCGTAGCCCCTGGTCGCGACGGCAAGACCGACATGTGGGGCATCATTCAGCGACCCACCAACTTCGACCCCAACAAACATTACCCCGTCATCGAATACATCTACTCAGGCCCAGGCGATCAGTACGTTCCCAAGACCTTCACCCCCTGGCTGTGGAACCTCGCCGACCTTGCCGAACTGGGCTTCATCGTCGTGCAGCTCGACGCCATGACCACCTCCTTCCGCAACCTAGACTTCGAACAAGTTTGCTACAAAAACCTCAAAGACGCAGGCTTCCCCGACCGCATCGCCTGGATACGTGCAGCCGCCCAGAAATACCCCTACATGGACATCGACCGCATGGGCATCTACGGTTGCTCCGCCGGCGGACAGGAAGCCCTCGCAGCCATGCTCTTCCACGGCGACTTCTACAAAGCTGCCTATGCAGCTTGTGGCTGTCACGACAACCGCATGGACAAAATCTGGTGGAACGAACAGTGGATGGGCTACCCCGTTGACCAGAGCTACACCGACTGCTCCAACGTGACCCATGCCGGCAACCTGCAGGGCAAACTCATGCTCGTTGTCGGCGAAATGGACGACAACGTTGACCCCAGCAGCACCTACCAGGTAGTCAACGCCCTCATCAAAGCCAACAAAGACTTCGAGTTCATCCTCATCCCAGGCGCACACCACACCATGGGCGAAAACTACGGCGAGCACAAACGCTACGACTTCTTCGTGAAAAACCTCTTGGGCGTCGAACCACCCGCATGGAGCAACCTGAAGTGAAAACACACGTGCAACACTGACGTGGGAGAACTTTGCCACTGCCGTGGCACTGCATTGCTACCGCCGTGGGAGAACTTTGCCACCGCAGCGACACTGCATTGCTACCGCAGCGAGAGAACTTTGCCACCGCAGTGGCAATGCAGTGCTACTGTGGTGGCGGAAGAACTAAAATTGTTACATCTTTCACAGGCTTGCTTCTTATAGGGAAATCTCTTCTATACGAATTTGAAGAACTCTCCCCTACATTATAATATATATACAAACAAAGAGGATGTGCCAGGTTTGGACATATCCTCTTTGTTTGTTTCATCGCAGAACGATGAGCGTCGGGTTCTGCTCAAACTATTGCCCCTGCTGAAGGTAGCGGTCAATGAGCGTCGTGATGTCGGTGATCTGTACCATCGTGCCAGGCTGCAGATAGCGGTCTATCAAGTCGGTAATGTCGCCCACAGTCACCTTCCTCAGCTTCTGCAGCCCCACGCCCTCCAGATGGAAGCAGCAGGGAGTCAGTGTGCGGAAGGCGCTGAAGTCGCTGATGGCATTGAACGACACATCGACCGTCATGCGCTCCGAACACGCAAAGCTGAGGACATGGATGCTCGCCAGCTGGTTGTGGCTCAGGTCCACCTCGCGCAGGGAATCGAGCGCAACGAGCGGCTCCACATTGTCTATCTCATTGTAACGCAGATTGAGCTTCTGAATATTGGGCAAGTTTGCCACGTCGCGTATGTCCGTGATGGCCAAACCCGAAAGGTTGAGCGTGCGGATGGTGTCGAGCTGGGCGGCGGTTACGGTAGCCGTTGAGTCCACACCGAGGTGGGACTTCACGCCTGCTTCAAACCCTGGAGAGTAGAATTTCACAGACTGTGCACCGGCAAGCTGAACCAACAGCCATGCCGCGCAAAAAATAATTCTTCTATATCCTTTCATAATCACTGTTCCTTGGGTTTTAAGTAAATAATATCGGCCATGCTGTCAACACTGGACGATTCCGACTGGAACGTCACTGTGATGACAGGCTTGGCACGGCTTCCGCCTATATCCACAATGTCGTCGTAGAGCAAGGGCACAACACTCTTGCGACCATTCTTCCATTCGATTTCTGCCCAGAAACGCTGAGTGGGTTCCATGAAGTTCTGTCCGCTACGGCTAACTCGCCTCAGCACGGCTGCATTGTATTCGCTGGCAGCAAAATCCGGTTCGTAAGTGCCATGTGCCCAGACACCATTATTGCCAGTGACAACACTGTGATAAGAGCACAAATGAATGTTCACGTTCCTGATTTGCGAGGCCACATCCGAACCACGGAAATACATCCACGGCAGTGCCGACCATTCTGGTCTGTACCAGGCATCCTTCTTTGCAACCTGTATCTTGAAGACAATGTAATCTTCGTAGAAACTGTTGCTGCGTTCTATCTCGTAGAGTTGCTTCTGGTATGCCATAATCTTGTCAACACAGACCTTGGCCACTTCAAAATAAGTGGAGTAAATCTGGGCAAAAGGAAGACCTGAATATTCAAAGACGAGCTTCGAGAGCGTCATGAACTTCGTAAAGTCGTCAGCGCTTTGGAAGTCCTTGAAAGCATTCATCGTGTCGTAGAACTTCTTCACTTTGCCCACCGCGTCGGTGACATCCTTCACGTCCTTGATAGCTGCTTTCAGGTCGTGGCTGAACATCTTCAACAGGTCGGGCAGGTTGCCAAACAGCCCTTCGACATCTTTGTCGCGTTCATATCTGGAAATAGCATCCGACGCCTCTGCAATGGCTGCCGACAAAGGACCGCCAATCTTGTCCATGGTCTTCATGGTAGAAAGAATCTCGGCGATGCACGCATCCACTTCGTCCACGATAAACTCACTATAGTCGGGGTCTTGCTGAGTGTTGGCCGCCATCAGCAACTCCTTCGGGTTCGTAACATCGGCATGGCTGCTTTGCAGGGGAACATAAGAGCCCTTTGCCCGATTGCTTTCCGAAACAATATAGAAAAGGAATGGCGTGTTCTCTTTGATGGAGGGGAAGTCTGTCAACTGGATGCTGACATCCTGCGACTTGCCACGTTCCAGATTGCGGATAGCATACGTGCCCACCTTGTAGTATGAATCGGTGGCAGCATAAGTGATGCCCTTGCCCTTGTCGTCTTTCTTCCGAATGGCAATCAGGTCAATATTACCCGTCCATACACTGCCCGACTCGTTCTTCACGGTGAAGTTGAACGCCTGCGGAATGCCTGTGATGGGCGAGGTGATGACCAGTTCGTAGCCAATGTTTTCTGGCTGCACGGGCTTTTCGCTCACGCTCGTAGCACGAATGGCACAGAGTTCGTTGCGCGACTCTTCGCTCACCGTCACGGTGGGACGGTCGAAGGTGTAGTAGGCATTGTTGTCGATGGTCATGCTCAGCGTCGTGCCCACAGGGATGCCGTCGCGACGGAACATACCGTTGGACTGGGCACGGACGGTCACACCGTCACTAAACTTCACATCCAGAGCCAGGTTCATGGGAACCATTGCCGTCTGTTCGCCATCGAAAAGGATGCGCCCGACGATGCCGCCCAGCTTGGCGGTAGATTCCTGACTGGCCGTCACGCTGACGGTCGCTTCGTTGGAATAGAATTTCTGATTTTCCCCATTCGCGTCGAGGTAAGCCGCCTGAATACGATAGGCGTAAGTTCCTGCAACGGGGTTGTCAACAAACTGGACTGCATTGGGATAAGACGATTGGATTGAGACCACCTTGCGCCATTCGTCTTCCCCCGCTTTGCGCCACACGCGGTAGCGCACATCGTTGGGCACGGAGTTGAACTGCAGCGTAACCAGTCCGTCCTTCTCCGTAGCTGTCAAGGCAATCTCTGGTCTTTCCACCTTTGCCACGTTGAAGGGCCACACTTCGGTGGTTGCGGCACCGAGGCTGTTCCAGAACGTAGCCTTCAGCGTGTGGTCGCCAACGGATAGATGGCTGGCATCATACGTATAGGGCAGGTCTATCTCGTAGCTGGGATGCAGCACGTTGCGCACCACGCGTTCTTCGTTATCCACCGAGAAGGCATACTGCACCACCTTCTCCTGTGTGCCATCCACATTGTAGCGAGAGTGCACAATGATGGGTTCGGAGGTAATGGCACCATGCGTCGTGCCGTCGCTGCTGACCGTGCGGCAATAGAGACGGTGGTGGCCTGGCGCAACGCCGTCGAGCACAAGGTTGCCCGCAAAGGCAATCTGGCTATCCAGTTCTTTGCCGGCAAGGGTGTAAACATGGCTGCGGTCGTTGTCGAACCAGTATTCCAGCGTTTTGCCCGTGCCTCGGTGTACCAATACCAAAGCAGAGGTGATGGGGGTAGCCGTGGTGCAGCCTTCGTTGAGGGCACGACAGCTGAGGCGATGTACACCTGTGGACAGGTTGCTGAAGTCGAGGTCTTCCAGGAAGAGCGTGCCCTGGGATGCTGCTGTGCCTGTAAGAGTCTTGCGACCGGCGAAGTCATCGTCGAGCCAGTATTCCAGACGGTCAACCGTGTTGAAGGAAACCTTCAGGACTGTGGCCGAATAGATGGCACTCAGCCCCTTTAGGGGTGCTGACACGCGCATTTTAAGGGTGTGTAGTCCTTGCTGAAAATCGGACAGATTCAGCTCAAAGTCCTGTTCCGTTCCGTTGGTCGCAGAAAGAGTAAAGGTCTTACGCTGGCCGTAGTTGTCGTCGAACCAATATTCCAGCAAACCATTCGTCTGTCCTGTAGGCAACTTGAAGAAATGCGACGTGTTGATGGCAGAATACATGCCGTCGCTCCGCTTCGCACGCAGGTAGAGTTTATGGAAGCCGGCAGACAGCTGGTCGGTTGCCACATCCTTCGTGGTGGCATCATAGCTGCCGCTCAATGCTACAGCTGTGCGACCGGCAAAGTCACCGTCGAACCAGTATTCAAATTGCGTCAGCTGCTGTGCCGTCACACTTCGAGGAAAGAGGCAGAACAGACAGAGCAGCAGACGGCTGATGAAAATTCTTGTTTTCATAACTCTCAGTGTCTTTTGGGTTTATTCACCAGCCTTCACAGCCACTCTAATACGCAGCTTGCCCGATGCATCCGTCTGCTGAGGGATGCTCTTTGAAACGATATAGGGCACAGGTGGCAATGCGCTGTCGCTAAAGCCCGTACCGCCATAGATGCCCTTGTCGGAATATTGTTGGTAGGCTTCCTTGAAATGATAATCGGAATAGGGAGTAATGCCTCTATCGTTTACAAAGACTTCTGACCAGTCTGTTACAGTAACACAATCTTCTCCCCAGGAATCGCCAGCCTTCATATTGCCATAAACTTGACAATTACTTCCTCTGTGACCATCATTCCAATACATAAAGATATTATCTTTAATTAAGGTATTATTTACCTCATAAAGTTGATAACCCCCACCACGCCATATAATATTATTAGCAATTGTTCCTCCATTCATAGTACTAATATTAATATTAACAATGTTGTTTGTAATCGTTACATCAGTAGCACCATTACAATTTATATATCTACGAATATAATTCTGATTAATGACAGTGCCATTGCATGCTGCTGAAACATGAATCTCATTCACATTGCAATATCTCACAAGAACATTGTGAGAGGTAGTTCCATCGTTTCCGATAAAAATATTGCTCGTCAGATAACATCCCATCACAGAACTGCCATCACTGCCATTCTGAAATTGAAGATTACCCGAAATGATGGTACATCCATCTACGTTCTCGGACTGTGCATTATGCCCTATACCGATGATGGTCAGTTTCTTTGTAATCTTCACACTGTCGGCAATGGGGAATGAACCGCCAGGCAGATAAACCACGCTGCCCGCTTTTGCGCCCTCAATGGCATCTTTAAGTGTGGTGTAAATGGATGTTGCACCAGTGGTTGACACCACAGCTATCTGCTGGGCGTACATGGTTACGGTTGCAAGCATAGCAACCAGTAAAGAAAAAATTTGTTTTTTCATGTTGAGTTGGTTTTTAAATGGTTAATAAAATGATTTAAGATTCTGTGAAGGTCCACCGCCCCTATAGAAAAGGGCACAAAAAACGTGGACTTATTCTTCGTCTACGTTTTCAGATGGTATTGGGGAAAACCTTTTGCACACTTCAACGAGTAAAAGCCCACGCCGAAGCGTGAGCGTCTAAACTTTTACTCTTGTGTGCTCTCATCTAAATTCCCCAATTTATCTGAAAACAAGACCTAAAAGCTAACGCTTTTTCTTCAATATGTCTTTATGCTTATCTTTCCATACGCATCCAGGTATTAAAAGTTTTACAATGATGTTATAAAGTCTCTCGAATAAAATACTAATTTCTTTTCACTAAAGGATGAAATGGTTTATTTCGATGTGGTCAAACTCCGATTGGTTATATTTTACGCATTATATTAATGAAATCTTGTCGTGTCATTCCCATATCAATAAGCACTGAACGAACAACACGTTCTGGTACAGGGTCAATATGGGTTTGTATGATGTCACGCAATTGACTTCCTTTTGCCTTATACATTGCATTGAATGTAGGGGCTATCACCCCATCTTCTGTCACAGTCCATCCATGCTCGACAAGGTCTTCCGCCAATGTTCCCTTTTCTATCTGTTCACTTAGATATTCGTTCAAGACATAGAGAAAATCTCTCTTTGCCGAAGCTTGTGTATGGTCATATCCACTTAGATTCAGCGAAGGGCAATAGGCTACATAACAATTTGCGCACTTATCCTTAAAAAGATAAACTGCCAGTCTTATATTATTATTCCTTTTCATTCTCTTTTATGTTTCTCGGCTGCAAAGATACAATTAAAATAGGTAAAGTTCCAAATTTTAATCAAGAAAAAATGGTAAATGGTAAATAGTAAATGGTAAATAAAGTTGGTAAATGGTAAATGGTAAATGGTAAATAATTCTTACCTTTGCAGCGATTTTCTAAAAACAAAGGATATGAAACGTACTTTTTTATGGTTGCTGGCCACCATTTTGTTTTGTGGCTATGCCAATTCCCAGGAGAAAGAAGATGTGGTGGAACCCTATTTCTCCATCACCGAAATGCCCGACCTGCTCAAGTGGCTCCCTGCCCCACCCGACACGCTGAGCGAGGAGTTTGCTCACGACATCATGCGCTATATGTGGGGCAAGACGCAACGGCTCGACCCTGAACGCGCTGCCATTGCTGTGCGCGATGCGGTGTATGGTGTGGATTGCATCATGCGGGAGTTTAGCGAGCCTTTCGGTCTGCAGATGTCGAAGGAGGACACACCCGAAATCTACAAGCTGCTGCGCGATGCCAGTGAAACATGCGACTACATCTGCATCGAGCCGAAGAAGTATTACATGCGCAAGCGTCCGTTCATGCGAATGAAGGAGCAGTCGCTGACGCCCGACGACGAGGAGGCTTTGTCGAAGAACGGTTCGTATCCGTCGGGACACACGATTCTGGGCTGGAGCTGTGCGCTGCTGCTTTCGGAAATCAATCCCGAAAGGGCTGACACGCTGCTGGCTCGCGGCATGATGTATGGCGACAGCCGCGTCATCGTGGGTGCTCATTGGCAGAGCGATGTGGACGCCGGACGACTGGCTGCCAGTGCTGCGTATGCAAAGTTGCACACCAGCAAGCGTTTCCTGAAGCAGTTGGCAAAGGCGCAAGCTGAATTTGAAAAGAAGAAAAATAAAAAAGATGCAAAATAACAGAACTAAGGAACTGGGCACGGCGCCCATCGGTCAGCTGCTGGTGAAGTATGCTGTGCCCGCTGTGGTGGCGATGACGGCGCAGTCGCTCTACAACATGGTGGACCGCGTGTTCATCGGTCACATTCCCGACGTGGGCACGCTGTCGCTGGGTGGACTGGCGGTGACGTTCCCCGTGATGAACCTGAGTGCGGCTTTCGGTGCGATGGTGGGCGTGGGTAGTTCCACGCTGATTTCCATCAAACTGGGACAGAAGGATTACCACGGAGCTGAGCGTGTGCTGGGCAATCTGGTGTCGCTCAATGTCATCATCGGTGTGCTGGTGGGTGTGCTGGGACTTGTGTTCATCGACCCGCTGCTGACGTTCTTCGGTGCTAGTGAAAACACGTTGCAGTATGCACATGACTATATGTACGTCATCTTGTTGGGCAACGTGGTGACACACCTCTACCTGGGCCTGAACAGTGCGCTGCGCAGCACGGGACACCCCCACGTGGCGATGTGGGCAACGATTGCCACGGTGATAGTCAATGCGGTGCTCGACCCGCTGTTCATCTTTGCTTTTGGCATGGGCATCAAGGGAGCTGCCTACGCCACTGTGCTGGCACAGCTGTTTGCGCTGGTGTTTGTGACATCGGTACTGTCCAGGAAGCATGACCTGATTCATCTGCACCGTGGCATCTATGGACTGCGGATGCAGATTGTGAAGGGTATTCTGGGCATCGGCTTGTCGCCGTTCTGTATGCAGCTGTGTGCTTGCCTGGTGGTCATCCTCATCAACAAGGGACTGACACGGCATGGCGGCGACTTGGCCATTGCGGCGTTTGGCATTGTGAACAGCATCACGTTCCTCTTTATCATGGTGGTGATGGGCATTTGCCAGGGTATGCAGCCCATTGCAGGCTATAATTTCGGTGCCGGACTGTCTGACCGCATGAACGAAGTACTCAGGAAGGCGATTGTCCTGGGCACGGTGACCATGTGCTGCTCTTTCGTGCTGTGCGAATTTTTTCCGCACTATCCTGTCAAACTGTTTACGGACGACCCCGACTTGACTGCACACACCATTTCGGGTATGCGCATCATTGTCTGCATGTCGCCCATTGTGGGTTTTCAGATTGTGACGGGCAATTTCTTCCAAAGCATCGGCATGGCGAAACGGAGCATCTTCCTCAGCGTGAGCCGACAACTGGTGTTCCTGGTGCCTTTCCTGCTGATTTTTCCCGAGATGTGGGGCACAGACGGCGTGTGGATCAGCATTGCCGCTGCCGACGGTGTGGCTGCCATCACTTCGGCTGTGATGCTGTGGCACTTCTACTACACGCAGCCTGGACGACGTGTGCCGAGCATTCGCAAGGAGAGTGTGCTCAGGCGTGTATTTTTCCATAACCGAGTGACACCATGATGCGCTATTTTATCTATTTGTCTTACGACGGATCACGCTATCACGGATGGCAGATTCAGCCCAACGGCATCAGTGTGCAGGAGGTCCTGAACGGGGCGCTCTCCACATTGCTGCGTCAGCCCATCGAGGTGACCGGAGCCGGACGCACGGATGCGGGTGTGAATGCAAGCCTGATGGTGGCGCACTTTGACACGGTCCACCAGGCAGACGACGAACTTGTTCGCCGCCTCAACAAGTTTCTGCCGCAGGACATTGCCGTAGAGAAAATCGTTCCCGTAAGGGCCGATGCCCATGCACGTTTCTCTGCCACTTCGCGCACGTATCATTATTATATTGTCACGGAGAAATCGCCTTTCGAGCCATACGCCTACCGTTATCCGTTGCCATTGGATTTTGAAAAGATGAACGAGGCTGCACAGACGCTGTTCGACTACACAGACTTCACTTCGTTCTCGAAACTCCACACGGACGTAAAGACGAACAACTGCCACATCACTCATGCGCGGTGGGAACAGGTCGCTCCCACGAAGTGGCAATTCACCATCACGGCCGACCGCTTCCTTCGCAACATGGTCCGTGCCATCGTAGGCACCCTGCTCGACGTAGGGCGCGGTGTGCTCAGCATCGACGGGTTCCGCAACGTCATCGAACAGAAAAACCGCTGCTCGGCTGGCAATTCCGTCCCTGGCGGTGCGCTGTTCCTGGCCGACGTCAGTTATCCCGACGACCTCTTCCTGTCTTAACGAAGAAGAACGTGCCATGGCTGTTAAACATGAATTATTTTGAATTAAACATGAATTATCATGAATTAAACATGAATTATCATGAATTAAACATGAATTATCATGAATTATTCTTGAATTAAATAATTGTAATTAAATGAATCCGAAGGAATATAAAAGTCTCGTGTATAAAATTATCGGTGCCGCAATGAAAGTGCATAGCGAATTGAGTTGGGGGTTACTGGAACCTATTTATAACGAGGCTTTACACCTGGAACTTCTTGATGAAGGCATCGACAATGAAAGGGAACTATTGCTTCCATGTTTTTACAAAAGCCATAAACTGGAAAAATTCTACAAAATGGATTTAGTAGTGGACGATGTGATAGTTGAATTGAAATCCGTAAAAGAATTGGTATCAGCACATCGAGCACAACTTTTCAATTATCTGCGACTGACAAAGAAACCTGTTGGTTTGCTTATCAATTTCGGACAGCCAAGTCTTCAAGGCGAGCGTTACGCCTACTATGAAGAAACCAATGAGTGCGTATTGCTGGACAAAGAGATGAACATTCTGCGCCCCGAATATGCAGATGAAAATGAATATTAATTCACATTTAATTCATGAATAATTCGTGTCTAATTCATGGTAATTCATGTTCAATTCACAACCATTCAAATTCAACTCACAAATAACGTAAAGACTATTCATGTGGTTAGCACTCGCATTCCTGTCTGCCTGTCTGCTGGGCTTTTATGACGTTTTCAAGAAGAAATCATTGAAGGGCAACGCGGTGATTCCTGTGTTGCTGCTCAACACGCTGTTTTCCTCGCTCATCTTCCTTCCCTGCATCATCGGGTCGCGACAGGGATGGATTGGGGAAGACAGCCTGTTTTATACCCACCCGTATGGATGGGCAGAGCACCGATACATCGTGCTGAAGTCGTGCATCGTGCTCAGCAGCTGGCTTTTTGCCTATTTCGGACTGAAAAATCTGCCCATCACCATCGTGGGGCCCATCAATGCCACACGCCCCGTCATGGTACTCGTCGGTGCACTTACTTTCTTCGGCGAGCGGCTCAACGTGTGGCAATGGGTCGGCGTCATCATAGCCATGGCGGGACTGTGGATGCTTTCGCGGTCGAGCAAGAAAGAAGGCATCGACTGGGGGCACAACAAATGGATTGTCTTCGTGGTGCTCGCCAATGTGCTGGGGGCTGTGTCGGGACTCTACGACAAGTTCCTCATGGCGAGTCCGGCAAACCACGGCGTGGGGCTTGACACACTGGCGGTGCAGTCGTGGTACAACATCTACCAGTTCTTCATGATGCTAGCCATGCTCATCCTGCTTTGGTGGCCCACACACAAGAAGACGACGCCGTTCCACTGGGACTGGTGCATCATCCTCATCTCGGTGTTCCTCTCCGCTGCCGACTTTGCATACTTCTACGCCCTGGGCTTCGACGGTGCCATGATTTCCATCGTCTCCATGGTGCGCCGTGGCAGTGTCGTCGTCAGCTTCCTCTTCGGTGCGCTCATTTTCAAGGAAAAGAATCTCAAGTCGAAAGTTGTTGACCTCCTGCTCGTCCTGCTCTCCATGCTCTTCCTGTTTGTGGGGTCAAGATAGAGAAAAAATAAAATAGCATGAGAAAAACGCTCAACTATTACTTCTAAACAATTCTTTGCAAAAATCGTCAATACTTTTACATATCACAAACGGAAAATCTATCTGTTTTAGAACATTAAAATGTGCATCGTTTGATACTATGTATTCCGCTTGTCCTGCAAGCGCACAATCCACAAATTTGTTGTCATCCTGATCGTGCTCTATTAAATTCCAACGCCATTTGGGTTCCACTTTTACAAGATTAGAACGGTTCATCAAGGCATTGATTACAATATCTGCCATGTAAGGAGAAGCTTTTTCGGCGATAATTTCCTCGTACTCCAACAGAATTTCTGTAGAGACGCAGAATTCGATATTGCCCATTATAAAATCGGTCCAGACCTTATGGTAAGGACTCTTGGAAGGCAATGCCATCACCAGACAATTCGTGTCAAGAACAATGCGTCTCATTATGTGCAGGGCGATAAGGTGTGCGCCAATGCTCCTTCCCTATACGCTCAATAGCCTCAGCGTTCAGTGTGCCATCATCCCAAAGACGGTCAGCCTCTTCTTGTACTTTTTTGGCATAATAGTCAGCCAGCACACTTTTCAACTCTTCCATTGCCTTTTCCGTCTGGCAATAGCTTAACATCTCCAATATGTGGAGTTGCATCGGATTCAGTGGAGTTCTTGCTAACATAGGCAAAAGTTCTAAAACAGTTGCAAAGGTAAGGATTTTTTCCAATATCATACAAGTTTTTTAGGTAAATATTTGTACCTTTGCAAACGATAAACATACCATACAGATGATAGAAATACAGAACACCTTGGTGTCGATGGACATTTTTTCGGAATATTTTTGCTGCGACCTGACGCGCTGCCACGGCCTGTGCTGCGTGGAGGGCGATGCAGGGGCACCCGTCCGGCTGGACGAAGTGGCTGAACTGGAAACTGCCTACGAGACGGTGAGGGATGAACTGCCCGCAAAGGCGCAAAGGGAGGTGGAGAAGAACGGAGTGGTCTATCCCGACCGCGACGGCGAACTCGTCACCAGCATCATCAACAACAAGGACTGCGTGTTTGTGCGCTACGACAACATCTCGACCGATGGCGGAAAGACCCGAGGCCCGCGCTGCGCCCTCTGTGCCATCGACTCTGCCTACCGCGAGGGAAGGCTCCGCTGGCAGAAACCCATCAGTTGCGCCCTCTACCCTATTCGCATCAGCAGCGTCGGCGGTGTGCCCGCCCTGAACTATCACCGCTGGGAAATCTGCCGCCCTGCCGTTGAACTGGGGCGCAAACTCCAGTTGCCGCTCTACCAATTCCTGAAGGAGCCCCTCATCCGCCGCTTTGGCGAGGCGTGGTGGGAGGAATGCCACCTGGTTTACGGCGAACTGAAGAAGGCGGGATACATCAAAGGCGGAAGCCCAGAACAAGTCTGAAAAAACGGGCAGTCTGAACAGAAAAGTTTTTCAGACTGAGCATTATTCTTGCCCAAAGCCAAGTTTTTAGTTGAAATCAAAGTGTGATTCTTATAAATCAAAGTGTGATTTTTATAAATCATGACGTGATTCTTACAAATCACACTTTGATTTCAAGAAAAGATGCGGGCGAGAGAAACTTTTTTCTGCATTTGTTTGGAGAATATGGTGCAGAATTCGTAACTTTGCAAAGGTGTTTCGGTTGGGCACGAAAGGCGCGAAGCGCAACCTCGGCTGGACCGAAGCGGAACGGAAACAAAACAGAAAGAAAAGCACAAAAACGTATGGCCGAATATATCAAACAAGAGATGAGTGAGCAGATGGCTGGCGGCCAACTGGAGAAGAAGGCTTACTACCGTCTGAAGACTTATAGCAACTTCTCGATGGAAGAGTTTATCGACTTCATGGTGAACAACCAGGGGTTGAAGGAGGGTGAGGTGCTGAAGGTCATTTCTGGCATGGTGAACGAGGTGGCACACATTCTGGCGTTGGGCCACAGTGTGACCATCGACGGGCTGGGCACCTTCCGTGCCTCGCTGGGTGTGGTGGCCGACAAGGAGATGGATGGTTTCGACCCCGAGGAGGAAAGCAAGCGCAATGCGCAGAGTGTGGGCGTGAAGAATGTGCTGTTCAAAGCCGACAAGCGGTTTGTAAGGGCTGTTGACAGCCGCATCAGCCTGGAGCGCGGCGAGGACAGCCGCATCAGCCGTCCGCAAAGCACACGCGAAGAGCGGCTGGGCCAGTTGCAGGGCTTCCTGCAGACCCATGCGTTTGCAACCATCCGCGACTATATGCACATGGTGGGTCTGAACCGCAGCGCCGCCACCCGCGAACTGCGGTCCTTTGCCGAAGACCCTGCCACGGGCATTGCGACGAAGGGGCAATCCTCCCATAAAGTATATGTACGCGCACGCGAGTAATATAATAATGTGCCCGTCCACCTCGCTGGGGCAGACGGCACTTCACACATCATTCAACAACAACCCAAAAACCTTTTTACCTATGGCTTACAAAATTATCGACATCGAGGGCGTAGGCGAAGTCTATGCTGAGAAACTGATTGCCGCCGGCATCACTAAAGTAGAAGAATTGCTGGAGAAATGTGCTGCTCCCGCTGGACGCAAGGCGCTGGCTGAACAGACTGGCATTTCGGAGAAACTCATCCTGAAGTGGACCAACCATGCAGACCTGTTCCGCATCAACGGCGTAGGTCCGCAGTTTGCAGAACTGCTCGAAGCTGCCGGCGTTGACACCGTAAAGGAACTGAAGCACCGTGTGGCTGAGAACCTGCAGAAGAAGCTGGAGGAGGTGAACGCACAGAAGAACCTCTGCAACCGCGTTCCCGCCGTGGCCGAAGTGCAGAAGATGATTGACCAGGCAAAGGAATTGCCTGCGACAATGACCTACTAAATTCCGCCAAAGTCCCTGCGAAGATTCATCGGGGGACTGACAGTCGCTGTGGCGGTCTGCTGTGTGCAGGCTGCCACATTTTTTTCGTCCATTTGCAGGAGTGAAGTCAGTGGAAAGCGGGAAAATGTTAAAAAATATGGAACAATGGTATTTTGCCCGAAAAAGATTTGGTGAATATGTGAAAAAATGCCTAACTTTGCAGCGAAAACAAAATTTATATAGACGCACAGGATTTTATCAGATGAGAACAATCAATAAAAAAATTTCAACCTGCAGAATAACGTGCAGAATAACGCTACTAAAGTCTTAGCTATGATGTAATGTAGTTATGTGAATTTAGATAGATATGTTATTCGCGTTTATTCGTGATTGATGAAAGTATTTATTTATTGATTGTTCTTTGACATACTGATACAAATGTGTTTCGTAGTGGGTCTCCACCCGTAATTACACCGTTACTTATTATTCATCTACAATGATGCAAGGCAACTGCTGCGGCATTGCCTCTACTGTTCTTTTGCCTCTTTCCAGCCCTCACCATGGGGTCGAAAAGAGTGTACACTTTTCTGCTCTATACTCTACTATCCACTATTTTCTTTTTCTGATTTAAAACTTACCATATTATGCATCGCACAAATTTTAATGAATGCACAGACATTCCACAGGACAGCAACAAGATTCAGACACCAGACACAGCAAACATTTCCGCTAAATCAGACATTTCCGCACAAGCTATAGTTAACGATGGAGACAACACTACCGATACAGAGGACGACAAGGAATTGGAAAAGTTCTTCAACGATTTAGTCACAGAGTTGATGAGTAAAGACACTGACCACACAGACGACGCAGACGATGACGACGACGAGGACTCTGGCACCGACGACACAGACGATGACGACGAGGAGGAAGACGACGATGACGAGAACATGAAAGAGCTGATCGAGCTGGAAAAGCAGTCGCCCGACGACGACGACGAACTTCCCGACGAAGACTTCGTCACAAGCAATGGCAACCGCGTCAAAGTGGTTATCCTTCCGCCCCTCAAGGAACCCGAGAAAGAACTGGAAAAACTCGTCGGCTGCAAGAACGTCAAGCAGCGCATCGACGAACTCATCAGGCTCTCGCTCTACAACGAGAGACGACTAAAGATAGACCCCAACGCCAAGCTGCACAATGTATCGCTGCACGGCCTCTTCATCGGAAAACCAGGCACAGGCAAGACCACCGTCTGCAAGATATATGGTTCACTGCTCCACAAAGCCGGAGTGCTCAGCAAGGGACACGTGGTCATGGCCAACCGCAGCACATTCGTGGGCCACTGCTGGGGCGACGAGGAAAAGGCAGTAAAGGCTCTCATCGAAAAAGCACAAGGCGGCGTGCTCATGATTGACGAAGCCTACCTGCTCAACGGCAATCACCCAGAAGACCCTGGCAAAATGGTCATCCCCATGTTCATGGACATTTTGGCAGACGAATCGAATCGCGACATCGCCGTCATCCTCTGCGGATACAAGGAGGAAATTGCCAACCTCATCGAACTCAATCCTGGACTCCACTCTCGCTTCACCAACACCTTCGAATTTCCCGACTTCACCCTCGAAGAACTGTTTAACATCACGCTAATGCGCATCAAGGAATACAAATACCACTTCACTCCCAGCGCATGGGAAAAAGTCAAGAACGTGCTCCGAGAGGCTTACAACATCCGCAATCCACGCACCTGGGGCAATGCCCGCTACGTGACCAACATGCTGGAACGCATCTACATGAACCACGCTACCCGTTGCATGGAAAAGCATATCCCAGACAAGCGCCTGTCTGCCATCACGGTGGCAGATATCAAGTCCATCGATGTCCCCAAAGCACCTAAGCGCGTGGGCTTCTGACAATAAGTAAAAGCATTTAGAGGGAGCATAGCCATGGTGGCTATCCTGCCCTCTAAACGCTTCGCAATTTTAAATTCATGGCTTTTGCCAATTTAATGACCACTTGAATTTATGGGAAAACTCAAAAAAAAAGTGCAGTCCTTTCTGGAAGATTCTGAATGGAGACTGCTGACGAAGCACTTCGTTCTCTTTGGTTATCTGATTATCCTCCTCGTCTGCGTTTCAGACATCTGCAACAAGATGCTCAAGAAGAAGAAGGAGGAAGAATGATGGCCACGCCTGTACAGCTTAGCGATTAAGCCATGCCGCTAAAGAACTGCGTAAACGCCTTCACACAGTAGGTGTGGTCCGCTACGCTGCCCGTCTCCCGACAGCTGTGCATGGCAAGAATGGCATTGCCCATATCCACGCCGCGCAACGGGATGGACGAGGCAAGAATATTGCCCAACGTGCTGCCGCCAGCCACATCGCTGTGGTTGACGAAACGCTGACTGGGCACGCCGGCTTTGCGACAAATCTCTGCGAACACGGCTGCTGACACGGCATCGCTGGCGTATTTCTGTGCCGCATTGAACTTGATGACGGGACCGCCACCTAACACGGGATGGTTCGTGGGGTCATACTTCTCGCTGTAATTCGGATGCCAGGCGTGCGCATTGTCTGCCGAAACCATGAAGGCACGTTCCACAGCCTGGTAGAAAGCCTCTTCGGTGCCGCTTTGTGCCCAGGCTATGCGCTTCAACATGCTGCCCAGGAACGGACTGCCTGCACCCTGCTTGGTCTGCGATCCTGTCTCTTCGTTGTCGAAGATAGCCAACACCTTGGTCACATCCGCCTCTGGCGAACCCAGGAGGGCTTCCAGTCCGGCATAGCACATGGAGAGGTCGTCGAGACGTCCCGAAGAAATCAGCTCGTTGTGTACACCGAAAGTGCAGGCGGGCATGGCATCGGCCAGATAGAGGTCGAAGTCGAGAATGTCTTCCCGCTGTATGGCCAGTTCCTCACAAATCAGGTTCATCAGCAGATTGCCCTGCTCCAACTCATTATTTATTATACCCAGGATGGGCAGCATATCTTTCTGCTTGCTCAGCTTCACGCCGTCGTTGACCTCGCGGTTGAAGTGTATGGCAAGATTACTGATTTGCAGCAGCGGGCGCTTTACATGCAGAAGCAGGGTCCGAGGGTTCATGACATCCTCTCCCTTGACGATGACCCGCCCCGCCAATGTAAGCGGACGGTCGAACCAGGTGGACATGATGGGACCGCCATAGACCTCTGTGTTCAGCTTGACAATGCCCCCCTCGCAGCCTATCTCAGCATTGGGCTTGACACGAAAGGTGGGCGAGTCGCAATGGGCACAAATCATGCGGAAGCCCGCATCGGCCAATGGTTTACTGCCTATCTGAAAAGCATAGATGGAGGAATCGTTCTTGGTCACAAAAAACTTGTCGCCCGCCTGCACTTTGCCGATGGGTTCTTGTGGATTCAGCCGACGGAAACCCGCCTTCAGCAGTTCTTCACTCAGGTTTTTCACAGCAAAGAAATTGACCGGTGAAGCATCCAGAAATTTCAACAAACGTTGTATCATTGCATTACTTTTTAAGTGTGTTCTAAAAAACGGTTATTTGTCACAGCTCCGTGTTTTCTACTTTTAACGAAAATAAACGGTGAAAATGTATGTTTTCAGCACAAAAATACGTAACTTTGCAGCTGATTTAGCAAAACTCATCAATTAAATAACCTAAAACGTATTAA
The DNA here is from genome assembly GCA_902802265.1 of uncultured Bacteroidales bacterium. Lineage (GTDB taxonomy): Bacteria > Bacteroidota > Bacteroidia > Bacteroidales > Bacteroidaceae > Minthosoma. The sequence continues at coordinate 46,702 of CADCLN010000007.1, read as the reverse complement.
AGCTATGACTATTCAAGAGTACAACTTTGCCGGTAAGAAGGCAATTGTTCGTGTAGATTTCAATGTGCCCATCCAGGACGGTAAGATTACTGACGACACCCGCATCCGCGGTGCTTTGCCAACTCTGAAGCTCATCCTCGAGAAGGGCGGTGCGCTCATCATCATGTCCCACATGGGTAAGCCCAAGGGCAAGGTTAAGCCAGAACTGAGCCTGAAGCAGATTGTTCCCGCCGTCAGCGAAGCACTGGGCGTGCCCGTACAGTTTGCTGAAGACTGCCAGAAGGCTGACGCACAGGCTGCAGCCCTGAAGCCAGGCGAAGTGCTCCTGCTGGAGAACCTGCGCTACTACCCTGAAGAGGAAGGCAAGCCAGTAGGCGTTGAGAAAGGCACACCTGAGTATGACGAGGCCAAGAAGGCTATGAAGGCAAGCCAGAAGGAATTTGCCAAGAAGCTGGCAAGCTATGCTGACTGCTGGGTAATGGATGCTTTCGGCACCGCTCACCGCAAGCATGGTTCTACGGCTGTCATCGCAGACTACTTCGACAAGGACAACCGTATGCTCGGTCTGCTCATGGAGAAGGAAGTACAGGCTGTTGACAACGTGCTCAGCAACATCAAGCGCCCATTTGTAGCCATCATGGGTGGTTCGAAGGTTTCTACGAAGATTGGCATCATCGAGAACTTGCTGGGCAAGGTTGATAAGCTCGTCCTCTGCGGTGGTATGACTTACACCTTCATGAAGGCTCACGGCGGCAAGATTGGTAACTCTATCGTTGAGCTGGACAAGCTGGACGTTGCTCTCGGCGTGGAAGAACTCGCCAAGAAGAACGGCGTGGAACTGGTTCTCGGCGAAGACTCAGTTTGCTGCACAGGCTACGACTTCTCTACATTCTCTGTAAAGCCAGGCGCAGAAATCAAGGTGTTCCCATCTATGGCTATCGAAGACGGTTGGGACGGACTGGACGCTGGTCCTATCAGCCGCGAGAAGTTTGCCAAGGCCATCGAAGGCGCAAAGACCATCCTCTGGAACGGTCCTGCCGGCTGCTTCGAGTGCGACGAGTTCACTCCTGGTTCTCGTGCCGTGGGCGAAGCTGTAGCTAAGGCAACTGCTGAAGGCGCATTCTCACTCATCGGTGGTGGCGACTCTGTGGCTTGCGTCCACAAGTTTGGCCTCGAAGACAAGGTTTCTTACATCTCTACAGGTGGTGGCGCACTGCTCGAAGCTATCGAAGGCAAGGTGCTCCCAGGCGTAGCAGCTGTAAAGGGTGAATAAGCCCATATCGATTTCAAAATGGGGGCAGCTTGGCGCTAATCAAGTTGCCCCATTTTTTTACAATCATGGTTTCTATCAAACAAGTATTAACCTGCACACTCGCCGCAGCCTTGCTGCTTTCCTGCAACAAAAACGCTGAAAAGGAAACGAAGCAGACCAGCGACTACGATTCGCTGACCATCCGCCTTGCCTTGCTCCCCACGGTGGATTGCCTGCCTTTCTACTATGCCAAGGAGGAAGGACTGTTCGACTCGCTTGGCATCAAGGTGAAGCTGAAAACCTATCGTGCCGCCATGGATGCCGACACAGCTTTCTGTGGCACCACAGCCGATGCCATCTGGAGCGACATGGTGAAGGCTTGCATCTGGCGTTCACGGGGCGACAGTGTCCATGTAGTCATGGCCACACAGCTCGACCTCTACCTGATGACGGCCTACAGTGCCCGCATTCGGCAAATCAGCAGCCTGAAGGAAAAGATTATCGGCATCACACGCCATTCGGCCGTCGATTTGACAACCGACTGGATTCTGAGCCGCGCAAAACTTCTTTCCACAGACCTCAACAAACCACAAATCAACAACCTCAAGTTGCGCTGCTACATGGTGGACCAAAACCAGTATGACGGCGCACTGCTGCCCGAACCCTACGCCTCGGAGTGTGAAGCTCGCGGCGCACGACGTGTCATCGGCACGCCCGAACTGGGCTTGAACCTGAGTGCCGTTGTCTTCAAAGACAGCGTACTCGCCCGACACAAAGAAGACATTCCCAAGCTGAAACAAGCTTACGACATAGCCGTCCGGCAACTCAACCAACTCATTGCCAGCTACGACTCGCTGGAGACCGACAGCGTGCTCATGGCTTCAGAGGATGCGCCTCAGCTCCTGCTGATGAAGTACATTCCGAAAAACCGCAGCATTGAGATTCCCGACACACTCGTAAAATACCCCCAGTTCCTGCCAGCCAACACGCCCAGCGACTCTGCTTTCGCACGGGCAAAACGCTGGTGCCAAGGACGCACATTGCTGAAAAAGGACATCAAGAAGGAAGATTTATTCCTATAATCCTACAACTTCCTATTACTTCCCATCAACTTCTATCAATTCCTATTTCCCTATGCCCAAAAGCCTTTCCGATTTCATTACCAGCCTACAAAGTCAGGCACAAACACTCGACAACTGGGAACTGAACGAATCCATCGAACAGTTACGCTCCACCTATTATTATATGCTGAGCTTTCTGGTCAAAGGTGTGGAAGACCCCAATGCCAACCAGCTGCAACAGCAACTGTGGACTCGTGCGCAGGCACTTGGGCAGAGCATCCTCCGATTGAACTATCTGAGGGAAAAGCCCAACAGCCGATACCGTTCAGCCCTGCTGTCACTACGCACCGACAGCGAACTGGGCAACCTGCAAATGCGGCTGGAACTTCCTTGCGACTCCGCCGAACTGGAAGACTGTTTAGTAAAACTCTTCCGCCGCATCTGGACCAGCGACCAGTGGCAAAACAGCGACTACGAACAAGTCATGCAAATAATTGACTCCAAACAGGTTCCGGCAAAGGCAAAGACTGTACTCATCAGCGCTGTCGTTTTGGCTTTGCTCGAATTTTTCGACGAGAAGAAACTCCTTTTCCTACTTGACGCTTCTCTCAACGAGGTGAACGAAATCTCACAGCGTGCACTGGTAGGCATTGTGCTGTCGCTACGCAAAAGCCACGAACTGCTGCCATACTACCCCGAAATTACCAGCCGACTGAGCATTCTGTCCGACGACGAAGCGTTCACAAGCAACATCTACACCATTCTGATGCAATTGCAAATGAGCACGATGACCGACAAAATCACCAGCAAAATGCGTGAAGACATCATGCCCAACATTGTGAAAGGCAGCCGCATGATGAAGAAGAGGATGGGACTGGTGGAGCTGGGCAATAAACTCTCTGAAAACGGAGAGAATCCCGAATGGCTCAACCCCGAAGAGCAGGACGACAACAAGGCTGAAGAAAAGATGCGCGAAATGGTGGAAATGCAACTCGACGGCGAAGACATCTACATGGCTACTTTTGCCATGATGAAGGGCTTCAAGTTCTTCCACGAAACGGCACACTGGTTCTACCCCTTCACCGACGACGACCTGGCGCTGCAAAACATACAGGAGAACTTTGGCAGCAAAAGCGGCGACTTCATGCGGGCTTTGCTGGCAGGCGCACCCTTCTGCAACAGCGACAAATACTCCCTCTGCCTGCTCACCTCCACACTGGGCGAAACAAGTTTCGACGCCATCGCTTCACAAGTGGAGGCACAGATGGCAGACCTCGACAAAGATGAACTGGACGAAGCGCTCAACAAGTCTATCCATCGCAAAAAGAAACAGAAGGAGTACAGCCGAAACTTCATCTTCGACCTCTACCGTTTCTACTACATCTACAGTTTCCGCAACGAATTTTACAACCCCTTTGCCGACGCAAAAAGAAACATTTTCAGCCCACTCACCATTCCAGCCTTGAACCACTTGGCCGAGAACAAGCCACTCCTGTTGGAGCACGCCGAGTTCCTGATGCGCAAAGCGTATTACGAACAGGCGGTGCAGGAATTTCACATCTACATGCAGACCGAAGAACACACCGCCGAACTTTTCCAGAAAATGGGCTTTTGCTACCAAAAGACGGAACAATGGGCAGAAGCACAAAAATACTACGAGCGGGCTGACAGCATCAAGGCAGACTCCAAGTGGACATTGTCCCATCTGGGTAAAGTATGCATCATGCAAGGCAAATATGCCACTGCCGCCGACTGCTACGAACAGATTTGCCAAATGGAACCTGAGAACGTCGGTTACTTGCTGCGCTGGGCTGAATGTCTGGAAGAAACCGACCGCATAGCCGAAGCCATCGACATTCTGCACAAGGCAAAATACTTAGACCCCGAATCAGGACGTGCACGCAAATTGCTTGGCACCTGTCTTATTATAAATAAGGAGTACGACAAAGCCATTGCCTATCTCGACACCCCATTGCTCCGAGGACTGGCACACATAGTCAGCGGCAATCCCACCGAGGCATACGCTCAGCTGAAACAAGCCTACGGCGAAGTGCAAAGCCCTACCGTTTTCATTCAGAATTTCAACACCGAGGCACAGCCTTTCTACAAAGCCTCTGTCCTCACGCCTGGGGTGGCTGAGCTATACCTCGATGCCGTCCTGTTCAACGTGTAAATGGCAGACCCCCTCTAACTCCCCCTCTAGGGGGAGGATCCTCAAGGAAGGGAAAAATGGCAAATGGTAAATGGTAAATGGTAAATAGTAAATTGACCTCCTCCACCCTCTACATACAGAAACTTCATCAACTGCTCACGATGGAATACGAAGCAGAGAAAGAAGAATTCCGCATCCAATCGGAACGAATGGGCATTCAGCGTAAACTGCGGCGCGGCATCTGCTGGCATCCCGTCAGCGTGGGGCGCAGCTACTACAACTCGCTGAATCAACTTGTGGTGGAGATTACCAAAGATTATCAGGAAGACAGCGACATTGACACGCTCTTTGAATACGGCAAACCCGTACAGTTCTTCCACACCACGCAGAAAGAGGCCAACTACTATCCATTCACCTCCACCATCAGTTTTGTAGATGGCGACCGCATGGTCTGCACACTGCCCAGCACACAGGCACTCATCGATTTACAAAATGCTACCAATCTGGGCGTGCAGCTCTATTTCGACGAGACCAGTTACCGCACCATGTTCCATGCCCTCGACACCGTGATGAAGGCACAGAAAAACCGACTGGCAGAACTGCGTGACATCTTCGGCGGACAATTTCCCGTACAAAAACGCCAACTCCAGCCCATGAGTTTTCCGTGGCTCAACAGTAGTCAGCAGGACGCAGTCAACGAAGTGCTTTGTGCCAAAGACGTAGAAGTGGTACATGGCCCCCCTGGCACCGGCAAAACCACCACACTCGTAGAAGCCATCTACGAAACCCTGCGGCGCGAGACACAAGTGTTGGTATGCGCCCAAAGCAATATGGCTGTCGATTGGATTAGTGAACGGCTGGTTGACCACGGCGTACCCGTCTTGCGCATTGGCAATCCAACCCGTGTGAACGACAAAATGCTGTCTTTCACCTATGAACGCCGCTTCGAATCCCATCCCGAATACCCACAGCTTTGGGCCATCCACAACACCATTCGCCAACTGCGTGAAAACCATAAGAGCGGAGAAAGCACACATCAAAAAATAGCCCGACTGCGTGAACGAGCCACCGAACTGGAGATGCGCATCCGCGAAGACCTTTTCAACGAAGCCCGTGTCATCAGCTGTACCCTCGTGGGCAGTGCCAACAAGATTCTTGTGGGTCAACACTACTCCACCCTTTTCATCGACGAAGCTGCACAGGCATTGGAACCTGCCTGCTGGATAGCCATTCGCCGTGCCAGCCGTGTCGTCCTGGCTGGCGACCACCAACAACTGCCGCCCACCATCAAGTGCTACGAAGCCCTGCGCAACGGACTGGGCAAGACGCTGATGGAACGCATCGTGGAGAATCAGCCCGCTGCCGTCCGTCTGCTCTCCGTGCAATACCGCATGAACGACAGTATCATGCAATTCTCCAGCGACTGGTTCTATGGTGGCAAACTCAAGAGCGACCCCAGCGTGCAACACCGTGGCATCTTAGATTACGACACGCCCATCACTTGGATAGACAACGATTTTCAAGAAGAATTTATTGGAGAAAACCACGGGCGCATCAACAAAGAAGAAGCCCAGTTGCTCATCACCACCCTGAAAGAATATATTCAGAAAATCGGCATCCACCGTTTTCTCGACGAGCGGCTCGACATCGGCATCATCAGCCCCTACCGTGTACAAACCCAGTACATCCGTTCTCTCATCAAGGCCGACGCCGAACTGAAACCTCTCCGCAAGTCCATCACCGTCAACACCGTCGATGGATTTCAGGGACAGGAACGCGACATCATCATTATATCTCTGGTTCGCAGCAACGAACAGGGTCAAATCGGTTTCCTCGGCGACCTCCGCCGCATGAATGTCGCCATGACCCGTGCACGCATGAAACTGATTATCCTCGGCAACTCCGCCACACTTTCCCATTCCCCCTTCTACAAAAAACTGATTGACTATATTCAGTCACTTCAGGAAACTTCCCCACGTCGGGAAGTTCACGAATAATCTCAGAACATAATTTCCCTCAACTTGTGGCCGCGGACAAAACGGCTGATGTCGATGTGACCACGCACACCTTTGGCTTTGCCGTAGCCGGTGAATTGCCAGATGAGGAAGTCGTCGTTGTTGTAGAGGACGGGTTCTTCGAAAGTATAACAGGCAATCATGAAAGGATAGACACCACGGAAACGGCTACTGGAGAAATGGTGGTTGTAAAATCGCTGCCCCGTATAAATCATGGGTTTGCGCCCCACTTCCTTTTCCACCAATTGTAAAAGTTCTGCCAGACGGTCATAGAACAGATACATGGAGACGCCCTTGCTCTGCACCTCCACGTCGATGATGGGAATCAAGTCTTGGTGGCGGTCGCGAATCATGCTGCGAAAATTCTCAAACTGTTCACGGGCCGTGCAGTTGGGGCGAAAGAAATGATAGCTGCCCACTTTCAAACCGACACGTCGAGCCTCGCTGTAGTATGTGGCGTACATGTTGTCCTTCAGGCTGGAACCCTCCGAAGCCTTCAGATAGACAAAGCCTGCGTTGGGGTCGGTACTGAGCGCATCCCAATCCACACGCCCCTGATAGTGGCTCATGTCGAAACCACACAGTCCCTTGCCGTCGTCGTAAATCATCAGGGGCTGGTCGAGCGGCTTGTTGTGATGTTCCGGACGCGGTCTTTGCGGCATGGGGTCGGGGTCAACCAATCCATACACTTCGACAACTTTTTCTTTCTTTTTCTTGTCTTTCGGCGTTGCAAAGGCTGGCATGACAAGAATAAACAGGAGCAATAGGACGGGTATTTTCACGGTTTTGTGATTTTTTGGTTGCAAAGTTAAGAATTATTTACCATGTACCATTTACCATTTACTATTATTTTTCGTATTTTTGCAAAAATTTTCCGTGTAACTCTATGAAACAAGACAACATTCGCTGGTATGTGTTCTGTAGCGGAAGCATTCTGCTCCTGCCCCCGACAACGGCAGAAGGCAAATACCGCATTCCCACAGCGACTGAACCTCCCACAGAAACGAAGCCATGGACAAGATTCCAGGAACTGCCGCAAGCTGCCGACGGTACACCGCAACGTGCCTACAGCGTCAATGTGCCAACCCAGACAGAGGGACAATTTATCGGACTGCGTGAATCTTACCCAAAACTCTGCCGAGAAGATTTCCTCATGGCTGGAAAGGCTGCCGAATTACTCTATTGGGACGCAGGAACGCAGTATTGCGGTGTTTGCGGCGCTCCGATGAAACGCACCACAGTCATCAGCAAACAGTGCACACATTGCGGCAAGGAGGTGTGGCCCCAAGTGGCTCCTGCCATTATTGTTCGCATACACCGCATAGGGTCGGACGGCGAAGATCAGATTCTGCTGGTACATGCCCGCAATTTCCGTCGCAGCGAAATGTACGGACTGGTAGCGGGTTTTGTGGAGACAGGCGAAACGCTGGAGGAATGTGTCAAGCGTGAAGTCTATGAAGAAACTCATCTGCACATTCAGAACATCCGCTACTTTGCCAGTCAGCCGTGGCCCTTCCCCTGCGGCATCATGATTGGCTTCACAGCCGACTATGCTGGCGGCGAAGTGCAAGTGCAGGAAGAGGAACTCAGCCGTGCAGCATGGTTCACCCGTGACCATTTGCCCGAAATACCCGACAAACTATCCATTGCCCGCCGTCTGATTGATGATTGGCTTACAGCGTCACACCCGTCTTGAAGATAGCTATTTCCTGATAATTTTTACGCTCGTTCCAGGTCTGTTCACCATTGGCAACAGAGATGACTTTCTGCATAAAACGCAGGAAGACATCGCGCATGGGTTCACCCTCGACGATGGTGCCTGCATTGAAGTCAATCCATGTGGGCTTGTTTGCCGCCAGCGTGCTGTTGGTGCTGACCTTCATGGTAGGAACAAAAGTGCCGAAAGGAGTGCCACGCCCTGTAGTGAAAAGCACAATGTGGCAACCCGATGCTGCCAAGGCTGTGCTTGCCACCAAGTCGTTGCCTGGAGCGGAAAGCAGATTGAGTCCCTTCACACGGAGGCGTTCACCATAGGGCAGAACACCGCAGACAGCACTCTTGCCGCACTTCTGTGTGCAGCCCAGCGCCTTCTCCTCCAGCGTGGAGATGCCGCCAGCCTTGTTGCCTGGCGAGGGGTTTTCGCCCACAGGTTCACCGTGGCTGAGGAAATATTGCTTGAAGTCGTTGACCAGGCCGACGGTTTGGTCGAAGAGTTCGGGTGTTTTGCAGCGATTCATCAGAATAGTCTCAGCACCGAACATTTCGGGCACTTCGGTAAGCACCGTGGTACCGCCCTGGCTAACGATGAAGTCGGAGAATACTCCCAGCAGCGGATTGGCTGTGATGCCCGAGAAACCGTCCGATCCGCCACACTTCAGGCCGACACGGAGTTCGCTGAGCGGAATGTCTGTGCGCTCATCCTCGGCAGCAAGAGCATAGAGTTCACGCAGGATGCGCATACCCTCTTCCACTTCGTCACCCTGCACCTTCTGAGCCACCATGAAGCGGATGCGTTCATGGTCGTAATCACCCAAGAGTTCTTCAAACTTGTCGGGCTGATTATTTTCACATCCCAGTCCAACAACCAGCACGGCACCGGCATTGGGATGAAGCACCAAGTCGCGCAGAACGAGCCGTGTGTGCTCATGGTCTTCGCTCAGTTGGCTACAGCCGTAGTTGTGGGGGAAGGCCACAATGCGCAGCCGGTCTGCCCCCGTGCCCATTTCCTGTTCAAGCCGTTGCCTAAGCTGATTCACGATGCCGTTGACACAGCCCACGGTGGGCACAATCCACACCTCGTTGCGGATGCCCACATCCCCATTCTTCCGGCGATAACCCTTAAAGGTGAGCTGCCCCTCAGGGAACCACTCTGCATAGGCTGGGTTCGTAAGGGCATCGGCCGATACGGGGTGATATTGATAGTCGAGCAGACCCGACAGATTGGTCTTGATGTCGGCATCGGAGACGAAGTCGCCAGCCTTGCGGTCAGCCTTCATGTGACCGATGGGATAGCCATATTTAATGACGTTTTCGCCCTGCTTCAGGTCGCAGAGCAGTATCTTGTGCCCAGCAGGCACATCGCTGGTAGTGGTGACTTGCACTCCCTCTATGGAGAGGGTTTCGCCCCTCTGCAGCGGTTCTATGGCTACAGCCACATTGTCGGCAGGATTGATTCTGATGGTTTTCATGATGACAAATTACAATTAATCGTTCACAATTACGAAATTGTGTATTTTCTGTTTATATTCTATCGGCGTCATGCCTGTATGTTGCTTGAAATATTTTGCAAAGAAGGAATTGTTGGAGAAGTTCATGCGGCTGCATACCTCCTTGACGGAGATATTTTCCTCATGGAGCAACGCCTTACATTCATTGATGACAAAGATGTTGATGAAGTCGGAGGCATGACGCCCACTCACTTCCTTGATGACGGTGGAGAGGTGTTTCGGCGTGACCCCGAGCTGCCGAGCATAGAAAGACACGCTGCGCTCTTCCATGAAATGCTCTTTCACGGCATCGATATAGCGCCGGAACATCTCGTTCCGGCGAGTCTGCTGAGGCTGTTCGTACACGGCGTTTTGCCGATAGCGTATAAAATTGCTGAAGGTGTTGAACTCGAAGACGGAGAGGATGCAGCGGGCTACCTCTTCCTTGAACACATAGCTGCTGTCGAGAAGTTTGCGCTTGAGCACCTTGTAGAGCGAAAGAAATTCTTCTATCGACATCGGAGGTATATTCATGACACACCGTTCCTGAACAATTTCTCTAAACTCGAGGCCCAGCTGCACGTCTTTGGAGGAATCCACGAAATGGGGTGCAATTGCTATGAAAACGAATTTCGTGCCAGCTGTCCTGCCTAAGTACTGGAAAAAACTGTCAGTGAGAATCAGCACACACTGCCCCGACACGGCTTCGACGTACCGATGGTTTATCTCGAACCTCAAACTCCCTTCCAGGCACAGAAAGAACATGCCCATCTTCACCTGCACAGACTGACCGATAAACATCTCCTGATGCCAGACATCAAGGTAGCATTCATCGAGATTGTCTGCCAGGAACAGTTTATCAGGAATCTGAGCAAAATGCGATTCGTTTGTAAAATTAGAAAAACCAAAGTATTTCACTGATTCTTAAAATTTAAAATAAACTATCACTTAGCAATATGAACCAAGGCTCCTGTGGCAGGGTTGAACGTCACGCTGGTAGTGGCATCCTTGCCGAAGAGTGTGGCATTCAGCACATCGACCGTGCCGAACTGCCCAAAGGGGAGGTCTTTGTCGTAAACAGTGGAAGTGGCGTTGAAGATGCGCACACTGGCTGTGCTGGGCATATTATAGACAATGCCCGTGATTTTGCGCTTCTTCGCTTCCAGTTCTGTCGGCATGGGCACCGTGTGCTGATCCTTGATGCTGATGTAGTAGGGTTCGCCGGCAAGGTCGTCTTCATCGACAAATCCGAGGCGTTTGGAGAAGCGGAAGAGCACATACCTTTCGACATCTGTCAGAGGCACAATGCTGTAGGTCTCGCTCACCGTGGACGTGTCGCGGTAGCCCACAAAGAGCTGCATCAGAGCATTCTCCTGCTCGTCCAGTTCGTCGAGCACAATCTTCAGCGAAGCGCCGTCTTTCGGCATAGACTCCACCTGTCCGCGCTTGATGGCATTTTTACTCTCACGGATGTCGAAGATTTCCTGTGCGGCGAGTTCTGCCATTTTCGCCGTGGAGGTAGCGGCCAGAATCTCGGCGGTAAAGTGCTTCTTGCCGTCCAGCTTGTGGTTCGTAGCCGTCGGCTTGGGCAAGGACCTTGTCGGGATGTTCACCTTCGTGTTGATAGATACCAGCACGCCGTTGTCGGTAAGCTGCGCCATGGGTGCCACCGACTTGTCCTTCATTTTCACAGTAAAATATTTCAGCGTGTCGGGCTCGCCATACTGATAGACATCCATATTAAGGATTTGCCAAGTGGTAGAGGCCTCCTGCGGCACATTCTGCACATGCAGGTAGCGGTCGGCATACTTGGCAAATTCGCCTGGTGTATAGACCACCTTCTGCGCCGTAATGTCAGTCCTTACACCCGTCATGGGCAGGGCATAGTTCACACCGTCTGCCACCAAGCCAGGACGAAATTCCGACACCTGGGCAGAGGCATATAATGAGGAATGAAGAATAAATAACAGGGTTGTCAGTTTCTTTATCATGCTTTTTTCGGTTTTTAGGTTTTAGGTCATGTGTGGATAGCGTGTGCGTTGGGGTGTCACCCCTCTCTGGTCCGCTTAAAGGCAGCCCCCAGCGAGTCGATGATGTCGCTGGCAATAAGGCTTTCCAAGCCACGCTGCTCGGCAGCTATGTCGCCAGCCAATCCGTGCAGATAGGTGCCCAGACGGGCTGCCGCTTCAGACTTGTAGTCCTGTGCCAGCAGGGAGAGGATGATGCCTGTCAGCACATCGCCGCTGCCAGCCGTCGCCATGCCAGGGTTGCCCGTCGGATTGAAGTATGCCATGCCTTCAGGCGTGCACACGGCAGAGAACGCACCCTTGATGACGATGTAGATGTGTTGGCGGACAGCCAGTTCGCGGGTGCGCTCCAGTTCCTCGTAGGAGTTGTTGGTGCTGCTGATCAGTCCGAAAAGTTCTTTTTTGTGCGGAGTAAGGATGCAATCTCTGGGCAGCTGGGTAAGCCAGCCACGGTGAGATCCGATGATGTTGAGCGCGTCGGCATCGATGACAACGGGGCACTTGGCCTGGCTCACCTGCTCGATGAACGTCTGTGTGGTCTGCGGTTCCGTGCCGATGCCTGGACCGATGCCCAAAGCCTCGAAGCCGCTGGTGTCGAATGTGCGGCTGAAGCCATGCGGGTCGGGGTCAACATCCACCACCACCTCGGGGACCACCGTCTGCACAATGGGCAGATTCAACTCGGGTGTATGCAGCGTCAGTTTGCCCACACCTGCACGCAGACAGGCTTTCGATGCCAGGATGGCTGCTCCCGCCATGCCCTTCTTGCCTGCCACCAGTGCGGCGTGGCCCATGCTGCCCTTGTGGGCAAAGCGTGAACGGGGCTTCAGCATGGACTGCACATCTGCCTTCTCGGACAAGTGATAGAAGGTCTGCGTGGTTTCGTCCTCTGGGTCAAGAATGCCGATGTCCAGCACCTTCCACTCTCCACAATATTTCTCGTTTTCGGGGAAAAGGAAGGCCAGCTTGGGGTATTGAAACGTAAAGGTGTAGTCGGCCCTGATGATATGATTCATCACGTTGTAGGTGTTGTCTTCGCACATCAATCCCGAGGGCACATCGATGCTGACCACCGTGGCACTGGAGGCATTGATGTACTTCACGACGGAGGCAAAGCCCCCATTGAGCGGACGGGAGATGCCCGTGCCGAACAGACCATCAATCACCAGGTCGGCGGCTGTCAGCGGCGGCGGCGTGAACTGGGTTGTGATTTCCTCGAACTTGACTTCAGAATAGTTCTGCAGACGTTGCCTGTTAGCCTTGCAGTCGTCGGATATCTTCTCACCGATATTGAACAAGAAGACACTCACGTCGGTAAAGCCTTTCTCCGCCAGATGGCGGGCTACAGCCAGCGCATCCCCTCCATTGTTGCCTGCTCCAGCAAAAACTTTCACAGGTGTGTCGGGCTGCCAGCGAGCAACGATCTCGTCGGTAAAAGCTTTTGATGCGCGTTCCATCAAGTCCAGCGAGGAAATAGGCTCGTGTTCGATGGTATAGGTATCGAGCTGGTGCAACTGTACAGCGGATAATATTTTCATAGGAATGTGTATTTTTGCGCAAAAATAGCAATTTTTACTCAAAAAACAGCACAATTCGGCAAAATATCTCCGAAAAAAAACCGCATTTCATCCGTTTACTCCATTTTTCACCCTATAACCTTAGCACTAAGTTGCATTTTCCCGCCCAAACTCTGCCAACGCTCCACATCACCCCCGGAGCGAGTTTGTTACAAATGTTACAAATGTTACAATTGTTACAAGACGTTTTCAACTCGGCGTCTCACGTGCAAAAGTAAGATTAATTATTTATATATATTATATATTATATTGTAATATAATATATAATATATATAAATAATATTTTTAATAATAATTTTTGTTAATTTATATAACTTTTATAAATGGCACATTTCTTACTTAGAAAGACGGCTGGTGTTCTTCATCCTTTGGACGACACTTCGCAACCGCCAGGAAAAGGTGAAAGCGCGGCGGGCCAGACATGAAAACACACTGTAACAAATGTAACAAATGTAACAAATGTAACAAATTGTCATTATGGAGCTTTATCCATTGGGGCTATTTTTTCTGTGCTTTGAGAAACAAAAAAGCGAAAAGTATGCACGGGTTCCAGAAAAAATGCGTAACTTTGCGCCCAACTTTTCATTTGCAGAAAAACTCTGTATAATAGAGCATATTGCAGAAAAAAAGTAAAACCGTATAAACCGTATAAGATGATTACAGTAAACGACCTGAATTTTGAGAAGTTTATTCCAGAAGAGGAAATTAAGAGTTGTGTGGCGCGCGTGGCAGCAGAAATCAATCAGGACTACGCTGGCAAGATTCCCGTGCTGATTGGCATCCTCAACGGAGCCTTTGTCTTTGCCGCCGACCTGGTACGCGAACTGACGATTGAGCACGAAATCCACTTTGCCAAGTTCTCCAGCTATGCTGGCACGGAAACCACGGGCGAGGTAAAGGAACTCATCGGCCTCAACATGGACCTGAAAGACCGCGACGTCATCATTGTGGAGGACATCATCGACACGGGCACCACCATGTACAATCTGCTGCCAAGGATTCAGCAGATGGGCGTGAAATCGCTGGAAATCTGCACCATGCTGCTGAAGCCAGGCAAACTGCAAGTGCCACTCAACATCAAGTATTGCGCCAGGGAAATCCCCAACGCCTTCATTCTGGGCTACGGCCTTGACTACAACAACCTGGGGCGCAACTACAGGGACATCTATGTCTTGAAGGACTGAGAAAACTCCAATCATACCCGCCCCCGAAAACAAACGACACGAACAATCGAACCGATGCCCCCACAGGGAGGCTTAGGTTTTCGGAATAAACCACTAATCATTAATCATTCACACATTTGTTTGCACAATGAAAAATATCATTATCTTCGGAGCACCAGGCTCTGGCAAGGGAACTTACAGTGACGAAATCGTAGCCCGCTACAACATGGGACACATCTCCACAGGCGATGTGCTGCGTGCAGAAATCAAGGGCAACACCGAACTTGGCAAAATTGCCAAGGGGTACATAGACAATGGTCAGCTCATCCCCGACGAACTGATGATTGACATCCTGGCAAAAACCTACGATGCCATGACGGCAGGCCAGGGCGTCATCTTCGACGGTTTTCCACGCACCATCGCACAGGCTGAAGCCCTCAAGAAGATGTTGGCAGAACGCGGACACGACATGGGCATCATGCTGGAACTGGTTGTGGACGAGGAGACACTGATGGCCCGTCTGCTCAACCGCGCCAAGGAACAGGGCCGCGCCGACGACAACGAGGAGACCATCAAGAAGCGCTTTGCCGTCTATCACAACCAAACTGCTCCGTTGGCAGAGTGGTTCGAGAAGGAGGGCATCCGCAACACGTTCACCTGGAAGGGATCAAAGGACCTGATGCTCAGCGAAATCTTTGCCTTCCTCGACAAACTAAAGTAAATGGCAGAATCAAACTTCATTGACTACGTAAAAATCTATTGCCGATCAGGACGCGGTGGACGTGGATCAACCCACATGCACCGCGCCAAATATATTCCCAAGGGAGGTCCCGACGGAGGCAACGGCGGACGCGGCGGACACGTCATTCTGCGGGGCAACCGCAACTATTGGACGCTGCTCCACCTGCGCTATGACCGCCACATCCAGGCAGAGCACGGCGGCAATGGATCGAAAAACAAATCCACAGGACGGCAGGGGGCAGACAGATACATCGAGGTACCCTGCGGCACGGTGGTATATAATGCCGAAACGGGAGAATATATCTGCGACGTGACGGAACACGAACAGGAAGTTGTCCTGCTCAAAGGCGGGCGCGGGGGACTGGGAAACTTCAATTTCTCGACACCCACCAACCAGGCTCCACGCTATGCCCAGCCTGGAGAACCCATGCAGGAACTCACCGTCATTCTGGAACTGAAACTGCTCGCCGACGTGGGTCTGGTGGGTTTCCCCAATGCGGGCAAATCCACCCTTGTCAATGCACTTTCGTCGGCAAAGCCTAAGATTGGCGACTACCCCTTCACCACACTGGAGCCGTCGCTCGGCATCGTGTCGTACCGCGACAACCGCTCGTTTGTCATCGCCGACATCCCTGGCATCATCGAGGGTGCCAGCGAGGGACGCGGACTGGGGCTGCGATTCCTGCGCCACATCGAGCGCAACTCCATCCTGCTGTTTATGGTCTCGGCCGACACCTCGGACATCCGCAAGGAGTATGACACGCTGCTGAACGAACTGACACAGTACAACCCCGAACTGCTCGACAAGCGGCGCATCCTTGCCGTCACTAAGTGCGACCTCATCGGACATGACCCCGAACTCATCGACATGCTACGCGAGGGCCTGCCTGACGACATCCCCACCATCTTCATCTCTGCCGTCTCTGGCTACAACATTCAGGAACTGAAGGACTTGCTCTGGACGGAAATGAACAACGAATCGAACAAGATTGCGGCCATCACTTCTACAGACAATATCCTGCGGCAGACCAAACGCCTCAGCTACACCCCCGATGACGATGACGACGACGAGGGCTGGGGCGACGACATTACCGACGAGGAGGACGATTTTGAATATCTGGACGAAGACGACATTGAAGACTTAGACGAAGACGACTTTGAATATGTTGATACACCCGACACCCAGTAACATCCTTGCCTTCTCCACGACCATCGACAGCAAACTGGAGGTTCCCGTCACCGCCCCACTCTTTTTGCCCAGCCACCAGGTGCACGGCACAAAGATGTTTGTCATTGAAGAGAACTTCCTGACATTTTCCCCTTTGGAACAAGTGCTGACGCTGCACGGGGTGGATGCGCTCTGCACCAGCATCCCCAACGTCTGCATCGGCGTGAAGACGGCTGACTGCATCCCCATCCTACTATATAATAATGAGAACACCGTCATCGCTGCGGTTCATGCGGGATGGAAAGGGACTGTGCGGAGAATCGTGGACCACAGCATCGGGACACTCGTTCAGCAATACGGCATTGATCCGCAGCAGCTTCATGCCATCATCGGCCCTGGTATCTCGCTCGACAGCTTTGAAGTGGGCAACGAAGTGCATGAACAATTCCACGCTGCCGATTTCCCCATGGAAAAGATTGCCAAAAGGTATCCAGCTGCAGAAACGCAGGAAAAGTGGCACATCGACCTGTGGGAAGCTAACCGGCTACTGCTCATCGGGCAAGGAGTGAAGGCAGAAAACATACACGTCTGCGGCATTGACAGCATGACAAACCCACACTTCTTCTCAGCCCGCCGCATAAAAGAATGTCCAGGGCGAATCATTAACGGAATCATTATCAAATGATAGAGAAACACATCATACTTGAGGACATCGACCTCCTGACTTTCTACGGAGTGAACAATGTGCATCTGCAAATGATCAAGGCACTCTACCCCAAACTCCGCATCGTGGCACGTGGAAATATCATCAAAGTGATGGGCGACGAAGAAGAAATGTGTGCTTTCGAGGAGAATATCGATCAGATGCAGAAACACTGTGCCAAATATAATTCAATCAACGAAGAAACCATCATCAACATCGTCAGGGGCAACCACCCAGGCAACCACCCCGTCGAGGCTGCTGCCATCTGCTATTCGGTCACAGGGAAAGCCATCATTCCACGCTCCGATAATCAACGACTTTTGGTGGAAGCCTACGACCAAAACGACATGATATTTTCCATCGGCCCAGCAGGTTCGGGAAAGACCTACATCAGTATAGCCCTGGCTGTGCGTGCCCTGAAAAACAAAGAGGTGCGACGCATCATCCTTTCACGTCCTGCCGTGGAAGCAGGAGAGAAACTGGGCTTCCTGCCTGGCGACATGAAGGACAAGATTGACCCCTATCTGCAACCCCTCTACGATGCGCTGCAAGACATGATTCCTGCACAGAAGCTGAACGAATACATGGAGCAGAACATCATCCAGATAGCCCCGCTGGCTTTCATGCGCGGACGTACCCTCAACGAGGCTGTGGTCATCCTTGACGAAGCCCAGAACACCACAGCGCAGCAAATCAAGATGTTTCTTACCCGCATGGGACAAAACACCAAGATGATTATCACGGGCGACTTGACCCAGATAGATTTGCCCCATGCCGTAAAGAGCGGACTGCGGGATGCCTGCGAGGTGCTCCACGGAGTGAAAGGCATCAGCTTCATCGAAATGAACGAAAAGGACATTGTACGCCACAAACTCGTTACCCGCATCGTCAATGCCTATAACAAGCACGATGAGGAAAAGAGAAAAGAATACATTAAAGCAACAGATGAACATATAAACACAACGACATGAGATACACAGAATTGGGTAAAACAGGGATGAAAATTTCCCACATCAGCTTCGGTGCGTCTTCGCTGGGCAGCGTATTCCGCGAGACAAAGGAAGCAGAGAGTTTCAAAGCTGTAGAAGTGGCCATCGAGGGTGGCATTAACTTCATCGACGTAAGCCCCTACTACGGACACTACAAGGCGGAAACCGTTCTGGGCAAAGCCTTGAGGAACATTCCACGTGACAAATATTTTCTGAGTACCAAGGTGGGACGCTACGGCAAAGATGGTGTCAACACATGGGATTACTCGGCACAGCGTGCTACAGAGAGCGTCTATGAAAGTATGGAACGTCTCGGCGTAGATTTCATTGACCTCATCAACGTACACGACATTGAGTTTCAGGCAGCCTTGCCTGGCGGTCTGCAGAAGGTGGTGGACGAAACGTTGCCAGCATTGGTAGAACTGAAAAAGAAAGGCATAGTAGGCCATGTGGGTATTACCGACCTGCAGTTGGAAAACCTGCAGTGGGTCATTGACCACAGCGAAGAGGGCACGGTGGAAAGTGTGCTGAACTTCTGCCACTACTGTCTGAACGACGATAAATTAGCCGACTATCTGGACTACTTTGATCAGAAGGGCATTGGTGTCATCAACGCATCGCCGCTGAGCATGGGCCTGCTCAGTCAACGCGGTGTGCCACAGTGGCATCCTGCTCCCAAACCCCTGGTAGAGGTTTGCAGCAAGGCAGCACAACATTGTGCGGAGAAGAGCTATCCGATAGAAAAATTGGCCGTACAGTATTCTGTCAGCAACCCACGCATTGCCAGCACATTATTCTCTTCAGCTAATCCCGAGAACGTGAAGCGCAACATTGCCTGGGCCAACGAAGAACCCGACTGGCAGCTGGTGGAAGAAGTGAAGAATATCATTGGCAACCAACAGAGAGTATCATGGGCAAACTCATAATCGACGCACATTCCCACCTGTGGCTGAAGCAAGACACGTGGGTGGACGGCAAGCGAATCGTGTCGCTGAAGAACGGGCGCAGCATCTTCATGGATGAAGAGGTGCAGATGATTCCTCCCTTCATGATTGACGGCGTAAACTCTGCAGAAGTTTTCCTATCCAACATGAACTATGCTCAAGTGGGTGCAGCGGTAGTGGTACAGGAAGTCATCGACGGCAACCAGAATGTCTATCTGACTGAAGTGCAGCGGAAATATCCCGACCGCTTCTTCTGCATGGGCATGGCAAACACGGTGGAAGAAGCCAAAGCTGTACAGGCAGCAGGACTGCAAGGCATTGCCTTCCCTGGTCATCGTCTGCATGGTTCCCTGCTCGACCTGATGCCCGTGTTCAAGTTCATGGAAGAAAACGGCATGGTGCTCTCCATGTGTCTGGGCGAAAGCGAAAGACAGATTGGCGAGATGGCAGAAGTCATTGAAGAGTGTCCCCAGCTGAAAGTAGCCATCGGACACTTCGGCATGGTCACCACACCATCGTTTGAAAGCCAGGTGTTGCTGGCAAGACATGGGGATAAGGTAATGATTGAGTCGGGTGGTATCACTTGGCTGTTTCACAAAGAGTTCTATCCCTATCCGTCAGCAGTTAGAAGCATTCGCAGAGCAGCCGATTTAGTAGGCATGAATCGCCTGATGTGGGGTAGCGATTATCCGCGCACCATCACAGCCATCACCTATCGAATGTCTTACGATTTCATAGAAAAAACCCCAGAACTGACCGAAGAGGAAAAGGCCATGTTCCTCGGCCAAAACGCCGTATCGTTCTATGGATTTAACAATCTGCCCGATTTACCTTACATAAAAAATATGTCTGAATAAAAAATGGAAAAGAAACCTTTAGTACCGAAGAAATATCTCTTCACGTTCATACTCATCACCTCGTTGTTTGCCCTATGGGGCTTTGCCAACGATATTACAAACCCCATGGTGGCTGCCTTCCAGACGGTGATGGAACTCTCCGCAGCCAAAGCATCCCTGATTCAGTTTGCTTTCTATGGCGGTTACGCCACCATGGCGGTACCGGCAGCGTTGTTCATCCGTCGTTATTCCTACAAGAGCGGCATCCTTTTGGGGCTGACGCTCTATGCCATCGGCGCATTCCTGTTCATTCCAGCCGCAGAATATCAGCAGTTCAGCTTCTTCTGCGTGTCGCTCTACATTCTCACGTTTGGCTTGGCATTCCTGGAGACTACAGCCAATCCGTTCATCCTTTCGCTGGGCGACAAGGAGACCTCCACACGTCGTCTGAACCTGGCTCAGTCCTTCAATCCCGTAGGTTCGCTGAGCGGTATGGCTGTGGCTTCGTTCATTGTGCTGCCCCATTTGCTTTCCGACAAACGCGATGCAGCAGGAAAAATCATCTTTCCTCTGCTTTCCGAAGCGGAGAAGGCTGACATCCGTCTGCACGACTTGGCAGTTATACGCAATCCCTATGTTGCCATCGGTTTGGTTGTCCTCTGCGTACTGATAGTCATTGCCTTGACAAAAATGCCCAAGACAGAAAGCGAAGAACAGAAGGAAGCTGGACAGACTCACAGTGTGGGTGAAACGCTGCACAACCTGTGGCACAACACCATCTACCGTGAAGGTGTATTTGCACAGGTTTGCTACGTGGCCGCACAGATTATGGTCTGGACATTCATTATACAATATGCCGACCATTTGGGCATCAATAAAGCCAAAGCACAGATGTTCAACATCGTAGCCATGTCACTCAACCTGAGCGGACGTTTCATCGGCACCTCCATCATGCGCTTTGTCAACACCCGAATGATGCTGACCATCTTTGGCATCTGTGCCGCCCTGTGCACGGTCGGTACCATTTGCATCGAAGGCATGGCAGGACTCTATTGTCTGGTGGCCATCAGCCTTTTTATGTCCATCATGTTCCCCACCATCTACGGCGTAGCCCTGGAGAATGTCGATTCCAAAGACACTCACCTCGGCGCCGCATTCCTCGTCATGGCCATTGTGGGTGGAGCCTTGATGCCTCCGCTGCAAGGCATGATTATCGACCAGAAGGTCATTGCAGGACATCCTGCCGTGAACATTTCGTTCATCCTGCCGTTGCTTTGTTTCCTCGTCGTAACAACCTACGGCTACCGTTCCTATAAAAGTTTGAAATCAAGAAAATAACAATCATTATGAAAGCGATACAAATCACACACACACAGCAGCTGAACATCATCGATGTGGAGAAACCTGCTGCACTGAAAGAGAATGAAGTCCTGCTGAAACTTCACTACGTGGGTTTCTGTGGTTCCGACCTCAACACCTTCATGGGACGTAACACCATGGCACTGAACCCCGTTATTCCTGGCCACGAAGTGGGAGCCACCATCGAAGCCGTCGGAGGAAGCGTGCCCGAAACGCTGAAGCCAGGCATGGTGGTCACCTGCAATCCCTACACCAACTGTGGCAAGTGTGCTTCCTGCCGCAACGGACGGGTCAATGCCTGCCAACACAACGAGACATTGGGTGTACAGCGCAACGGCGCCATGAAGGAATACATCGTACTGCCCTGGCAAAAAATCATCCCTGCCGGAAAGCTCGACACCAAGACCAGCGCCCTGATTGAGCCGATGAGCGTAGGCTTCCACGCCGTTAGCCGCGCTCAGGTGACCGATGTCGATGTCGTGATGGTCATTGGCTGCGGCATGGTGGGCATGGGTGCTGTAGTGCGTGCCGTCACCCGTGGTGCCACTGTCATTGCAGCTGACCTCGACGACGAGAAGCTGGCTTTGGCAAAGCAGATGGGTGCAGCCTATGCCATCAACACCAAGACAGAAGATGTGCACCAGCGACTGCAGGAAATCACGGGAGGATTTGGTCCCGATGTCGTAATTGAGGCCGTGGGCAACCCCTTCACCTACCAGATGGCAGTCAACGAAGTAGCCTTCACCGGACGAGTGACCTGCATCGGCTATGCCAAATCGGAAGTATCGTTCCAGACCAAATACTTCGTGCAGAAAGAACTTGACATCCGAGGTTCGCGCAATGCCACTCCCGAAGACTTCCGTGGCGTCATCCGCTATCTGGAGCGCGGCACCTGTCCCGTTGATAAACTCATCACTAAGGTTATCCGTCCCGAAAAGGCACTGGAAACCATGCAGTGGTGGAGCGAAAACCCAGGAAAGGTTTTCCGCATCTTGGTAGATTTTATTTAATTTTTTATAGGCACTATAGAAACTATAGGCACTATAGGAACTATACCCCCCCAAAAAAAGTTGCTCCCATGAAAGTATTTGTCAGTGGTTGCTACGACCTGCTCCACAGCGGACACGTTGAGTTTTTCCGCCAGGCCAGCCGATATGGCGACCTCTATGTAGGCATAGGCTCCGATGCAACCATCTTGAAATATAAAAACCACAAGACACTCTACCCCGAGCAGGAACGCCTCTTCATGGTGAAAAGCATCCGCTACGTGAAGGATGCCTTCATCAACCAAGGCTCGGGCGTGATGGACTTTGTGCCCACCGTCGAAGCCCTGAAGCCCGACCGCTTTGTGGTCAATGCCGACGGTTCAAGCGAAGAAAAACGCCGTTTCTGTCAGGAACACGGCATCGAGTACATCGTCCTTGACCGCACCCCTGCCGAGGGACTACAGGCACGCAGCAGTACCGACATCAAGCAGACACTTTCACAGACAGGCATCCCCACTCGGCTCGACCTTGCCGGCACATGGATAGACCAGCCCTACGTCAGCACCTACACTCCAGGCTGGGCCATCACCATCTCATTGGTGCCCACCTTCGAGGTGCGTGAACGCTGCGGACTTTCCACTTCCACCCGCAACCAGATCAAACGCATCTGGCCCATCCAACTGCCCGATATGGACCCCGAAATGCTGGCCAAACTGGTATTCTGTTTCGAGAACGACCCCGAGCGCAACGACGGCATCATCAGCGGAGCACAAGACGCCATCGGCATCTGTGTGCCTGGACTCTGCCGTCACTTCTACGATGCCCACTATTGGCCTGAACGCATCGAGCAATGCCAGGACGAACACATCCTCCGTTGGCTGGAGCAGCACCTCTGCCTCATCCCCATGTTTCCACGTCGCCCTGGATGTTCCGTCGTGGAGGGCAAACAACTCAGCGAAGCCAACGTGAAAGCTCTGGTTCAAGCCGCCGACGATTGTTGGGAAGCCATTATGCAGACCCATCTCGAAGCCTTTGCCGCAGCATACAAAGCTTCGTTCCAAGCGCAAGTAACCCTTTTCCCTGCCATGATTCAGCCTGGTGTGCAGGACTACATTGATAAGTACGCTCCCCTGCCCGAAGTCCTTGCCTGGAAGATGCCTGGCGCAGGCGGCGGCGGCTACCTTGCCCTTGTGGTGACAGACGCCGGCATGTTTTGTCAGCAACACGGTGAAGCCATCCCACTAACCATTCGCAGAAAATGAATTACCAGTACGACCAGCCCGTCAGACGTTATGTCCAGACGCTCGACCTGCGCAATGACCCCGACCTGATTCGTGAATACCGCAAGTGGCATTCCAAGGAACACCACTGGAAGGAAATCCGCGACGGCATCCGCGCTGTAGGCATTCTCGAAATGGAAATCTACATCCTCGGCACACGCCTTGTGATGATTGTCGATGCCCCTTTAGACTTCGACTGGCAAACTGCCATGAATCGCCTCGCCACCCTACCTCGCCAAGCTGAGTGGGAAGCCTTCGTCAGCCGCCTGCAAGGCTGCGACCCTCATGCCCGCAGCGAAGAAAAATGGAAAATGATGGAACGGATGTTCTATCTCTACTAATCCAACCTACACACCACATTCCCCTTTCAGCGGCACAGTTCTGCCACTTCAGTAGCAAAGTTCTCCCACTGCCGGCGCAAAGTTCTGCCGCTGCGGTGGGAGAACTGTGCGGGAGCAACGGCAGAACTGTGCCACGGCAACGAGAGAACTTTGCGCCGGCAGCAGCACAGTTCTCGTACTGAAGTGGGAGAACTGTGCCAAGGAAAGAGGTGTGCTTTGTGGGTCAGACCCTACCTCTGACCCACCTTGACCCAAGCCTGACCCACTAAAATCTATGATTAAACAAAAGAGTGCAATATTCTATATACTATTAGTTTATGATTTTATCTTTTATTACTGTGGGTCACTGGGTCAGTGAAAAAGTAAAAAATTGAGGGGTAGAAAAAAAGAAAAAAATATTTTATCAAAAGAAAGTTGAAAATCCTCTGACCCAGTGACCCTGTGGCCCAAACACTTGGCCATTCACAGCCGATTTAACAGCAGTTAAGTTTCGAATCGACAACAGCCGTGTTTCGAAGAGACAAGTGCTAAGTTTCGAAGAGACATTTGTGAGGTTTTAACCTTAATGTGTAAAGAGATGTGAAAGCACCATTAGTCGTGCATATAAACTTTTCGCCTGTGCGGAGGTGCAATGACTCCGCACAGGCGAAAGGCTTTTTGGGGTTGCGCATCCTTGTCAGTATGGGAAAGGATGAAGATTGGCTAACGCCAAAGGTTCTGAAGACTACGGACAGACGGCACGCACAGAATGACCGTAAACGCGGTAGCTGGAGTCATCCCAGTACGAGCTGGCAAAAAAGAAGAATATGTAGTGTGCGTAGTAGTCGTTATACTCCAGGTTGAGAGAACTCGACCAGTAGTAGCCGTAGTAGTCCGCATATTCGATCGAATCGTTATTACGGTAGCCAGCAGCGGGCAGGAAGATGCTGTTGCCATTCGGACCTGTCACCAAGCGACCTTTCACGCCGTTCTGTGTTGTCCATTCCCATGTACATCTTTGCAACAATTCATCCCATTCATCGTAAGTCGGCATACGCCATTTGCCGCCCCAGTTCACATGGGCTGCATCGTCTTCGGGGTCAAGTACTGTATTGTCGTCAACTATGCCTTGACTTTCGCTGGTGCAGTACTTAGTCAGGTTCTCGTAATCATCGAGCCATTTGTAGGTGTCCCAATAGTAAACGTCCTTGGTTTTGGTTTCTCCCCAAGCAAAGTAATCGCCATATTCTTCGGGAGCGTTTGCGCCAATGTTCATCGTTGCCCATTTCACGGAAAGACCGAGGTCAACGGCTTCGTGCTGATCTTGATCACCTATCCACTCTTCTTCACCAGTCAAATAGCCATTGATAAGCAAGGTAATGTCTTCTACATCCAAACCACCATTGTGGTTCAGGTCACCATTAAGAACTTGTGCGTGGACTGTTGCCGTCAGCACAGTTGCTGCAAGAAGCAGCAGAAAGGAATAAATTTTCTTCATCTTGTTGTAATTTGTTATAGGGTTAATAATGTACTCATAATGTGTCGATTTTATTTTCCACGGTGCAAAGTAAGTATCTATTTTTGAATAAAACAAATAAAAAGAGGAAAAAGGATTTTACGATTAAAATAAAAGTCGTATTTTTGCAAGCGGAAAACATAACACTATCTAAACCCCAATAACCACCAACATGAAAAACTTAACAAAATCACTCCTGTTCGCAGCCATACTGACAGCAGCAAACACACAGGCACAGACATACAGCGTGCCCGTATTGGAAACCGACGAACCCATGCAGACGGGGCCTTTCACCCCCAACTGGGAATCACTGAGAACATACGAGGTGCCTGAATGGTTCCGCGATGCGAAGTTCGGCATCTGGGCGCACTGGGGGCCACAATGCGTAGAAGGCTCGGGCGACTGGATGGCCCGCGAGATGTATATAGAAGGAAACAGCAAGTACAACTACCACCGCCAGCACTACGGTCATCCCTCTGAGGTGGGCTTCAAAGACATCCTTCCACTGTTCAAGGCAGAGAACTGGACACCCGAGGAACTGGTGAAATTCTACAAGGAAGAGTGTGGCGCACAGTATTTCTTTGCCTTGGGCAATCACCACGACAATTTCGACCTGTGGGACAGCAAGTATCAGGAGTGGAACTCCAAGAACATCGGCCCGCACAAGGACATTCTCGACGGGTGGGCACGGGCAGCGAAGAAAGCAGGACTGCCCTTCGGCATCTCGTTCCATGCCGACCATGCCTGGATATGGTATGAACCCAGTCGCCGTTTCGACCTGAAGGGCGACAAACGCGGCGTGAAGTATGATGGTTGGCTGACCAAGGAAGACGGCTACAAGCCCAACCCCGACGGCACAGAAAAGTGGTGGAAGGGACTTGACCCACAGAAACTCTATGCGCAAGACCACGACTTCAGCGACAACACGTGGGACAACGGAGCCATCCATCGTCAGTGGGGATGGCAGAATGGTGCCTGTCAGCCTACACAGGAATTTGTGACCAACTTCTACAACCGCACGCTGGATGCCATCAACCGCTACAACCCCGACCTCATCTATTTCGATGTGACTGTCCTGCCCTTCTACCCCATCAGCGATGCGGGCATGAAGATTACCGCCCACATGTACAACCATAGTGCTGCACAGCACAAGGGCAAGAACCAAGCTGTGGTCTTTGGTAAAATACTTGAAGAAGACATGAAGGACGCCCTTGTTTGGGATGTGGAACGTGGTGCACCCAACCAAATTATGCCTCGTCCATGGCAATGCTGCAACTGCATCGGCGACTGGCACTACAACACGGGCATCTATCAACGCAACGGCTACAAGAGTGCTGCCACCATCGCCAAACTGCTGGTCGATATTGTCAGCAAGAACGGCAACATGCTGCTGTCTGTCCCCCTCCGTGCCGACGGCACACCCGACGAAAAGGAACTGGCCATCATGAAGGAGTTTGGTGCCTGGATGAAAATCAACAGCGAAAGTATTGTGAAGACGCGCCCCTGGAAAATCTTCGGCGAAGGTCCCATTGCCAATGCCGACATCAAAATCAACGCCCAAGGCTTCAACGACGGGCAGTACACCAAGGCTGGCTCTGACGAAATCCGTTTCACACAGACAGAGAAGTACCTCTACGTCACGCCATTGGCATGGCCCGACAACAAAACCGTTACCGTAAAAGCCTTGGCAGAAGGCTCTTCCCTCTTCCCTACCCCCATCAAGGCTGTAGAACTCTTGGGCTACGGCAAAGTGAAGTTCACCCGCACAGCCGACGCACTTACCGTCACGCTACCTGAAAAGCTAAACAACATCATGCCTGTGCTGCGAATCAAGAAATAAAAACTGATAACCATGACAAAGAAAATGCGTATTTTATGGACCATGCTCTGTATGGCAACAGCCACACAAACGGCTTTGGCAACTGACTACATGACAATCCTCACGCCAGAAAATGGTTTTACAGAAGTAACCTCCACCGATGGCATTCTGATTGACGAGCAGTACTGTTATCTGCTTACCGCTGCCGAAACCAACAATCTATATGTGGGTGTAGGCAAATACGAAGAAAAGCCTAATTGGGCTGGAGAGGACACAAAGGCTCTACGTTACCGCTCGGCAGACAACAATCCCTTGCTTGACCTCTCAAATTTCTTCACCATAGAGAAGAGCGGACAATACATCGGTCTGCGCAATCTGTATTATTACACGAGTCTTTTCCAGACCCACGACAATGCGGGATTCATGTATGTGCTTACCTATACAGAGCCAACAATGAGCGACTGGTGTTACCTGATACCTACCTATCAGGATGGCTATTGGCTCTTCGAGAGTGGCAAATACCCCATATCGAGCAACAATTGGGCATGTGGATTCCTCGGTCCGTGGAATAAACAAGTGAAAGAGGGTGAGCCTATAGCCCTGAACCGCCGCAATACAACAGGTGATGAGGCTGGGCACTACCGTTTGTTCCGCATCGCCAAAACTGACCTTGTAAACAAACGAAATCAGCTGTTGCAAGCCGTCAGCGGGTCGGCGCCCCTTAATGCCACATGGCGCATCATTAACCCTTCATTCGAAACAGGCGACGAAACGGGCTGGACCCTTATAGGCAAGGACCCTGCTGGAAACGATGAATTTAAAACTTGCGACTACGGGATGACGGGCAGAGACGGGAACTATCTAATGAACGCCTATCAGTGGTGGGCATCGAGTCTAAGCGTGCAGCAGACTGTGACCGAAGTGCCCAGCGGCAACTACGACCTGACAGCTATGGTTGCCTCATGGGAAGGTCGTACTGTAACCTTCAGCGGCAATAACACCACGGTATCAGGCACAGGTATCGATGACGCTACGGGTGTGCCCGTATCTTTGAACCTGAACATTGGCAACAAGCAAGAACTCACTATTACAGCCCGCAGCACTACCGACTGGTGGTCGGAAGGACGCACACCGACCAACAACGAAACTCAGTGTTTCTTCAAACTCGACGACGTGCGCTTGTTCTGCAAAAGCGTTTTTCTGAACGGCTATGCAATGCCTCTGCCCAACAATGGCACAGCACGGCTGATTCCTAATCAATGGTATTATTACGATGTGGACTACACCACAGAATACGTGTTGCAAGGAGTGCTCGAAGGTCTAATCTACAGCTTTGACGGAGAAAAAGCCATTTCCGACATCACAACGGCTTCAGCCACACGCAACATGACACTCAGCTTGGGTCGGGTGTTCTTCAAGACCACACGCAGCGACGCCACACTCTGCCTGACAACGATGCGCACCATACAGCAGGGCACATTTACAGCTGCAGCCCTCAATGTGGATGGACTTCCCAAAAAGATAGCAACTTATGATTTAAATCCTGACGGTCCTGGTGAAGATGGCACAAAGAAAATAAGCCAATATCTTGCTTCGAAAAACTACGACTTCATCTGTTGCAGCGAAGACTTCAATTACAACGGTTCATTGATGGAGTCGCTGAATAATTATTACAGTTGTGGCACTATACGCAACACGCTCAGCATTACAGATTTAGATTATGGGCAACTCATCCAAGGAAAAATTCATGTCGAAACCGACGGCCTGAACCTCATCTGGAAAGAAAGCAAAGTGTCAGCCACCAACGAGAACTGGACAAAATGGAACTTCACGGAACCTACGGATGGCAATCAGTATGTAGATAAGGGCTACCGTCACTACGACGTGCAACTCGACGGTGGTCCCGTCATCGACGTATATATTCTCCACATGGATGCCGGCGACACCAATGCCACATGGTCACGCGAGTCACAGTGGCAACAGTTGGCAACAGCCATCAACAACAGCAACCACAACCGTGCTAAACTCATCATCGGTGACACCAACAGCCGCTACACCCGTGAGAATATCATTGCTAATTTCATCAACCTTCTCAGCAACGACTTTACCATGGGCGATGTCTGGGTGGATTTCTACCAAAACGGTGTCTATCCTACCACAGCCATGAACAATCTCACCGACCAGACAGACCCTACGGACTTTTCGAAATACGAAATTGTTGATAAGATTATCTACATCAATCCGAAAGCCGCCAATACCGTACACCTCGTGCCACAAACCTTCCACATAGAACAGGATTACACCTACGGCAACGTGGAAGGAAACGACAACACCACACCGCTCGGCGACCACCGTCCCGTAGTAGTGACATTCAAATACACACAGTCGGGCGACATCAGTCCGTTGGCCGTCACGCTTCAGGACGCGGCAGACAACTCAGAGACACTTGCAAAAGTGACGGGGGCTCTGGCCAACGTCACACTGCAGAACCGCACAATCTACAAGGACAACTGCTGGAATACACTCTGCCTGCCATTCAATGCCAGCCTTGCGGGTGACGACCTTGCTGGAGCTACACTCATGGAACTTGACACAGAAGGTACATACGACACCGACAAGCACACAGGCTACGACGCTTCTGCCCAAACGCTCTACCTTTACTTCAAGACAGCTTCGAGCATTGAGGCGGGCAAGCCATACATCGTCAAGTGGGACACTGGCAGCAGCTTCACGCCGACATTCACCAATGTGACCATTACCAGCACCGCACCCAATACGGACGTGGTGTCTTCCGACGGCAAGGTTCAGTTCATCGGTTGCTACTCGCCAGTTCACGTTACTGCTGACGACAACCATCTGCTCTATATGGGCGATGCCAACACGCTGTACTATCCAGAAGAAGCGGGCTACATTAACGCTTTCCGTGCTTACTTCAAACTGAACGACGAGTCACTGGCCAAGATTCGTAACATTGTGATTCATGTCGGAGAAAGTGCATCCTCCATTCATCTTCCACAATCCACCATTCAGAATGATCGTGGTGCCTGGTACACCATCAGTGGTGTCCGGCTGAACGGCAAGCCCACCACGAAGGGCTTATACATCAAGGATGGCAAGAAATATGTCGTTCATTGATTACCCCGAAGAAAGGAACGACAGGTAACCACTCGCCGACCTTTCGAAAAAAAATCCACGGAGTCTTTGAGCAGGAAGGGAAAAAACTTCTCCACTTAAAAAACTCCGTGGAATGAAAAAATAAAATTGATTGTTTTTACCGTCCTTTGCGTTGCGAAGGACGGTTTTTTACTTTCTGTCGAATTTCTGCTTTATGCTTGGCAGCTCCTGAACCATGTGCGCCTGTATAATATTTTTTACCACGCGCCTTCGTCTTGACCTTGTTCGGGTCTTCTTTCTTTTTCTTGGTGCCAGTAAACGAGATGCCGTTCATAATGGCGTGGAGAATTTCATTATCGGTAGCCATAATGGTCTGGGGAAATAGGTTAATGATGGAATAGCCGGATGCCGGTGAAGGCCATTGCAATATTGTATTTGTCGCAGGTGTCGATAACATGGTCGTCGCGCACAGAACCACCAGCCTGAGCAATGTATTGCACACCCGACTTGTGGGCACGCTCGATGTTGTCGCCAAAGGGGAAGAACGCATCACTGCCCAGGCATACATCGGTGTTCTTGGCAAGCCATGCTTTCTTTTCTTCCATTGTCAGCGGTTCAGGCTTCTCGGTGAAGAACTGCTGCCAGGTGCCTTCACGCAATACATCTTCATATTCGTCGCCAATATAGACATCGATGGTGTTGTCGCGGTCAGCACGACGAATACCTTCCTTAAAAGGCAAAGCCATCACCTTCGGACACTGACGCAGCCACCAGATGTCGGCCTTGTTGCCTGCCAGACGAGTGCAGTGGATGCGGCTCTGCTGCCCTGCACCAATGCCGATGGCTTGACCGTCCTTCACATAGCAGACAGAATTGGACTGGGTGTATTTCAGTGTGATAAGCGCAATCTTCAAGTCGCGTTTGGCTTCCGCTGTAAAGTGCTTGTTCTGGGTTGGAATGTTCTCGAAAAGGTTGTCGCCCGTAAGGTCTATCTCGTTTCTGCCCTGTTCAAAGGTGACACCAAACACCTGCTTGCGCTCAATGGGTGCAGGCTTGTAGTCAGGGTCTATCTGGATAACATTATACGTACCTTTACGCTTTTCACGCAGGATGGCGAGTGCTTCCTCTGTGTAGCCTGGTGCAATGATGCCGTCGCTGACTTCGCGTTTGATAAGCAGTGCGGTAGCCTCGTCGCAAGTGTCACTCAAGGCAATGAAATCGCCGTAGCTGGACATACGGTCAGCTCCACGTGCCCGAGCGTATGCTGTGGCAATGGGTGAAAGCGGCACTTTTACGTCATCGACAAAATATATCTTCTTCAACGTATCGCTCAGGGGAATGCCAACAGCGGCTCCTGCCGGACTGACATGCTTAAAACTAGCAGCGGCAGGCAACCCTGTAGCAGCCTTCAGTTCCTTGACAAGTTGCCACGCATTAAGCGCATCCAATAGGTTAATGTAGCCAGGACGGCCAGAGAGCACTTCGATGGGCAGTTCGCCTTCTTCCATGTAAACACGTGAAGGCTTTTGGTTGGGATTACAACCATACTTCAATGGTATTTCTTTCATGACAAATTGAGTTTTTGTGTGCAAAGTTACACATTATTTACAATTATACAGCAAAAATACAAGCATTTTAGTCACTGAAAACAGAAAAGATGTTGCCTGGTCCAAATAAAAGTAGTATTTTTGCAACCGAAAAAACGGTTTTACGGTGATTGGGTTGTACGGCATAAAGCCTGCAAACCACAAAACTGCAAGACCACAGAACCGCAAAAATGATTATGAAAGAAAAGCATCAAATGACACTCGACGAACTTTCAAAGGGTAATGTATGGACTGTGACTGAAAGCGAACTCGCCTCTATGCTTGTGGAGGGAAAGAAGGAAGAAGATTATGCAGAGATGGAAAAACACTACATGAACATCATCCGCACCGTCTTCGACATCAAATTCCTTGACCGCACCGACGAGGAAGCAGTCAAAAGACTGGAAAACCAGCATTACGAAATTTTCTCTTATCCCAGCGAAGGAGAAGTGGATGCCATTGCCATCAGGAAACACGCCATCAAGAAAATCACCGACTTGACGCTGGAGAACATTCAGCATCTGGATGCCCTCGATGTGCTGGACCTTATCAAGCGAAACATGGGCACAGGATGGAAGGGCCTGCCACTCAGCATTCAGGACATCATCGAGAGCATGTTCTTTGTGGATTGCAGCACCCTGCCCGAAAGGGTCATGCACCGAGAGGGAGGCATCATCGACCGCCGCATAGAAGATGGCTACGAGGTGCTGGAGATTGAACGTGGCGGCTGGATTGAAGCCATTTTCCTGAAACCCAAACCAAAGGTTGAGAAGGTGAAAATGGACTTCTCCATCAAAGATGACGATGAAGACCTGATGGACAGAGAAAACGACGAGGAGGATGACGACGACCTGGACGATTTGCCCAACGACAACGACGAGGATGAGGATGAGGACGAGGACGAAGATCTCGACCTGGACAATGTCACACCGGAAATCGAAGACATCGAAGACATCGAAGAAGCCGACAATGACGAAGATGACGACGAAGACGAAATAAGATGAAGTCACTACCTTCGGGCAATACAACACCATCAAAATCTTCATTCTTCCTTTTCACCACGGACTACACAGATTTTTTATGTTTTTAATCAACAAGTTCCTGCGGAACGATTAAACGGATTTAACGGATTTTTTTGAACATCGAATGGATTGTAAATTCCAAAATCCGTTTAATTTGTTTAATCCGTGTTTCTTATAAAATATAATCCGTGTAATCTGTGGTCATTTTTCATTCAATATCCCCCCACCATGAAACAGACAATTCTTTTCCTATCCATGTTCCTGTGGAGCTTCGGTCTGGCCATGGCCGAAGAACAATGGGACGAGACTGTGTATCGACAGATTGAGCAAAGCATCCAACTGCCCTGGGCAAAGACGCAGGAATTTGTCATCACAAAATTTGGAGCTACCAGCAACGAAGTCAGCAAGGCTGTGGACGGCATGACTTCTGCTTCCATGCCTGCCGAACAGTCGGTGGCAGCAAAAAACCAGAAAGCCATTCAGAAGGCCGTCGACAAATGTGCCAAAGCTGGCGGCGGCAGGGTCGTCGTGCCTCGAGGAAAGCGATTCCTCACAGGATCCATTGCCCTGAAAAGCGGCGTGAACTTGGTCGTAGAGGAAGACGCCGTACTGGAGTTTGTGTTCCAGCCCCAACTCTACCCCATTGTGGAAACATCGTGGGAAGGACTCGACTGCTACAACCTTTCGCCCTGCATCTATGCCTTCAAAGCAAAGGACATTGCCATCACGGGCAAGGGCACCATTGACGGCGGTGCAGACAGGCAGACATGGTGGCCCTGGTGCGGTGCCACGAAATACGGATGGAAAGAAGGCATCGTCAGTCAGAAACTGGGTGCAAGGGCACGCTTGTTGCAGAACGGTGAAGACGGCATCCCGATGACAGACGGAAAAGGCAGACGAACATCGGAGCGCACCTTCGAGGCGAAAGACGGCTTACGTCCGCAACTGGTGGGACTGAACCAATGCGAGCGTGTGCTGATTGAAGATGTAACCCTGCTGCGATCCCCCTTCTGGGTGCTGCATCCGCTGAAATGCCAGGACGTGACGGTACGGCGTGTACGCATTGAGAACGACGGTCCCAACGGCGACGGCTGCGACCCCGAGTCGTGCAACCGAGTACTGATAGAAGACTGCTACTTCAACACAGGCGACGACTGCATAGCCATCAAGAGCGGACGCAACAGCGACGGACGGCGACGCGGCATGGCAAGCCAGAACATCATCGTCCGCCGATGCACCATGAAGAACGGACATGGCGGCGTGGTCATCGGTTCGGAAATCAGCGGTGGCTGCAAAAACGTGTTTGCCCACGACTGCGTGATGGACTCGCCCAACCTCGACCGTGTGCTGCGCATCAAGACAAACTCCTGTCGGGGCGGCGTGATTGAGAACATCTTCATGCGCAACATTCAGGTGGGACAATGCAGCGAGTCGGTACTGAAAATCAACCTGGACTACGAACCAGGCGAAATCTGCTGCCGTGGCAACTACCCCACCGTGCGCCATGTACTGATGGAAAACGTAACCTGCCAGCGGTCGAAATACGGCGTGCAAATCATCGGACTGAACGAAGACGTCTTTGTACACGACGTGACCGTCAGAAACTGTCGCTTCGACGGCGTGCAGCAGGGCAACAGCCTGACAGGAAAGACACGCGACATTCGGTTTGACCACCTCCTCATCAACGGTTCGCTCACCCTGCAAGAGAAGCCCTACAAGCATTACAGCGAATGGATGACCTACTCCGAAATGAAGCGCACACCGAAAAGTTTCCTGCTGGACTTCTCCACAAAACCCAAGTGGAGCTACGTGATGGGCATCGAACTGGAGTCCATGCTCGACACCTACCTGCGCTACGGCGGTCAGCCCATCTGGGACTACTGCCAGATGTACATTGACACGATGATTACCCCCAAGGGCGACATTCGCGGCTACAAACTGGAAGACTACAACCTCGACAACATCCGCACCGGACATTTCGTGGCAAGAATGTATCAAGAAATGAAGAATGAAGAACGAAGAATGAAGAATAGACCTTCAAACAGCACAGCACCACCAGATTCTTCATTCTTCATTCTTCATTCTTCATTAAACCTCCTGCTCCGCCAATTAGAACACCAGCCACGCACCACAGCAGACGGCGTCTTCTGGCACAAAGCCATCTACAGCTACCAGGTGTGGCTCGACGGCATCTTCATGGGACTGCCCTACTACGTGCTGACAGCTTCCATGCTGAAAAACCCCGACGAAGCACAGAAGATATACGACGATGCCGTCAACCAAATCCAGACAACCTACCGACGCACTTTGGACGAAAAGACAGGGCTGAACCGCCACGCCTGGGACGAAACCCACGAAATGTTCTGGGCCGACAAGCAGACAGGACTGAGCCAGCATTGCTGGGGACGGGCACAAGGCTGGTTCACCATGGCTTTGGTGGAACTGCTGGATGCCCTGCCCACAGACTACCCACGGCGGAAAGAAGTCGTCGCTGTGCTGCAAAAAGACTTGGCAGCCATTGTGCGATGGCAAGACAAGGCTTCAGGCGTATGGTACCAGGTGATGGACTCCCCCGACCGTGAAGGCAACTACCTGGAATCCACCTGTTCGGCGATGTTTACCTACGCCCTGCTGAAAGCCTATCGCAAAGGCTATGTGGGCAGCGAATATCGCGACGCAGGCATCCGAGCCTACCGTGGCATCCTGAATCGGTTTATCCGAGTGAACGCAGACACAACCCTTTCGCTGACACAGTGCTGCGCCGTAGCCGGACTGGGTCCTGGACTGAGCGAGAAAGTCCTAAAGGCAGCCCCTGACGTGAAGGAGAACAGACGGCGCGACGGGTCGTTCTCCTACTACCTTTCCGAACCCATCCGCGACAACGACGCCAAAGGCATCGGCCCCTTCATCTGGGCATCGCTCGAAATGGAGCAATTAGGCTACGACACCGAAACCTCCCACATGCCCATTGACCGAAAAGCCGTCGTCAGCCGCAACCATCCCCTCGTCAGCAAAGCCGACCCCCTGGCTGCACTTACCGTGGGCAACGGACACTTTGCCACGACGGTCGATGTGACAGGCCTCCAGACCTTCCCCGACCACTACAAAGACGGCATACCCCTCACAGCCATGTCCGACTGGGGCTGGCACAGATTCCCCAACACAGAAAACCTCACAGAGGCCGAAACGCAGCGGACAATCCATTTTCCACACTCGACACACGCAGAAGTGTATGCCGTGGAATACAAACAAGGCGGTCGCCCACAGGCGGCAACCCACTACTTCCGGTCGAATCCCCATCGGCTGAACCTCGGCTGCATCGGACTCTCCCTGCTAGGCAAACAGCAAGAAACCCTGAGCATAGAAAACCTCAGCAACATCCACCAAGAACTGAAACTCTGGGACGGCACCATTCAGTCGAACTTCACAGCAGACAGCGAAACCGTGGAAGTGACTACAGCCTGTCTGCAAGACCGCGATGCCGTGGTTTATCGCATCAAAAGCCCCCTGCTGACCGACCATCGCGCCGTCGTCAGCATCCGTTTTCCCTATCCCACAGGCCAACACGCCGACGATGCCGCCGACTGGACCCAGCCCGAAAAGCACCAGTCGCAGATTCTTCAGGAAGACCACCATTCCGCCGTCATAGAACACACACTCGACGACACACGCTACTACCTCACCCTGCAATGGGAGGGAGAAGCCACGCTGACGGAAGCAGCCCCACACACATTCCTGCTAAAGACCCATGCCCCCGTGCTGACATTCCAAGCCACCTATTCGGAACGCCCCGCCGTCCCGATCCCTTTCCACTACGACCAGCAGATGAAATCCATCGGGCAAGCATGGCGTACATTCTGGCAGAGCGGCGGCGTGGTGGACTTCTCACGCTGCACCGACCCACGCGCCCAGGAACTGGAACGCCGCGTCGTGCTTTCGCAATACCTCACAAAGATAAACTGTGCGAACCACATGCCGCCACAGGAAACAGGACTGACCTACAACTCCTGGTTCGGTCGTCCACATCTGGAAATGGCGTGGTGGCACGCCGTACACTTCTCCCTTTGGGGTCGCCCCGAAGTGCTTGCCACCATGCTCCACTGGTACAAGCAGACAGCCGCCCCCGTAGCCAGACAAATCGCCCAGCGACAAGGCTACAAAGGCATCCGCTGGATGAAGATGACCGACCCGTGGGCAGGCGAAGCCCCCTCCAACACAGGCTCCTTCCTCATTTGGCAACAGCCACATTACATCTATCTGGCAGAAGAAATCTACCGCCACCAGCCCACACCGGCCACACGACATCAATACGCAGAACTGGTGGAAGCGACAGCCGAGTGGATGGCAGACTTTGTAGATAAACAAACGCACCCTGGGGCCACAAAAACCTACAACCTCAAAGGTTCCACCGCCATGCAGGAATCCATGTCGAAAGACTTCTCCTGCAACCACCCCTTCGAACTGGCCTACTGGCACTACGGACTGAACCTTGCACAGACATGGCGTGAACGGCAAGGACTGCCACGCCACCAGGCATGGGACGACATACTGAACCATCTGGCTCCCCTGCCCGAACAAAACGGCATCTACACCGCAGGACATCCCCTTGCTCCGTTCAAGAATCAGGCAGCAACCGCCCCATTCGACCCCTTCACCCCTCCGGAGCAACAAGGGCAAGGCAGCATCTCTGAAGCAGACTTCCTGCAGAAAAGCCGTTCCGACCACCCTGCCGTCTTAGGCGTCTGCGGACTGCTCCCTCCTGCCCTGTACACAAAAGAGAAAATGCAGCAAACCCTCGACTGGGTGCTGCAAAACTGGCTCTGGTCCACCACTTGGGGCTGGGACTACGGCATGATTGCCATGGCAGCTGCCCGACTGGGACAGCCCCAAACAGCCATCGACATACTACTCTCCGACCATCCGAAAAACCGTTACCTCCTTTCTGGTCACAACTACCAGACCGCCGACCGCCTGCGCCTCTACCTGCCAGGCAACGGATCCCTGCTCACCGCCATTGCCATGATGTGTGCCGGATGGGACGGCCAGCCCGAAGCAAACAACCCAGGCTTTCCACAAGACGGCACATGGAACGTGCGCCACGAGGGGCTGAGCAGGATGCAATAAACCGCCACCCCTTACAACACACCTATCACCTCACGCCCAAAAGGAGTCAAGGCGATATGAGCCAACTTGAAATGCTGCAACCCAAACGGAATGCCGACAACAGTCAGGCAGAAGACAACGCCCAAAAACAGATGCGACAGACAAATCCAGAAGCCACCCACGAAGAACCACAAAATGTTCATCACCGTGCTCAGACACCCAGGCTGTCCACGCCTTGTCGCCACCTTCGCCCCGAAAGGCCATAAAGCCAGCATCCCCAATTTCAGGCTTTGCAACCCAAACGGAATGCCGATAATGGTAATCATCAAAACCAAACTGGCCACCAGATACTCAAATGCAATCTCAATACCTCCAAACACCATCCAAATAATATTTCCTATCAGTTTCATTTGTTTGTTATAGTCTATTATCACTAATTAAAAAAGTGTGTCGAAGATATTCTCAAAGTCCAGTTTAGTCTTAACCCCCATAGAATGCACTCGCGTCTCTTATATATGCTTCTTCTACATATGCATGATGAGCCACAAGAAGAAAACTGTCAACAAAAAAATTCCATATGTGGCAAGACCTCTTCAAATGTTTTGGCTTCTTCTTTTGCTTTTGTATTTTTGTAATGTCTGTCTTATATTATCTTCTGACATATCAATACATGTTTTTACAATAATTCTTTCTCTTTCCTAATCTCATCAAGCACCTTCCCGTTATACGAGAAATACTTGGCACCTTGATAGGCACCAGAGGTGTTGCGGTGTTCTTCTGGCATGAAAGTGCCAACGAAGGGAGAGAGTTTATAAATGCGGCCTTCGTATTCGATGCTGTCATCAGAGGCTACTTTCACGACAAGTCCCGTTGGGTCGAAGGTAACTTGTTCGCCAATCTTGATGCCACACATAGAAAATTTGAAACGAGGACGTTTCATTTCGCGCTTCTGTGGCTCTTTATGTTCGTTTTCCACAATGGGCTTGTTGTCTTCATAGAGCGTCACTTCGGCATCATCTATTGTGCTGGCAATATCGCGAAAAATGTCGAGTGCCATTTGTGGGGCAACATTGAAGAACTCACGGTTTTGGCGGATACGCAAATCTATGAGGCGGTCAATAGTTTTATGCACCAACTTCTCCACCTCGTTGTATTTCGTGGTCTTCATCGTGGCAAATATCTCAAAAGGCAGGGGAACAGCAGTATTGTCCAGTTCCTTACTCCTCACATCCACAGGACGTGAACTCTTACCTATCTTCACCCAATCCTCGCGGAAACTGGGGTTGGTCAGAATATAGACATAACCAGGTTCTTTATTGCTCATATTGTGAGTCCTTTTCTATCACTATTGGATTTTGTGCGCAAATTTACAAAAAAGATGTAAACCGAAGAAGGATTAGGGGGATTTTCTGTTTGTATATACATCAGTTCCTTATTTTTGGCATATCTACAAGAAAAGGAAGTAATGACGATTTTATGGTTAAGTATTTTCAAATTGCAACTTTTTCCCACAGGTAATCACACTCCATCAAGAAAACTGTCACACTACAGTGGGAAAAGTTTCCTGATGAAGTGGGAGAAAAATTTTGATGAAGCGAGAATGACCAGGGATTGTTGCGGGCTGAAAACGGAAAGGGGCTATGCCTTACCCAGAGAATCAGACTTCAAAGTCCAGGCATACACGCTGCACGGTGTAGGGGCGAACCTTGGTGTTGGCAACGGCTACGTGGTCGGGGTGAACGGCATAGCCTTTGAGGGCTGCTTCTGACTCAAGGGTGCTGTCGAGCAGCAGGTCTGCATTCGACGAGGCAAGACGACCGGAGATGTGGACTTGGGCATCAATCAGTCCAGGCACTTTGCCGACAAGACCTTCCAGCCCTGCCTTGATTTCGGTCTTTACTGTTTGTTTCTCTTCTTCGGTCAGGGCTGGATTCAATGTCCAGAGGATAATATGCTTTACCATTGTGGGGGTGAGGTTTTGGGGGTTGTACGTTTTTGGAGGGCAAAGGTAAGGCTTTTTTACAAGAAAACAGAAAAAAGGGCAAGGAATCGGTGTTTTCCTTGCCTTTTTTATGATATTTTCATTGATTACTCTGCGGGCGCATTCAGATAGATGTTGATGAGCGACACGATGTCGTTTACGGTGATTGCGCCGTCGTGGTCTATGTCCATTTTCTTCGAGATGTCTTCAGGGGTTTCGGGTTCTTCGGGTTCATCTCCCCCCTTTGGCAGGGCTACAAACACTTCGTCGAGGAAGAGACGGCCTCCCTCCAGGGTGAAGGTGATGGCTGTGCTGCCTGCCCCTACGAGGGTGGCTGTGCAGTCTTTCCATTCCCCCTTGCTCAGCGTGAGGGTTTCGGGGTGTATGGTTGCTCCGTTGGTGGCTGTGAGCTTGAGGGTTGTTCCGTCGCGTGATGAATCCCAGGCTGCCGCCTTGAAGGTAACCAGCGTGGTGTCGGTGAGCTGGAATGTGGGGGTTGTGGCTGAACCGCTGACGCTGCTGGTTCCGAAGCGGGCACATTGGTCGGCACCGTATGCTTTTTCTGCCACCCAGCCGTCGTGGTCCGGACTGAAGGCGCTGCTGGCTATGGTGCCTTTCCACAGACCGTCGTTGCCGCCCTTGCCGTCGCACAGATCGAAGGATTCGTAGAACAGGGTTTCGTCTGGGCTGGGCTTCACGGGGTCGATGACGGGTCCGTCGCCGTGGTCTGTGTTGTCGCCTTCTCGGCCGCTACCCGTGTTGTCGGGGGCAAAGCGGAAGGCGATGGTTCCGTCGGCGTTCTGTGTGATTTGGGTGATGCTGACGTTCATCAGTTTGCGTCCGTCGGTGTTTTTGTTGTATGTAAAGGCGCGCGGACAGGAGGTGTTGGTCAGCTGGTTGTTGGCTGGCTGCGGATAGATGTCGGCTGCCATGTCTGCCTGCAGCGAGTCGAGGAAGGCTTGCCATGTGGCTTCGTCGGTAGCCTGGTTTTTCGCTGTGGTGTATTTGTCGTAGTAGTCTTTTCCGTCTGCGGAGACTACAGCGCAGCGCGGATGGTCGTTGAGGGGGTATTGGGGGTCAGCGTTGTCGGTGTTGACAAGGTTGTAGAGCCAGATGTCGGCATCGTAGTCTATATGGGTGATGAGCAGCCCCCGACCTGGCAGGGCTGCATCGAAGCCTGTGGGCTGACGGTTTTCGAGCAGATAGTATTCGTCGCGGTGCCCTTTGTTGTAAATGATGTAGGCATCTTCTGAATCTACAAGCGACTGCATGGCGGGGATGCTCTCCGTGGCAGTCAGCTGGGCGGGCTGTATCCAACCTGCCAGCATCTTCTCCATGCTGGTGAAACCTGCGGGAACGAAGCTCGACCCGTTGAAGCATCCTGAGTCCATCAGGTCCC
This sequence comes from uncultured Bacteroidales bacterium, assembly GCA_902802265.1. GTDB lineage: Bacteria > Bacteroidota > Bacteroidia > Bacteroidales > Bacteroidaceae > Minthosoma. The sequence goes on along the minus strand of CADCLN010000007.1, from coordinate 5,383 downwards.
AATCGCCCATGCCGGAGTACCCGCTGTAGTCGGTGCAATAGGTGTCGGGCAGGCCCAGACAGTGGGAGAATTCGTGACAGATGCCGCCCAGTCCGTCGTACTGGAAAACGTAGTTTCCTGTGTAGGCTCGCTCGTTGACGATGGCGTAGGTGTCGATATAGAGGTCTCCCGCCACGGGTATCGCGCCAGCGTATTCACTGGATGAGAGGTACCACTCGTGGGGATAGAGTTTATCTTCTCCGCCACCGTCGGCTTCGCTATAGCCGGCATAGATAACCACGACTTGGTCTATTTCGCCATCGTTGTTCCAGTCGTACTGCTCCCAGTTGGTAACCTGCGACCCCGCCAGCTTGATGGCTTCGGCGACAAAGGTTCCTGCCCCCACGTCGTTTCCGAACCTGTTCCTGCCGTAGGTTGCCGCTGTACCACTCACGGTGACGGGACCAAGGACGTCGAAGGTGAGCTGGAATTTGCCGTAGGACTGCTCCAGGAAGTAGTCATGGACGGAACCCACAAAGCCGTTTGTGTCGCGATAGTTTGGCTGATTGACGACTTTGTCGTAAAAGGCATGGCTGTCGCTGGCGTGAAACTTCACGTCGGAGAATTGCGCCAGGATGATAAGCCCCTTCTTCTCGCCTGTATAAACGGAAGCCCTGTTCTGTGCGGCTTTTTGTATGCGAGCCATGCGCCGCCGCTGGTTTTTCTGGAATTTTGCCTTGCCTTCACGAATGGCAAGGTCTGTCATCTCGGTGTATTGACCGTCCGAATCCACATAGCGTTTTCCGTCTGCACCCAGCCAGTAGCGGCAATGTTCATCACCCACAAATCTGGCTCTCACTTCTGTTCCGTCCTTCAAAGTCAACGTTTTCCACAGACCCTTTTTCACCGGCAAAGCCATTGCTCCAAAGGCTGTCATACACAGCATTGCTGCTACAAATAATTTTTTCATAAATAAAAAGAGATAATAATAAATAATGGTATAAAACGGCTGCAAAGGTAAGAATTATTTACCATTTACTATTTACCATTTACCATTTTTTACCACAGATTACACGGATTTTACGGATTACACAGATTTTTTTGACTACGAACCTTTAGCGTAGCCAATTTTGCGAGTCAGTTGACTTCGTCGAGCTAAAAGGTTCATTATTCAAAAAATCCGTTTCATCCGTTAAATCGTTCCGCAGGAACTTGTTGATTAAAATTGAAGAATGAAGAATCTGTGTAATCTGAAGAATCTGTGTAATCAGTGGTTTTCGAGGTCTCCGTCGAAACGCATATCGTCGCGTTCCATGGCCTGAACCCGAATGGACGCACGGCCACCAGCGGAGATTTCCACAGTGAAAACGTATGAATCTTCTTCGTTTTTCACCCGCATACGGAAGCGCAACACACCTGCCTTTGACTTCAGCTGTTCATAGGTCCGAATGGTTTCCGTGAAGTTCAGCCCCTTCTCTGTCCCTCCATACAGGGAACGGTATGCACGTCCGAAGAACGGCAGATAGCTGACCAGCGTGTCGCCTTTCACTTCCAGAAAAAAGTCGCGCGATACATTCACACTGCCGCCCCGCTGGGGATAGGCCTGCGTAATCGTTATCTTGTAATGCCTGTCGGCCACAGCCGCATTCACCGCACGGGCCATCTCTGTCTGCTGAGCTGCCCGATCTGCCGCCGTGGCACATGCCACGAGCAACAGGGTCAAAAAACTGATAAAAAGAGTTCGAATCATATTATTCAAGTTTGATACCACAAGTTCCTGCGGAACGATTTAACGGATGAAACGGATTTTTGCAGTCCAAATTGTAAATAAATTGCTGCAAAGGTAAGAAAAAAAATGAAGAATGAAGAATGAAGAATCTTAAAAAAAATGGTAAATGGTAAATGGTAAATGGTAAATAATCCTTATCTTTGCACCTCATTCGGTTACAGCCCTAAAACCTACAAACCAACACTGGCACGACTATGATTTCCTTCACTTGCGACTACACAGAGGGGGCGCACCCCGACATCTTGCGCCGCCTGAACGAAACGAACATGATGCAGGAACCTGGCTACGGCGAGGATTCGTTCTGCATGGATGCCCGAGAGAAAATCCGTGAGGCTACGGGATGTCCCCGAGCCGACGTGAGGTTTCTTGTGGGCGGCACACAGACTAATGCAACCATTATCGATGCCCTGATTCGTCACTACGAGGGGGTGATTGCCGTGGAGACAAGCCACATTAATGTACACGAAGCGGGAGCCATTGAGTTCTGCGGACACAAGGTGATTGCCCTGCCCGCTCACTTCGGCAAGATGGACGCAGCGGACCTGAAAAACTACCTCGACGGGTTTTATGCCGACCTCACATGGCCGCATATGGCTCACCCTGGCATGGTCTATCTTTCGTTCCCCACAGAGTATGGCACTATTTACACCAAGCGCGAACTGGCCGCCATCTACGGCGTTTGTCGGGAATACCAGTTGCCGCTCTTCATCGACGGCGCACGACTGGGCTACGGACTGGCAAGCGATGCTGCCGACCTCTCGCTGAAGGATTTGGCTCAGCTTTGCGATGTGTTTTACATCGGCGGAACAAAGGTGGGCGCACTCTGTGGCGAAGCAATCGTCTTTCCCGAGGGCAATGCCCCACTCCATTTCACCACCATCACCAAAGCACACGGAGCCTTGCTTGCCAAAGGACGGTTGCTCGGCATCCAGTTCGACACGCTCTTTACCCACGACCTATATTTCCGCATCAGCCGTCATGCCATCGACATGGCCCTGCGGTTGCGAAACATCTTCACAGAGAAAGGCATCCCACTCTACATCGATTCACCCACCAACCAGCAGTTCCCCATTTTGACGGAACAACAGATGCAGGCGCTTGAGGGGAAAGTCCTGTTTGAAGTGTGGGAACGTCTCGCCGACGGACGGGCTGTCACCCGTTTTGCCACCAGCTGGGCTACACCCGAAGAACATATTCAGCAACTTACAAAACTTTTTTTAATATGAACACACGTCCAACCCTATTCATCACGGCCCTTGCCCTGCTGTTCTCCTCGGTGGGGACAGGGTGTCTTTACACGGAAGCTTTTACGCAACAGACAAAATTCATGAACCCTAAAAAACAAAAGAAGATGACAACAGTTTACGACTTCAAACTGACAGACAAGAAGGGCAACGAAGTGAGCCTTTCGCAGTACAGGGGCAAAGTGCTCTTGATAGTAAACACCGCCACGGGCTGTGGCTTCACTCCCCAGTACGAGGATTTGGAAGCCATGTACAAACGCCTCAAGGGGGAAGGTTTTGAAATCCTCGACATCCCCTGCAATCAGTTTGGCAACCAGACACCAGGCACAGACGAAGAAATCAGCCAATTCTGCCAAGTGAAATTCGGCACAGACTTTCCACAGTTCAAAAAGTCGGAAGTCAATGGTCCTGGCGAACTGCCCCTTTACACCTGGCTCAAAAGCCAAAAGGGATTTGAGGGATTTGATGCCGACAACAAGCTGACTCCGCTGCTGGAGCAGATGTTCGACAAAGCCAACCCCGACTGGCGCAACAGCAGCAACATCAAATGGAACTTCACCAAATTCCTCATCGACCGCACCGGCAACGTAGTGGCTCGTTTTGAACCCACCAGGGATTTGTCGAAAATAGAGGCATCGGTAAAGGAATTGCTTTAAGACAGGGGGGTAAACTACATTCCCCTCTCTGCCCAGTCGCTTCTGTCAAGGTTTCTATACCCTACAGCTTCAGCGACATGGTGGCTCTGGATTTTCTCGCTTCCTTCCAAGTCGGCGATGGTGCGGGCAACCTTCAGGATACGGTTATAGGCTCTTGCGGAGAGTTTCAATCGCTCCATCGCCACGCGAAGGAGTTCCAACGAACTTTCGTCGGGTTCGGCGTATTGGTGAATCATCCTTTCGGTCATCTGGGCATTACAATGTATGCCCTTCTGCCCTTGGTATCGGTGCTCCTGAATCCGGCGAGCCTTCAGCACTCTTTCACGGATGGCAGAGGAAGGCTCACCCGTCGGAGCCTTTGCCAAGTCGCTGTAGCTCATAGCCTGACATTCAACTTGTAGGTCGATGCGATCAAGCAGCGGTCCACTGATTTTATTCATATAACGCTGAATTTGTCCAGGTGTGCAGACACATTTGTGTTCTGGGTCGCCATGATAGCCGCAGGGACAGGGATTCATGGAAGCAACGAGCATGAAAGAGCAAGGAAGTGTAAACGTATATTTGGAGCGGCTAATGGTAATCATACGGTCTTCAATGGGTTGTCGCATGGTTTCAAGAACAGCACGGGAAAACTCTGGCAGTTCATCCATAAAAAGTACACCATTGTGCGCCAAACATATTTCACCAGGCATAAAAGTTTGACCACCGCCTACCAGTCCGACATAGGAAATGGTGTGGTGAGGGGCACGGAACGGACGTTGACTGATAAGCGAAACGTCTTTATGCAGCTTTCCAGCAATGCTATGTATCTGTGTGGTTTCCAAACTTTCACGAAGCGACAGCGGGGGAAGAATAGAAGGCAAACGCTTTGCCATCATGCTCTTGCCACAACCTGGGGAACCTATAAGGATAATGTTGTGTCCGCCAGCTGCAGCCACCTCAAAAGCTCGCTTCACGTTCTCCTGTCCTTTGACTTCTTCGAAATCGAAATCAAAAGTGCTTTGGTGATTGTAAAACTCTTCTCTTGTATTGACTATGGTCGGTTGCAAAGTGATGTTTCGCTGCAGGAAATCAATAACTTCTTGCAACGTATTTACACCATAAACCGTCAAGTTATCGACCACAGCGGCTTCGCGTTCATTCTCTTTCGGAACAAACAGGGTCTTTAACCCCATCTTTCGTGCTTTAATGGAGATTGGAAGTGCTCCTTTGATCGGGAGAATAGCCCCGTCAAGTCCTAATTCACCAATGAACATGGATGAAGCCAGCAGTTCTTCGTCGAACAAAAGTATTTCACTCGCCGCAAGAATACCTATGGCAATGGGTAAATCCAAGCCCGTTCCTTCTTTCTTCAAATCTGCAGGAGCAAGGTTTACCACAATTGATTTCGCATTCAGCCGAAGTCCATTCAATCGGATGGCAGCAAGAATGCGCTCCTGGCTTTCCTTTACGGCACTGTCGGGCAGTCCGACAATGGTAAACAGAGGCATCGAGCCCATAGGATAAGAATCCACCTCTACCTTGATAGGCATGGCTTCCAGTCCCTGCAAAGTTGCGCTGTTAATCTGAGCAAGCATATAGTCGTCTTAGATTGATTTGTTTTTTGAGAAAGTTGTTTAATTAGGGTCTGCTGAATTATTATTTCGTCACAGGCAGAGGGTAGCAGACGTAGCCCCTCATAGTGACGATAGCGATGATAATCCGCCAAAGTTCGG
>CADCLN010000006.1 GCA_902802265.1 uncultured Bacteroidales bacterium | reverse complement strand
AATCAAAATCTGTAGAACACAGTCACCATAGCGAAAATGTGCAAGTCACTGATTAGCAAGAAAAATCAGACTTGCAGCGTCAAAGTTGGGTTAAAGAAAATCAAGAGTAGCGTGGGGAAAAATCTATACGGTATGACCCGTAGGTATTGGAATTTTGATACAAGCTGCCATCAAGGTGGGGAGCCTGTGGTGTTAAAAATATAAACTTTGGACAAAAATTGATGAAATGAACCTTGTTTGGTGTAACTTTGATGTAGCTTTGATGCAACTTTGATGTAACTTTTTTAGGCTTATTTGTCTGAATATCTGAAAGAAATCCGTTTTAGTGCAACTTTGTTTGAAAAAATGTGTAGGAATTTTGAATGTAGTGTGTTGATTCAACGACAGCACAGTGTTGGTTTGTTGGCACTGCAGTGCCACGGCAGCGGCACAGTTCTCTCGCCTCGGTGGCACTGCATTGCCACCGCAGTAGCATAGTTCTCCCACCGCAGTAGCAAAGTTTTACTACGACAGTGGGAGAACTTTGCGGGCTGAACGGGTTATGTATTCCAAGTCCGGCAGTTGTTTATAACGGCGGGAAATGTGATTTTATAGCCATTCACAAGGGGTATGTTGTGTTTTTTTGTAACTTTGCGGCGAAATCGTAAAATGGGTTCTATGCTGAAAAATATTGCTTTTTTCTTTTTGGGTGCTTTGGTGGGAGGGGTGACTACCTATCTGCTTGGTAACTCGCCAAAGGTTGTTCCACCAGAGGAGGTGGATGGATGTGAGCATGCTGATTCTGCCGCTGTGTCGGATTATCAGGGTATAGATGTGTCAAACCATCAAGGCGAAATATCGTGGAGTGATGTCGCTCGTGATAAGAACATAAGGTTTGTGTATATCAAGGCTTCGGAAGGGGCAACGTTCAAAGATAAACGGTACAAGGAGAATGTCAAAGGGGCAAGGAGGAATGGCATCCTTGTCGGGTCGTATCACTTTATCAGAAATACGAGTCTGATCCGTAAACAGTTTGAGATTTTTAAGTCCATGGCGGCTAAGGATGAACAAGACCTTATCCCCATGGTCGATGTGGAAGAGCGTGTGGATAAGGATAGCATTTTGCTGTTTTGTGAACTTGTAAAGAAGCATTATGGCAGGTTGCCTATGATATACGGAACTATGGGTTCTTACAATTCTTATTGTGCGCCTGATTCCAACAGTTATTATCTGATGATTGGCCGATATGGTTCTGAACCTCCTGTGATTAGAGGGAAAGGGCATTATAATATTTGGCAGTATAGTCAAGAGGGGGTAATCAAGGGCATCCCCAAGCCTGTTGACCTTGACAGGTTTCATCCCGATTTTGATTTGGACTGCCTGATGTTGAAACATTGATGCGGAATGGTGCTGTAGTTGCCCTCGGATGTCAAGGGTTCGCTTATCCTTTTACTTTTCTATGGGATGTGTTTTTTGGTTTTTATTCTAAGGAGTTTAGGAACCTTTAGAGAAAAATAAGTCTGCTTTTGTTCATACCATTAAAAAAATATGGTGCAAAGATACTGCATTTATATATCTTTACACCATTATTTTGTGTTGTCTGTATGAAATGCCGTTTCAACTGTATGAAACTACATCACAAGACGCTAAAACCGGAAAAAAGTAGTCAGTTTGCCAAGACATCCCTATTGTTACTTCACAATCTGGAGCATGACGGAGAAGCCTGTCATGTCGAAGACGCTCTGCACGGCGGGCTGCACGTTGATGATTTCGAGCGTGCCGCCTGCTGCGGTAACGGCTTTGTGGGCTGCAAGGAATGAGCGCAGGCCTGAACTGGCTATGTATTCCATGTCGGCGCAGTCGAAGATGATGTCGTTCTTCTGGGAAGTGATGGCTTCGATGGCTTCGTTGAATTCGGGTGCAGAGGCTGTGTCAAGACGGCCGGAGATTTCTACCGTAATCTTGTCGCCCTTGATAATGTTGATGTCCATAGTTGATAAAATGATGAATGATGAATGAAGAATGAAGAATCTTTGAGAATGATAAATTATAGTTTTGCTAATTCGATGACTTTGTCGATGGCTGCCTTCATGCCGTCGGAGTCTTTGCCTCCGGCTGTGGCGAAGTGGGGCTGACCGCCGCCGCCGCCTTTCATGAGTTTGGCTGCTTCGCGCACGAGTGTGCCGGCGTTCTTGCCTTCTGCCACGAGGTCGTCGCTGAGGCTGACGGTGAGGGTAGGTTTGCCGCTGGGGGCGCAGGCGATGACGACAAGTAGGTTTTCGGGGAATTGGCTGCGCAGCTGGAATGCCATGTCTTTGACGTATTGCGGCTCTATGGGCAGTATGCCTGAAATGACTTTAGTGCCGTGGATGTCTTTGGCGCGCTCGATGAGCATTTTCTTGAATTCCTGTGCTTTCTGTGCCTTGAATTCATCTACTTGGCTTTGCAGTTCCTTGTTGTCGGCAATGGCTTTCTGGATGGTTGCCATGAGGTCGGGGGCGTTGTTGAGCAGGGTGCGCAGGTCGGACATAAAGTCTTGCATGATGTCGTACATGGCTTCTACTTCTTTGCCTGTGATGGCTTCGATGCGGCGCACTCCGGCGGCAATGGAGTTTTCGCTGGTGATGCGTACCATGCCTATCTGGCCTGTGGATGCTGCGTGGCATCCGCCGCAGAATTCTACGGAATCGCCGAATTTCACGACGCGCACGCGGTCACCGTATTTTTCGCCGAAGAGGGCGATGGCTCCGAGTTCCTTGGCTTTGTCGATGGGGTAGTCGCGGAATTCTTCCAGGGGTATGTTCTGGCGGATTTTCTCGTTGACGATGTGTTCTACCTGACGGAGTTGTTCGGGGGTGACTTTCTCGAAGTGTGAGAAGTCGAAGCGCAGTCCGTCGGCGGTGACGAGTGATCCCTTCTGTTCGACGTGGGTGCCGAGCACCTGACGGAGGGCGGCGTCGAGCAGGTGAGTGCAGGTGTGGTTGGCTTCGATGGCTCGGCGTGTTTCTACATCGACACAGGCCATGAATTCGGCTTCGGGGTGTTCGGGCAGTTTGTTGACGATGTGGATGCTGACGCCGTTTTCTTTCTTAGTGTCGCGCACGGTGATTTCTTCGTATTCGGATACGAGCACGCCTCTGTCGCCGATTTCACCGCCCATTTCTCCGTAGAAGGGAGTTTTGTCGAGTATTATTTCGTAGGCTACGCCTTTTTTCTGCTGCACTTCGCGGTATTTCACGATGTGGGCGGGGTATTCGGTGTAGTCGTAGCCGACAAATTCGCTGAGGTTGTCGCCTTCGCTGTCGTTGATGATGACCCAGTCGCCGAGTTTTACTTCAGCGGCGTTGCGGGCTCGTTCTTTCTGCTGTTGCATGCAGGCATCAAAGTTTTGCTCATCGACGGTCATGCCTTGTTCGCGGCAGATGAGTTCGGTGAGGTCGAGCGGGAAGCCGAAGGTGTCGAAGAGGGTGAAGGCTTTCTCGCCGTCAATCTCTGTCTTGCCTGCTGCCTTGGTCTCGTCAATGACGCCTTGCAGCAGTTTGATGCCGTTTTCGAGGGTGCGCAGGAAGGAGCTTTCTTCTTCTTGCATCACTTTCATGATGAGTTTCTGCTGGGCGGGCAGTTCGGGGAAGGCTTCGCCCATTTCTGCCACGAGGGTGGGGACGAGTTTGTAGATGAAGGCTTCTTTCTGTCCGAGGAAGGTGTAGCCGTAACGGACGGCTCGGCGGAGGATGCGGCGGATGACGTAGCCAGCCTTGGCGTTGCTGGGAAGCTGTCCGTCGGCGATGGCGAAGGCGATGGCTCGGAGGTGATCGACGATGACGCGCAGGGCGATGTCTTTCTTTTCGTCTTGTCCGTAGGTGCAGCCTGCCATGTCGGCCATGACTTTGATGAGGGGCTGGAAGACGTCGGTGTCGTAGTTGGATGTCTTGCCTTGCAGGGTGCGCACGAGTCGCTCGAAGCCCATGCCGGTGTCAATCACTTTGGCGGGCAGTCCTTCGAGTGAACCGTCGGCTTTGCGGTTGAACTGCATGAAGACGAGGTTCCATATTTCGATGACTTGTGGGTTGTCTTTGTTGACCAGTTCGCGACCTGGCACTTTAGCTTTCTCTTCAGCTGGACGTGAATCAACGTGGAGTTCGGAGCAGGGACCGCAGGGACCTGTGTCGCCCATTTCCCAGAAGTTGTCGTGCTTGTTGCCGTTGATGATGTGGTCTTTGGGCAGGAATTGTTCCCAGATGCTGGCGGCTTCGTCGTCGCGTGACAGTCCTTCTTCGGGGCTACCTTCGAAGACGGTGGCGTAGAGGTCGTCGGGGTTGATTTTCAGTACATCGACGATGTATTCCCATGCCCATGAGATGGCTTCCTTCTTGAAGTAGTCGCCAAACGACCAGTTGCCGAGCATTTCGAACATGGTGTGGTGGTAGGTGTCGTGTCCTACTTCCTCCAGGTCGTTGTGCTTTCCGCTGACACGCAGGCATTTCTGTGTGTCGGCCTGTCGGCGGCTTTTGGGGGTTGCGTTGCCTAAGATGATGTCTTTAAACTGATTCATGCCTGCATTGGTGAACATCAGCGTGGGGTCGTCTTTTACAACCATGGGTGCTGACGGCACAATGAGGTGTCCTTTGCTTTCAAAGAATTTCTTGAAAGACTCGCGTATTTCCTTTGCTGTCATTTTTTGAGAATTTTTTTCCGCTGCAAAGTTACGCTTAATGCGGCAAATCACCAAATTTGGTTTGTATTTAGTAGGGTTAATCGATTAAAAAGAAGCAAAAAGGGGAAAGAACGTTTGAAAAATAGGGGGTGTAAATAAAAATCCTTGCACCATCATCACTGACAATGCAAGGAGTGTGTACACGTTGCTTAACTAATTTTTAACTCACATCGATGGTTATTGAAGGCGGAAAGTGAAAGGGATGGTTTGCCTCATCTTCACGGTTCTTCCGCGCTGTTTGGCTGGTTGCCATTTGGGCATGAGACGGCATACACGGAGGGCTTCTGCTTCGAGGGTTTTTCTTGCTTCCGACTGTTCTTCACGGCTGGGGGCAGCGGTGTTGTTGTTTTGTGACATGGCTGTGATGGTTGCGCCGTCTGGGTTGTTGGCGGTGTTTTTGATGATTTTGAAGTCGTTGCATGTGCCGTCTTCGTGGACGATAAATTGAACAACGATAAGACCTGTGACGCCTTGTTCCAGTGCTTCTTTAGGATAGCGCAGGTTTTGGCTGATGAATTGCATGAGGGCAGCTTTACCACCTGGGTATTTGGCAGGTTCTTCGCAGATTTCAAATACTTCGTGGTCTTCGTCTTTGTTATAGACTTCTTCGCCTTCGAGGAGGATTTTTTTCACCTCCTTGCCGTGGATGGTGAGATGACCATCGGGTTGCTTTTCTACACCTGGCAGTCTTTGCATTAAGGTGTTTTCAAAAACAGGATCCTTGGCCACGACCGTGTCTTTAGGAAGTGCTGCAAATCCCTTGGTTTCGATAGAGATGACACCATTTTTAGCCTTTTCCCCATAGATGGCCGTTGCAGCTCCGTCTTTGAGGACAGTAATGGATGCGATGTCTTCTTTTTTGATGCCGAAGATTTTGGCGAGGAGGGCTTCGTCGTCGAGGTTCTTCTGCTTGGTGGAGAAGTTAGCGGGAATCTCTACCATCTTGCCGTCCAGTATAATGAGTGGGTCGTCATCAATGGTGTTGTTGTCTGTGGTGATGGCGATGATGCCGTGCTTGTCCTTGTAGTCGTACTTTGCCGTTCCGTTGGCCGTCTTCAGCAGTTCAAACTTGGAATTGGCCAGCAGGGTCTTGTAGTTCTTCAGCTCGGCTTCAGTGGCTTGGCGTCCATTGATGAACACATGTTCAGCGGTACAGTCAAAGTCGCCGTCGGCAGGCTTGCCTTCGTGAGAGAATCTGATAATTCTGCCGTACTGATCTCTGACGGGATGGATGGAGAAGGGGCGGTTCTCTTCAGAAGGCTTTTCTGCCGTGAGGTTTTCCACTTTAGGTGTTTGGGGCTCGTTGAAGATAGGTATTTCTTTGTTCTCCAAAGTGTTTACAATATCTTCTACAGGGTTTGTCGGGGTAGGTGTGGCGAAAGCATTGAGGGTTAATGCAATCACGGGGATGGCGCAAAAGGCTTTGAGCATGAGCCATCGGTTGGAGGGTTTCTGGTACATCATAAAGATTCGTTTTTTGAGTGAGCTGTGATTCAGGTTATTGGTGAAGGGCTGCAGTCGGTTCCCGATAACTTTCATCACAAGCAGTTGTTGATATGATTTGGCATCGATGCCTTGGTTGATGACAGCTTGGTCTGCTTCGTATTCATGTACGGTTTTGAGGTCTCGGCTGAGGAACCAGATGAAGGGGTTGAACCACTGGATGGTTTTCATCGCTTCGAGCAGTATTAGGTCGTAGGTGTGTCCCTGTCGGATGTGTTCCTGTTCGTGTGTGAGGACATATTGTCGACAGTTTTCATAATCCTTCACGTTCATGACGATGAAGCGGAAGACGCTGAAGGGGGAGATACTTTCGTCGTTGTGCAGGATGACGGTGTTGCCCTGGTTGTCTGTGTGGTGGACTCCGTTGTGCATGAAGCGGATAAGGGCAAGGATTTGCAAGAGGGTAAGCATCAGCATGGCGGCAACTCCTGTGAAGTAGAAGATGGTGAGTATCTGCATCCATGTGATGCGTGGAGTTGTGGCTGTCTGTCCGATGACGACGGGGATGGATTCTTCTTCTATCAGGTTTTGCATGAGATAGATTTCTTCGTTGATGACGGTGGGATGTGTTGTGGTGAAGTGCAGCAGAGGTAGAATGAGCGATACCACCATGATGCCCAGGAGCATGAAGCGGTTGAACCGATGGAAAGTTTCTTTGCTTAGGAAGAAGAAGAAACAGCTGTATAGGAGTGCCAATGTGATGGCTGACTTGAGGATAAACATGTCCGTTTTTATTTATTGTTAATAAGGGAAAGGATTTCTTTCAATTCGTTTTCCGACACTTCTTCTTGTTCCATGAAGAAGGAGAGCATGGATTTGAGTGAGCCTTTGAAGAAGGTGGTTTTCACTTCTTTCATCACTCGGTTGGTGTAGGCTTCTCGTGTGATGAGTGGAAAGAAGTAGAATGTTTTGCCGCTGTTCTCTTGTTTATAGGAACGGATGAAGCCTTTGGTCGTGAGTATCTTCAGAAAAGTGGCAATGGTGGAGTAGGCTGGCTGAGGTTCGGGGTATTGATGGATGATTTCATGGGTGGTCATGCCTTTTTCCTGGTTTGCATTCAGGTTTTCGCTGTGTGTCCACAGAATGTTCATGATTTCCATTTCGGATCGGGTCAATGTCCGTTCATCGTGTGTCTGTTTCATTTTTATTTAATGTTTTAGATTTTCTGCTGCAAAGTTAATCTAAAACTTTAGATAAACACAAGAGAAAGACGAAAAAAATGTATGTCTAACATAAAACTTTAACAAGTGTTTTTAGATATGCATTTGCTTTTTTTTAGATATTAACTTTGCAGTCGTCATGCCCAACTTTTCATTCGCCAAAGATTTCCTTTAACTTTTCGTGTAATGCCTCGCCAAACAATTCACGCGCTACAATCTTGCCTTGAGGATTGATGAGCAGATTGTCGGGGATGGCATTAACCTTATAGATTTTGGCACCGACGGAATCCCATGCATTCAGATCTGAGAGGTGTACCCATGGCATTTTCAGCTTGACAATGGCCTTTACCCACGGAATCCTGTTCCCATCGAAAGAGATGCCAACGATGTCAAGCCCTTTGTCGTGGAACTTTTCATAGGCTTCCACCACATTAGGCATTTCACGGCAACAAGGGCCGCACCACGAAGCCCAGAAGTCAACAAGCAGCCAATGTCCGTTCCCCACGTACTCACTCAGTTTGTGGGTGTTCCCCAACGTGTCAGCCATCTCGAAGTCGGTGAACTGCTGACCGATGAATGCAGTCTTTGTTTTCCTGTCGGCTGCTTTCTGTTCATCAGTTTTACTTGACTTCACAACAACGGTTGCCGTAGCCATCCTCTTCAGAGACTCCTCATATTTTTTGACGTATGGATGATTGGCATAAACGGGTCTTTTTTCCAGAATACTCATCAATCCTTTTGTTCCAAAAGACCTTTGGCCTTCTATGATGAGTGCAGCAGGCAAAAGGGTCTCGCGCTCCTCTTCAAACATCTTCTTCACCATCTCGTATCGGTGTTCGGGATAATAATTGCTCGGCTTCCCCATCACCTCTATATTATAATAGGAAAGTCGCTCGTTCAGCGGTGAACCATTCAGCGTGCTGTCGTTCATGTTCACGCTGACAGGCTTGCCGTCGTTGAAAAACAATGTTCGCCAACTCTGCCAATCGTCTTTGTCAAACGTGATGGCAAAAATGGCATCCTTATCTGCCACACCTTTGAACGAAAACTTGCCTTTGGCAACGATGGTGCTGTCCACCACCTGGTTTGCCAGTTTATCTTCGAGATAGACCAACTTGCCGTTTTCTTTACTGATGCCCTTGACGGCATACTTCACTTGTTGTGCCTCTGTGGAGGTTTGTGCTTGCGCCGACGCTGTCAGCACCATGGCACACATTGTTATAATAATCTTTTTCATGGTTAATGCTTGATTGTTCATTATTTATTTGTTAATTGTTCGGTTCCAATGCCTTCAGGATTTCCTGTCTGATGCGTTCCAGCACACTGTCGCTAAAACCCGTCTGTTCCCACACGCAGTGCCCCTTGCGGTCATAGAGGAAATACTGCGGGATGCCGCCGCCGGAAGGCCAGGGCAGTTGCCGCCACTGAGCTGTGGTGAGGCGGTAGTGCAATCCGGGGATGTCCAGCACATACTTGTTCCACTGGTTCAGCGGACTCGACTCGTCAGTCAGATAGACAAATACGATGTCCTTCCCCTTCAGTTCCTCTTTTAGGGATTCCATGGCCTGAATGCCCTTCAGACAAGGACCGCACCATGTGGTCCAGAGGTCGAAGAAGACGACCTTGCCTGGATGCAGGGCAGCAATGGTTGCGAGGAGCTGGTCACCCGGCACGTCGGGCGTGGTCATCATGCGATTCTGGGCTTCCGCTCGCAGCCGCTCCATGAGTACACGGGTGCTGTCATTGAAGGCACGGAGGACGGGCTGGAAGTAAGGGTGAGTAGCCTGTATCACATTGTCGGGCTGCACGTGGCCCTGCCGTATCTTCTCGCCCGTTTTTTTAGCCGAGGCAAAACCTTTCAGCATTTTATACACTTCGCCGTGGTCCAGTCCGTTGGCTTCGATATAAGCCAACTGTTCGGGGCATGGAGGCAGATAGAAGGTGCGGCTGTCGCGGAAAAGCATCAACTCTTTGGCATGAGGGTCAGCCAGCGTGAAGGTTGCCGCTAGCGGAGCCAGCACACTGTCGGGATGCTGCAGGTGCATCTTCGCTGCGATGCATCCCCGATAGTCTTGTAGCGTGCGCACATAACGGTCCTCTACCAGCAGCCGCAGAAACTCCTGCTGCCGCCGTGTGTAGCCTAACCGTTCTGTCGCCGCTCGCCGCAGGGTGTCGAAATTCTGCCACAGGGCATCGCGCCATTCAGCAAAAGTTTGCCCCGTATAGGCTGGAGTCTCTTTGGGGTGAGAGAACCCCAGGAGGGCATTCTCCAGCATCACCTGCACAAGATCTCCCATCGGGCCACTCACACGGTAGCAGTCGCGGTTCTTCGGCTTGCCCGCAGCAAAATCGTTGTCGCGCGCCGTGCAGCTGGTGGCATCCACTTCCAGTGTGAACTCCCCGTCTGGCACCATGTTGAGTCCGAACTGGTCGGTAAACATGCTGCCATCCACCCTGCAGCCCAAGAAATGCGGACACGTCGTTACGTAGGCAGGGTGGCAGTAAACCAGCGTTGAATCGCTCTGCTCGCTCTTACTCTCATACTGCCCCGTAATAGGGTCGCGGCTTGGGTCGCCAAAGTAGCTGATGCTGCCACCATGCACCACGAAGGTAGCCCGTGCCTCGCCATGCTTCAGCGTGAGAGGTGCGAGAGGCTTCCCGTCATCCACCCGTGACTCGTATGGCGGAAAGATGGACGGATAAAGCTGACCATCGAGACGGACACCCCACACCCTCCAAAGCCCTTCATCTTCGCCCTCCTCAATGAAGTCGAAAGTCTTGGCCTCTGCTGCGAGCGGCTCGAAGTAGAGGATGACAGAATCTTGCTGTGCATTCTGTGCATATTGCTTGCCTAACTGAAATGGATCGTCGGTCAGCACCTCCGTGCCGTCGTGCGTGATGATGCGCCCCTGCCTGAAGGCATACCGCTTGCCATCCGACTCCAGTCGTGCCCCCTCCATGCTCCAGTTCCTCCAGTGGGCACAATTCATGCGGAAATGCACCACAGTGGCCTCCTTCGTCAGTTCCACCCTCTTTGGACACAAACTGCCTGTAGAGCTGGACTTGAATGCAGGGCGGAGGACAACCCGCTTTTCTTCCTCCAATGCCTTCAGGATTTCTTCTTTGAAGTGTTGCTCACTACCGTCAGCGAAGCCGACTTGATGTAAGACGCGCTTGCCACTGCGGTCATAGAGGAAATACTGCGGAATGCCACTAAATTCAACGATGCAAGGCAGTTGGTTCCAATAGTCGCCAGGGAGCATCAGGTGGTAGCCCTTGGTGCTGGCTACACTCCTTTTCCAGAGAACCTTGTCGCTTGTTTCGTTGGTGAGATAGACAAACACTACGTCTTTGCCCTCCAGTTCTTTCTTGATAGGGGTCATCTTGCCTATGCCCCATTTACAGGGGCCACACCATGTTGTCCAGAGGTCGATGAAGACGACTTTGCCAGGAAACATGGCGGCGATGGCTTCGAAGCATTTTTCGGGTGTGACATCGGGCATGGGCAGGATGTTCTGTGTAGAGTTGAGTTGCAGGGTCTTGGTAAGGCTGATGTTTAGGATGTCGTTGGAGAAGTCAAACGCAGTCGCTTCGGTTGGTAGTGGTTCAAAGCTGAGTACCAGCGAGTCGGCCACGCTGGTGTGCTCGTAGCGTTTCCATTCCACAAACGGCTCTTCCTTTGGTACGTGAGAGATTTGAACCGTATCGCCTTTGCTGTTGCGGAAGGGAATCGTTTCGTCCTTTTCGTATGCAGCTTTTCCTTGACCGAATGTGCTGATGCGCCGTCCGCCTCGCAGGGCATACTTCTTTCCATCTGCTTTTAGCCAGACTTCTCCCAGCGCATACCACGAAAAGTTGCTGTTCACGCTGATGTGAACCACCGTCGCTGTATCGGTCAGTTCCACACGCTTCGGCTCCAGATGGGGCACCCCTTCGGGTTTGTCGTAGTCGGGATTTAGAATCACTCTGGTTTGAGCTTGTGCCGATATCGTCAGTACTGCAGTACACATTGTTATAAAAAGATTTTTCATTTTGGTTGGGTTTTAAGTTAAATGTGGTGCAAAGGTACTGCATTCTCACGGCATACGCCAATTTTTCGAGTTGGCAAGTGGTTGGCATTTGCATCATAATACAAAAAACGAGTTTGCAAAAAGTTTGCAAACCCGCTTTAAGGTGCTTATAATGAGAGAATAAACTCGTCCCAATCTTTTCCTGTCCCTTCCTTGTCGAAAACTTTCTTGTAGAGCCGCTTTCGGATGCTGCTGATGGTGCTTTTGTCCTTGTTGAGCACCATTGCAATCTCGGCTGGAGCGGTACGAATCTTGAGCAGAAGACAGAGTTGGTATTCGGTGGGCGAAAAGTTGTAGAGTCCGTAGAGGGTGCTGCTGAAGCGCGGATAGACAATGTTGAGTTGCTGTTCCAGTTCTTTCCAAGCTTCGGGCTTAATGTTTTTTCCTGCTTCGATATGGTGACGTAGAGATTGATAGTAGTCGGACTGAAAGAATTGGGTTTCCACTTGCTTCATGGCATCAGCTACGAGAAGGGGGCGTTGGGTGTGTTCCTCGTTAATCTCTGCCAACTTCTGCTCTACTTCGTGTTTGCGCTTTTGCAGACGATAAATGTACACCGCTACGCCAGCTGCCACGACGGTCATGCCTATTATTATATAAAGGAAGAGTGTGTTCTCCTTCTTCAGCTTCCGCTCTGTGGTGGAGAGGACGAAGTGTTTTACAGGGGCTTCGCTATCGTTGGGGTATTGTCTGACGATGGCGCGGATTTCTTCTTTGCGCTCTTCGCTCATGGTGGTGCGTACCATCTTTTCTTGATATCCCTTGAATTCATCAATGAATGTGGTGTCGTTTATCCAGCGGAAGGGCATGGTTCTGCCGTTCTCTATATACACGGAGCCATTGAGGTGGTAGCGTCCCATTTCGTGGGCGATGATCATCATTTCTTCACCGACGGCGTGGAGCTGCACGGTGTAGTAGGTGCTGTCGGGGTCGTAGATTTTGCAACGTGTGTATTGGGTGTATATCTGCGGGGTTTCTTTCCCGTCGGGACCAGTCTCGCTCACCAAGGTCCATGCGCCGATGATGGTTCGCTGGGTACCGTCTGATTTGACAATGGGACGATTTTCAATTTGGCAATGGGACGTTGAAGGGAAACAGAAGAAGATAAAAGACAATAAGAGGAGATAGAAACGGGCGTATTCTATCTCCCAATATCTCCTTATGTCTTCTTTTATCTTCATTTAGAATTGTTCCAGCAGGCGAATGCGTTCTGCGGTATCGGGATGAGTAGCAAAAAGGGAGTTGAGCCCACTCAGGAAGGACTGCTTGAGTCGGGAAGGATGGACGATGAAGAGTTGTGCCACGTCTTCACGTTCTACGTGGTTGAGTCCTGGGTCGTTGGAAATTTTTCGCAAGGCTGAAGCCAATGCCAGGGGATTGCCACAGAGTTCGGCTCCTCCAGCGTCCGCCATGAATTCACGTCGTCGGCTGATGGCAAAGCGGGTGAGCAGGGTGAAGAAGTAGGCTATGGCAGTACAGACAATGGCAATGAGGATGACTGCCATCAGTCCGATGCCGCCGCCGTCTTTTTTGCTGTTGCTGCTGTTGGAGGATGTGCGGAATCCGCCGTACAGGAAGGTGCGATAGACAAACTGGGTAAGCAGGGTGAGAACGGTGCTGATGATGCCTACGAAGATGATGCTGGTGATGAGCACTTTGGTGTCGTGGTTGCGAATGTGGGTAAGTTCGTGACCGATGACACCTGCCAGTTCCTCGTCGTCGAGTCGGTCGCAAATGCCTGTGGTGACGGTAACGGTATAGGTGTTTTTGTTGATGCCCGAAGCAAAGGCGTTGAGTTGTGGGTCGTCAACAACATTGATTTTGGGCATATCCATGCCACCGGCGATGCAGAGGTTCTCCACGATGTTGTAGATGCGTGGATTTTCTTTGCGAGTTATCGACCGCGCTCCTGTGCTGGACTGAATCATCTGGGTGTTAAACAGATAGGCGATGAGGAACCAAATGCCTACGCCCAAAAGGATGTAGGGTGCGGCGGAGAGCCAATTTTGGTTGACAAGGTCGATGTTGAAGGCACTTTGTGAATAGCCGTATTCGTCGTAGCCTACAGTTTCAAAGCCTGTGGTGAGTGCAAGAAACACCCACACCATGCCCAGGATGATGCAGGGAAACGACAAGAGCAACAGGATGCTGTTCCTGTTGTTCCTGTTGATTTGGGTTTGTATGCCGACGTAGGTCAATTTAGAATTCAATCTTTGGTGCAGTCTCTAATGTTTGACGTTCAGAGGCTTGAATTTCGTACATGGGTTCCTTGTGGAAGCCGAACATGCCTGCAAAGATGTTGCCAGGGAAGGTCTGCACAGCGTTGTTGTATTCACGAGTGGCAGAATTGAAGAAACGGCGTGTGGCTGCCAGTTTGTTTTCGATGTCGGCCAGTTCGCCTTGCAATTGCAGGAAGTTCTGGTTGGCTTTCAAGTCGGGGTAGGCTTCTACGCTGACTTTCAGTCCAGCCAAAGCGTTGGAGAGCTGTTGGTCTGCCTGGATTTTGTCGTTGATGGTTGTGGCAGACATGGCTGCAGAACGTGCCTGGGTGATTTTCTCCAACAGTTCTTTTTCGTGAGCAGCATAGCCCTTGACGGTAGCCACGAGTTGTGGAATGAGATCGAAACGTTGCTTGAGCTGTACGTCGATGTTTGCGAAAGCATTTTCGCGGTTGTTGCGCAGTTTTACGAGGTTGTTGTAGAGCGAGATACAGATGAAAACCAAGACGACAACAACGATGAGGATGATAAATGTGGTTGACATAGAAGTAAAATTATCTTTAGGTGGAACAATAGCGTCAAGAAGATTTAACGTGTTCATTTTTTCTCTTTTTCTTCTTTTTTAGGTGTAGCCTTCTTTTCCTTGGCGTAGCGCTTGTTGAGTGCCTTTACGACTTCGTCTGTGATGTCATATTTGGGATTGCCGTAGAGCACGTTGTCGATGCCAGAAGACTTGCAGAGGATGAAGTCGAAGCCTTTTTCCTTGGCGTATGACTTCATGAAGTTCTGAATGGTGTCGGTCAAGGCCTGCAGTTCTTTTTGGTATTCTTCTTGCAGAGAGGCAGACAGACGTTGCTGGAGGTCTTGAATGTCCTGCTGCAGTTTTGCCAAGCGGGCTTGTTCGTTTTCATATTGTTGCTGGGTCAGCTGGTTGCTCTGTGCCTTGCGCTGAAATTCTTGCACTTGATTGGCAAAGCTCTTGCCCTTGGCGTTGATGGTTGATTCGGCGTTGGCTTGTTTCTTCTGGAAGGCATCGCTGGCTTCCTTATAGAGTTCATACTGATTGGTCAGCGTGTCGATGAGGACGAAGGCAATCTTGATGTCGTTTGCCTTTACTTCTGATTTAGTGGTAGTTTCTTCGGCTGGAGCTCCTGCCTTATTGCCATTGCAGGATGCCAGGATGGCTACCGCTGCAAGCATGAAGATGGTTGAATACTTTTTCATGTTGTTATTGGTTGTTTGTTAATGATTTATTCTTTAATACGTTTTTGTCGATGTCTTGCGGCATAGTCTTGGCTCTGCACACAGCTAATGCCACGTTTGCGCATTTCTTTGCTTTGCGACACATGGGTTTTGATGAATGTGCCGTTTTTTTTCAGCAGAATCTGCACGCTGAGCATAACGATGCAGATGGCGATGATGATTGCGCAGAGAATGAATGTCTTTAGCATCATTTACCAGAGGCTTTTTCGGAGTTCTTTAATGGCATCGTCGTGGATGTAGTCGTCGTATTCCATCAGTTTGTCGATGTGGCCTTTCGGACCCAGTTCGATGATGCGGTCGGCAATGGTTTGGATGAATTCGTGGTCGTGGCTGGCAAAGAGGATGTTGCCTTTGAAGAGTTTCAGATTGTTGTTGAAGGCCTGAATACTTTCGAGGTCAAGGTGGTTGGTGGGTGTGTCGAGAATGAGGCAGTTGGCATTTTTCAGCTGCATCCGAGCAATCATGCAACGCATCTTTTCACCTCCCGAAAGCACGTTCACCTTCTTCAGCACTTCTTCACCCGAGAAGAGCATTCGACCGAGGTATGCCTTGAAGAACACGTCGTTACCTTCACCAAATTGGCTAAGCCACTCCACGAGGTTTTTGTCCGACTGGAAGAATGCTGTGTTGTCAACAGGCAGGTAAGCTGTGGTGATGGTCACACCCCACTTGTAGGTTCCAGCCTGTGGTTCTCGGTTGCCGTTGATAATCTCAAATAAAGCTGTCATGGCACGTGGGTTGTGGCTGAGGAACACGCATTTCTGTCCCTTTTCGATGGTGAAGCTGAGGTCTTTGAACAGGACGGTTCCGTCGGGTTCGATGGCCGTCAAGCCTTCCACTTCGAGAATCTGGTTGCCTGCTTCGCGTTCCATCTGGAAGATGATGCCAGGATATTTGCGTGTAGAGGGTTGAATCTCGTCAACATTCAGTTTCTCCAACATCTTCTTGCGAGAAGTCGTCTGCTTGCTCTTGGCAGCATTTGCGCTGAATCGGCGGATAAATTCTTCCAGTTCCTTGCGCTTTTCTTCAGCCTTTGCCTTCTGGTTCTGAGCCTGTTTCAAAGCAAGTTGTGAAGACTGGTACCAGAAAGAGTAGTTGCCGGCAAACATGTTCACTTTGTTGAAGTCTATATCGACGGTATGTGTGCTGACAGCGTCGAGGAAGTGGCGGTCGTGGCTGACAACCAGTACAGTATGTTCGAAGTTTGCCAGGAAGTCTTCCAGCCATTCCACCGTGTCGAGGTCGAGGTCGTTGGTCGGCTCGTCGAGCAGCAGGTTGTCGGGGTTTCCATACAGAGCCTGTGCCAACATCACACGTACCTTTTCTTTACCCGTCAGTTCCGACATCATTTTGTAATGCAAATCTTCCTTGATGCCCAGGCCCGACAGCAGTTGGGCGGCATCGCTTTCGGCGTTCCATCCGTCCAATTCTGCAAACTTTTCTTCCAATTCGGCAGCACGGATGCCGTCTTCGTCACCGAAATCCTCTTTGGCATAGAGTGCATCCTTCTCTTGCATGATGCCCCACAGCACACTATGTCCCATCATCACCGTGTTGATGACGGTACAGTTGTCAAACTTGAAGTGGTCCTGTGACAGCACGCTGAGTCGCTCTCCTGGCCCCAGGGTGATTGTTCCCTTCGTGGGTTCCAGTTCGCCGCTGATGGCTTTGAGCAAGGTGGATTTTCCTGCACCATTGGCACCAATTACTCCATAAATATTGCCATTGGTGAATTTGATGTTAACGTCTTTGTAGAGTACTCTCTTGCCAAACTGTATGGCAAGGTCAGAAATTGTAATCATCTATACTTATTTAAAATCGGTTGCAAAGGTATAAAAAAATGAAGAATGAATAACGAAGAATGAAGATTATTTCACACACTACGGAGTTTTTTAGTCTTTTTTATTCTTCGATGACTTTGTCGAGCCTATTACATACTCCAAAAAAATCTAAGTTACTCCGAACTCGTGTTTTTTGCATCGTAGATTTGGATGGTTTTTATTTTTTTCATTACCTTTGCCGTGAAAAAATGATATGACTATGGAGCGAAAAGGTTTTCTCAGGCTGGTGGCAGAGGATATCAGAGAACTGTTTCGGGGCGATTATTCCGACCTGACTGTGGTGTTTCCGAATAAGCGAGCCAGCTTGTTCTTGAATCAGGAATTGAAGAGGCTGGGGGGTGACAAGCCTTTCTGGACGCCGCAATATGTGACGATTAGCGACATCTTCGAACAGTTAAGCGAACTTGCTGTGGCTGATCCCATCTATTTGGTCTGCCAGTTGCATCAAGTCTATCAGCAGCTGACGGGTACCGAGGAATCGCTTGACCGCTTCTACAGTTGGGGCGAACTGCTGCTCGGCGATTTCGACGATATTGACAACAATCTTGCTGATGCCAAGATGCTGTTTGCCAACATCGAAGACCTTGACAACCTGACCAACTTCGACTATATGACCGACGAACAGAAAGAAGCTGTTCGCCAGTTCTTCTGCCATTTCGACCCAGAGCGAAAAACCCTTTTGAAGGAGAAGTTCCAGTCCGTCTGGCAACATCTTTACCCCATTTATCAAACTTTTCAGGAAACTCTGCTCTCGGCCCAGAAGGCTTACCGAGGAATGCAGAAGCGTCGGGTCATCGAATCTATTGCCTTGCAGCCCGAAGCGACAGCCCGTTTGCTTCCGTCGAAACACTATATCGTCGTGGGATTCAACGTGCTGAGTGAAACGGAAAAGCGACTGTTCAAATTCCTGAAAGCAGAACGCGACACCCTTTTCTACTGGGACTACGACCGTGCCTACCTCAGCCACGAAGCAGGGGCCTTTATCCGTTCCAATCTGCAGCTGTTCCCCAACCGTTTTGAGGGGCGTAACGAGGTGTACGACCATTTCTTAACCGACGCGGAGAAGCAAATCACCATCATCTCTTCGCCCACGGAAGATGCCCAGAGCCGCTACCTTTCCCAATGGTTGCAGCAGAAAGACATCTCCCTCGACAACCGTACCGCCATTGTGCTTTGCAACGAGAAGATTCTCAATTCTGTGCTGCACGCCATACCCTCCACCCTCGACGGAACACACGTACAGCTCAACGTCACCATGGGCTTTCCCCTGACCGACACGCCCCTCTACAGCTTCCTCTGCACTTTGCTCGATTTGCAAACCCACGGACGCACCCAGAACGGCAAGTGGCGATATGCCCAGGTGGCAGCAGTCCTGCGGCATCCCTACACGGCTTGGCTGTCTGGCGGCGCGGCTGCCACTTTGCTGGCTACCCTCAACCGGCGGTCCATCCTGTTTCCGTCCGAGGAACTTTTCAAGGATAACGCAGCACTTTTCGTTCTCTTTCAGTCCTGCGCCACGCCACAAGAACTGACACATTACTTCATGGAGGTCGTTGATCGGCTGCGTACCCTTCAGACGGACTCTCCGCTCTTTGCCGAATCCCTCTACACGGTCTACACCCTGATCAGCCGCTTGGGCATCCTGCAGGAAACTTTACCTTCCTTCCAGGTCAATAAAGACACCTATAGCCGACTGTTGCGCCAGCTGCTGCGCAACAAGACGGTTCCCTTCCACGGCGAACCAGCCGTCGGTCTGCAGGTGATGGGACTGCTTGAAACTCGCAACCTCGATTTCGACAACCTTATCATGCTGTCCGTCAACGAGGGGCAAATGCCTCGTGTGTCGATGAACAACACCTTTATCCCCTACAACCTGCGCACCCTTCACGGCATGACCACAATCGAGAAGCAAACCAGTCTCTATGCCTACTACTTCTACCGTCTGCTTAGCCGAGCCAAAAACATCACCCTGATGTACAACAACTATACCGATGGGCTCAACCAGGGCGAAATGTCGCGGTTCCTGATGCAGCTGCAGATAGAATCCAAAACACTATTCCCGCCCACTGTACAGATTCAGCTCAGGACCCTGGTCTCCGACGTGGATGTCAATATGGAACCATCGCTGGATGTCCAGAGCAACGCGGTCATTCTCGACAAACTTCTCCACCGCTTCAGTACCACCTACGACAAAGAATATAGTGACAAGCGCCGCGGGGCCATAATGACAATCAGTCCCTCGGCCATCAACGACTATTTGGACTGCCGCCGCCGGTTCTTCCTGAAATATGTGGTGGGCTTGAAAGCCGAAGAAGAACTGACCGACGACGTGGATGATGCCATGTTCGGCACCTTGCTCCACTACTGCATGGAGCACATCTACCAGCCTTGCCTCCAACGTCAAGTGCAAAGCAGCTACCTGCTCAACATGGCGCAGGACGAACAAAAACTTTCCCAGCTGGTCGATGAAGCCTTTGTCGTAAATGTGTTTAAGACCGCAGAACCGCATGGCCGTACCCCCCTGCAACCGCCTTACAACGGCCACCAGCTTCTGAACAAGCACGTCCTTATTACCTATATAAAGATGCAGCTGAGGTTCGATGCGCAGACGTGTCCCTTTACGCTTTTGGGCGTGGAAGCCCCCCGATATGCCGAGTTTACGGTTCCTACGGAGTCGGGACCGATTCCTGTACGCATCGGTGGTGTGATTGACCGTTATGAACGCACGCCTGAAGGCTGCATCCGTATTGTGGACTACAAAACCAGCAGCCGTCCGCAGACTGCATCCAACTTGGAGTCGCTATTCAACCCCGAACAGAAAAACCGTTTCCACCACCTGCTGCAAGCGCTCTATTATTGCGATGTGGTGACGGAAACCGAGACACAGCCCGTGTTTTCACAGCTGATGTACGTGAAACAACCACCCTCAAAGCGGGCGAAAGCCGTACAGCTGGGCAAGGATCTGATTCTGGATTTTCGGGAGCAACTGAAAGCCGACTACCATGAACAGCTGCTGGCCGTCATCCAGGAAATCTTCAGTCCGCAGACCTCTTTCTTCCAAACAAATTGTCAGGAAAACTGTAAATATTGCGACTTCAAAAATGTCTGCGGAAGGTAGCAAAGTTCTGCCATTTCAGCAGCAAAGTTCTGCTACTCCAGCAGCAAAGTTCTGCTACTTCAGCAGCAAAGTTCTGCTACTTCAGCAGCAAAGTTCTGCCACTCCAGCAGCAAAGTTCTGCCACTTCAGCAGCAAAGTTCTGTCACTTCAGCAGCAAAGTTTTGCCGCCAGCATGGAAGAACTTTGCTGCAGGAACATGAGTCAGCCTATAGGGGAGAATTTCTTAGGACAGTTTGCTCTCAGTATCGAGAAGAGAAATGTGGGAATTGCAAGAATTACAATTCCTTATCCGCAAACTCCGAAGAATCACAAATCCGAACAAGTGCTGAAATCCCCAATTTCCCTCCCTTTAAGAGGCCTCAAAACACGTGCCCGAAGCCCTAAATGGGTAGTATGGATATACTATCAAACAAGCCTTTCGCCTTCGCTGAAAATGCAGGCAAAAAGCTTGTTTGATAAAAATTTCTTATGGCAGTAACCCAGAGAGATGCAATCAAAGGGGCATACACCATGAAAGGAAAGATTTGGTTATTCTGCTGGAGAGAATTGGTCTTTGCCTACTGAGCAAAGTGGGCATTCAAAATCGTCTGGAAGATCTTCGAAGGCTGTGCCTGGTGCAATTCCTGCTTCTGGCACACCTACTGCGGGGTCGTATTCCCAGCCGCATACATCACATACGTATTTCTGCATAGTTTTTGCGCGTTTTTATTTTTTAAAGAATCTGTTGTAGAGTCCCTGGAAGCCTGCGCCGTGGCGAGCCTCGTCCTTAGCCATTTCGTGTACGGTGTCGTGGATGGCGTCGAGGTTGAGCTTCTTGGCTACCTTCGCAATTTCGAGTTTTGCAGCACAAGCGCCTTCTTCAGCCTCCATGCGGGCCTTGAGGTTTGTCTTGGTGTCCCAAACCATTTCGCCGAGCAGTTCTGCAAAGCGTGAAGCATGGTCAGCCTCTTCGTAAGCATAACGACGGAAGGCTTCGGACACTTCAGGATAACCTTCGCGGTCGGCTTGGCGTGCCATGGCCAGATACATACCTACTTCGGTACATTCACCCGTGAAGTGGTCTTTCAGTCCTTGCAGGACGAATGCACCTTCTTCGCCCTCTGGAATAGCCTTGGCTACACCGAGTTCGTGTTCACAGGCAAACTGCAGTCCGTCAGTTTCTTCCTTCAGCTTGAACTTTGAGCCAGGAACTTTGCATTGAGGACATCTTTCTGGAGGATTTTCACCCTCATAAACATAGCCGCATACTGGGCATACCCATTTCTTTACCATAATAATCGTGTTCTTTAAAAGGTTAATAAATAGAGAAACTAAAAATGTTGGCGCAAAGATAGGAATTATTTGTCATTTCTCGTTCACCGTTTATCATTTTTTTTGTATTTTTGCAGCGAAAAAACATAAAAGAAGTAAAAACTATGGTTTATAACTTTGATGAACAGGTTCGGCGCGAGCATACGGACTGTTTCAAATATGAAGGACTGATGGACCTTTGTGGGCGTACCGACGTGTTGCCCCTGTGGGTGGCAGACATGGATTTCCGCACGCCGCCGTTTGTGATGAATGCCATTGCCCGCCGTATGCAGCAAGGCATATTGGGCTACACCTGTGGTATGCCCAGCTATAAGGAAGCCATCTGCCGATGGGTAAAGCGTTTGCACAACATGGACGTGTCGCCCGAAATGGTCAGCTATGTGCCAGGTGTGGTGTCTGGCATCTTTCTTGCCTTGCAGACTTTCACCGAGAAGGGCGACAAAGTGTTGATTCAGCAGCCTGTGTACCATCCATTTCACTTGGTGCCCGAGGCTACGGGGCGCATCGTGGTGCAGAATGCGTTGCGCCGAACAGCCGACTCGTTTGAAATGGACTTTGAGGCATTGGAACGCGATATTCAGGGCTGCAAGCTGATGGTTCTATGCAATCCACACAATCCTGCAGGCATTTGCTGGAGTCGTGAGACGTTACAACGTGTGGCTGCCATTTGCGCGAAGGCTGGAGCTATTGTCGTCAGCGACGAAATCCATTGCGACATGGTGCTGCCAGGACACGAGCATGTCCCCTTTGCCACAGTCAGCGAAGAGGCTCGCCGTATAGCCATCACTTTGCAGGCTCCGTCGAAGACGTTCAACATGCCTGGCATTGTCTGCTCTCATGCCATCGTCTTCAACGATTCCCTGCGGAGGGCTTACTTTACTTATATAGAAGGTACAGATCAGGACCTCGGAAATGTGTTTGCCTACGATTGTGCGCGGGCGTGCTATACAGACGAAGGCAACGAGTGGCGCCAGCAGATGCTGGCCTATGTGCAGGGCAATATTGATTATTTGCAGCAAGCGCTTTCTGAGTGTTGCCCGAAGATTCGGATGATACGTCCTGAAGCCAGTTTCCTGGTGTTCCTCGATTGTCGCGAACTGGGACTAACTCATCCGCAGTTGGAGGATTTCTTTGTTAACAAAGCGCGTCTCGCTCTCAACTCAGGAGCTATGTTCGGCACATTGGGCGAGGGGTATATGCGCCTGAACGTGGGATGCCCGCGCAGCACTTTGCAACAAGCTGTGAAACAGCTGGAGGAAGCGTATAAGGAATTGTAAAAATAGAAAGTCGTAATCATGATACGTTTGTTTAGATTAACTGTATTCTTGTTGTGCTGTTTCTGTTCGTTTTGTATGTCGGCACAAAATCAGTCGTTTACGGTCTGTGCCCTGAATGTGGACGGACTGCCTGCCTCTATCATGAATGTAGAGGTAAACCCCGATGGCCCTGGTTCGGACGGAACCAAGCGAATCAGCTCTTATCTGGCAGAGAAAGGTTATGATGTCATAGCCGTGAGCGAAGACTTCAACTATAACGGTTCGCTGCTTTCGGCGCTGGAGGGCAACTACCAAGTAGGTACTTGGCGTGGAGCGCTGGATGCCGGTTCTATCGCCAAGGCTTTGGCAAGTGGACTGACGCAGGTAGATACCGATGGACTGAACCTGTTGTGGCGAAATGTGCATCAGGCTACAGAGGAACGTTGGGTTTCGTGGGAAAAGACAAACGGAAACTTTGACCATGGTTTCGATGAGAATGTGGACAAGGGCTACCGCTATTATAAGATTACCTTGCAGGGTGGGGCTGTGATTGACTGTTACATTTTGCACATGGATGCAGAAATTGACGCAGGCGATATTGCTGCACGCGAAATACAGCTTACCCAGTTGGCGAATGCTGTGATTGCCAACACGAATGGGCGACCCAAGATTGTGATGGGTGACACGAATTGCCGCTATACCCGCGACCGATTGAAGGCTCTATTTGTTGATGCCGTCAACAATGGTTCCATCTACACGGTGAAGGATGCCTGGGTGGAATATGCCCGTAAGGGAGATTATCCTCAATATTACAGTTCTAATTCTGGTGCCTACGCTTTGACGGATGCCAGCCAGGGATTGACGGGGGCGAATTACGAGATTGTAGATAAAATCTTCTTCCTCAATCCTGCTATCGGTTTGCAGTTGTCGTTGAAAAACTTGCGTGTGGAAGAAGATTATGTGGATGAAAACGGCAATATGATGGGTGACCATTTTCCCTTAGTGGCTGAGTTTGAATTGACAGGTACTCAGTTGTTGCCTGTGGAAGCGAAAGATTTTTGGGGAGGTGAAACGGAAATGAGTAGCGGAACTAACCGGTATCTCTACAACGTGGGTTCGGGGTGTTTCCTGAACCAGACGGGTGTGCTGACGCCTTTCCTCGCAGAGGCAACGTTGTGGACGATGTGGGGTGAGGGTCGTGACTTTACATTCTCCACGGACAGCGGCTATCGGCTTGCTTTGGGGTGGAAACCCTTTAGCTACTATTGCCGTACTCAGACGGAATCGGGTGCAACAACTTTCTCTTTGCAGACGGGGTGGTCGCGTCCTGATGCCTTCAAGCTGAAAGCCTCTGACCATTTTGTGAATGTGGCATGGGATGAAAACTACACGCTGGATGCAGGTACTACCTACGAAACAGACTTGAGCGACTGGCTTTTTGTTTCTGAAGCTCAGGTTGCCGCCTATGCTGCCTATGTGGCTGCTTACAATCGAGCCATGAGTTATGCCGGCAGTCCGCTGTCCGACGAACTTTATGCTGGATTGATGGCTGCATTGGCAAGTCCTGTTATATATAATAATGTGTCAGAAGTGATTGCTCAGTTGGATGGGGCTGTGGCTGCCATCCAGAACGAATGGGCAAGTTACGAAGTGGAAAGAGATTATACTTCCATCAAGCTCAAGAACCCTTCTTTCGAGAAGCTGGGAACAGCCAGAAATTTAGGTAAAGAAGTCAACGGCGAAAATCATCAAGTGTTTGGCTGGACAGTTTCTTCTGAAGAGGAAGCCGAGGAAGCCTTTGCTCCTTGGGAAAATACAGAGAACGGCAATGGACGTTATTTCACGGGTATGGCAGGTAATCACATCTTTAATGCCTGGTCGCCTGGTGGTAACGGTACATTCTATTGCAAGCAGGATATCAACATTACGAAAGATGCTTATTACCGACTGACGGCTGTCGTGGCATCGGGTGGTGGTGAGGAAGGTGACACGTGGGTGAGCCTTGTGTTTGGAAATATTGCCCAGCAGTCGCCTGTGTTGACAGACCGTACTCAAGGAGTACCGCTTGCCTTGAATGTTTATTGCAAGAAAGGCACTTATACCATTGGATTGGAATCGACAAAATGGTTCAAGGCAGACGATTTCCATCTTGCCTTGCTTGCTGAACCTGTGCCTGTGCTTCTTGGTGACGTGAATGTTGACGGGAAGGTGGATTTGCTGGACATCACTATGCTGATTGATGTGTATCTGGGTGAACAAACAGAAACTCCGTCGGCCGATGTGAATGGTGACGGAGCTGTAAACCTTTTGGATATTACTACGTTGATTGATTTGTATCTCGAAATGAGCAATTAGCTTGCGGAAGATTCCAAAAGTACCACGGCGTAGGCGCTGATGCCTTCTTCGCGGCCTGTAAATCCGAGCTTTTCAGTCGTGGTGGCTTTGATGGAAATATCGTTTTCGGGTATATCCATCACGTGTGCCAGTGTGGTTTGCATCTGTGGAATGTGTGGGTTGAGTTTGGGCCGCTCGGCACAGATTGTGGCATCGATGTTGCCCACGTGATAGCCCCTTGTGGCTACCAGGTCGAGCGTTTTGCGAAGCAATATCTTGGAGTCTATGTTTTCAAACTCGTTTCCTTTCTTGGGCGGAAAATGGTAGCCGATGTCACGCATGTTGGCTGCCCCAAGGATGGCATCGCAGATGGCATGGATGAGTACGTCGGCATCGCTATGGCCCAACAAGCCTGTTTCGTGATCTATCTTAATGCCGCCTAACCAAAGTTCTCGTTCTGTGACGAGCTGGTGTACATCGTAGCCAAAGCCTACTCGTATCTTCATGTACGTTTTGCGTTTTTTTGTTCTTTCGTTATAACGTTATAATGTCCTTGCGTAATAATTATCTTCTTTTCCCGAGCAAATCCTGTATGCCGTCCATGTCGAAAGAGAGGGAGAGGCGGAGGGTCTGGTCGAGTGGGTTGGATTGTGCTGTGGAGATGACGTAGCCTGCGTCGATGGCGAAGACGGACATCTTGAAGCCTGCTCCCACGGTGAAGTATTTGCGGTTACCCTTGTTGGGGTGTTCGTAGTGATAACCACCACGAATGAAGAACTGGTTGTTGTAGGAATATTCCAAACCTGCAGACAATTGAATTTCCTGCAATTCTTCCTTAAATCCGCCAGGTGCGTCGCTGAAGGATTTGAAGATACCTGTGATGGATGATACGTTGTAGTATCCTTCGCCTTCGAGCCATGCACGATAGCCAGAGTAGTCTTTCTCGCTGGCACCAGTCTGTTCGATGTATTGTTCGAAGGTGGGTCGAGTGGGCACAAGCAGTTTGTTGGCATCGGCTGCGATGGTAAGGGTGTTGTATTCGTCGAAGGGTATCAGGAAGGAAAGACCTAAACGGAGGTTGGTGGGAAGGAATTCGCTGGTGTTACCCTCGTCGTAGGAGATTTTGCTACCGATGTTGCTGATGTTGAGACCCCAACCCAGCTGACACTCGCGGCTGCCCAGGTTGAGATAGCCATTGTGGTAGATGGAGATGTCTGCAGAAAAAGCGTTACCAGGCGTGATACCGCTGTCTTTCCAACCGAGGTCGCTACGGATATAGCGAAGGGCTACACCTGCGGAGAATGTTTCGCTCAACATTCGCGAGTAGGCAATATCGAAAGCAAGTTCGTAGGGCTTTACCGTAAAGTCTCCTTCTGCAATTACTTCTCCGAGAGAGAAATAGCGAAGCGAAGCTGAGAGTGCATTATATTCGCCCAGACGGTAGTAGCCTGTGATGTTGGCAAGGTCGATGCCCTGAACGAGACGACGCAACCAAGGTGTGTAGTTGAGTGAAATTCCTGCACGACTGATGCAGAACGGATATTTGGCTGGGTTCCAGAATTGTGAGTTGACATCGGGGTCGGTTGCAGCTCCCACGTCGCCAAGTCCGCCGGCACGTGCGTCAGGAGCAATGGCAAGTGAAGTAACTCCGAAATATACGGGGTTGAGCTGGTTCTTCACATCTTGTGCTTTTGCATCAAGAATGCTGAATAGAAGTGCGAATATTAAAAGGTTTTTCTTCATTCTGTTTTTAGTTTTTTCGTTATGAAGTGATTGCGTTGTTTCGATTATTTGTTTGAACCCACGATGAGTATCTTCTTGGCTGTCTTACATTCTTCTCCGTCAGCCGTAGAGATGCCTACCCGTGCAATATACACACCTGGGGGAACCAGTCCGACGGTACCTGTGATGTTCCATTCAAATTCGTAGTAATCGCCGATGTTTTCTTCACCTGACTGTGACTGTGCATAATGGAGTTTACCATACATGTCATATACCCAGAGGTTTACGTTTAGGATGGAACCTTTGCGGTCGCTATACACACGCATGGTGACGTTGTCGCTGACGGGTGTCTTGATGTAGAGGTTGGTAACATCGGGTTTTAGACCTTTTATAACATTGAAATTGAGCGTAGTGCTACCCATGTTGTTGAGCACGTCAAAGGCTCGGATGAGCATGGTGTGCGGTCCTTCTTCCAGTTCGGGAATGCTGAAGCCTACCGTTCCATTGGCATAACCGCCAGTAGTAGGAGTGAAGTATTTGTTGAGGCTGTAGGTCTTCTGTTCATCGTTGTCAATAATGATTTCGATGTCATGTCCGATGCCATTGCCTGTGGTGTTGATGCCATCGGGGTCGTGGAGTTGCAGGAAGAGGTAGGGGGTCTCGTTGACATCGTCGCCGTCGTTGAAGTCGTCTCTGTTGAGATAGGCGGTGATAGCAGGCCCGTTGCCGTCTTGCACATAGTTTCCTGTGCCTCCTACGATGAAGTTGTTGCAATTGCCATGGGCTTCGTTCAGTCCATTGTTGGCATAAAGGTTTATCAGACCCGTCTTGTTGCTGTAGTTGATGTCGAGCGGTACGGGGAAGGAGAATGTGAATTGTCCGTTTGAAACTTTCTCGGAACCCGCGAAGAGAGTACGTGTCCGGTCATGGTAGATGTATGCCGTATCGGTGTCGGCAGAAGAATTTCTGTGGCACTTGATGGTTTCCAGATTGTCATAGACGACAGGTTCGATGGTACCGTTGTAATCATTGATGGGATTCCCTTCTTCATCCTCGATGTGACCTGTCACGCTCACCACGTTACCAGCACTTATAGTAGGTTGGTTGGTCTCGCTGACAGCCGTGCCATTGATTTGGTCAACTTTTATGTTGTAGTTGGGGGTTGCGAGTGTGATGGCGGGGTCGCCAATGAGTACGAAATGTGTCTTGTTGATGGCATCGCGGTTACTAATGTTTCTGCTTGTAGCAATGGAGGCTTTTGCCAGGGTGATAGCTTCGCCGATGGTGTTTCGCTGGCCTGCAGCATTTTTACCGAGAAGCTGTTTCATGAAATAGCGGTTGAAGATTCGGTTTTGTGTGGAATAGACGGTACGTGCTGTTCCAACAAATCCCATGGCTGCACCTCGTTTGTTGAATACGGCTTCTGTGCCGATGTTGTCTTTGTTCATGTCGTAGGGTGTGACGTCACAAGCGGCTGTGAACCACAGAGGAAGTCTGGGTGAAGACCATTTCTGGAAGTCTTCGGTCTTCAATACTTGTTCGTGTGAGAGCAGAGAGGCAGAACCATGTCCTGTGTAGTTCATGACCAATGCCCCATCGTGCATGGTTTTGTTAACTTCTTCAAGTACTGCTGGGTAGGTGCTTCCTGTAGAAGTCTTGACAATTGGGTAGTGATCCCAATAGATTTTTTTATATCTGAATTTTGGGAAAGCATCTTGTGTTGAAGTGATGACGTTCTCTGCATCGTCCATGTGGATGTTGTTGTCGCCATCGTCACCCATGAAGCAGATGGTGTTTTTCCATGCTCCAGCGTTCTCGTTATTGATGTATTTGATCAGTTTTGTTACCACGTTGGTTGCCGTGGTGAGGTCGGTAACAGGCAGGCGGCCTATACCGATTTGTGCTGCTTCTTTGAGCGGGTTGTGTCCGCTGTTGTCAGTCAGTAAGCCGAAATATTCTTCGCAAAGGTAGCTTTCGGTCATGGAAATGGAGTTGTCGGATTCGTAAGAGAGCAGGTAGTCGGCAGGTGATTTTTTCTTCATGGTTGATGTCACCATGCGGTTGTCCCAATAACAGGCTCCAAAGAAGAGCAGGTTTCGGGGAGCCTTGATGCTTCCGTCCGTTTGTGCTTTGTCGTAGAGCATTTTCATGAATCGGCGATAGGCTGTAGCATCGGGTGTTCCAGAAGAAAACTCGTTGTAGATTTGGTCTGCACGTACCACAAGGCATTTCATTCCTTCTTTAATAATGTGTGCATTTGCCAATCGTTGTGCCTGGGCTGTATAACGGCCGTTTTCGGGCACGATGATGACAAACTCAATGTCCTTGCAGCTGTGGAGGTCTTGGTTAGCTATTTCTCCGACATATTCGGGAGAAGGGAAGTTGGCGTTGATGTTGACGGCTACGTATTCATCGTTTCCTTCATTTGTGAGCTCGGCAACATAGTTACTACCTGAAAGTGAACCCTTTTGTTCGCAAGTGCGTGCAGGTGTGGTCACTTTCCAAACGCGGGTGTCGCTCTTTGCTCCTGTAATTGTCACTTGGTAATTGAATTCATCGGCAGGACGAAAAGCCATGAAATGAAGTCCGTTGAGGTCAAGCTTTCGGGTGTAATTGGCACGAATGAAATCAAGATGTCCTGTTACCGTTGTGGCTGAAGCTTTATGGGAAAGAGTGATGTTCGCGATGTTTGCATAATTGTTTGATAATGTAGTTGAAATGGTGTTTATTCTGGCGGAAGAGTGATTCGTAACATCAGTAAAAATCTTTGACATCAGGTTGTTGCCATTGGCGGAGATATACAACGTGGAAGCTCCAGTAGAGGCAAACTGTATATCCAGCAAAACGGTACCATCGTTTACTCCCAGGGTACTTATCGTGTAGGTGCGACTACCATTGTTGTCGTATTCGTATTCTTCAAAAAAGGTTCTACCCACATTGATAAAAGAAAATTCGTCCATATCCATGACTGAATGTTCGGGGAACGTCGTTGCTGTGTGGGTTGGGGTTGTTGAGGGGCTTTCTGAAGGGAATGCAACAGGTGTTCCTTCAGAAAGGAAATAATAGATATAGTTGGAATAGGGATTATTCTTGTGTGTAAATTTGTTTTTCGTTTCTTCGCTCTTTGTCCATTGGATTGTACCGCAGGAATAGAACAGCAGCGTGCCGTCACTCCGTCGCCACAGCGGAATTTCTGTCAGGTCGTCGCTGATGTTCTCAATGTTTGCTTCAGGCAAGATGGGCAAGTTGTACCCGAACAGTCTGACAGCAGATGGGTTGTTGAATCCCATTTCTGATAGTTGGCTGGCTGTCAGTTGGTAAACACCTGTATTGCTTACGCGAATTTTTACCCATCTACCCGATGAAAGTACGGAATGTTCTGCGTATGTGTTTGTAGCATGGGTGGCGATGACCATCGTAAAAATGGACAGTAATATGAAAAGTCTTTTTGCCATGAGTGTTCTTGTTTTTTACATTCCTGTGTTATTTTATTCTCAAATGGAGCAATTGTTTCTCACCGATAAATCCGTCGAGTACATCTCCTTCTGCGATGGGGCCTACACCCAACGGGGTGCCTGTGAACAGCAGGTCTCCCGTTTTGAGGATGAAGAATCGGCTGACGTATGCAATGATTTGGTCGATGGTGAACAGCATATCACGGGTGTTGCCTCGTTGTACGGTCTCTCCATTTTTATTCAGATGAAAATCTATGTTTTGCACGTTTGTGCCCAAATCTTCCACCTTCATGAATTTTCCGATGCCTGCACTACCGTCAAAACCTTTGCAGAGTTCCCATGGCAGTCCCTTGGCACGTAATTTCTGTTGAAGGTCGCGCGCAGTAAAATCTATTCCGACGGTGACTTCATCATAGTAGCGATGGGCAAAGCGCTCGCCAATATCTTTACCAGCTCTGTTGATACGCACAACAATTTCAGTTTCATAGTCGAAGCGTTCTGCAAAATCTGGTACAAAGAATGGCTTTCCAGGCTGAATGATGGCAGAGTCGGGCTTTGAGAAAATCACTGGCTCTAATGGTATTAACGCATTCTGCTCGTTTTTATTGTGCAGCTCGTTAATGTGTGCGGCATAGTTCATGCCTACAGCAAGTATTTTCATGCGGTTTCTCCCCTTTGATTACAGACCGAATAAGCGTAGGATGTCGTTGGCTTGTGCCAGAATCATCAGTCCTATCAGCAGAATCATGCCGATGTATTGTGCTTTTTCCAAAACCTTGTCGCTTGGTTTTCTGCGTGTAATAATTTCGTAAATAGCGAATACGGCGTGACCGCCATCCAATGCTGGGATGGGTAAAACGTTCATGAATCCAAGTGCAACGGAGAGGAAGGCAGTAAGCATCCAGAAGCGTTCCCAGTTCCAGGCATCAGGGAAGATGTTGCCAATGCCAATAAATCCACCTACGCTTCGTGCCCCTTTGGCTGTGAACAGATACTTCATCTGATCGACATAGCTTGCCAGAGTTTCGTACCCCAGTTTGATGCCAGCGGGGAATGATTCGAAGAAGCCATATTTGCGGGTTGTGATTTTGTCAAGATAAGGCATTTTGTTGGAAAAACCCAGCGTGAATGATGATGTGAGTACGGCTTTTACAGTATCTGTCTTGTTGATAACCATTGTAATGGAACGCTGCTTCAAACTGTCTGCATGAGTGGATTCTTCTGTCAGCACATCTTGCAACATGAGCAAGTGGGTGCAGAAATCATTGAAGTCTGCGATGGCTTCCCCGTTGAGTGCGGTGATTTTGTCTCCTTTCTTGAGCCCCACTTCTTCTGCAGGAGAGCCAGGCAGGATACTGTCAATCTCCATGGGTAGAAGGATGGATGCGTAACGAGGTTCCTGTTGCAGCATATCAATGAGATTCATTTCTTCGGGCAGATCGATAACAACTTCTTTTCCATTACGTAAAACAGTGGCTTTCTTTGCATTGGAGATGTCCTGCAGCTTTCCTGCAGCCCATGACTCTACTCGTTCATCATCTATTTTAATAATAATATCTCCGTCACGGAATCCGTCTTGTTTTGCTTGTTCGGAGAATTTCATACCATAGGTCATGTCTTCACTTTTGACATACTCCTCTCCCCAAGTGAACAGCACCATAGAATAGATGACAATAGCTGTAAGGAAGTTCATGATGATACCTCCCAGCATGATGAGCAGACGTTGCCAAGCAGGTTTTGTGCGAAATTCCCAAGGTTTTGGGGGCAAAGCCATTTGCTCTTTGTCTAAGGATTCGTCGATCATGCCGCTAATCTTGACATAACCTCCGAGTGGAATCCAACCGATGCCATATTCTGTTCCATCATATTCATACTCATCCAGTTCCTTTCCATCTTTATCTTTACGACGAGGAACAGGAGCTTTTCCACGCAATTTGCGGAACCATTTGGAATAGGTGCTGAACAGATGAAATTTATAGTCGAAAAACAGATAGAATTTTTCTACTCTCGTTTTGAATAATTTGGCAAATAGAAAGTGTCCACCTTCGTGGAGTACGATAAGAAGAGAAAGGGCAATAATCAGTTGCAGGGCTTTTATAAGTACTGTTTCCATGTATTCTTTGTGTTTAAATGATTTTCCTTGTTAAAGCAGCGAAGAAGCGTAAGTTCTTGCTTCCTTGTCCGTGTTTAAATAAGTTTCAAGTGATGATTCTTTCGAGAAGGCAATCTTGTTCATTGTCTTTTCGATGATTTCCGCAATGCGGGGATATGAAATTCTGTCGTCAATGAATGCGCGGTTCACGATTTCGTTGGCAGCATTCACAATGCAAGGCATATTCCCACCTTGATGCAAAGCTTCGTAGGCAAGGCGCAGACAGGGGAAACGGTCTGTGTCGGGAGCCTCAAAGGTGAGATCCTTCATGGCAAACAAATCCAGTCGTTCCCCTGACAGACTAAGCCGTTTGGGATAAGAGAATGCATACTGAATAGGCAGACGCATGTCGGGAACGCCCAACTGTGCTTTTACGGCGCCATCCTCAAATTGTATGGCAGAATGAATGACGCTTTGCGGATGGACAACCACTTGAATTTGTTCGGGTTTTACGCCGAAGAGCCATTTGGCTTCAATGACTTCAAAACCTTTGTTCATCAGCGTAGCTGAATCTATGGTAATCTTTGCACCCATGTTCCACGTGGGGTGGGCGAGTGCGTCGCTTTTGGTGACGTGTTTGATTTGTTCCTTTGAAAATTTGCGGAAGGGTCCCCCCGAGCAAGTCAGCAAAATCTTGTCAATCTTGTTGCCAGGTTCAAGGCATTGGAAGATTGCCGAATGTTCCGAATCCACAGGCAAAATAGGTACTTGGTACTGATTTGCCAGCCGTGTAATAAGGTCACCAGCCACGACCAATGTCTCTTTGTTTGCCAAAGCAATGGCTTTCTTTGCTTTGATTGCCGCAATGGTGGGTTCCAATCCTGCAAATCCTACCATGCTGGCAAGCACAATGTCCACGTTTTCATTCTGTACCACTTCGCACAGCGCCTTGGCTCCAGCATACACTT
This sequence comes from uncultured Bacteroidales bacterium, assembly GCA_902802265.1. Lineage (GTDB taxonomy): Bacteria > Bacteroidota > Bacteroidia > Bacteroidales > Bacteroidaceae > Minthosoma. Next base: position 47,395 of record CADCLN010000006.1, on the reverse strand, counting down.
TGATGGGGAGGTCTGCCAACGCTTCGCGTACCTTATTATAATTAGTTTCATTGGCAATGACGACAGCTTCGGGCTTAAACTTGCGCGCCTGTTCTATCACCAAGTCGGCGTTGTTATAAGCTGTCAGCACGTATGCTTCGTACAAATCACTATGTTCCTCTATCACCTCCAGGGCTTGCGTACCGATGGAGCCGGTTGAACCGAGTATGCAAATTCTTTTCATGTCCTATGTTTTACAAATCAAGCAATCCGAGCGGCAGGTCCATGACCATTTCTTTCTCCTCTTGCCTGATTTCTTGAATAAATTCTTCGTGTGCTGGTATCAAGGCTTCGCTACCGTCGGGCCGCTCCACAATGAAAAGCCAGTTTTCTGTTTTGTCATCTACGTCGATGATGGTACCGATTTCCGTTTCGTCGTCACCATTGAGCATTTTGAACCCAATGAAAAATTGGAGCGACACTTCGTCATCATCACCTTCCTCAACGTATTTGTTCTCAAAATAGACATCGCTGTTCACAAGAAACTGTACCGCATCGGCAGAGTCAAGGTGCTCAAATTTCACAAGGGCAGTCGAGTCACTTCTGAAGCGATATTCTTCCATGTAAAAAGGAACCAAAATGCCATTTACTTCACAAATGATATATGGGCTTTCTGTACGGTCCCAAATGTCATCGGTAAACATGAAATTCACTTCGCCCTTCAGTCCGTGTGCCTTTGTGATTTTCCCGATTTTATAACAGTCTTCTTTGCGTATCATATTCGTGTGATGCTTGCTCCTAATGCAGCCAGTCGTCCTTCAATGTCCTCATATCCACGGTCAATCTGCTCAATGTTGCTGATGACGCTTGTGCCCTGTGCTCCCATGGCGGCAATGAGCAAGGCGATGCCTGCTCGAATGTCGGGACTTGACATCTTGGCGGCTCTTAACTTGCGTTGGTTGTCGTGTCCTACGACCACGGCACGATGTGGGTCACATAGAATAATCTGTGCACCCATGTCTATCAGTTTGTCCACAAAGAACAGGCGGCTTTCAAACATCTTCTGGTGTATCAGCACACTGCCTTTTGCCTGAGTTGCCACTACCAGCATGACGCTGAGCAGGTCTGGCGTGAGACCAGGCCACGGGGCGTCGGCAATATTCATGATGCTGCCATCCATAAACGATTGCACTTCGTAGTGCTCTTGCTCTGGGATGTGTATGTCGTCGCCAATAACTTCCATCTGGATGCCCAGACGGCTGAACATGGTTGGGATGATGCCGAGATTCTCGTAAGATACGTGTTTGATGGTCAGTTCGCTGCCTGTCATGGCAGCCATGCCGATGAAAGACCCCACTTCAATCATATCGGGCAGAATGGTGTGTTCTGTGCCATGCAACACCTCCACACCTTCAATCGTCAGCAAGTTCGAACCAACTCCTGTAATCTTTGCTCCCATGCGATTCAGCATTTTGCACAATTGCTGAATATAGGGTTCACATGCCGCATTATAGATGGTGGTAGTTCCTTGTGCCAGTACGGCTGTCATGATGATGTTGGCGGTACCCGTCACGCTGGCTTCGTCGAGCAACATATATTGACCATGCAGTTCATGGGCATCAATGTCATATACAGCACATTGCGGATTATAGCTGAATTTGGCGCCCAATTCCTGGATGCCAATGAAATGCGTGTCCAATCGTCTGCGACCAATCTGGTCTCCGCCAGGTTTGGCAACGCAAGCATGATGGAACCTGCCAAGCAAAGGACCCAATGTCAGGATGGAACCTCGAAGACTGGCACACCGCTGCACAAATTCCTGACTGCCTAAATAAGCTTTGTCAAGTCTCTCTGCCTGAAACGTCCATTCGTGGTCGCCCGAATGGGTAACGGATACTCCCATCTTGCTCAACAAGTTAATCAGATTATTGACATCGAGAATATTGGGGATATTCTTGATGACAACAGGTTCTGCTGTGAGCAATACGGCACAGATCACTTCCAGCGCCTCGTTCTTGGCACCCTGTGGTGTAATCTCGCCGTGAAGTTTATGTCCGCCTTCTATGATGAATTGTCCCATTACTTCTTCTTCTTTTTCTTCACGGTGGTTGAAATAAGGCTGCTGAGCAATTCTCCGTCGCTGATAAACTGGAAGTTATCAGGATTCAGCACTACCTTCCCTTCTGTGTATTGTTCCAAATCGTCTGCCACTTTGGCGTCACTTATGGCATCCACGTTCCAGTTCGATAAATCACGTTTCATGTGGTTGGCAATCAGTTTCGCCATTTCGTAACGCTTCTCCTCGTCCTCCTCTTCTTTGAGTGCTTTTGTGAACATCTCCACAATGGCACCATAGTGGCGACGGTCTATTTTTCTTTGCGGATAGGGTATTCTTTCGCGGTTGCTGCCAATGGCGTCTTCCCGTTCAATAGGAACAGGGTATTCAATATCAAGCTGATAATTTGCAATAGCCGCCAAATGGTTCCATAGCTTTGTGCGGAACTCCTCATCGTCGCCGCTCTTTTCCGACATGTTGGCCATGACCGCAATGATGTTCTCGGCACAATTCTGCCGTTCTTGCGCATCCGTGATGGTTTTACAATAATCCACCATTTCCTGAATGTACCTTCCGTATTCAGGCATTATGAGTTTGGGTCTTTGTGTGTTGTAGTCCATTCTTTTAAATAATTGGGTTCAAAATAAGCTACGTCCTCAAAATCTTCTTGCAGGAATCGACGTTCAGCCAAAGGTGACATAAACTTGGCTGCCAACGGAACATCCTCTACAAAATGTGCGTTGGGGTGGGTGATGACAGAACGGCATTTGGCAGCTCCATTGCCCATGAAATAGACAGGATGCTCTGCCAGATGTTCCAGAAACGATTGTTCGTCAATCACTTTGGCACAAATGTCTATCACAGGCTTTAAGCCTCGAGTGTAGAGTGCCGTATAAACTTCCATGCGTCTTGCGTCAAGCATGGGGCAAATCAAAGAGTCTTCAGGGATATCATCGTGCTTGAGAAGAAAGGGTACGCATTGAATCTGCAAGGTGGGCAACGCAATGAGCTTTAAATCACGACCATAACAAATGCCCTTTGCCATGCTCACACCAATGCGCAGTCCCGTATAGCTGCCAGGGCCCGCGCTGACGGCAACGGCATCGAAGGGGATGGCATGATTGTCGGTGAACGAAAGGGCGCCATCCACCAATGTGCCCAGCACACCGGCATGTCCGCTCAACGAGTTTTTCCCTTTATGTAGAGTTTCATTCCCAGCTTCTTCGTTCAGATGCTCGTTGTCGGCAGCATAGATGACTGCTCCCTCCTGGCTCACAGCCACGCTGCATCCCTCTGCTGCTGTTTCTATATGTAAAATACAAGCCATTTCTTTTGTCCGGTTTGTCGCTATATCATAGCGGCTATTATCTAAATAATGTGCAAAGGTAGCACAACTCCAAAGATTTACCAAGTTTTCTGCGCCAAAAAACCTAAAAACGCCTTACTTTTTAGTTTTTCCGATTCCATAATTCAGATTTATTCCTTACCTTTGCAGCCGTTTTGTTTTTACAAGTAAATAATAACAGATAAAAACAGGCCTATTTTTATGATACAATCTATGACTGGCTACGGCAAAAGCGTGGCCGAATTTCAAGGCAAAAAAATTCATGCGGAAATCAAGTCGCTCAACTCGAAAGCGCTCGACATGGCGACCCGCATCGCTCCTCTCTATCGGGAGAAGGAAATGGAAATCCGCCAACTCATTCAAAAGGAACTGGAGCGTGGCAAAGTGGAGTTCTCTCTCTGGGTAGAAAAAAATGATGCCACGAATGCCGCTCCCATCAACGGCGCATTAGTTACAGAATACTTCCGCCAGATGCAGGCACTCTCCGAACAGCTCGGACTGGATGCCTCCAACCAACGCAACACAGCCAGCGACTGGATGCGTGTCTTGGTGCGGATGCCTGATGTCACTCTCCGTACCGAAGTGGAAGAACTCACCGACGAAGAATGGACTGTTGCCCAGCGAGTAGTCGAAGAGGCTGTGGAAAACCTCGTGAACTTCCGCAAGCAGGAGGGTAAAGCTCTGGCAAAGAAGTTTCAGGAGAAAATCGACAACATCACGGCACTCTTGGCGAGTATCGAACCTTATGAACAGGGACGTGTCGAGAAAATCCGCCAGCGCATTGTCGATACACTCGAACAGCAGATTGGTTCCGACTACGACAAGAACCGATTGGAGCAGGAACTGATTTACTATATTGAAAAACTGGACATTTCCGAAGAAAAGCAACGCCTCTCCAACCATCTTCGCTATTTCATTGAGACGATGAACGAGGGGCGTGGACAAGGCAAGAAGTTAGGCTTCATTGCCCAAGAGATGGGCCGAGAAATCAACACCACCGGCAGCAAGTCTAATCAAGCTGAAATGCAAAACATCGTTGTTCGCATGAAAGACGAACTCGAACAAATCAAGGAGCAAGTCCTCAACGTCATGTAACCAGTTATTCCATTAAAAACCAATTCATCCCTATGCAAGGCAAACTCATCATTTGTGCCGCGCCCTCTGGCAGCGGCAAATCTACCATCGTTAAATTCCTCTGTAACGAAACCGACCTCGACCTTCGTTTCTCCGTCTCTGTCACCACACGTGCCCCACGCGAAGGCGAAAAGGATGGGGAACAATACTTCTTCAAGACCATCGACGAATTCAACGCTCACGTAGCCAATGGCGATTTTGTGGAATACGAAGAAGTCTATCCTGGACTCTTCTACGGCACCCTCAAGTCACAGGTTGACAAGCAACTGGCCCAGGGTGACAACATCATCTTCGATGTGGACGTGAAAGGTGCGCTCAACATCAAGAAACTTTACGGTAAACGTGCTCTTGCTATCTTCATCCAGCCACCATCCGTTGCTGAACTGCGCCGCCGTCTTGAAAACCGAGGCACCGATGCACCCGAAATCATCGAACAGCGCTTGGCAAAAGCCGAAGAAGAACTTTCTTTTGCCCCCCAGTTCGACGAAATTGTCATCAACGACAACCTTGAGATAGCCCAAGTCGAAGTCTCCACCCTCATCGAAGATTTCCTCAACGAATAGTCCTTTCTCCCTCTTGTCCCGTATTTTGCTGTATCACAGCAAAAACCAGCTCTATGACCCAAGCCCAAATCACTCAAGCGCTCCGCTCTTATGGTTCTGTCCACCTGCAAGCCGTCATGTTCGACATGGACGGCGTGCTTTACGATTCCATGAAGAACCATGCTTCCTGCTGGCATCAAGCCATGCAGCATTTCAAATTCACGCAATTCTCTAAGGAAGAAGCATATATGCACGAAGGCCGCACAGGAGCAGGCACCATCAATATCGTTTCGCAACGGGAACGCGGCCACGATGCTACCCCCGAGGAAATCGCAGAAATCTATGCCTACAAAGCAGAACTTTTCAACAAATGTGACCCTGCTCCCCCCATGCCTGGAGCTTACGAACTCCTTCAGAAAGTAAAAGCATCAGGCATTACTCCCATGATTGTCACAGGCTCAGGTCAAAAATCCCTGCTCGGTCGGCTGAACACTCATTTCCCTGACATCTTCCGTCCCGAACTCATGGTGACTGCTTTCGACGTGAAAAAGGGAAAGCCTAACCCCGAGCCATATCTCATGGGGATGCAGAAGTTTGCCCACTACCAATCTTGCGAGCTTTCCCCTTCTCATTTCATTGTTGTGGAAAACGCTCCCCTCGGCGTTCAAGCCGCTGTTGCCGCAGGTGTCTTCACCATCGCCGTCAACACAGGTCCTCTTCCCGACGAAGCTCTTTTGTCACAGGGAGCAAACCTTCTTTTCCCCTCCATGCAGTCCCTTTGCGACCACTGGGAACTGCTTTTCTCCTGCCTTTCACACTAAAAATCATGTTGCAACAATGCAACATTCATCTGAAAAGCAAAGTTCTCTCATCTCAGTAGCAAAGTTCTCTCGCTGCCGTGGGAGAACTTTGCTACTCGTCTGGCACTGCATTGCCACCGCAGCGGGAGAACTTTCGTACCGCAGCAGCAATGCAGTGCCACTGACGTACAAATGTTGACAAATTTGCGCCATAAAAAGACGGAATCGATGTAACTTTAGTGCAACTTTCATGTAACTTTCATGTAACTTTTTCCGACATAACACGATGATTACAAACTGATTAACCACAAAGTGTAACTTTGCTTCAAAAAATTACCAGGGAAAACAAAAAATATTGGTCCTGCTGTTGTATGTAGAGAGGGGGAGTCAGAACTTCCAGCGTACCATGACCTGCAAGTCTTCGCGGTGATTGGCTGCAATAAGTTCGGTGCCTGAGCCGATGGTGTCGCGGTTGAAATACTTGGTGATGCCGAACTTGCCAGTCAGGGTTAAGCCCTTGCAGATGTTCCAGCTGGTCATGACAATGCCTCGGAAGCCGTGGTAGGAATAAGATGTGAGGCCAAAACTGTAGAGCAACGAAGGCTCATAGGCATAGACGCGTGCATCGTAACTGTCTGTATAAAAATAAGTAAAGCCTACATCCAACTTTACTTTTTCCGTTATGGGCATCCATCGCACATGCTCACCAATCGAAATTCCCTTTTCCAACATATTCGGTCCGAAATCAACCAGACAACCGTTGAGAGTGGTGCTGAAAGTCCATGCTTTCCCTACGGACAACGTGTGCTGAACCTTCAGCGTGTGCCGCATATTATAATGCAGAAGCGTTTCGCGCTCTTCCTGTTCCTGGATGCTTGCCTTCTGCTCCGCTTCGTCTTGGGCATTCTGCTGTTTCGATTTCATCCGATACCGAAAGAACCATTCGCTACTCCTGCTTTGGGTGAGGGTCGCTTGCAACATATAGTCAAAACCGTACGACTGGTTGCTCACGCTGTATTTCAACCAGGGGAAATACATCAAATCCACGTAGGTGTCTATGCGCACACCTGGTATCATCGTCGTGTTCCAGGCCAAATACACCCCTTCTTCGTTCTGTGGCCGCGCGTTTTCTCCAAAAGCCTTTCCGTTGATACTGACAAATTTCGCTCCGTAGTATCTGAAAGAAGCCGTCAACGTGTTTTCGCTGTTCACCCGATATTGCAGCGTGTTGAGGGTGGCAAATCCCAGTTGCTTCCCGTCGCCAGTTAGCAGTCCTGTTGCGTGGCTCAGAGCCGTCTCGCCTGTAAACTTGAGTTTGTTTCCGCGCCAAAGGTAAGCCAGGCTGTAGGCCTGAAAATCCTGTCCCTGGGCATTGTATTTCCTGTATAGTGTGGAAGGAGTGTCCCATTTGGGCATCAAGGGGGTAGAGTAGTGCGTAGCCACAGCCGTAGCCGACAGTTGCACATTCTGACTATTGCTCTCCCAATGGATATTCCCGCCCACATTGATGACGCTGATATTGCGGCGTTTGCTGTGTTCCAAAGGCGTTCTGTGCAACCCGTCTGTCTTGAGAGAAGTGATGCCCGCCGAATCCTTTGCAAACGTTCCGTCAATCTTGTTATAGCCACCGAAGGCAGAAAAGGTCAATGCCCCGTATTGGTATCTGATGGCAGCTCCTGTCAGATAGCCCGCTTCCATCGTTGAGGAATGTTTGCTGAATCCATGTTCCAGATGCCCCAGTCGGTTGACCATCATGGACTTATCAAAGCTGGCATTGGTGTTCATGACCAGTCCCATGCCGAAATTTGCCCGATAGTTGCCGAGGACAGCTTCGCGTATGCTGCTCCGCTTGCCTATCAAATAATCTTTCAGCATCAAATAGCCAGAGATGTAGTCACAGCCGCGCTCACCCGCATCTTTCTCCAATTGCACGCCCGCGAACAGATGGTTCATGCTGCTTAGGGAATATCTGAAGGCAAGATGGAGCGGGTCGCCGCGATAGCTGAGATTTGGATTTTTGGCAAGCACCTCTTCGGGATAGTCTTGCTGCCCTGCCTTATAATAAAAAGGTATGTCCGTTCTGAGGATGGCTTCGTTCCGCAAGTTTTTCAGCAGGCTTCCTTGGGCCTTTTTCACCCCTTGCTGCGGAGCTGGTTCTCCTGCATAGCAAAACAGTTGCAGGTATTCTCGGTCTTGTTTGCTCAGGGTTTCGATGAACATCAGTTCGCCCGTGCTGTAGAGAGGTCCGTACATCACCCGATAGAACACAATGTCGCGGGCTTGTTCTTCGCTGAGGAAGGGCAGTTGGCGCAAATCTTCCACCGTTGCCTGGTTCAGATTGAAGGGGTGTGCATGGATCTCTTCCAACAGTTCATACACATCCTTGTCCTGTTGGCTGTCGTCAACGTCCTCTTCCAGTATTTGCTCAATGAAATCTTCCCACGAAATGGGACTTTGTGCACAGAGAATCAACGGGAAAGCCCATGTAATCGCTGCAATGGAAATCCTTTTGAATACGAACATACAGGGATGGTTTTGTTTTTCTTTTGCAAAAATAGTGGAAATATCTCAAACAGCAAACAATTTATGCGCCGATTTTGCGTTTTTTGTAGTGAAAATCCTTTCTTTTTGTGGAAGGCATTTTTCATACTTTTACGAGAAAATATGTAGTTTAAGACACAATTTATAAGTAAACACGTCATTTTTATGTGAAATTTTCTTAAAAATACACTCATTTATTCCCCTTTATGAAGACCGAGAATGTTTTTATTACTAAATTTGTCCCGATTTTAGTGTTATTGCACTCCATATTATATAATAATGTATGCGCGTAGAAACCAATTTTTATTATTAACCACTTTATAAATTTTTAAAAACAACATGAGAAGAAAATTTACAAACTTGCTCGTGCTTGCACTGGCATTTTCCAGTGCAGGTTTTGTGACTTCTTGTAAGGACACAGAGGAGGATGCTCTTGCTCAGAACAAGCAGGAGCTCGTCAACGGCTACACTGATGCCATCGCTGCTCAGGATGCCAATCTCAAGACATTGTTGGCTGCTCAGGTGAAAGGTCTGCAGGACCAGATCGACGCAATCAACGCTGCCCTTGCTGCAATCAAGTCTTGTACTTGTGGTGATGGTACCTTGGATGCACGCATCCAGGCTATGATCGACCAGTCGATTTCCGACGCTCTTGCCAACAATGGCGACAAGTACATGACAGAGTCTGACGTTGCTGCTGCCATTACAGCTGCAATCAACGACGTAATCTCTAAGCTTTCTGACGCTCAGAAGGCAGAGGTTCAGAAGATGATTGAAGACTATGCTGCTGCTCATCCAGGTGTCAGCAAGTCTGATGTTGAAGATCTCATTAAGGGTTATCTCGTTACTAACCCAGGTCTGACTTCTGACGACGTGGAGACTCTCATTGCTGCATATCTGGCAAAGAATCCTCAGGGTCTGACTAAGGACGACGTTCAAACCATTATCACAGAGTGGATCTATAACCACCAGATTCTGGACAAGGGTCAGGTTGATGCCCTCATCGAGGCTGCCATCACTAAGGCTCTCGCTGATTATGCTCTGAAGTCTGACATCCCAACTCAGGCTTACATCGAAAGTCTGATTGACAAGGCTATCAACGCTTATGCAGCTACAGACAATCACCTTACTGCTGCTGAAGTTGACGGCATGATTGACAAGGCTATCAAGGCTGCTTTGGCTGGATGGAAACAAGGCATGACTCAGCCCGAAGTTGAAAACCTTGTAACAAAGGCTATTCAGGACGCTCTGAAGGGACATGTGGCAGACTATCCACACATCAGTGCTTCTGACATCGCTCTCGAAATTCAGAAGGCTATCACTGAAGCGCTGAAGGATGTTCTGGGCAAGGACGCTCTCAATGCTTACCCAACAACTGACGAAGTTAACAAGCTCATCGCTGAAGCACTGAAGACTGTTCAGCCAGGTATGTCTGAAGCAGAAATTGAAAACCTCGTAACTAAGATTGTTACTGAAGCTCTCAAGGGTGTTGGCAACAACGGTCTGGATGAAAATGCAGTTAAGGTTCTTGTAAACGAAATCGTTACAGAAAGACTGAAGAACTACACTACTGCTGCTGACGTTCAGAATGCAGTGAACGAAGCTATGAAGGGTGTTCTTTCTGAAAACGATGTTAAGGCTCTCATCAACGATGCTGTTAAGCAGGCTCTCGCTGACTATGCTACTACTGACAAGATTCAGCTCCTCATCAACGACGCTATCGCTAAGGCTCTCGAAGGTCTGACTCCAGGTCTGACTGCTGCTGAAGTGAAGAACCTCATCACCGAAGCTATCAAGGACGTAATCACTAAGGAAGATATCGCTTCTTACCTTGCTCCTTACGCTACTACAGCTGACGTTCTTGACGTTATCGACGACGAACTGGAAAAGGCTCTGAAGGCTTACTCTACAACTGCTGAAGTTCAGGCTCTGATCGATGCTGCCAAGTGCGCTTGCTCTTGCCTCACTCCAGAACAGGTTGCCAAGATTGCTTCCAGCGTTCTGAACGAATGGCTCGTTGCTCACCCATACCCAACATCACTCACGAAGGAAGATGTTGAAACTATCGCTAAGAACGTTGTAAACGACGCTCAGGTTATCAAGGAACTGAAGGATGCTCAGACAGGTCTCCAGAATACCCTCACAACTGTTCAGGCTGACATCGCTAAGCTGCAGGAAGCTACTTCTGGTCTCTCTACCCTCAAGTCTGACGTAGAGCAGAACAAGATTGACATTGCTAAGCTGCAGACCGCTATCGAAGGTCTCGACCTCTCTCAGTATGTAACTACAGCTGTTCTCGCTGCCGAACTCAGTACGGTTAACAAGGCTGTTCAGGCTGCTCAGGATAAGGCTGATCTTGCTTATCAGGAAGCACAGAAGGCTCTCTCTAAGTATGAAGATGTTATGGAGCAGATCGGTAAGACTAAGGACGAACTCAATCAAAAGATGGTTGATGATTACAAGGATCTCGTTGGTCAGATTGGTAAAGTGAAGGATGACCTTGCTACTATCGCTGGTCAGCTCGGAAGTCAGATTTCTGACGTTCAGAAGGATGCTACTGCTGCTCTGACTTTGGCTAATTCAAATGCTGATAAAATCGAGACTCTTGACAAGACTCTCCATTGGGTACTCTACAAACTGGGTCTCCTCGAAGGCGTTGTTGACGGTCTTGTACCAGGTACACCTGTTGACCTCTCTACATTGATTACTGCTATTGCTGACCTCAAGTCAGAAGTTGAAGATCTCAAGAAGAATTATGCTACTAAGGAAGAACTTGCTCAGGCTGTGAAAGACCTGACTATTGCTTACAAGGCTGCTGATGCTCTTCAGGATCTTGTTATTGCAGGTCTTACTGGCGCTGTAACTGTTATGCAAGGTGAAATTGCTGGAATTGAAGGTCAGATTCTGACAATTACTGGTCAGCTTTTGGGAATTGAAGGTCATCTCGGAATACTTGACGGTAAAGTTCTTTCTCTTGATGGTAAGGTTGGTAAACTCGAAGGTGCTGTAACTTTACTTACAGGTGAAGTTGCTACACTCGCTGGTACGGTTGCCCTTCAGGAAGGCAAGATCATTTCTCTCGAAGGCAAGATGAAAACCGTTGAAGGTAAGGTTTCTACTCTCGAAGGCAAGATGAAAACCGTTGAAGGTAAGGTTTCTACTCTCGAAGGCAAGATGACTACTGCTGAAGGTAAGATTTCTACCCTCGAAACTCAGGTTTCTACTCTTGATACTAAAATCGGTAAGCTTGACACAAAGGTTGAGACTTACAAGACAGCTTTGGACAAAGCTATTGACAAGGTTAAGAAAGACGTTGAAGCAGTAAAGAAAGATGTTGCAACAAACAAGGGTAATATTGAAAAGAACAAGACAGCTATCGAAGGTCTGACAACTACTGTTACTAACATCAAGACTGCTATCGACAACCAGATTACAGGTGTTATCGTTCAGGGCACTTACAACCCAATGTACGGTACATTCAACATCCCAGCAGGTGTTAACTCTAACGTACTCGTTGCCTTCTACGGTAAGGCTGATACTCCATACGAGTTCCCATCTTCTGAACTGATGTACTATGCTGACCCATCTGTAACTAGGTTTGCTAAGCTGACAGACGCCGACCTCGCTATGATTGGTAGCGTTGACGGTCAGATCAATGGCAGAGCTGGTACACTCATCAGCGACGCTTCTGACAATGCTGGTAAGGTTTATTTGACTATCAACCCTGCAGGTGTTGACTTCAGCAAGACTCCTATTAAGCTCATGAACAGCCAGGAAGAGGCTTCTGGTATAGAACTGAAGAACCTCCTCCCATCTTCTAAGCTCGTTACCTTCGGTTACACTCGTTCCGTTGCAAACGGCTTCTATGCAGCTGATGCTCACCTCAGCAAGGCTGACATTGACAAGGTTAAGGTTAAGATTGACAGCAAGAAGATTGCTCAAGCATTCAGAAACACATTCGAAACAGTTGTAAGTGCTACTAAGGCTAAGGATGCAAGTGGTACATTCCCATCAATCGCTACTCTCGTTGGTACTCTCTACAACCAGTTCAACGGTATCCTCCCAGCTCTTGCTGTTAAGGCTGACTATAAGAATGCTGACGGCGACACTCGCAGCGTTTACTCTAACTACGGCATTGCTGCTACAGCTGTGAAGGCTCCAGGCTTCTCTCCTGACTTCTGGAACAAGTTTGAAAAGACACTCCTCACTGATGACGAAAAGTATGTGGACGGCTACTACCGTGTAATGAACCTCATCTACAAGATTAATCGTCGCGTTGATAATTATATCACCAACACTATTAATCCTCGCATCAAGGACAACAAGATTGTTGACTTCTTGCAGAATAAGGTTGCAAATGATATTGCTAAGATTGACATTAAGCCAATCGATGCAGACGGTTCATTCGCAGGTAAGTTCAATATCACAGTTTACATGAAACTGACAGATGATGTTACAATTAGTCCTGATGGTAAGACAGTCACAATCAATGGCCGCTCAGTTGCTGCAGATCCTACTTACTATAGATTTGTAGATGACGGCAGTCAGAAGTATTTCGTACTTTCATTCCAATCTCAGGTTGAAGACATCCTTGGTCAGGTTAACTACGACTTGAACAATACAAAGGTTCTTGTTGACGATATTGCTAAGCTTGTTGGCTATGTTAATGATTATCTCGGTAACATCGAATATTACGAGACACGCATTGAAAACAAGATTGACAACACAATCCAGAACTTCCTCGACAAGATTAACGGTAAGCTTGTGAACTTCATCCGCAACATCAGCGCCCGTGTTCAGCCAATCGCACTCTTCGTAGAAGGCAACAAGATTTCTCAGCTCGGTGGTACTCTTGGTAAGGTTAAGTTTGTAGATGCTTCTACAATCACAATCTACCCAACTACTTACACTGCTGAAGTTATCACTCCATGCTACAAGAAGCACATCGCTGTAACTAACGTCTTCAAGGGCAGCGCTTCTGCTCAGGATGGCGACGCAGCTTGCAAGGCCGCTCTCCAGAGAGCTAACCAGGGTGCTAACATGAACGTTGTTATCGCTGGCGGTATCCACCAGAATGCTACCCTCAACCTTGCAGATGGTTACATCTATGAAGTTGCTTACTCTGCTCTTGACTACAACGGTCAGATTGCTACTCGCAAGTACTACGTTGCTAAGAAATAATCCAAACTGACAACTCCCTTAATAATAAATAAGGTGAATACTCATTGCAAAGTCCTAACGACTATACTGATTTCAAGTCTTCTTGTCCTCTGCTCTTGTAGCGGAGGCAAGAAAGACTCGAAAACCGAACCGACGGCAGAGGAACTGGACGAAGTGCAAGATGAAGCCCAACTGGTGGTGTTGCAGGAAATAGACGGAGATTCAATCATTGTTCGCCTGTGCGACAACGAACTGGAGCATCCAAAAGCCTATTCCTTCAGCGAAGCCGAGGCAGACCTTCAAATCAAAGGTTCACTCACCGAAGGGGATACGCTTTCAATCTTCCCCGATTCAAAGAACAGGAAAGTAAAGATTTGCATCAATGTTTCTGAATTGCGCGGAAAATGGTACTACGATATGCAACAGCACAGAGGCTTTGCCTTTGAAATGACTGGCGGCCTGTCCAGTATCAACACCGAGCGCATCAGTTTCAGAGAATGGAAATTGCTGAACGGAAAGTTGTATCTTTACTATGTAGATATGCAGCAAGAGGCAACAGACAAACTGGAATATGAAGTCGGCGAGGCAGAAATCCTGAATCTCACTGCTGAAGAATTTCAACTGAACTTCCTCGACAGCGTTTATACATGTCAGCGTCAACACGGACTTATCATGCTTTAGTATTTATTTTAAATCAAGAAACTAATTAAAATTTGTATCTATGAATATTAAAAACATCTTTCTCGGTGCACTTGTTGCATTAGCAAGTGTATCTGCCTCTGCTCAGCAGCAGGAGGCAAAGACAGTGGAAGTGTTCAAGCCACACTGGTACGTGCAGGGTCAGTTTGGTATGCAGCACACACTCGGTGAAGTGGGCTTTGGCTCACTGGTTTCGCCCAATGCTCAGATTGCATTCGGTTATGAATTCAACCCTGTTGTTGGTATTCGTCTGGATGTAAACGCTTGGAAGTCTAAGGGCGGTTCTGAGATCTTCAACAAAGAGTACAAGTGGGCTTGGAACTACATTGCTCCAACTCTTGATGTTACTGCAAACCTCTCTAATCTTTTCTGTGGTTACAAGTACAATCGTCCTATCAACATCTACGCTTTCGTAGGTGCAGGTATCAATATTGCTTGGAAGAACGATCAGGCTTGGAATGTTTGGGGTGAACTGAATTCAACTGTTCTTCCTGACTGCCCAGAATATATGGAATATCTTTGGTCTGGCACTAAGAGCCGTTTCGTAGCTCAGTTCGGTCTTTTGGCAGATGTTCGCATCAACGATGCTTTCTCTGTAAACTTTGAACTGAACGCTAACCCAACTTCTGACCGCTACAACAGCAAGAAGGCTGGCAACGCTGACTGGTATTTCAACGGTCTCGTTGGTCTGCGCTACAACTTCGGTGCTACTCACACTACAAAGGTGCTTGAGCCATGCTGCAAGCCAGTTGTTGAGCAGCCAAAGCCCGATACAGTATTTGTTCAGCAACCTGCTCCAGTTGTTGAGCAGCCAAAGCGTGAGCCACTTCGTCGTGACATCTACTTCCTCATCCGTGGTTCTCAGATTTCCGCACAGGAAATGGCTAAGGTTGTTGAAGTTGCTGACTACATGAAGAAGTATCCAGAATCTCGCGTAAGCATCACTGGTTACGCTGACCGTGGTACTGGTAACCCACGCATCAACATGGGTTATTCTCAGAAGCGTGCTGAAGCTGTTGCTAACGCTCTCCAGAATCAGTTCGGCATTTCTCCAAGCCGTATGACTGTTTCTGCTAAGGGTGACACTGAGCAGCCTTACACAGACCAGCCTCTCAACCGCGTTACTATCTGTATCGCCGAGTAATCTATACCTTCCTTCGTGGCAGGTTTAGACCTTTGAATATTACTTAATAAGCTTAGTTTTTACTAAATTTTATTTATGGTGAAAAGACTTGCTATTATACTATTAACTATGGCGGCTGCCTTTCCGGCAGCCGCACAGTTTTCTGGAGACGGCTACTACCGTGTCTATAACCGATACACCACTCGTTACATCTATGTGTATGATGCCACGGGTAGTATCAATGTGACTAAGGGCACAGCCGACATGGGTGCTATCCAGACTCGTTTGAACATTGAAACAGCCTATACAGATCCCGCTTCTGTTATTTATATAAAGTGTGTGGATGCCAAGAATGAGAAGTATGACTTGAAGGCACAAGGCACAGGTGTGCATGACATTATCGGGTATTATGTACATGCACACAACTGGGCAACAAACTCTTATACAGTATCTGCTACTGAAAAAGGATTTACGGTCTATCTGTATGACGCTTCTCCGTCGTTGCGACGCGAAAAGAGTTTCCTCAAAACAGTGGATGAAGGTCAGAAGATTCGCAATGATGATGGCGATGATATAACGTCAAAGATTCAGCGTTGGTCCATCGTTCCCATTAATCAGACGGACAACTATATAGCCGTGAAACCATCTTTGTCGTGCAACGGTAAGTATTATGCTGCGTACTATGCTGATTACCCATTCACATCGGGCATGAAGGCATACTACATCAGCAAGGTGGACACTCAGCTGGGTGTTGCTGTGATGAAGGAAATCACAGGCACTGTGCCTGCTGCTACTCCTATTATTCTGGAAGCAACGTCTGCTGATCCATTGAATAATAAGCTTACCTTGAAGCCCGCTTCACCCAGCAAGCCTGCCGACAATGTGCTGAGCGGGAACTATTTTGCCTTTGAAGATCGCCAAGAAAGCAAGGTGGCTCGCACCGTTTACAATAAAAGCACCATGCGTATGCTGGGGCTTACTGCTGTTGGAAAGCTGGGCTTCGTGACGGCTACCAATGATATGCTCACACCGCTCTATTTGGAGAGCATCGAAGACGACCAGTATTGTATTCCCGCCAATACTTCCTATTTGAAAGTGGCTGCAGGAACACCTGCCGAACTGACCATCATGACTGAGGCCGAATACGGTGCATTGGCTGGCATTGAAGGTGTGCAGGCAGACGAAGTAGTGGCAGACTCTTACTACTCCATCAGTGGTGTCAAGCTTTCTGCTCCGCTCAAAGGTGTGAATATTGTCAAGTATTCTGACGGTACCACTCGCAAGGTCATCATCAAGTAGTCCTCCTGGCAGTATCCTTTACTGCTGAAGACTGATAAAAACGAAACTGAAGTGTTGTTCATTCAACGCTTCAGTTTCGTTTTTGTATATGTTTAGATTTGAAACGATAAGTGCCGTGTTTCGTCTTTTCAAGGGTTAATTCTTATGAACCTAAAACAGTCTCTGTGTGATTCGAATGCTGATTTCTGGATAGACTTTGAAGCCCTTGATGGTGTTTACGTAGTCTTTGACTTTTCCGTTTAAGTTTTCAATGTCGTTAATCAAATCTGTGCCGTCGTGGGTAATGATGCTTGGCGTACCGCCCCAGAACAGTATACCTGCATCGAATGAAATGCTGGTGCGCTTGTCTTTCGTGATGGGACCGCCGTAACCGAAGCCCAGATAAGGCTTGAACTTGTTGACTTTCACCGTTGCTTTGACCAGATTGTCTTCACCTGGCAACATTTTATAGGGGTCGCCAGCTTTGTGGATGACATCGCCTTTGGCATATTTCAAGTCGCCTTTATGATGGGAAGGGGTAGGGGTCTCTGGGTCATCGGCATAGAGAACGTCCAGGTCTGATGCAGTATAGACATCTTTGTCGTAGTAGATGTCTTCTGTGGCATAGACGTCGTGTGAGTAATAGCCTACACCCATACCCATCGTGCCGTATTCTTCCAACTTGCTGATGAAAGATTGTGCCATTTCTTCTGGAATGCCCATCGAAAATTCCTTTCCTTGTACGGCTACACTGATGAGCGGTTCGAGTGCCAATATGTTGTCACGCATTCTGTTGTACATATTTACTGCCAAGAGTGATGGCACGTCCTCGGCAGAGTTAACAGCGGTGCCAATCTGTGAGTTGCCCAGGAAGAAACCTGCTGTAAAGTGCAGATTTTTCCAGAATTTGCTTTTCTGGAAGGGAAATACATCCACCAAAAACTTCCAGTGGTTCATGTGTGGCGTGCCAATCATGGTCACGTGGTCTTGGGCTTTGATGCCTGTGAAGCCCTCCAGCAAGGTAGCCATCTTCTCAAAGCGCGAATGCTTCTCCGATTCTGTCAGGCTTTCTCCGTCTTTGCTGACTTCGATGCCAAATGTTGCTTTCTTTTCAAAGTGAGGCATGAAGGTGGCACCCGTTCTCACCTGTACGTATTTGCCGATGGGCATGGCAAAGTCGAAGCCGAGACCTGTAGAACCGGCTGTAAAAGAGATGTCGAGGTGGTTCAGAATGTTTTTGTCCGTACTGGACAGGCTGTTTAAAGAGGTTGGGGTTTGTTCAAGATTAGCTTTTGCCTGGTCTATGAACTGTGCTTGGGCAGTGGTTGCTGCCAACAGGAAGGTGGAAAATAGTAGGTGTTTCATTTGTTTCTTTTTTTTAGGAGATTGCGCTATAATAGCGTTTTTTTACTTTTTACCTTTTCTTTTTTACAATTTACTTTTCTATGGGGTTCCAGCCTTGGGCTTTGAGTTCAAACTCGTTGCCGTCGCGGGTGATGAGCATCTGTCCCAGTTCGGGCTTGGTGATGTATCCGATTTCTTTCACGTCCTCCATCTGTTCGATTTTCTCGTGGTCAGCAATGGGGATGGTGAAGAGCAGTTCGTAGTCCTCGCCACCATTGAGAGCGGCGGTGCTGAGGTTCATGTTCATTTCTTCGCTCATGACAGCCGTCTGGTAGTCAATGGGAATCCGTTCTTCGTAAATGCGACAGCCTACCTTACTTTGTTTGCAGATGTGCATCAACTCGCTGGAAAGCCCGTCACTGATGTCCATCATGGCAGTGGGTTGTATGCCAAGTTCGCGCAGTTTCAGGATGATGTCACGGCGAGCTTCGGGTTTCATCTGCCGTTCTATGAGGTACTCTTTACCAGAAAAGTCAGGCTGAGACACGCCAGCCAGTTGCTGATCGAACTGTGCCTTGGTGGTAGGGTCTGTGGCTGCTGCACGTTTACGCTCTATTTCCTCTATCTGTTTGTAATAGACCTGCTTTTCACGTTCCAACAGTTGGAAACCCATGTAGGCAGCCCCCAGATTTCCGCTGACGCAGACGATGTCCGTCTCTTTGGCTCCATTTCGATAGATGGCTTTGCCTTTTTCCACTTCGCCAATAGCGGTGATGCTGATGGCAAGTCCCGTCATGCTGGTGGTGGTGTCACCCCCTACGATATCTACATGGTGCTGTTCGCAGGCAATGCGTAGTCCCTCGTAGAAATCCTCCATGTCTTCCACGCAAAACCGCTTGCTCAGTGCCAGACTGACGGTGAGCTGCTTCGGCATTCCTCCCATGGCGTAGATGTCGCTCAGGTTCACCATCGCACTCTTGTAGCCCAGGTGTTTCAGGGGAATGTAGGTAAGGTCGAAGTGTACACCCTCCATGAGCAAGTCTGTTGTCACCAGAATGTCCTTGTCCGTAGGGTAGGAGAGCACAGCGCTGTCGTCACCTACGCCATACTTGGTTTCGGGGTTTTTCAGTTCGATGTTTTGAGTCAGATGGTCAATCAGACCAAATTCACCCAGTGTGTTGATTTCTGTTCTTGCCATTTAGATTTGTTTAACCAGTTCTTTCATCAGGGCTGTCATTTTCGGCTGTGCATTGTTGGCAGACTCCTGCACCTCTTCGTGGCTGACCTTTACGGCTACATCAAAGCCGCCCAAGTCCGTGATGACACTAATGCCAAAGACTCTGATGCCGCAGTGTACTGCCACAATCGCTTCAGGCACGGTACTCATACCTACAGCGTCGCCGCCCCATGTCTTGAACATACGATATTCGGCAGGTGTTTCAAAGGTAGGCCCTGCTGTCCCTACATATACACCCTTCTGGACGGGGATGTTCAGTTCCTCGGCGGCTTTCTCCACCAGATGGATAAATTGCTTGTCATAGACCTCGTGCATGGATGGGAAGCGAGGTCCTGTGGGGAAGTTCTTGCCACGGAGCGGATTTTCAGGGAATGCGTTGATGTGGTCCTCAATAATCATCAAATCGCCCACGTTGAATTTGGGATTCATTCCGCCGGCAGCATTGCTGACAATCAGATTCTTGATGCCCAGTTCATACATCACACGGATAGGGAAAGTCACTTCCTTCATGGAGTAGCCTTCGTAGTAATGGAAACGCCCATCCATGGCGATGATGTCCTTGCCGCCCAGTTTGCCGAAAAGCAATTTACCGGCATGTCCCTCCACGGTCGAAATAGGCATATTGGGTATTTCGGCGTATGGAATTTCCTTCTCGATGTCAATATCATCAACCAGTCTGCCCAGTCCTGAACCCAGAATGATGGCGGTTTCAGGCTTTGTGTGCATTCTCTCCTTGAGAAAGGCGGCTGTTTCTTTTATTTTTTCGTACATGGTTCAATATATTTTGGTTGAAATCTTCTTGTTTGTTGGTACCCAGAAACTTCACTTCAATGGGGATGACTTTGTAGTCAATGTCAAACAGACGGGTAGCATCCTTTTCCGTTGTCAAAATAGTACGTCCGTTGGCTTGCCGCTTGATTCGTTCAATGTCCTTTTGGGTGAAAGCATGATGGTCGGGGAACGCCATCAACTCAAAGTCGGGAATCATTTTTTTCAAGTCATACTCTATCTGCTGGGGCGATGCAATTCCTGTCACGAGCAGCGGCTTTTCGCCCACATCTTTCAGCGTGTCAGGATATTGGTACGTGGTAAAATAGAGCTTTTGCCAGGGCTGCAGCTCCAATGTGCGCTCAATGCCTCGCATATCCATTGGGGTAATGTAGGTGGGACACTTGGTGACGATGACAATGTCTGCTCGGCTTTTCCCCGACTTCGGTTCGCGCAGTTTTCCTGCAGGCAGCAGGGCGTCAAAATAGATGAGGCGATGGTAGTCCATCAGCAGAATGTTGATGTCGGGCTTTACGTAGCGATGCTGGTAGGCATCATCGAGCAAGACCACGTCCGTTGTCGGTTGGATGTCGGGCTGGCACAACTTTTCGATGCCTCGACATCGGTTTTTATCCACAGCCATGTGGATGAAGGGAAACTTCTGTTTCATCTGGAAAGGTTCATCTCCAATCATTTGCATGGGTGTGTCCTTTTGTGCCAGGATGAATCCGCTGGATTTGCGTTTATAGCCTCTCGACAATACGGCTACCTGGAAGTCTTTGCTGAGTAGTTGAATGAGGTATTCTGTGTGAGGCGTCTTTCCTGTTCCGCCAACGGTCAGATTGCCTACGCTGATGACGGGCACATCAAATGTCCTGGAGTGCAGCACACCACAATCGAAGAGTATGTTGCGTAACATGACTCCTGCACCATATAGCCACGACAAAGGGGCTAACAAGGGGTATGTCTTGATGTGGTCGCCCTCCATTTTTCTTTTACAGATTAAATCTCAGATAGTAGGGGAGGCTGGCTTGAATACCTGTTTTTCGGTTGATGTTCTTCAGCTGTCCAAACATCTCCTGATATTCCCCCAGCGCTGCTTTCATCTGAGCATCGGCATAGCTGTTGCCGCTGACTTCCTTCATCAGGTTCTCCAGAATAGAACTGTTGCTGGGATATTCCATGACGCTGTATTCTTTCACTTTAGCCTTCTTTTCGGCAACAGCTATCGCGTCTTTCAGATTGCCGAGCTGATCAACCAAACCAATCTGCTTGGCGTGCATACCTGTCCACACACGTCCTTCGGCAATGGCCTTGATGTCTGCCTGTTTCATCTTTCTGCCGTCAGCACAACGTTTAGTGAAAAGTTCGTAGCCGCTGTTGATATATCGCTGGATGAGGGCGCTTTCGCTTTCGTTGAAAGGTCGTGCCATGCTCAGTCCCAAATCGGCGTGTTCGTTGGTCTTCACGGTCGCCACGTGCAGACCCAATTTCTTGTTCATCAGTTCGCTGGCTTCTGGGAACATGCCAAAGATGCCGATAGAGCCAGTGAGTGTAGTGGGTTCTGCCACAATCCAGTCTGCGGCGCAGCTGATGTAGTAGCCGCCGCTGGCTGCATAGCCTCCCATGCTCACAATGACGGGTTTCTTCTTCTTGATGTTCATAATCTGATGCCAAATCTGTTCGCTGGCGTAAGCACTTCCTCCGCCTGAATTGACACGAAGCACTACAGCCTTTACGTCATCGTTGTCCGCCAGTTCCTTCAAGTCCTTGATGACATCCTTGCCCACAATTTCATGTTCGCCACTGAGTCCGCCAAAGCCCGTCGATGCTTCCTGCACAATGTCGCCGTATGCGTAATAGACTGCGATGATGTTTCCACTGGTTCCTTTCGGTTTGTTGTTCGTGATGGAAGCCAGGTCGTTAGCTGTCACAGTGTGGTAATCGTCAGGACTGTCCACGCCTTCCATCATGTTGCAGATGATTTGTGGCACTTCGTCGCTATAGGCCAGCTTGTCCACCAGCTTAGTTTTTTTGTAATCGGTCGGCATAGCAAAAGCCATGCATGAATCTGCCAGCAAGTTCAGCTTTTCAACGGAAATGTTGCGGCTTTTGCTGACCTCAGCCACCATGCCACTCCAGATTTCCTGAGCAAGCACATCCAGCTGTTCACGATTGGCTTCGCTCATGTCGTTGAGCAGGAATGGCTCCACCGCACTCTTATAGGTTCCCACCTTGAACACCTGCATCTTCACGCCCACTTTGTCGAGCAAATCCTTGTAGTACATCGTCTGTAGCGCCATGCCGTGCCAGTCAATCATGCCTTGTGGATTGATGATGACAGAATCTGCCACGGTGCTGAGATAATAGGTGCCCTGTGTATAGATGTCACCATAGCTCACGATGAACTTGTTGGTTTTCTTGAAGTCAGTCAGCGCATTGCGAATCTCTTGAAGCATAGCTGGGGCTGCTCCCGTGAAACTGCCTGCTTCGATATAAATGCCTTTGATTTTGTCGTTCTCCTTAGCTTGGTCGATGGCTTTTAGAATGTTAGCGAGGCTCTGTTCCTCTGCCAAAGAATTGCCGAGTATCATGCTCAAAGGATTATCTTCGCTGCGTTCAGATAACGAACCCTCCATCTTGATGACCAACACGCTGTTGTCGTTGACAACCGTATTGGCCGACTGCATTCCAGCCATGCCGATGAGGGTTGTGATGGTGAGGAAAGTAAACAATACACTTACGATGATGATGCCAACCACCGTGGCAAGCACGTATTTCAGAAATTGTTTCATGATTGAATTAAAATGTGAATCTTTTATTTTATATATCGGGTATATTCACAAGCGGCCAACAGCCATGCACCTGTACCAAAAGGAGCCTGTGAGTGAGCATCCACAGTGCGTGTTGGGTCGGGCTTTTCGCCAATGGGCTGTACAAAGCCAATGCTGCCGTCTGGTTGCAAAGCTTTCGTGTAGAGATAATTCCATGCTTTCTCAATGCAGTTTTGGTAATCTTTTGCAGGCAAAATGCCGTTGTTCACGCCCCACAATATACCGTAGGTGAAAAATGCCGTACCGCTGGTTTCATAACCTGGAGCATCGTTTTCGCAAAGCATGGATCGGCTCCAGTAACCACCTTCCTGCTGACAAGCCTTTACGCCTGCTGCCAATTTCTTGAAACGGTCCACATAGAATGCGCGGTATTTGCAGTCTTTGGGCATATCTTGCAGCACCTTGGCAAGTCCTGCCAACACCCAACCTGCACCGCGTGCCCAAAAACTCTTGCCCTCATTGCAAGCTGTCTTCACCTTCGGATAGACATATTTGCCGTCACGGTAGTAAAGCTGTGCCTCGGTGTCGAACAGCAGGCTGTCCGTCCAGCGGTAACATTCATATTGCTTGTCGAGCAGTTTCTGATCGTGAGTCACGGAGTAAAGTTTCGAGAAAATAGGCATTCCCATGTACAGTGCATCTGCCCACCACCAGTAATCTTTCTGAGGGGTGCTGGCCTGGTAGCACATCACTTCCAGGCAACGCTCCAGCCGTTCAGCCCTGTGTTCCAGTTTGTACAGGTCAATATAGACTTGGAAACAAATCTGCCAGTCGGCAAAGAGCACAAAGTCCGCGCCTTCGCCATACGTCTGGTAACGCCACTTCGACTTGTCGCGCTGAGTGGCACCTTTCCATTTGTTGTATTCAGCCCACTCAATGGCATAGTCCAAATAGTCCTGCTTGCCAGTAAGCTCATATACAGCCTGATTCCCTGTGAAGTAAGCCGCATTGTCCCAAAAACCTCTGCACTGGGCAGAATTGTGCGACTGCCAATAGTTGTTGACTTTCTCAATGGTGGAGATGACCTCCTGCTTGGTTTGTGCCACGACGCTCTGTGCAAACAGTGATGCGCCGAGAGCAAGTGTTAAGAGTGCTTTCATCGTGTATATGTTTTTGATGTTATTTGTCTGTTGAATATGATAATTCTTGGTTTTGTCGGGCGCAAAGATACACATTATTTTATTAAAACTTTGCGCTGAGTCCTATTTTTTCGGCTTCTTTTAACAACAAAGCTTTTGCCGCCTCGTATTCATTGGGAATTTTGCCGTCCAGAATGGCATCTTTGACGGCATTTTTCAGAACACCCACAGTCGGACACGGCTTCAGGTTAAACAGTTCCATGATTTCCTCGCCACTCACAGGAGGCTGGAAGTTGCGGATGCGGTCTTTCTCTTCTATCTCAATCAGTTTTTGACGTACCAATTCAAAGTTCTGACGGAATCGGCGTTTCTTTTCTTCATTTTTCGAAGTGATATCAGCTGTGCACAGCAACATCAGGTCATCGATGTCATCGCCAGCTTCGAACAGCAGTCGGCGCACGGCGCTGTCAGTCACTTCTTCGTCGGCAATTACGATGGGACGCATGTGCAGTTCTACCAACTTTTGCACGTACTTCATCTTCTCGTTCATGGGCAGCTTCATTCTTCGGAAGATATTGGGAATCATCTTGGCTCCGATGTTGTTGTGGTTGTGGAACGTCCAGCCCAGCAGATTGTCCCAACGCTTCGACTTTGGTTTGCCAATGTCATGGAGTAGGGCAGCCCAACGCAGCCAGAGCGAAGGCGTCTCTTGCATTTTTGCCACATTGTCAAGAACCTCCAATGTGTGGTAAAAATTGTCCTTATGCCTCCTTCCGTTGCGGGTTTCCACTCCCTGCAAAGCTGCCAGTTCAGGGAAAATGATTTCCAGCAGTCCGCAACGGTCCAGGTCAATGAAACCCTTTGAAGGGATGGGAGCCAGGATGATTTTGTTCAGTTCGTCAGCAATGCGTTCTCCGCTGATGATTTTGATGCGATCCCTATTTTGTTCCAAAGCCTCAAATGTTTCATCCTCAATGTAGAAGTTCAGCTGAGTGGCAAAACGGATGCACCGCATCATGCGCAGCGGGTCATCGCTGAAGGTGATGTCCGGATTGAGTGGAGTGGCGATGATTCTGTCTTCCAGATCATCGATGCCGTTGAAGGGGTCAATCAGTTCACCGAAACGTGCATGGTTCAGACACAGCGCCATGGCGTTGATGGTAAAGTCGCGGCGGTTCTGGTCTTCCTCCAAAGTACCGTCTTCCGTAATGGGCTTGCGTGAATTGCGGTCGTAACTTTCGCGACGTGCACCGACAAACTCCACTTCCATGTGGTTATACTTCAGTTGCGCCGTGCCAAAGTTGCGGAAAATGGCAATGTTCGCCTTGTCGAGCTTCTTCTTCAAGGCCTCGGCAAGGACAATGCCAGGTCGCTCAATGCCTCCACCCACCACCACCACATCAATGTCTTGGGAGGAACGTTGCAGGAACAAATCACGCACCCAGCCGCCAATCACGTAACACTCCATGTTCAGCTGGTCTGCTGTTTCGCCGATAATCTTAAAAATGGGGAGGCTTAGTGCCTGCTGTATATCTTCTCTTGTCAAATGTTTCATCACAATGTAATAATTCTAAAGCGTGCAAAGGTACGATTTTATTATGACATACCCTATAGTAATCGTAAAAAAATAGCTTGGCACAAAATGTTTTACGCTTGCAGCGACTCCAAAAAACAAAAGAAAACCCTTTTATCACACAAGCGAAAGAAATTATTTTATTTACGATTGCCCAAACAGTTTTCCCTGCCACATATTTCTTTCCACCATGCGTTTGCGGAGCTTTTCTGTAAATTCATAATTCTTCAGCCCCCAACCAGGCGTGGCAAGCAACGAAGCTGGAGATTGAGACACAAAACGCTCCAAGACAATATCGGGACGCAGCAGACAGATGAATTCGATGACGAGGTCAATATATTCATCCACGGAGAACAAATGAAAATCAGCGGGACACTCTGCATATTCTTCCGCCATGCGTGTACCCCTGATAAGCTGTATTTGGTGCAACTTCAGTGTAGTGATAGGTAAGCCTGAAAGAACTTTGGCCTCATTGAGAATCATTTCGTTACTCTCGCCAGGTAACCCCAAAATGACATGAATGCCCACAGGGATGCCCCGTGCAGCAGTGCGCCGAATGGCATCAACACTTTGTGCTTGCGTGTGACCTCGATTGATTCGCTGCAAAGTCCTGTCATAAATAGACTCCACACCATACTCCACAATGACGGTGTGCTGCCGGTTAAGTTTCTCCAAATAGTCAAGCAACGGGTCAGGCATACAGTCGGGGCGTGTGCCGATGACCAGTCCCACGACATCTGGCACACGGAGAGCCTCTTCATATTTGGCTCTCAACAAATCAAGCGAACCGTAAGTATTCGTATAAGCCTGAAAATACGCCAAATATTTCATCGTCGGATATTTGCGCCTGAAAAACAACTTCCCCTCTTCCAGCTGCTGTGTCACGCCCTTCTGCGTTTCACAATAAGCAGGGTTGAAAGTCTGGTTGTTGCAATAGGTACATCCCCCTGTGCCGACAGTGCCGTCACGGTTGGGACAAGTAAACCCAGCATTGATGGAAATTTTTTGCACTTTGCACCCCATTCGTTGGGCCATCCACGGACCATATTCGTTGTATAATTGCATTCAGACAGAAAACATTTTGCTATTTTTACTTTGCAAAAGTATAAAAAATGAACCAGTTCAGCAAAATAAATCAACAAAACTTTTGCTGTAAAGTGGAAAAACTGTACCTTTGCAAGCCGATTATTATCGAGGGCTCATGTTTATGAGTCTAAATCTGTGTGTGGATAGCACATTCTATTAGCCGGAATGGCGGTCCGAGAATCACCGATTACAAAACCCGCAGAGAGCAGATGCAACGCACTGTGGGCACAAAACACTGCGACAAGCGTCGGGTGCTCGGTGGAAGAAGCCGAGATTTTACAAACTTTTATTACACATTATTTATTTAAATGAACACTTTAAGTTTTAAGACAAACTACGTCAACACCGAAGCTGCCAACAAGCAGTGGGTTGTTGTAGATGCATCAGGACAGACACTCGGTCGTCTGGCATCTAAAGTAGCACAAGTACTTCGTGGCAAGTACAAGCCATGTTTTACTCCGAACATGGACTGCGGTGACAATGTCATCATCATCAATGCAAACAAGATTCAAGTGTCAGGTGCAAAAGAAACTCAGAAGCTGTATATCACCTTCTCGGGATATGCTGGCGGTCAGAAAAAGGCTACATTTGCAGACATGACCAAGCGTGCCAATGGTTACGAGAAGATTCTGCGCCATGCCATCAAGGGAATGCTCCCCAAAGGCATTCTTGGCAGACATCTCTCAGCTCCCAGCCACCTGAAGGTTTTTGAAGGTCCAGAGCACAACATGCAGGCTCAGAAGCCCATTT
Organism: uncultured Bacteroidales bacterium; assembly: GCA_902802265.1. Lineage (GTDB taxonomy): Bacteria > Bacteroidota > Bacteroidia > Bacteroidales > Bacteroidaceae > Minthosoma. The sequence goes on along the minus strand of CADCLN010000006.1, from coordinate 20,067 downwards.
CACTTGATATTAACACATTAAAATAAGCAGCAAGGTATATGGCAGAAGTAATTAATGCACTCGGTCGCCGCAAGGCCGCTGTTGCCCGTGTTTACCTGACAGAAGGTACTGGTAAAATCATCATCAATAAGCGCGAACTCGCAGACTATTTCCCATCAGAACTCGTTCAATTCGTCGTAAAGCAGCCCCTCAACCTTCTTGGCGTAGTCGAGAAGTACGACATCAAGGCAAATCTTTGCGGTGGTGGCTACACAGGCCAGAGCCAGGCACTCCGCCTTGCTATCGCTCGTGCTCTTGTGAAAATCAATGAAGAAGACAAGAAGGCACTCCGCGCTGAAGGCTTTATCACTCGTGACTCACGTGTTGTTGAACGCAAGAAGCCAGGTCGTCCAAAGGCACGCCGTCGCTTCCAGTTCTCTAAGCGTTAACATAGCGAAATGTTTAGTATCTAAACCGCAGAGACTCGCAGCATAGCGGCTACCCTGTGGTTGGTTAACAAACAAACTATTAACTAAAAAGAAAGTAAACAAACAAAAAGGATTATGGCAAGAATAGATTTTGATACCCTGCTCGCAGCAGGCGCACATTTTGGTCACCTTAAGCGCAAGTGGAACCCCGCAATGGCTCCTTATATCTTCATGGAGCGCAACGGCATCCACATCATCGACCTCCACAAGACAGTTGCAAAGACAGAACAGGCTGCCGAAGCCATGAAGCAGATTGCCAAGAGTGGCAAGCGCATCCTCTTCGTCGGCACCAAGAAACAGGCAAAGGACATCATCGCAGAAAAGGCTGCCTCTGTAGGTATGCCCTACGTGATTGAACGTTGGCCAGGCGGTATGCTTACCAACTTCCCCACCATTCGTAAGGCAGTCCGCAAAATGTCAAACATCGACAAACTGTTGGCCGATGGCACATACGACAAACTCTCAAAGCGTGAAAACCTCCAAATTCAGCGCAAGCGTGCCAAGCTGGAGAAGAACCTCGGCTCTATCGCCGACCTCACCCGTCTGCCTTCAGCCATCTTCGTGGTTGACGTCATGAAGGAACACATTGCCGTAGCAGAGGCCAACCGTCTGGGCATTCCTGTATTTGCAATGGTAGATACTAACTCCAACCCCAACGACATCGACTTCGTAATTCCTGCAAACGACGATTCAACCAAATCTATCGAAGTCATCCTCAGTGTTCTCTGCGACGCCATTCAGGAAGGCATCGACGAGCGCAAGACCGAAAAGGTTGACATGGACGCTGCTGGCGAAACACAGGGCGAAGAAGAATCTCCTGCAGAAGAAGAAGCCCCTGAAGCAGAATAAATAATTTATAGTAATTTATAAATCGAAAATAAGACTATGGCTATTACATTAGCAGATATCAATAAACTCCGCCAAAAGACCCAGGCAGGTCTGATGGACTGTAAGAAAGCACTCACAGAAGCCAATGGCGACATGGATGCAGCGATGGAAATCCTTCGCAAGAAGGGTCAGCTCGTTGCTGCAAAGCGTTCAGACCGCGAAGCAGCAGAAGGTTGCGTGCTCGCCAAGGTTGACGGCAACTTTGGTGCAATGATTGCCCTGAAGTGTGAAACCGACTTCGTGGCAAAGAATGCAGACTTCGTAGCTCTTGCAAACGCCATCATCGATGCAGCTGTGGCAGCTAAAGCCAAGACTCTGGACGAAGTTAAAGCTCTTACCGTCAATGGCGAAACTGTGGCAGATGCCGTTGTGAACCGCTCAGGTGTCACTGGCGAAAAGATGGAACTCGACGGCTATGCAACAGTAGAAGGCGAAAACATCATCGCCTACAACCACATGGCTGGCAATTTCCTGTGCACACTCGTTGCTCTGAACAAGAAGACAGACGAGCAAGTAGGCAAGAACATCGCCATGCAGGTAGCTGCCATGAACCCAGTTGCCCTCGACGAAGCATCAGTTCCACAGGCCACAAAAGATGCCGAGCTGAAGGCAGACATCGAAAAAGCCAAGGACAACCAGATTGCCAAGGCAGTTGAGGTCGCACTGAAAAAGGCCGGCATCAACCCCGCTCATGTTGACAGCGAAGACCACATCGAGTCAAATCAGGCAAAAGGCTGGATTACAGCTGAAGACGCAGCCAAGGCTCGTGAAATCAAGAAGACCGTAGCCGAAGAGAAGGCAGCCAGTCTGCCCGAGCAGATGATTCAGAACATCGCTCAGGGTATGCTCAACAAGTTCTTCAAGGAGAACTGCCTCCTCGACCAGGCATACATCGACGACAGCAAGATCAGTGTGAAGCAGTACCTCCAGTCCATCGACAAGGAACTGACCATCACTGACTTCAAGCGTTATACACTGCGCGCTGAGTAATCAATTCGTTACAAATACATAAAAATGGGTACATCCTCACAATGTGAACGATGCACCCATTTCTTTTTTCTACGGCTTTCGGGATTGCGGCTATTGGCTGAATTGGTCGCCTACGAATCCTTTGCCAACTTCGCCAGCCATCAAGTCGAAGTGGAGGAACACGGGTGGTGTAGGGGAGAGGTCGTAGTAATCCATTTCGGCAATGGGGAGGCAGAAATATTCCATCTGGTCATAGCTTTCGTAGAGGCGGCTCAGCACATCGTTGTGCTCGTAAATCCAACGCTTGACGGTGTCTTCCACATGGAAATTCACCATGCCGGCGCAACGGACGGAAATGTTGTTGGTATATGCCAACAGCTCCACGTTGGGATTTTGCTTCAGTTCACGAAACACCGCCTTCTTTGCAGACGTGGCAAAGTAAAGTGTGTTTCCCTCCTGCTTCATTATCTGGAACATACGCAATTTGGGAAGGTGACCTTCGCTTGTAGCGAAAGCCACCTCGTTGTGGTTGCGCAGGAATTGCAAAGCCCTTTCCATGCTTGTTACCATGTCAGTTCGTCCTTCAGGATAACACCGTCGGTCATGGGGCTGTCGGCTTCTGTGAAAGCATTGGCCTTGTACTGGATACAGAGCATCGTGAGGCTTTCTGTTCCCGTGTTCTTCAGCGCACGTTTGCCGTCGGGCGAAACACGGATGATGGTGCCCTCGCTGACAGGGAAGATTTCGCCGTCAACCTGATACAGTCCCTCACCCTTCAGGATGATATACAGCTCTTCGTGCGTCTTGTGTGTGTGCAGGAAACCGCTGTCCTGGCCTGGAACCAGTGTCTGAAAACTCAGTTCGCTGCCTGTGGCACCAACGGCCTGACCTGCAAACACTTTTCCTTTGAGTGTGAAGTCGGGACCCATAGGGAGTTCGTGCTCAATAATCTCACTCATTTTACCTACACTCACTGCGGCAAAATTCTTGCCTGTCTTAATAGTCTCAATCTGTTTCATTGTCTTTACTTTGTTTAAAATGTTATTGATTTGTTTTGACGCTGCAAAGGTACGGCGAAAAAACAATCTATGCAAGAAGGCACTTTTTGGTGGCATAGTTACCAAAAAGTAGGAATTGCGAAGTCATCGGCTCTCCCCAGAAAAGCCTTTAACGCAGATTAACATAGTGCGCGACTGATACTTGGTAACTTTTTGCTACTTTTGCACAAAAAAGTTACTATGGCAGATATCCAAGCAGAGTATTTGGCCTGTCCCATCAGGCAAGTTGTCAGTCGTTTTGGCGACAAGTGGTCCATGTTAGTGCTGTTTATGCTCAATCGTAGCGAGACGGGTGTGTTGCGTTTCAACGAGATACGTCGGTTGATGACCGACTGTTCTCAGAAGATGCTCTCCCAGACACTGAAGAATCTGGAGCGCAGCCATCTGGTGCACCGTGAAGTTTATCCCGAAGTGCCGCCCCGCGTAGAATATTCACTGACTGACACAGGGCGGTCGCTCATGCCCGCCGTCACAGCCCTCGTTGACTGGGGAAAGGAGCATTTTGCCGAAGTGGTCACAGACTAAGGAGTGTTTGTTATGACAGAAAAAGAGAAAATGCTGGCTGGTGACATTTATTCAGCTATCGACCCTCAGTTGCTCAAAGAATTAGCCGCCACAAGAGAACTGATTCAAGGTAGGTTCTAAAAATTATGTCAGATTGATTTTTGAACCTTTAGCTCGGTGGAGCCAATTGATTTGAAGGCTTTTTGTCACAAAAACTTTGTGGAGAAATGGAGTTGTACGTCAGTGGCACTGCATTGCTGTTGCAGCGGGAAAGTTCTCTCGCTGCGGTGGCACTGCATTGCTGCTGGGGTGGCAAAGTTCTCCCACTGCGGTAGCAATGCAGTGCCATCTCCATAGCAAAGTTCTCCCACGGCAGCGGGAGAACTTTGCTATGGAGATGGGAGAACTTTACTCTCCCTTTTCTAATTTTTGTTCGTAAAAGCGAACTTTCAGCATTTGCTTTTCCACTTCCTGCTGACCTGCTTTTACGTCGGCAAAGAGGCGGGCAAGCTGATAGCATTGTTCTACGGCAAGGGCGTCTTCGGCTGTGGCGTTGGGGGGAAGGATGGCTGAACTGCCACGTGCATCACCGACGGCTACACGGGTGAAGTGGTATTTGCGTTTGTTGTCGATGCTGACAATCTGCATGGTGCCATCTTCGGCGACTTCGGCAAAAAACTTCAGGTGTGTCTTGCTGCCGGCATGGGCGGGGACGACATAGTTGCCCACACTCTGGAAACGTCCGTCTTTCTCCAGAACAAATTGTTTCTTCCTGTCTTCCAGTTCAAGACGCTTGAATGTAAGTGCGCTGTCGGCCTTGGCAAAGGCAAACTTGGCTTCGTGCAATTCCAGCGAATCGTAAAATGCCAGTGCTGCTTTTCTGCAATCGACCTCTTTGGGATATGTATGACGCAGCGAATCGATGAGGGTGTGTGCGTCGTTGTAGCGATTTTGGTGCATGGCAGAGCGTGCTTGATTCAGAAGTTCAAACGCATTGTCGGTATTGCTGGGCGTGCAGGCGACCCACAGAAGGGTGCAGAGAAGAATCCAGACATTTTTCATGTTGATGTAAGTTTTGGTTTTTATTATGGGGCAATTTTTTACTATTTGCGGCAAATTTACGTCTTTTTTCTTGATTTTTCTACTGATTTTGAAGAAAGTTGTAGATTTTCGTTAACTTTGCATGGAAATATCTATGGAAAAATGAAAAAATTATTTCTTTACATCACAGGTTTATTGTTTGCAGTGTTCGGCTTTGCCCAGCAGATTCGGCTGGAGGATATTACGGCTGGCAAGTATAGTGCCAAACAAATTCTGGGCATTACGCCGATGGCAGATGGAGAAACGTATGCACAGATTAGTGCAGACGGCAGGCGGATTGAACGCCATTCGTTCAAGACGGGTGCGCTGGTTGAAACACTCTTCGATGTGGCTACGGCGCGTGATGCCAATGTTGCGGCTTTCACGAATTATATTCTGTCGCCCGATGAGAAGAACATTCTCATCGAGACCCAGCGCAAGCCTATTTATCGTCACAGTTGTACGGCATCTTATTATATATATAATGTACGTAACAAGACGATGGCTCCACTTTCGCAGGGTGGTCCGCAGGAATGTCCGAAGTTTTCGCCCGATGGCAATGTGATTGGCTTTGTGCGCGATGGCAACATTTTTCTTGTCAAGTTGCTGTATAATAATGCGGAAAGTCAGATAACGAAGGATGGCGAGCGCAACAAGATTATCAACGGAAAGGCTGATTGGGTCTATGAGGAAGAGTTCAGCATGAACGGTGCCTTTGATTTCTCGGCAAATAGCGAGATGATTGCGTGGATTCGTTTTGACGAAACGGCTGTTCCTACCTATACGTTCCCGTGGTATCAGGGTGCCAGTCCAGCGATGTCGGATTATAAACTCTATCCTGGCACGTATGAATACAAGTACCCCAAGGCAGGTGAAGCGAACTCGAAGGTGACGGTGCATAGTTATGACATCAAGAGTCGTGTCACTCGTGAGGTGAAGATTCCAGTGGATAGGGATGGCTATATTCCTCGCATCCAGTTTACCGGAACGCCCGACAAGCTGATGGTGCTTACCCTGAATCGTCACCAAAGTCAGCTTGACTTCTATTTAGCTGATGCCCGCAGCACAACGGCTAATCTGGTGTTGCGTGAGAATCATGCAGCCTACGTGGATGCTCCCACGTATGAAAACATTGACTTCAAGGGCGACCAATTTGTGCTGCTGAGTGAACGTGACGGTTATCGCCATCTGTATCTGTATAATATGAATGGCCAACTGGTGAAGCAACTGACCAATGGCAACTTTGAAGTTCGCAGCTATTATGGCCATGATGCTGCCAACAAGAATTTCTATTTTGCCAGCAATGAAGGTAATCCGTTGGAACAGTATATTTACAAGGTGGATGTTTCGGGCAAACGCACCAAACTCATCGACAACAAGGGTGTGAACAGGGCTGTATTCTCAAAGGGCTGCAATTATTTCCTGAATGTCTTTTCCGACTTGCAGACTCCCTATGTGTCGGCACTCTATTCGGCAGCGGGCAAGCAATTGAAGGTGTTGGAGGATAATGCTGCCCTGAAATCGTCGTTGGCCGGTCTGCCGCTTGGCAAGGTGGAACTGTTCGCTTTCAAGACTAACGGGGGGACTGTACTCAACGGGTGGATTGTGAAGCCGGCAACGTTCAGTGAAGGGAAGAAGTATCCGGTCATTATGTATCAGTACAGCGGTCCTGGCAGTCAGGAGGTACATAATTCGTTTGGCAATGGTTTCTATGGCGGACTGATTTGGGAACACCGGTTGGCAGAGAAGGGCTATATCGTGGTGTGTGTGGATGGTCGTGGCACAGGTGGCCGTGGTGCTGAGTTTCAACGTTGCACATACAAGAAGCTGGGCGACCTGGAGTCTCGTGACCAGGCTGAAACGGCTGCCTATCTGGGCACACTTCCTTTTGTGGATAAGTCGCGCATTGGCATCTGGGGATGGAGTTTTGGCGGTTTCAACACGATTATGTCTATGTGTGAGGGCAGGGGACTGTTCCGTTGTGGTGTGGCTGTAGCACCTGTGACGGATTGGCGTTATTATGACACTATCTATACGGAGCGTTTCATGCAAACGCCACAGGAGAATGGGTCGGGGTATGATTGCAGTCCGCTGCACCGGTTCAGAAATCTGAAGGGTGACCTTTTGATTATTCACGGCACTGCCGACGACAATGTGCATTTCCAGAATACGGCAGAATTGGCAGAAGCCCTGGTGCAGGCTGATATTCAGTTCGACATGCAGGTTTATACCAATCGCAACCATAGCATTTATGGCGGGAATACCCGCAAGCATTTGTTTACACGCATTGAAAATTATTTTGATACTCATCTTTTAAAATGAAACCGACATGAAAACAAAATCATTCCTTACCTGTCTCTCCCTGTTCCTGGTATCGGCACTCTGTGCCCAGGATTATAGTGGTAGATCAAGAGTGCACGAGAATGTGCCGACAGACTCCATTCGTCTGTCTGACCCCTTTGTGCTGGCAGACAAGGCGACAAAGACTTACTACATGACGGGCACTGGCGGCATGATGTGGAAAAGCAAGAATCTACGTACTTGGTCGGGGCCCTACATGGTGACCAAGACTGACCCCAATTCGTGGATGGGACCACGCCCCATGATTTGGGCTGCCGAGATACATCCTTATCAGGGCAAGTATTATTATTTTGCCACTTTCACCAATCGGGCTGTTCAGATAGACACGGTGGCCAATAATGTCATCGACCGTCGTGCCAGTCATGTGCTGGTGTCCGACGCTCCCGATGGTCCTTACGTTCCGATGAGTGATCCCACCTATTTGCCAGCCGACAAACCTACGCTCGACGGCACTTTCTGGGTGGACAAGGACGGAAAGCCCTACATGATTTACTGCTACGAATGGTTGCAGAACCTGAACGGCACTATCGAGAAGATTGAACTGAAACCCGACCTCAGCGGTTCGGTGGGTGAAGGTAAGGTGCTTTTCCGTGCCAGTGATTCGCCTTGGAGCCGAGAAAAGGCATCAGACGGAAAGGATCGTCCCAACAAAGTGACCGATGGCCCCTTCTTGTTCACTACCTCTACGGGTCGTTTGGGAATGCTCTGGACCAGTTGGGTTTATGACAAATACACACAGGGTGTGGCTTATTCGGAATCGGGCACTCTGGATGGTCCTTGGATTCAGGAACCTAATCCCATTACTCCACCAAACTTCGGACATGGAATGCTTTTTAAAGACTTTAAGGGCAACCTGCTTATGGCTGTTCATTCCCATGCCAAGCAGGGTGACAACACCATTCGCATTCCGCACTTCTTCCTTGTTTCCCTCAATGGAGACAAACTAACGGTGATACAGGAATATCAACCGTAACATCTGAAGAAGTCAACACCACAGATTACACGGATTGTTTTAGAACAACGGATTGAACGGATTTTTTTTGGAATACGGATTTGAAGAAATTGGAGTTATTAACCTTTAATTATTGAAGATTATGAAAAAGATTTTACTTTTGGTCGTGATGTTTGCTGCCTTGATGATGGGGCAAACGGTGAAAGCTATTACTTATTATAGCCTGTCTATAGGTGACAAAGCGCAGGTGACCAGCGAGAATGCCAGTGACATTCTGGGTGATGGTAAGTTTCGTTACGATGTGAATACAAATACGTTGGTAGTCAATGACGGTGCAAAGGTGTCATCTCTACGTGTATGTATTTATAATGACATTGAAGGACTGACCATTCAGTTCTGTGGTTCGGCTGATTTTTACACGTATGGTGGCAATAATTCCTGCATTTATGCCAATAAAGACACGCGGGTTGTTGCTACAGGGGCTGGCACGGTGAATCTCAAATCGAGTGGCAGGGCTTCCATTTATATCGCCAATTCTACTTTGACGATAGAGGCTTTACAGCCCGATTGCAATTTCTACATGGATTCCAGCAATGGATCTGGCATCTGTGGCAACGGCAATGCCACCCTCAAACTTGTGGGGACTCCCACCCTCAATATCACTCCTTCGTCCTATGCTTTGACAGGATTGTCATCCATCAATCTGGGTGATTGCCAAGTGGCTCTTCCCACTCATGGCACTTGCAAGCCTGCCGGCAATATGGAGAGTTGTGTCTATGACAGTTTCGGTGACGCACAGAGAAATGGTAACGTGGTCATTACTCATAAGGATAATATCACGGACTATAACCTGAGAGTTGGTGGTGTGTATGTGACGAACTGGAATGAAGACAAAATCACGGCTCCAACGATTACAGGTTCCGTTCGGTATGATTGGGAAACAAAGAGTTTGTATCTTTCCAATGTGACGATTGATGCTCGGGAATATAATGGTTCTTATTACAATGGCATTGTCTGTTATGCCGACTATCCTTATGATGAACTAAAGGTTCAGTTGTCGGGAAAAAACGAAATCATTGTTCAATCATTGGTAAGCAGTGTTACTTCGAGCAAGAATCTGTGTTTTACGGGCAGTGGTTCACTGGAAACCAATACAAGCATTTGGATTAAAAATGATGCTAAAGCCATGAATTTTAGTGGCAGGTGCAGCGTGAAAACGAAGGGTGTCTATAGCGATTCCAATCATGCAGGGCGAGTTTTGACTGTGGATAATGCTTCGCTGTCGGTTTTCACTATTTATGGATTCGACGATGTTGTCCTGACCAATGCTGGTATCTATGAACCTCAGGGGGTCAGATATGATACCGAACAGCAGTATCTTGTGACGGCAGACGGCGAAAATTGGAATGCCCGTGGAGAGGTTTTCATTAAACCCTGCTTGAAATATGGCATCACGGTGGGCGGTATAGAAGTGACTGACTGGAATGCCGCCGACGTGGGGGCTGGTGCTGAGACTGTGAAAAGTGGACACATTTCATACGATGTCCGAAAGAACATACTCCTGCTGCAGGATGTCGATATTGATTGTCTAGATAAAGATAATTGCTTCGTGAATAGAAGGTACGATTTGACCATTCAGCTGGAAGGTCATAATACCATCACGAACTGGATTGGGGCGTCAATGACCATTGATTGTAATGGAGTGACCAAGTTTACGGGCGACGGAACGTTGGACATAGGTAATCAATATATAGGTCGCTGCATCAATGTGTTGAAGGGCACACTTGTCTTTTCCGGTAATTGCGAAGTGAATGCAACGGCGTTTTCCTTTGGCGTGATAGGTACTTCTGACGCAAGTCTGGTTGTTATAGAACAGGCTGTGCTTACAGCCAAGGCCATGAGATCGGATGAGAACCTGAGAAGAGGTGCGGTGGTAGGTTTTGGTAGTATGGGTACTGACATGGAGGTGTTGTATCCTGCTGGTAACAAGGTCGCAAATATTACTTCTTCTGAAATCCCTGATTTCCCCTTAGGCATGGCTGTAGTCGATGATGAAGGAAATGTGGCCTCAGAAGCCGTGTTGGGTGAGTCATACGGCATTACAGTACTCGCAGAAAAGTATGTTGTGGTGAGCAGACTCAATGCCGACAGCATTACGGCTGATGGTGTCAGCGGTCATATTTCATACGATGCTGAAAACCATGTGCTCACTCTTGACAATGTTACCATCGAGCGGGGAGGATTGGATATTTATCATGATTCGTATGCAAAATGGGATACTCTTCACATCGTGTTGATTGGCGAAAACAAGATGGGCGTTATTATTCAAAAAGGTCTGTTTAACACAGTCAAAATCAGTGGCAGTGGCACACTTACCCTTTCTGGTTCTACCAGCATCAAAATGGGTACGGGTTCGCTGGTTATAGCCGATGGTTGTAAGGTCGTATGTTATGATATAAGGGGAGATTTAAGAAGCAGTCAGACCATGACGGTTGACCATGCAACAGTGCAAATCAAAGAAAATATCTATAATTTTACCCGATTGATATTAAATGGCGTGGAATTTACAAACCCTGCTGATGCTTATTATGATGAAAGTGGCTATTATGTGATTTCTAATGGCAGGATTCTCACAGGCGGTTGTACCATTTCGGAAATGACATACGGCATCACAGTGGCAAATGTTCAAATAAAAGAAAGCAATGCCAGCAACGTTACGGGTAAATATATCACCGGCCGTGTGTCATACGACCCAGAGAATCAAGTATTGACACTCGACAATGCTGAAATCGAAGGTAGCATTCGAATCAAAAAGAGAGATGATGTCCATCTGGGTACGCTCACCATTAGACTGATTGGTGACAATCATATAAGTGGTATTATAATCCACAATGATTATTTTGACGACATCAGGATTTGTGGTGATGGCACATTGACCACCTCGTCAATAAATGTGCATGGTTCGCTGGAATTTGCCGAAGGTTGCAAGGTCAGTGTTACGAATTCTATAGCAGGATCACGCATCGGAAGCTACACTTCTGCTTACTATCCCGTTTTGACGGTTGATCATGCAACTTTGAAAGTAGGCACATCTATAAGGTATTTTAGTGATTTGATATTGGACGGTGTGGAATTTACTGATCCTGTTGGTGCTTATTTCTTTGGAGATTCTTCATCTTCAGGTTCTGTATATGATAAGGACGGAAACAGAATTACGGAAGGTTTCACCATTTCGCCTCCTCTTATATCTGTGGAAGACATTACATCGCTCATCGACCGCTATCTGGAGCCAGGAAGCACGGTGCAACTGATTGACATCACCAACTTGATAGACAGGTATCTGGAGCAATAGAGTGGAACTTCAATGTGTCTTGTGAAAAGCTTACGGCATGAAACAGAAACCATACAGGGCACTACTGATGCTGGGCATGATCATCTTCATGCCTAGCATTGGTTTTGCCCGTAGCTATGGCGACTCTATCGTGATGAACCGTGTGTGGAACTATCATCTGCAACTCAGACAAGATGTCAATGGACAGGAATGTAATATGTACATGACGTACACCTTGCAGACAAAACGCAGAAACCATATACTGCGATATATTCCCACCATGAAGGGCATAGCCCGTGGTGAACGCGAGTTCATGGGCGAAGCATACGGAAAGCTGAAGTTTCGAGACAAATTTGATTACGATTTTGTGGTGGAGGCGGAGCGCAGCACGATACAGAGGCACCGCAGGCCTATTCCTGCTCTCTTTGAGAATTTGATGCCTTACGTCTATAACGAACATTTCTATAAAGACCGCCTCCTTTCGCCGTTCCATCGTAAGAATAGACGTTTCTACAAATATAGCGTCACCCATCTCTCTGACAGCACGGCGCAGGTAATGTTCCGTCCACGTGTCGGCAACACCCAGCTTGTAGAAGGTCAAGCCATTGTCAGCAGCACGACAGGTTGCATCCATTCGCTGACATTCAAGGGGGAGTTTGACATGCTTTGGTTCACGACTTCTGTAGAAATGGATTCGGACAATCCCTACGGGCAACCTAAAATCAACAATACAAAAGCCAGTTTTAAGTGTATTGGCAACCACGTCGAGGCTGACTTCACCTATCACTACAACATGCCGCACGTCGTCGCCGACAGCATCTACCAGATTCTTAAACACGAACAAGACTCTGTGGACTGGGCACAGGCACAAGCCGACACCGTGGTAGAGAAGCATCATTGGTATGACGGAATCAAGCATTTTGCTTGGGACGAACTGAGCGACAGCACCCGCTTCAGTTCTGGCAAGGCATACGTAGGCATCTCTCCGCTGTTCAATCCGATGTACATGAGCTATAGCAGTTCGAAGGGATTGTCTTTAAAACTGATGTTATATGCTAAATACAAGTGGGATGACCGCCGATTCTTGATTTTTGATCCAAGTTTCGGTTACACAATCAAGCAGAATCAGTTTTACTACACCCTGCCGCTGACTATGACTTACAATTCGAATCGTAACGGAAGGGTGGGTTTTATTTGGGCAAACGGTAACCACATTTCGAATGGCAAATTGGAAGAAACGTTTAACGACCGTGTGGGGCACGACACCATTTCGATGCCTGAGTTCCGCGACCAATACTTCATCCTGTACAACAACATTGCCATTTTTAACTGGATGCAATTCACCGCTGGTCTGAACTACCACATTCGCAAGGCAATCGGGCAGCACGACCAGTTGCAGCAGGCTGGTTTGCAGACCGCCTATCGCAGTTTTGCCCCTTATCTCACCATTCTTCTCATGCCTTGGCAGGACCGTGGACCTGTGCTGTCGGGGAATTATGAGCGAAGCATTCTGAATGTCTTGGGTTCAGACCTGAATTATGCCCGCTATGAAATTGACGCACAGTATAAACTCAAGATAAGAGGCATGAGAAGGCTGAATCTGCGTGCTGGTGCGGGTTTCTATACGTTACGAAACACCAATTATTTCGTGGATTTCGCCAATTTCCGCGACAACAATCTGCCTACAGGATGGGATGACGACTGGACTGGTCAGTTTCAACTGTTGGATAGCCGTTTGTACAACGAATCAAACTATTATGTCCGAGGTCACATCTCCTATGAAACACCTTTGCTTGCCTTGGCATGGGTTCCTTTCGTCGGAAGTTTCATTGAATCTGAACGACTATATTTCAGCCTTCTGAACATTGAGCGTATTCGAGGCTATTGCGAAGTGGGGTACGGATTCAAGTGCAAATTTTTCTCCACCGCCTTCTTTGCCAGTTTCCTCAATGCACGCTACGATTCCTTTGAGTGTAAATTTACTATTGAGCTTTTCAATCGTTGGTAATAAAAATTACACCGTATTGATTGTCTTTTGCAGTTCTTCCAGAAACCGCGTAGCATGTCCGCCGTCCATCTGCACATGATGGAAGTGGAAGGAGATGGGTAGGGTGGTTTTTAGCCAGCCTTTGCGGTAACGGCCCCACATCACTACCGGATTATTGAATTTTTCGGAGTATTGGTTGACGATAGCATCGAGTTCGGTCGTAACCATCGCCGAAGTGCCTATGATTATCGCATCATCCACGAAAGTGCTTTGGCAGGATGTGTAGGCTGATTGTGTCAGATTGTCGTAGTCAGAACTGAATTGTTCCAAGTCGTCAGAATAGGGGATGTCGCACGAGCAGATGTCACCCTCTTTGTTGTTTACTATCACGTTGATGGCCAGGCAGTCGTACTGATATAGCTTTCCTTTCTCTGGCAACAAGTAAAACACTTCCATCTGGCAGGCAGCTTTGCCGATGCACCAGCAGAGGAGCATGTTGAATTTCAGCCCACGTCGTCGGCTTGCCTTATACAGCCGTGTCACGTCGAATGTCTTAGTGAGCGTCACCATCGGATTGGGTGATGTCATCCACAGTTCGAATGCCTTTGCCCGACAGGTTTCCTTGGGATTGATTTCTTGTTTCATAAATTCAGGGTATGTGAACAGATTGCTGTCTGGTTGCCGCGGAACAATGATTTTGGTTAGATGGACAGTTCGTTGAGCACGGTGATGAGGCGTTTGTCGAAACGCTTGTCGGTGCGGATACATTCAGAGAAGGGCACATAGACGACTTCGTTGAAGCGGTAGCCTATCATGATGTTGCGCTGTCCCTGCATGATGGCTTCGATGGCTCCGGCTCCCATGCAGCTGGCAAGGATGCGGTCGCGGGCAGAGGGAGAACCGCCGCGTTGCAGGTGACCGAGGATGGAGACGCGCACGTCGAATTCGGGAAATTCTTTCTTTACACGGTCGGCATAGTACAGAGCTCCGCACTTGGGACTTTCCGAGACTATGACGATACAGGACTTCTTTGATTTGCGGATGCCACGTCCCATGAAGGCTGCCAGCTGGTCCACGTCGGTTGTTTCTTCGGGCACGATGGCTGCTTCGGCTCCACAGGCGATGGCGCAGTTTTGTGCCAAGAAACCTGCATCACGTCCCATCACTTCGACAAAGAAGATGCGTTCATGCGAGTTGGCTGTGTCGCGGATGCGGTCCACACACTCCATGATGGTGTTCATGGTGGTGTCGTAGCCGATGGTTGCATCTGTTCCGTAAAGGTCGTTGTCGATGGTGCCTGGCAGACCGATGACGGGAAAGTTGAACTCCATGCCAAAGTTGCGGGCACCCGTCAATGAACCATTGCCGCCAATGATAATGAGTGCGTCAATTTCTTCACGCTGACAGGTTTCGTAGGCTTTTTGCATACCTTCCATGGTCATAAATTCCTTAGAGCGTGCCGTCTTCAGGATGGTGCCGCCACGTGTGATGATGCCGCTGACATCTTCTGTAGTGAAGGGTTTCACTTCGCCCTTGATGAGTCCATCATAACCACGGTAGATGCCTTTGATGTTGAAACCATTGTAGATGCCTGCTCGCGTCACGGCGCGGATGGCTGCATTCATGCCAGGGGCGTCGCCGCCAGAGGTCAGAATGCCGATAGTTTTGATGTTGTTCATAATGAAGTTTGTTATAAGGTTTTTATGGAATGATTTGTACTGTGGCGTTAGCTGGCTGTTTCTGGTTTTCGTCCCAAATGATTTCCCCGCATTGGCCTTCCACGGTGAGGTGGCCGCTGGTGGGGTTCTTGATGCTGGTGACGTTTCCCTTGATGTTTCCGTTCACCGTGGAGTATTCAAACAGCAGGTTGGCATCGGGACCAAAGGTGCAGTCTTCCAGCGTGAGGCCGTCCACGTAGCAAAGCAATTGTTCACCCGTCAAATGACAGCGAATCAAGTGGATATTCTTGCCGTACCAGGCAAAGTATTCGCCATTGATTTCACTGTCGTAAATGGTGACATTCTCCGACTCCCAGAATGCGTCTTTTGAATTGATGACGGCATGGTGGATTTCCACGTTCTTGGCATACTGAAAACCGTAGTTCCCCTCTTGGTGGTAATGGTCGATGCGGATGTTTTCGCTATGCATGAAGACGTAGTCACATTGTTCTATCTTTACGTTTTTCAACTTGATGTTCTTGCAGTCCCACAGGAATTGTTCACCGTTGGGAAAGTCTGTGTTTTCCACATAGATGCCGTCCATTCGGCGAAACAGTTTGGGGGCATCGCAGCGGCAGTTTACCATGCGGCAGTTTCGGCTGTACCACAGACTGGAACGTGCGCTTTCGGCAAAGTAGCAGTTGTTGATCTTGAAGCCGTCTGTTTCCCAAAAGACATATTTGCCTTCAAAGGTGCAGCCTTCTGCCTCGATGTTGCTCGATTCTTTGATGGACGATTCACCCAGATGGATGGTTACGCCTTCCAGTCGCAGGTCGTGGGAAGCATAGAGCGGACGTTCTCCACCGAATTCCTTGTCTTTAATGATGGTCATGTGTTAAATGATGATTTTGTATATTATGAATTGACTTTGCTCCAGCCTCTTCTTGTCAGTTTAATAATGAATGAAGTTCCGCGCCAGCAAAGTTCTATCGCCATAGCAATCCACACGCCTTTCAGCCCTAAGACTGGAGCCAGAATGGTTGCCAGGGTGAGGCGTACAATCCAGATGCTTGCCACATTCATGATGCTCGGAACCAGCGTCTTCCCTGCGCCGACAAATACGCCGTAGGCAACGATGGCTGCAGCAAAGCCTGGTTCTGCCCAAGCCTCGATGCGCAGCACTTCTGTTCCCAAAGCAATGACATCGGCTTCTGGGGTAATGATGACCATCATTTCGGGGGCAAAAATCCACATGATGATGCCCATCACGGCCATGATGCTCATGCCCAAGGCCATGGCTATCCAGGCAAAACTGCGCATCAGGTCTTCGCGTTTGGCTCCCTTGCTCTGTCCCACAAGGGTGGTGGCGGCTTCAGCCACACCGTAGCCAGGCATGTAGCAAAGGCCTTCCACCTCGATGCCAAACATATTGGCTGCGATGGCGACATTGCCCAGGGGAGCGATGATGCCTGTGATGGCAATCTGTGCACCACACATCACACCACGTTCCAGTCCGATGGGGCTGCCGATTTTGAAAGCTTTCAGCAACGTCATCTTGGTAGGCTTGAAATTCTGAATGTTGTCTAAGGAGAAACGCAACATCTTGTCTTTCACAACCAGAGCGTATAGCATACAGATCGTGGTGATGAAGTATGCCAGGAAAGTGCCGTAGGCTGCGCCCAGGATTCCCATGTGGAACTGGAAGATAAAAATGTAGTTGAACACCACATCCAAGAAGCACATCATCGTGTTCAACATGCTGGGGATTTTGATGTTGCCGCTGCATCGCAAGCTACCTGCTGCCAGCATATCCATGGCAAGCACAGGTAATGCGCAGCAGACGATGGTCAGATATTCGGTGGCTCCGGCACGTATTTCTTCTTTGGCATCCAGCCAAACGGGTAGGATAGGGGCTATCAAGATGCCAATCAAGGTCATAATCGCGGCAAAACAGCCCACGGTGACCATGCCTTGACGAATCACTCGGCGTGCTCCTGCCTGGTCGTTGGCTCCTACATGGTGTGCCACTTGTACAGAGAAACCAGAGGCGACAGCTGAGCAGAATCCGCCAAACAGCCAGATGGTGGTGCTGACCAGTCCTACGGAGGCTGCTTCGTTGGTGCTCAAATGCCCCAGCATGGCAGCGTCAATCATCTGCATGACAACAGATGAAAGCTGAGCAATCATGGAGGGTACACTCAATAGAACGATGAGCCGCAGTTTCTGCCTGAGGCTCATCGTCTGTGCACCATTGCGCACCATTGCAAGGAGTTCGTCCTTCGTCTGTTTCACGTTATTTACCTAATGCCTTTTTGACGGCTTTTTCTATTTCTTCGCCACGAAGTCCACGCGCAACAATCTTGCCGTCTGGTGCGAAAAGAATGATTTCCGGAATTCCTTCTATGCCGTAAGCTTCGGAACCAGCCGTCTGCGCATTCAGCATCTGTGGGTACTGAATGCCGAGCTCTTTAACGGCTTTCTGCGTATCTTCAGGCTTGTCCCATGTTGCTACACCCAGCACTTCAAAGTTGTCTCCCTTATAGGCATTATATACAGCAATGATATTCGGAATTTCCATGCGGCAGGGGCCACACCAGCTTGCCCAGAAATCCACCAGCACATACTTGCCTTTGCCTACATAGTCGCTCAGCTTCGTGGTTTTCCCTTTATATTCTGCTTCGAAATCTTTGAACATGGCACCCGTGTTCGTTGCCATCTGAACATCCCAAGCCTTTCTGGTTTCCATGATGGTGGAGTCGTTCTTCAGAAAATCTTTGCTCTCAATAAAAGCAATCAAATCTGGTTTAGGCATCAATTGAGACAACACGGTACGAACCACATAGACACCGGCTTCGTTTTCGTTTTGCTCAACAAACTCCTTTGCCATGTCCAAGATTTTGCCTTCCGATTCAGGGTCATCTTCAGGGAGCGCACTAATCTTTTCAAAGAAAGGTGTAAGAGCCTGTTCCAGTTCTTCGTTAGTCATTTTGGTTGCAGGAGTTACCCCCTGCTGGCAGCTGCACAGTGTTGTAAACACAGCTGCGGCGATAGTCATAAGCAATTTCTTCATAATAAATATTATTTTTATAGATGTTTTTTAATTTCCGCTGCAAAAGTACAACTTTTTCTGCTTTCTGCCAAAATCTTCTGCACCAACAATCGTTAATGCTTTAACAACAATCGTTAAAACATCGTTTTTCCTGAGTGGAATTGCCTCAACTTTCTTGTTCTTTTTCCTTTCTCCTGAAAATTTGTTTGCAACGATAAAAAAGACAATTTTTGCGGGTGTGCGACAACTTTTATTGATTTAAATCATTAAATTCAATGTTTTTTGAATGTTTTCGCGCACATTCTTTGCAGATTTCCCAAAAGTCCCTACCTTTGCAACGTGTTTTTCATAGTATTAGATTTAAGGTTAACAAAAGGTTGGGATACGGCGGTATCCCTTTTTTTATTTTTATACCCTTAAATCGATTTTCCCCCCAGATAAATTTGGATGCTTGTGCGGAATGATGTATCTTTGCGCACAAAATAAAATATGGGCCACTTAAAAAAGTAAAGAATCATGAAAAGCCTATCTGTTTTTCTGCTGTCACTTCTGACAGCTATCACAATGAACGCGCAGGTCATTAATGGCGACCTGAACCACAACGACAACCTCGATGTGGAAGATGTCACTTTGCTCATCGACGGCTACCTCACAGGCGAGACGGAAACCGTCAGCCCCGCCGTTGACCCCTTCATGGAGGACAACAGCCGCATCGTGGGCACATGGTACAACAATTCGGGTACGGAAAGCATCACGTTCCGTGAAGACGGCACCACCGACTACCTGACCGACTGTACCTACAAGTACCTGCCCATACAAGGGTATGTGTTCTTCTTCAATCCAGACGGCATCCCCGTCATGACCCTGAAACTGCCTTACGTCACGGCAGACTATCTTACCATCCTGCCCTCAGGCGGCGATACGCCCATCGTCTATACGGCCAAGGCCTACAATAACGGTTACGAGTATGTGGACCTGGGTCTCTCCGTGAAATGGGCTACGATGAATGTGGGTGCAAATGCTCCCGAAGAGTATGGCGATTACTTTGCCTGGGGCGAACTTTGGTCGAAAGATTATTATGACTGGTCAAACTACATGTGGTGCAATGATGGCTCGCACGTTGCCCTGACCGAATACTGTACCGACAGCAGATTTGGCACCGTTGACAATAAAACAGTGCTTGAACCCGAAGACGATACAGCCCAAGCAAACTGGGGTGGTACATGGCGTATGCCGACATTTGATGAAATAGAAGAACTCAAGGATAATTGTAGTTGGGAGTGGACAACCCAGAACGGTGTGTACGGCCAGAAAGTGACAGGTTCGAATGGCAACTCCATCTTCTTGCCCGCCGCTGGTCTCCGCTACAACAAAGTCCTCGCCGACGTGGACGACTACGGCAACTATTGGTCGAGTTCGATCTGCCCGGGCAAAGACAACAGAGCCTACAGCCTGTACTTCCGCTCGAGCGATATGGGCTGGAGCATCGAAGGCAGACAGCGCGGTTACTCTGTTCGCGCTGTCTGCCCGTAACTCCAAGAAGTTAGTGCATCCCTTCTCTTACGGGCAATGGCGCGCAAATCCCCCAAAGATTTTTCCCCTGCCTGCACAACCTTTTTGTACAGGCAGGGGTATTTTCTGCATGAAAACCAGCAAAAACAAAGATTTCCGGCAAAAATCCGTCATTCTGTCATCAGCCGTTCATTGTGCTGATAACCAATGGAATTATCAATGACGGATTCCCGAAAAAAACTGTCATGGTC
>CADCLN010000005.1 GCA_902802265.1 uncultured Bacteroidales bacterium | reverse complement strand
TTAGGGGTAACCAAAGGTAGTGATTTTATCTTAGCTATCTTTCTTATTATTCATTTATTTGTTGATTAACTATGCATTTGTCGGATGAACCATAATTATATGACCGGACTCGAATTACAACAATACCTGCTCTGCAAGTATCCACAGGAAAATGCTCGATGTGAGTAGAAAGAATTTAAGAATTTGAAGAACTCGTTCTGTGGGGACGAGAAGGATGATGTGATTCCCTATGTGTCGGCTATCGCCAATGTGGAGGGCGGCTTCCTTGTGTTGGGTGCGCATGACAAGACACTGGAGATTTCTTGCTTGATGCTGTGCAGAAAGGACACCGACTGAATGAAAGTGATGCCAAGAATCTTTTGAAGCGAGGATTGGTAGAAGGGAAATATCCAGACCTGACCATATCCCTGAGTATTGCAAGGCAAAGGAAACAATTGCCTGAATACACCAAGGTGAAAGGATTTGAACGCGACAAAATAAAGCAAACAGTTATCACACCACAACGGGAGAGTTATCACACTACAGCGGGATAGTTATCGCACTACAGCGGGATAGTTATCACACTACAGCGGGATAGTTATCGCACTACAGTGGGATAGTTGTCACACCGCAGCGGGATAGTTATCGCACTACAGTGGGATAGTTGTCACACCACAGTGGGATAGTTATCGTACCACAGCTGGATAACTTTCCTGATGAATGGGTGGAAGAATCATGTCGCAGAATGAGTGCTGCATCCGATGAATTGGTTTCTTACTATGCGAGTTATGCGGAAAAATCCGTCATTCCGTCATTAACCCTATTTAATAGACTGTTTTGTAGTCAGTTAAAGACATGACAGATTCCATGACAGAAATGACAGATTATGACAGATTTTTCTATAATCTGCCACGTTTTAGCTAATTGTATATCAATTAGTTATAAATACAATGACAGAAATGACAGATTTTTTGTGAAAAACTTTAATTTTGTTTGGCAGTTACACAAAAATGTTGTAAATTTGTAGCGAAAAAGGGGGTAAGAATGGCTCCCTTGTACAAGATTGTTGTATTATTAACGATTAAAATGTTATTTCTTATGGGGAAAATTACAATTTCAACGAAAGACACAGGGCGAGGAAAAAGTTCGATGTCAAGAATGGATTTGGGACAGTTCTTGGAAAGTATCAAGACTGACAGCCGTAGTGGGTATGTGGCAAAGTTCAGGGAGACAATGCCTTACATCGTGGGGCATCCTGAGCGATTTAATTACATTGACCGTATTCCGCGCATTTGCGTGGGGGCTGAATATATGAAGCGACCAGACGGAGAGGTGGTGTTTTGCGCCTACAACGGATGGCTGCTGTTGGAGGCGGATGGTCTGTCTAATGCCGTGGAGGTGGAGACTGTGAAGCGGGAGGCGGCGGTGTTGCCACAGACATTGGCAGCCTTTATGGGGAGTTGCGGTACAAGCGTAAAGATTCTGGTGAGAGCCACTTTGCCAGACGGATCATTACCCCAGAACGAGCAGCAAGCGGCTATGTTTCATGCTCATGCCTACCAATTGGCAGTGAAATACTACACGCCTTCGCTCAGTTATTCGCTGACAGTGGTTCCGCCTCGGTTGGATGTATCATTTCGCCGGACGGTGGATGCCACCCCCTACGTCAACCTGAAGGCGATGCCTTTGGTGCTGGAACAACCCTCTGCCATGCCTACTGATGAACTGGCGTCCATAAACTTAAGCAATGCCCACGGACAAGGTGGAAGGCTGATGGATTATTACACTTGCAGCACTTTGTTCAATGCGGCTTTCCATAACGGACTGCGCGAAATGGGTGACTGGGTACATGGCGAAAGCGACCCGTGGGCTTTGGTGATGTGTGTGGCTGATTATTGTCTGAAAGCGGGACTGCCAGAGGAAGAAACGGTGAACCGACTGCATGGCATGTTGCGTGAGGCTGACGTGACGGAAATTCGTGCGACGGTGCGTAATGTCTATGAGATGAACCGCCGCACGGGTTACACGTCGGGGATGCCGAAAAAGCAGGAGGCGGCGTTACGTTTGCGTGAATTTATGCCGCGCCGCTATGATATTCGGTTCAACGAAGTGACGAGCAGTTATGAGTATCGGGTGCGGAAGAGTATTCGTTTCACCTACAAGCCGATGGGCAATGAGGATTACAACACCATTGTGCATGAAGCTGCCGTGGAAGGGATTGAGGCTTTTGCTTCGGAAGTGAAGTCGCTGATTTGTTCCAATTATACGCCCCGCTATAATCCCGTGGAGCATTATTTGCTGAAAGAGGTCGGT
Organism: uncultured Bacteroidales bacterium; assembly: GCA_902802265.1. GTDB lineage: Bacteria > Bacteroidota > Bacteroidia > Bacteroidales > Bacteroidaceae > Minthosoma. Next base: position 131,499 of record CADCLN010000005.1, on the reverse strand, counting down.
ACGTGGGACGGGTGCGACCATATTCAGCAACTGGCGTCGATGGTTCCTACCAAGAATCCTTATTGGCAGGAGCTGTTCCGTCGATGGTTCCTCTCGATGGTGGCACACTGGCTGGGCTATGATGCGTCGCATGGCAACAGTACGGTACCGATACTGATTGGTCCACAAGGTTTTCGGAAATCCACGTTCTGCCGCATGATTTTGCCGCCTGAACTTGCGGCATACTTTACGGACAGCATAGATTTTCGGAACAATGTGGAGGCGGAACGCCATCTGGGTCGCTTCCTGCTCATCAACATTGACGAGTTTGACCAGCTGACCGACCGGCAGTTTGCCTTTGTGAAGCATTTATTCCAAAAGCCTGTAGTGAACCTGCGTCGTGCTTATAGTCAGAAGATTGAGTCGCAACGGCGTTATGCTTCGTTCATGGGTACGAGCAATCAGCATGAGATTCTGCGCGACCCCACAGGTTCGCGCCGTTATTTCTGTGTGGAAGTGGAGGCTCCTATCCGTACAGACGAGGTTATCAATTATAAGCAGCTATATGCACAGGCGATGCACCTCATCACGAATGGTGAACGCTACTGGATTGACGATGCCGACGAGACACACATCAACGAGACGAATCAGGACTTCGACGAACAGTCGCCGTTGGAACAGTTGTTGCTCTCTCGCTTTCACTTGCCTTTGTCGGGTGAAAACGAGTGGTACACGGCCGTGGAGATTCTGAACGAACTACGTCAGTGCCCAGGTTTCAAAAAGCAGATGACTCTGAATCAACTGGGACGGGTACTGACCAAACTAAAAGTTGAACGTGTGCGTAATGAAAAACAGCGAATGATTCGATTGACAAAGAATCCTTGACTCTTTTACCCCCGACCTTGCATTACTCCACTTTCAGAAGTAATAAAACCACAAATTTCACAGATTACGCGGATTAGTCTAATCCGCGTAATCTGTGGTGAAAAGGACCCAGCGAACCTTCAATATATTTACTGCTTTGTTTCAGCCGCCTATAATAATGACACAGCGGTTTTGGTCGTTGTCGGTGAAGGGTTGCTTGGTGTCGCCATAGACGTTGACGGTGATTTTGTCGGCAGGAACTCCTTTGGCGCGGAGGGCGGCAGCCACCTTGTCGGCTCGCTGCTGGGCATATTTCATGTTGATGGCGGGAGTGCCTGTGCCTTTGTCGGCATAGCCTTCAATGAAGATTTTCCCCTTGGGATTGTTCTTGATCCATGCCACCACTTTGTCAATGACGATGGTGGCGGTGGCTTCGGTTTCGTTGATGCGGTATTGCAGAACTTCGTTCAGGGTTTTGACGTTCTGAGGTTCTGGAGTTTTGATGTTTTTGGGTTCTGGGGTGGTGACAGGTCTTACAGGGATGGAGCCTGTGGCTTGGGGACGTGGCTCAGCAATTTCCTGGGGTTTGGAGGGAGTGGTAGCTTTTTTCTTTGAAAAGCCGAAACGGTAGGTGAGCGAGAGCTGGGTGGTGAGCATCCAGTCGCGCTTCTCCTTCTGGTATTTGGCGTTCCAGTCGTCGCCCATGGCGTTGATGTCGGCTTCGAGTCCGATGAGCCAATGGCGGGAGAGGCGGAAGTCGAACATCATACCCATGCGGAAGGAAGTGCCGTTGTAGCTGGTCTGCTGCAGGTCGTTGCCCCAGATGTTGCTGATGTCCTCCTTGACGGCGGTGAGGGGCAGACTGCTGATGTTGTTGTTCCAAGCGTGGTTGATGCCGAAACCGGCGATGATGCCGACATCAAAGAAGCGGTCCCAACGTTTGGTGAAGAGGTCGATGGGGTGGAAGATGATATCGACGTCTGCGTTGAAGTAGTTGAATTTGTACTTGTCGGGGATACTGGCAAAGCCGCCTTTCGACTGCCAGCCGTTCAGGTTGAGCCGCAGTCCCACCTGGGGTATGGCTCTTACGCCAACTCCGACGGTGAAGGTGGGCGAAAGGATTTTGTTCTGACAGACGTTGGTGAATGTGGTGCCTACTCCTCCCTGCAATTGCAGGTAGCCGTATGGCTTGAATTTCTCTTGTGCACTGAGCGAAGCGAAAGTCAGTGCAACTGTCATCAGCAATAATATTCGTTTCATAGATTGTATGGTTTTACGGTTATCGGGGTTATGGTTTTGCGTTTTTTATAAATTTCGCCACAAAAATACGACATTTTATTTGTTTAATGAAATAAAATAACGAAATTTGCTGAAAAAAAATAGAAGACCCACTCTAGGACCCCCTCTAGCTCCCCCTCTAGGGGGAGGACAGGAAATGGTAAATGGTAAATGGTAAATAGTAAATAGAGTCAAATGTTGTTTCGATGTACAATATAGAACATATACGCAATGATTTCCCCATTCTGAGCCGTCAGGTATATGGGCGACCGCTGGTGTATCTCGACAATGGGGCGACGACGCAGAAGCCTCGCTGTGTGGTGGAGGCGATGGTGGGGGAATATTATAATGTGAATGCAAATGTGCACCGTGGGGTACACTTCTTGTCGCAGCAGGCTACAGACCTGCATGAACAGGGACGCGAGACGGTGCGCCACTTCATCAATGCCCGAAGCACGGCAGAGGTGCTGTTTACGCGGGGCACAACGGAGAGCATTAACCTGCTGGCTTTCTGTTTTGGCGAGGCGTTCATCGGCGAGGGCGACGAAATCGTCGTTTCCGCCATGGAGCATCACAGCAACATCGTTCCGTGGCAGATGGTGTGTGAACGGAAGGGGGCAAGGCTGCGGGTGGTTCCGATGACCGACGGCGGCGAACTGCTGTTGGAGGATTACGGCAGGCTGCTGAATGACCGCACGAAGATAGTGTGCTGCACGCATGTCAGCAATGTGCTGGGTACGGTCAATCCTGTCAAGGAAATCGTCCGGATGGCTCATGACAGAGGTATTCCCGTCTTGATTGACGGTGCGCAATCGACACCGCACTTCGCGGTGGATATGCAGGACCTGGACTGCGACTTCTTTGCCTTTTCGGGACACAAGATTTATGGTCCCACGGGCATCGGTGTGCTTTACGGCAAGGAAGCATGGCTGGAAAAACTGCCTCCTTATCAGGGCGGCGGGGAGATGATTAAGAAAGTTACCTTCGAACACACCACTTACAATGAACTTCCCTACAAGTTCGAGGCTGGCACGCCAGACTATGTGGCTGTACATGGTTTGGCGGTGGCTCTGGACTATGTTTCTGCCCTCGGCATGGAGAATATCTACGCGCACGAACAAGAGCTGACCCGCTATGCAGCCCTGCAGATGGGGGAGATAGAGGGGATGAAGATTTACGGTCCGCACCACGACGCTGTCATCAGTTTCCAAGTGGGCAATATTCACCATCTTGACATGGGCACTTTGCTCGACCGTCTGGGCATCGCCGTCCGTACAGGGCACCACTGTGCAGAACCGCTGATGCACCGCCTGGGCATTGAGGGCACTGTCCGTGCCTCTTTTGCACTTTACAACACAAAGGAGGAAGTGGATGCCCTGGTGGATGGCATTAAGCGAGTGATGAGAATGTTTTGAACCCTCGAAACAGACGACATAAAAATCAAGCCGACGTTGCCCCTGCGGGGAGGCTTAGATTTTTGGGAGTATGTAAGAGGCTCGACGAAGTCAATGGAAAATGAAATAACAAAAAAGAGATGAAAATGAAATTTATGGCTATTGTTTCTGCGATTTTACTGTCTGCCCTGAATGTGGTGGCAGCAGAGCGCACGATTGACATCAGCGGAAACAATACTTCGACAACTTATGTGAGTTACAACAGAAACATCCCGCTGAAGGAGGGTAACACCATCAACGTGAAGATGGCACGCTACTGTTATTTCAGTTCAACCATTTCTGGCACTGGAACGCTGAACCTGTATGCTGGTGGCGAGCGTTGCTATCTGGGCACAGAGAAGGGCGCGGAATGGCCGAACTGGGCCAGTTTCCGTGGCGACATCCACATCTATCCATTCCCCGAAAATGCACCAAAGGCGGGTTTCTACGGCGTGGTACTGGCTCACGGCGGCAAGTCTTTTTCGCCCGAAAATATCGAGAACGACCTGAAGGGGGGCAAGGTGAACACGTCGATGGAAAACAACCATGTGACCCTGCACGACGGGGCAACCATCTGCTGCGAGGCGAACACGGCTGGCGCGGGTTTCCGCATCGGCGATTTGCAGACGGAGGCGGGTTCCACGCTGCAGGGCTATATGAAAAACTCGCGGGCTGCTTACTACCTGTTAGGGGGGCTGAACAGCGATGCTACGTTGGCAGGGAAGATTGCTCCGACGGACTACCGCGATGACACACCGCTGGGCATCATCAAGGAGGGCAGTGGCACTTACCGCATCACGGGCAATGACAATTATCTGAGCGGTTCACTCCGTGTGCTGGAGGGATGTGTGATGGTCAACAACAACCGCGCCGAGGCACAAAGCAAGAAACTGCGCGGCGGTTTGGGTGCGAAAGCCAACGAGAACGAAGCCATTGCCTACATCTTCAGTGGAGGTGTGCTGGGCGGTACGGGCAGCATTGGCGGCAGCATTGACAACTATGGCACCATTGAACCAGGCGACGGCACTTTCGGCACATTGACACTCAGGAACTATGCCACCACGACCAAAAACACGAATCTCACCCTGCACCCTGCAGCCACGCTCCGTTTCAAGGTGTCCGCTGCAAATCTGCATGACCAACTTGTGGTGAACGGCGCACTGAGGTATTCCAGCATGAACGAGGATTTCAGCCAGGGCGACAAGATGCCGCAGATTCAGATTGCCATCGACCCCAAGGCTGAATTGAAGGTGGGCGACGAGTTTACGTTGCTCACAGCCAAGAGCAAGACGGGCGACTGGAACTTCAACCTGCTAAAGCCCGAGAAATACACTTGGCAGATAGAGGAACGGTTGACTGACCGATCTTACGAACTGGTGCTGGTACTCTCTTCGCTGGACAACGATGATAACCCTGACAATCCCGACAACCCTGACAATCCCGACAACCCAGAAGACACTATGGGGGCTTTCTATGACGACGGCATCGACGATGCTTCTGACAACCGTACCCTGCGCGACTATGCTGAGCAGAACGGCAAATACATTGGCGTGGCACTCTGCACTTGGAAAACGGACATCACGAACACGAATCTGGCTGAAACACAGGAAGCAGGCAGGCAGTTCAATATGCTGGTATCTGAAAACGAGATGAAGATGGACAATTTGCAGCCCAACCGTGGCGAGTTTAATTTCTGGGCAGCCGACAATCTGGTCAATTATGCTAAACGAAACAAGATGATGGTGCGTGGCCACTGCTTGGTATGGCATCAGCAGCAGCCTCAGTGGGTCAGCAGCGACGGCAAGAAGAACGACAAGAACTGGAGCCGCACGGAGGCTTTGCAAATCTTGAAAGAACATATCACACAGGTGATGAAACACTTCAAGGGCAATGTGGCAGAATGGGATGTGGTGAACGAATGTCTGGATGACGACCAATCCATCATCCGTTCCAATCCTGATGGCTACACCTTGCGTCAGAATGTGTGGCAACGAGCCATCGGTGACGACTACATCGACTCGGCCTTTGTCTATGCTCATCGTGCCGACCCCACTGCCCTGCTCTACCTCAACGACTACGACGTGGAGTTCCAGGGAGTTGCCAAATCTGTGGCTTTCTACAATCTTGCCATGCGACTGAAACGGAACCATATCCCCATTGACGGAGTGGGTTTGCAATGCCATTTCTCCCTGGAAAAGGTCGATTCTGCCAAACTGGATGCCACCATCCGCCGCTTCGCTGAAGTTGACTTGAAGTGCATCGTCACCGAACTCGACATGGGTACTCCCTCCACCGGTGAGAAAGACTTGATTGAACAGGCTCGTCTTTACCGAGTGGTGACCGACATCGTGCTGAACAACGAGAATTGCCCCTACATGGTCGTCTGGGGACTGAAGGATAACGACAGTTGGCGCAGCGGTTCTAACCCTCTGCTCTACACGGCAGGACTGGCAAAGAAGCCAGCCTGGTATGCTGTGCGTTCAGCCTTGCGCCACCGCACACTCTCTCCTGCCACTCCCGTCACCCTCCCTGCTGCCTGCAAACCAGAAGCCTCTGCAGCGGTTTATACCCTCGACGGCCATCTTGTGAATGCTGGCAACCTGCGTCCAGGTATTTATATTCAAGAAGGAAAGAAATTTATTGTAAAACCCTAATGGTAAATAGTAAATAGTAAATAGTAAACATGTACATCGCCATTGCTGGAAACATAGGTTGCGGCAAGACAACCTTAACCAATATGCTTGCCAAGCGATATGGATGGGAGCCTCATTTCGAGCCTGTAGAGAATAATCCCTATCTCTCCGACTACTATGCCGACATGAAACGTTGGGCTTTCAACATCCAAGTCTTTTTCCTGTCAAAACGTTACAAAGACGTGCTGGAGATAGCTGCGTCCGACAGATCCATCGTGCTCGACCGCACCATCTTCGAGGATGCCTATATCTTCGCCTCCAATCTGCACGACATGGGCATGATTGACGACCGCGACTATGCGAACTACCTCAGCCTGTTTGAAACCATGATCAGCACCGTGCGTTTGCCCGACTTGCTCATCTACATCCGATCCAGTATCTCCACGCTGGTCAGCCAGATACAGAAGCGAGGCCGTGACTACGAACAATCCATGCGCATGGACTTTCTGCAGGGTTTGCACGAAAAGTACGAAAATTGGATAAAGGACTACAAAGGCAAATACATCATCGTGGACGGCGATACCCTCAAGTTTGAACAGAATCCCGAGGATTTCCAAAAAATCACCGACCAGATAGATGCCCGCCTCTACGGTCTCTTCCCTGATGTTTAGCAGAAAAAAGTGAAGATTGAGAGAGTTTCCCTCAATCTTCACTTTTTTATTTCACCAACTTCTTTTTGCCGTTCACAAGATAGACACCAGGAGAGGTGGGATGAGCCACTTTTCTGCCCATCAAGTCATAAGCTTGGAGGGGTTCGATGTGAACATCTTTCAACTGGACTCCTGGTACGGAGGTAGGCAAACTCGACACCTTGCGGTAAGAAATATAGGGCGCAAGCTGCTTGTTGACGGTAATGCCGTTGATGGTGCCCGAGCGATTGTAGTTCTTCATGTGCAGTTCGACACGGTCAGCATAAACATAGACAAGGAGTGCCTGAACGATGTTGGGAGTCTCGACAGGCATGTCGCCAGGGTCAATCGTATTGTAGTAGTAGCGCATAGAACCCATGAAAGCGGAGAAAAAGCTGGGTTCGGCTTCTTCGGAAACGGGCTTTTCGAGTGTCCACAAGGCATCCGTGCGTGAGGCTGGAAGTGTAATCTTTCCGTCAGTAACTGTCACGCCCAGCCCGATGAGCCGGTTGCTGTCTGTGGCAGGATAGCCTTGATTGGTAAGGGCGTAAAGTTGGGAACGGTCTTTTGCATTTTCAGCTACAATGAGGTAAATTTCGTTGGCATCGAGTTGGACTGCTTTCTCTGCCTCGATACCCGTTTCGTCCATCTTGGTCACCTTGAAGAAATAGGTGGGATAGTTGTTGGCATTGGCCGAGAAACGTCCGCTGGAACTGGAGATGACGTAGTTGCCGTTGGCTTCCGAACCGCTACCACTGACACGCAGGGCGTAGGCGGCATTGGTAGCATCAGTCACTTCTATAGTCGTCACATTGGCTTCGGTCACTATGCCGAGGTTACGCGGATTGAAACCGAGGTATTCGCCAGAGGCATAGCTGCGGATGCACCAATCTGCTGTGGTCGCAATCTCTTCCCCTGCAACAATTTCTTCAAATTCCCACAACAGGGCTTCGGAGGCTGATGGCAATGTGAGTGTTTCCAAGTCGGACGAAAGAGACACTTGCACTCGTTGCATTCGTTGGGCACTTCCCGAATTATAGGTTTCATTCGACAGGGCATAATAGTTTGAACCGTTTTTGCCTACAATCAGGTATGTGTTCCCTGCCATCAGCTTTGTGGTACGTTGAGCCTTCTGCCCATCGGCTTCATCTATTATATATATATAAAGTAATGAAACGTCACCTCCCGAGAAATATCCGTTGCTGCCAATATGCACGAAGCTGTTGCTGCTGGCCGACGGATTGGTTGCATCCAGTTCAAGATAATATCCTTTGTCGCCCTGCTGGGTGAATGTAATCTTGGTTTTGTCCGTAATGGGAGCCAAGTTGTAGGTGTTATAGCCTAAATAAAGGTTGTTGCCACGGTTTTTCAGATAAAAAGCCGTCGGCATTTCCTCTTCTGGTTCGTCAGGCATACCTGGCACAATACCGTCGATGTGGGTTTCGTCGGTCGTGGCAATGACATTTCCGTTTTTGTCGTAACGGGTGACTCGTTGGGATGTTTTGCTACGGATGTAGGCTTTGTCGCCACCATGGTCATGTCCATAGAGCATGATGAGGTTAGGATATTGACTGAGCGTCTTCTTCAGCAGTTTTTCACCTGGCGAAGAAGCGATCCCCTTCGACGGTTCACGGATACTGTTGGAGTCGCTGAAGGGTACGTGGAGAGCAAAGAATACCGTCTTGTCGGGGTCGTCGGCATAGATTTCTGCCAGTTTGTCGGCTACCCACTGCACGGATTCTTCGGAATAGATGTAGTTCCAGGCGTTCTTGAAAAAGTTTTTGCCGCAGTTGAGGATGACAAAATCAAAGCCGTTGATGACGTAGTGGTAAGCTGCCAAGAGGGTCATCGTGCCTAAGCTGCCATTGTCGGCTTCTTCGTAGAAAGCCTCATCAGCAGTCAGCTCGCCGATATCTTCCTTCATGGGGAAGGTGTAGTAGTCGCCGGCATTATAAGGTTTGGGGATGTTATCCCAGTTTGCCACCTCGTAGTCGTGGTTGCCTGTGACATAGAGCACGGGGGTCTGCATCGCAGACGAAGGGAATGCCCGACGTGTGTTGCGGGCAATAAGTTCTCGCACTTTCTCCCAGTTTCCGATGGGGATGGTTGCGTCGCTGGTGCAGTCGCCTCCAAGCAGCATGACGTCAATCTTCTCGTCACGTTTCAGCATGGTGACTGTTCTTGAAAAGGAACCGCGCACAGCGATGTCGTCAAGGTTAGCACAGTCGATGAGCGACCGCTCGGTGTGAATGTCAGAAATGCAAGCCAACGTCAGCAGGGGTTTTTCTTCCACTACAGTCTGCGCCTGCAAGAAACCTGTCAGCACAAAAAATGCTGCGAAAATGGATAGTAATTTACGTTTCATGGTTTTTAAAGTGTTTGAAGGTTTTGGCTGCAAAGGTAAGAAAAAATGAAGAATGAAGAATGAAGAATGAAGAATATTTCCACAAAAATGGTAAATGGCAAATGATAAATCCGTGAAATCTGGGTAATCTGTGGTGAAAAATGGTAAATGGTAAATGGTAAATGGTAAATATTTCTTACCTTTGCAGCCAAAAATCCGCAAAACTGTAAAGAAAATGGCACAGAAACCAAGCATTCCGAAGGGAACACGCGACTTTTCGCCTGTGGAGATGGCGAAACGCAATTACATATTCAATACCATCCGCGAGGTGTATGCCTTGTATGGTTTCCAGCAGATTGAAACGCCTGCCATGGAGAATCTTTCCACGCTGATGGGGAAGTATGGCGAAGAGGGCGACAAACTGCTTTTCAAGATTTTAAATTCGGGCGATTTCCTCCACGGCATGACTGCCGACGAGGTCGCTCATACCAGCACACAGAAACTAGCAGCGAAGTTCTGCGAAAAGGGCTTACGCTATGACCTCACCGTGCCGTTTGCACGCTATGTGGTGCAACACCGCGAGGAATTAGCCTTACCCTTCAAGCGTTACCAGATTCAACCCGTCTGGCGTGCAGACCGTCCGCAGAAGGGGCGTTACCGCGAGTTTTATCAGTGTGATGCCGACGTGGTGGGTAGCGAATCGTTGCTCAACGAAGTGGAACTGATGCAGATTATCGACACGGTATTTACCCGTTTCGGTGTGCGTGTCTGCATCAAGATTAACAACCGCAAGATTCTCAGCGGCATTGCCGAAATAATTGGTCAGGCTGACAAGATTGTAGATATCACGGTAGCTATCGACAAACTGGACAAGATTGGGCTGGAGGCTGTCAACGCTGAATTGGCAGAGGATGGCATCCCTGCCGAGGCTATCGAGAAACTGCAACCCATCATTCAGTTGAGTGGTACGAATGCAGAGAAACTTGCCACCATGAAGCAGGTGTTGGCTGAAAGCGAAATCGGACGGAAAGGTGTGGCCGAATGTGAATACATCTTGAACAAACTGGGCACTTCGCTGAACAACACCATTGAATTGGACCTCACTTTGGCGCGTGGTTTGAACTATTACACGGGAGCCATCTTTGAAGTGAAGGCACTTGACGTGGAAATTGGCAGCATTACGGGCGGCGGTCGTTACGACAACCTGACGGGCATCTTCGGTATGCCAGGATTGTCGGGTGTAGGTATTTCATTCGGTGCAGACCGCATCTTCGACGTGCTGAATCAACTGGATCTCTATCCGAAAGAAGCCGTGAATGCCACCAGACTGCTGTTTGTCAACTTCGGAGAAGCAGAAGCAGACTTCTGCCTGCCCATCCTGGCACAGGTTCGACAGGCAGGCATCTGTGCTGAGATTTATCCCGATGCGGCAAAGATGAAGAAACAGATGTCATACGCCAACGCCAAGCAAATCCCCTTCGTTGCCATCGTGGGTGAAACAGAGATGGCTGCCGGAAAGGTGACATTGAAAAATATGGAAACTGGCGAACAACAGCTGGTTACGACAGAAGAACTCATTACTGCACTGCAGTAAATCCAAGCACTTGCGTTGTTCCCTGATGGGAACTGCCCAAATAGACGCCATGCCATTCGGTTGTGGCGTCTGTTGGTTTTATCGTGCTGGACTTGATGGTGTAAGAACTTCCCTTCTTCATGCCTGTGGCAGTAATAAGGCTGAGCGACGAACTGCATTTGCCTTCAAAGCTAAAGGTAAAGAGATTGCCAGCCGAAGCATCAGCCAAGGTGTAGTAGTTTCCTGTCTGGTAAGTGATGGACGAGGTACAAAGATAGTAACCCTGTGTGGCACTGCCGATGCTTGAACTGCTACCTCCCCAGCCACCGCCACCACCTTGCTGTGCTCCTGCCGAAACAGCAATGCCTGTACCGTCGATGACGATATAGCTGTTGTTGTCGCAGTCAAATCCTTCTTCCGGACTGCCCTTAGTGGTATAGGCAAAGATAGTGCCGTTGCCAATGGTGATAGCCCCCTGCCTGCCCGCATTGCTGTCAACGGCATCGTTGCCAAATCCGTAGCAGACGGTTACGCCACCATTGAAGTAGATGCAGCCGCTACTGTTGATGCAGTCATCGTAGCATTTCAAGTAATGCTTGCCGCCCTCAATGTAAATAGCGGTCTTCGACTCCAATCCTTCTGCTCCGTTGGTAGAGGTATAGACTTCTGTTTCGCCGCCATAGAGGTAAATCGTTCCTTGCACCTTGATGCCTTTGGCTGAAGAACCGCTGCTTTCTTGACCAGGTCCCATGCCCCAGCCGCTACCGCCACCCGAACTGCCAAAAGCAGAACCTGTCGTAGTGACCGTCAGGGCAGGACCCGTTCCTTCAGTTTTGTCACCTTGGGTGTAAACCCCTGAACACTTGATGCCTTTGCCACCTGTACCCGTCATCTTGATTGTGATGACACCTGCATTCAACACCATGTCAGCATCGGCTTTCAACCCCTTGGCTGTATAGGAATCATTGGTGCCGCTCTGCCCGTTACCAGAGTTGGTAATATTCAGCGTGCCACCATTAGTAGTAATGTTATTAGCCGAAACACCTCTACCCGCAGCACCCGTTGCCGTAATGGTCAGCGTGCCGCCGTTCTGAATGAAGTCAACAGCTTTTACGCCTGAACTGTAGGAGGCATCGGCATTGATAACTTGCATGGCACCAGAAGGAGCGAGTGTAATGTTTCCGCCATTGATGGTCACCGTGCCCTTGCTTTTGATGGATTTCGACATGGATCCGCTGTTCTTCACGGTAATAGTGCCACCATTGATGGTCAGATTGCCGTCGGCCTTGATGCCCGATGCGTTATAACTTTCGCCAGAATCTTCAGCGATGTCGGTAGTGCTGCCGTTCCAAGTGTTTGTCACGTTGGTCAGGCTGAACATATAAGTGCTGCCACTGGTGGTTCGGCTGTTTGAAATTTCATAGTAGTAATCTTCGCCAGAAGTCGGCCCCGTGAAGGTGTTGGACTGAATGGCGTAAGTGGAACCACCTCCCCAACCACCTTGTGAAGTATAGTCGGCACTCTTGAAATAATACGTTCCGTCGCTGGCTTCCTTGAAGTCATAATAGTAAAAAGTCTTTGTGCTTGACCCAGAAGTCTTTGTCACAGTTTGAGTCAGCTGCTGCACCAATGTACCGTCGCTCTTGTAGAGGTAGAGCGTTGTCCAGTAGTTGCGGTTTTGCTGACCAGGTCTTTGACCACCACCTGTAGAAGTGGGTAGTGCTACATAGACCACGTATGATTTCGTTTCCTCTGATTCCCCGGTGGTTGTTGTATCCTCCTGCAGTTCGGCTACGCCACCAGCACCGTTGGCTGTGATGTCAAGCACCACGGCACAACTGTCTTCATTGATGTTAATGTCGCCGTCGGCACTGATGCCCTTGCCGCCATCGGCGGTATTCACGATAGTGACCGAACCGCCTGTGATGGTCAGGTTACCATCCGTTTTGATGCCTGTGGAGTAACTGATGTCGGTATCCACAATTTTGTCACCCGTTTGGGTAATGTGAATCGTTCCACCCGAAATGTGGATGTTGCCGTCAGCATTCAGTCCCTTGTTGGCGGCTGCTGTGGTGTTGATGGTAAAGATTCCGTCGGTAATGGTCATGGAAGAATCGCATTTCAGGGCATCGGCCTTGTCATCCGAAACGCTCAGATTCAATGTGCCACCCTTGATAATAATCTGACCGTTGTCTTCATCGGTAGCTTCAGTGGTGGCTTCTGCCTGAATCGCATCGTCAAGCTGACCGCTAATGGTGACTGTTCCACCATTCATTTTGAAGTATTGTCCTGCATGAATACCGTCTTTTGCTGCATTCAGCACGTTGATGGTGCCGGTGGTTCGCTTGATGAGCATATATTCTTTGCTCGAAATACCATGTTTCACGTTGCCGTTCAGATTCAACGTACCGCCACCACTGATTTCCAGATGTCCTTTCGTATAGAATGCACCCTTCTGTCCACCGTCAGTTTTAGCATCCGACAGCGTGTTCTCCGTACCATCAGCCAATTCCAGCGCAATGCGTTTTCCACATCTTATATTAATAGCTTCCTCTGCAGAACCCGTCAACGTCAACCCGTTCAGCCGAACCGCCATCTTGTAGTTGCCGTTCCAGATAAAGCAACCTGCATCGGAATGACCAGAAAGCACACAGCAGATTTCTCGGTTCGTTATCAAACTGGTCAGCACCACATCTGCACCGTCCACACTGGCAATAACGCTGCCGTCTGTCGGCAAGCCCGTCACTGTTGCTTCCGTGTCGTTGTATGTGACATAAATTGTGTCGTTCACGACTGTCGTGTCGGGGAGGATTGTGTCTGTCTGAACGGTATCGTTCAGATAAGTTTCAATCAGCAAAGTGATGTCGGCCACAGTCAATATACTGTCACCATCCAAATCTACTTCGTCAGCCTGCGATGTGTTTCCTAAATAGATGCTAATGAGCTGAGTGATGTCGGCCACTGTGATTTTACCATCTCCATCAAGGTCACCCACAGACAGAGGAGTGGCAAATGTGAGTACAGTCAGAAAAAAAGCCGTGAACAATTGGAAAAAACGTTTCGGTTGCATAGAAAAAAATAAAAATAGTTAGTGGTTAATAGGTTACTTTTTCGTCAAAAAGTCTGCAAAGATAACGAAAAAATGAAAAAGAAATTGACAATAACAATGACAGATTTTGTTCTTTTTACCAAAAATTAACGCCATTTTGTCAATTCAAAACAGAAAACATCCGTTTGCAATCACTTTTATCGACATCAAGTTGCTTACACAATTCATCTACAGACAGGAACTTCTTTTCTGCCCGCAAAAAGAACAAAAATTCCACACAGAGCCACTGGTCGTACAAATCCATCTGACAGTCGAAAATATGTACCTCTACACTCCGTTCCTCCCCGTTGTCCAAAGTGGGACGTTGGCCAATGTTGAGCATTCCCTGATACACTTTGCCAGCCACGGTCACTTCTACGCCGTATGCACCGTTCATGGGTATCAATTTGTCTTCTTCCACCTGCAAGTTCGCTGTGGGAAATCCCATTCGAGTGCCGTTCCGGAAACCATGCACCACTTTTCCGTGCAGAAAATAGCGATACCCCAACTTGCTGTTTGCCAACGCCACATCGCCTCCCAACAAAGCACGGCGAACCACCGTTGACGATGCCCCGCCCTTCAGTTCCTCGGCACGCAACACTTCCATGCTCAACTCCTTGCCATACGTCACATAATCCTCAAAACAAGCCGTCCTGCCCTGACCAAAACGGTGGTCATAACCCACAATCAGCACCTCCACAGCATAATCCCTATGAAGCATCTGCATAAATTCACGGGCAGTCATCCGAGCCATTTCCCTGTCGAAATCGAGCAGCACCAGTTTGTCAACGCCTGTCTTGGCAAGCAACTCCAACTTTTCGTCCTTCGTCGTCAACAACTGAGGCTGATAATCTGCCTGCAACACCTTTCGCGGATGCACAGGAAACGTCACTACCATCGACTGCAGGCCACGGATCCGAGCCACTTCCCGTACCCGCTCAATGAGATAGCGGTGTCCAGAATGCACACCGTCAAAAAAACCTATAGTTGCTACATACTTCATTTTCATTCTTCATTCTCCACTCTTCACTCTTCATTTTCATTAGTTTCTTCGACAAATCCTTCCATGATGGCAGTCGGCGAGGCTTTACTGTCGAAAGCGCCAAGTTTGTAGCCACCAGGCAGGCATTGAGGTTCCCAATAGAAGACACCCCGACAATGGCCGTCGGTTTCGGTACGAGCTTCACGAATGACACGGGTAAGCTGACGCCTGCCTTCTTCCATTTTCTCGGGATGACGCTCGTCCACCTCATAGCCCGTCTCCACAATCATCACGTCGCACTTATACTTCTCGCTGACATGACGAATGTTAGCCATGCAGTCGGTAATAATCTCGTCGGCATTCAGTTCGGGATGACCGTCCATAGCCCAATAGGGGTAGAGCGACATGCCCACCATGTCAAACTTGCCACCATACTTCTTCACTATATCCAGATTCCAGTCATAGAGCGACTGCTTATGACCTCGGTCCAGATGGACAATGACAATGGCTTTTGGGAAAACCTTCTTCACAGCATCGTAGCCGGCACGGATGAAGCCCGCGTACTGCTTCGGATTCTGCTCGGCATGTCCCACGGGCCACAGCAGACCGTTTGCCGTCTCGTTGCCCACCTGCACCCAACGCGGTTCAATACCGTTATTCTTCAACAGCGTCAGCACATCGATGGTAAAATCACGCAGGTCCTTCTTCATTTGCTTATAGTTATGCCCCTGCCACGCCCTGGGGATGGGTTGCTTAGCGGGGTCAGCCCACGAATCGCTATAGTGAAAATCCACCATCAAGTCCATGCCCAAAGCCTTCACACGCTTTGCCATAGCCAAGAGTGCAAATTTGTCGCAGTCACCGCCACGCGGATTCACCCACACACGCATTCGGATGGCAGACATCTGGTAGTCATTCTTCAGCAACTCCAGGCACTCACGTTCCTGTCCATTGCGGTCGTGGAATTTCACACCCCGCCGCTCCTGTCCTGCAAGAAAACCGACATCAGCTCCCTTTACAAAATCGCCGTCACCGCCGATTTGTGCCAGCATCGTACCTGTCATCATCAGGCATCCCGAAACAGACGACATAAAAATCGAGCCGACGTTGCCCCTGCGGGGAGGCTTAGATTTTTAGGAGTATGTAAGAGGCTCGACGAAGTCAATGAAGAATGAAGAATCTTTTGTCATGAGGAATCTTTTGTCATGATTTGTGTGAATTTTGGCTGCAAAGGTAAGAAATATTCTTCATTCTTCATTCTTCATTCTTCATTTTGTAAAAATATTCTTCATTCTTCATTCTTCATTCTTCATTTTTTCTTACCTTTGCAGCCAAAATTCACACAAATCACTATTCTTCATTCTTCATTCTTCATTCTTCATTCTTCATTAAAATTTATGATTAGCTACCAAACAGATGGAGTGAAAATGCCGAACATCAAGCGGAGAGAAACCAGCGCCTGGATTAAAGCTGTGGCGGAAAGTTACGGCAAACGAGTAGGCGACATCGCCTATATCTTCTGTAACGACGACAAAATTCTGGAAGTAAACCGTCAGTACCTTCAGCATGATTTCTATACAGACATCATCACCTTCGACTACTGCGACGACATGGCTCAGATAGGACTGAAGGACACCATCTCGGGCGACATCTTCATCTCCCTCGACACCGTCAAGAGCAATGCCCAACAGCAAGGGACCACCTACGACGAAGAACTCCACCGCGTCATCATCCACGGCATCCTCCATTTGGTAGGCATCAACGACAAAGGACCTGGTGAACGCGCCATCATGGAGGCAGCAGAGAACAAAGCGTTAAAAAGACCCCCTCTGTCCTTCGGACATCTCCCCCTCTATGGGGAGAAGCCATGCGGACAGCATCCCCTCCCCATAGAGGGGGAGGGTTAGGGAGAGGGTCTGTAGAATCTATGAGAGTCATCGACATATCAGAAGGAACAACCGTAGATGGGCCAGGCCTACGCACCTCCATCTACTTTGCAGGATGCACCCACCACTGCATGGGGTGCCACAACCCCCAGTCGTGGCCAGCCAATGCAGGTAAGGACATGACGGAAGACCAGCTCATGGACATCATCCGATACAATGCCTTCAACGTCACATTCACAGGAGGCGACCCCTTCTTCCAAGCCCCCGCCGTGGCACAGCTGGCACAGCGCATCAAGGCAGAATTGGGACTCAACATCTGGTGCTACACAGGCTACCGTTGGGAAGACATCAAGGACAACCTCAACTACCGACCCCTGCTCGAACACATCGACATGCTGGTTGACTCCCCCTTCGTCCTCGACCTGCGCGACACCACACTACGATTCCGAGGCAGCAGCAACCAACGCATCATCGATGTGCCCGCCTCGCTCAAGGAAAACAGAATGATAGATACAACAAACCAATACAAGTCAATATATGAAACGTAACATTGTCATTACAGGCGGAGCCGGATTCATCGGCAGCCACGTAGTTCGCTTATTTGTCAACAAATATCCCGACTACAACATCATCAACCTCGACAAACTCACCTACGCTGGCAACCTCGCCAACCTGAAAGACGTGGAAGGCAAGCCCAACTACAAATTCGTGAAGATGGACATCTGCGACTTCGATGCCTTCTACAAGCTGATGCAGGACGAACACATCGACGGCATCATCCACCTGGCAGCCGAAAGCCACGTGGACCGCAGCATCAAAGACCCCTTCACCTTTGCCCGCACCAACGTCATGGGTACACTCTCCCTGCTGCAGGCTGCCAAGCTCTACTGGGAAAGTCTGCCCGAAAAGTATGAAGGCAAACGCTTCTACCACATCTCTACCGACGAAGTCTATGGTGCCCTGCAGATGACCAACCCCGAAGGCATCGAGCCTCCCTTCAGCACCACCGCCTCTTCGTCAGAGCACCACCTGGCCTACGGCAAAGACTTCTTCTACGAGACCACCAAATACAACCCCCACTCTCCCTACTCCGCTTCGAAAGCCAGCAGCGACCACTTTGTACGCGCCTTCCACGACACCTACGGAATGCCTACCATCGTGACAAACTGCTCCAACAACTACGGACCCTATCAGTTCCCCGAAAAGCTGATTCCGCTCTTCATCAACAACATCCGTCACCGCAAGCCGCTGCCCGTCTATGGCAAAGGCGAGAATGTGCGCGACTGGCTCTTCGTGGAAGACCACGCACGTGCCATCGACGTGATTTTCCACAACGGCAAAGTAGCTGAGACTTACAACATCGGCGGCTTCAACGAGTGGAAAAACATCGACATCATCAAGGTAGTCATCAACACCGTGGACCGTCTGCTCGGACGCAAAGAAGGCGAAGACCTCGACCTCATCACCTACGTCACCGACCGTCTGGGTCACGACGCCCGCTATGCCATCGACAGCACCAAACTGCAGAAGGAACTCGGATGGGAACCCAGCCTGCAGTTCGAGGAAGGCATCGAAAAGACCGTGCGCTGGTATCTCGACAACGAAGCCTGGATGGACAACATCACCAGCGGCGAATACGAAAAATACTACGAAAGCATGTACGCTGGCAGATAATCCATACACATCTTTATATAAAGGAAACGTTGCTGCATCCCGCCGTGGTGTTGCAACGTTTCTTTTTGTAAAACGAATTTAGTAATCCTATTATCGAGTTTACTCGCTTTGCTCGCAAAGAAATTGTTCAAATCCATCAAATCATTCAAATTTTTTTATTTGATTTTGTGAGATTTATGTCCGACAGGGCACTACTGAAACAGCGAGGGCTTTTTGGGAGAACTTTGCCACAGCCGTGGGAGAACTTTGCCACCGCCGTGGCAATGCATTGCTACTGCCGTGGGAGAACTTTGCCACCGCAGCGACAATGCAGTGCTACCGCAGCGAGAGAACTTTGCCACCGCCGTGGCAATGCAGTGCTACGGCGGTGGCGGAAGAACCGAAATGGTTACATCTTTCACAGGCTTGCTTCCTATAGGGAAATCTCTTCTATACGAGTTTGAAGAAAAAATCTGTCATTCCGTCATGGATGCATTTAAATCATTGTTTGACAGTCTGCTATAGCATGACAGATTCCATGACAGAAATGACAGATTATGACAGATTATCCAGAGAATCTGTCATGGTTAAATCAATTGTATATCAACATAATAAGCAGTCCATGACAGAAATGACAGATTTTTACAAAAAAATCGTTTTATTTTATTGTTGTCCGCTAAACTTCATTTTTTACTGCAGCTAAATAAACATCCCCATTTTGCACGTCTTTTTACAAAAATACACGAAATCTACGTTAACAAACAAGAAAAAAATAGAAGGTTTGCTAAATTGTTGTTAACCCTGCGAATGTTTGCCGTACCTTTGTACCCGAATTGCAATTACCTCGTGCGCAAATTTTTTATTTATATATAAACATTCATTTTTAAATCTTTTATGCGTATGAAAAATTTTACGTTAAAGACGCTCTTAATGAGCGCATTGCTCTGTGTAGGATTAAGCGCACGGGCAACAGACATCACCTACACTTTTACATCGAAGACGTGGGAAGCAAAAGTCGGTGATACTAATGCCAATTGGACAAACGGACAAGAAGGTAGTCAGCTCCAGAGTGGTCGTGGTGTACAGGTCACAAAAAGTGCAACTGGTGCCAATGCCACATCTCCAATATCTTTTAACGACATTTCCCAGGTTGTTGTTACATACAGTACCAATGCTTCATCGGGTGCTGGTGGTATTACCATTCAAGTCGGCAGCAACGCCGGAGTAGAAAAGAGTGTCACTACAACAGGTGGTACTTCTGACAGAACACTGGTATATGATTTTGCTACTGCACAATCAGGCAACGTAAAACTTACAGTTGATTGTACAACAAACTCCATCTACGTCAAGAGCGTAAAAGTGACCTATTCGTCAGGATCGTCTCAGCCCTCGACAGATGCCCCAATATCAATTAGTCTTAACAAAACTGCTTTTGGATTAAGCGAATCAGGAGCTAATGGTACCGAACAAACATTGACTGCCAATGACATAACAGTTGTTGCAGGTTGTAAATCAAACGCTTCAAGTAAGACTTATTATGACAGCGGACATGTCCGTTTCTATGCAGATTCTTACTTGAAGATTACAGCTCCTGAGGATTACAATATCATTCAGATTGATTTCACAGCTGATGGAACATGGAATGGAAGTATAACCGTTAATGATGGAGAGTATGACAACGATAATAAGAAATGGACTGGTGAGTCAAGTCAGGTAGATTTTTCTTTTGCTAAACAGAATAGAATATCTTCTATTGCTGTCACACTTGAAGAAATTTCCACCGTTGCCAAGCCCACTTGCAGCCCGGCAGCCGGTGAAGTGCCAGCAGGTGAAACTGTTGCTTTGATTTTACCAGACGGAGCCGATCGTATTATATACACAACAGATGGTACTAACCCTACATTAGAAAATGGTTATGAATATGATGAAGAAATTATCATTGGAACAACAACCACCATCAAGGCTATCGCCATTTACGGCGAGGAAACCTCAACCGTAAGTGGTGTGGCTACATTCGCCTTCACAATAATACCTCCCGTTGCGCCGACATTCACTATCGGAAATAATGCTGTAACAGCTAATACCACTGTTGATGCAGGTACAGTTTTAACATTGTCACAGACAAATGGGGATGCTGATGATATCATATATACAACAGACGGCACAAAACCTTCGCTCGATAATGAAAATGCCGAAAGGGTTGCAGTATCCGACGGAGCGGAAATCACCATCACAAATACAACTACCGTCAAGGCAATTGCTGTTGACTCATACAATAATTGCAGTGCCGTGGCTTCATACACTTTCACGGTGACTCCTCCTGCTGCACCGACTATTGAATTCGATGGAGAAAAGATTACAATCACCTGTGAAACACAAAACGTAACTATCAAATACACATTAGACGGTGCTTCACCTACGGCGGCTGGTGCAAATGTTTCTATTTATTCAGAACCATTTGAAATCACAAGTTCTTGTACAGTAAAGGCTGTTGCTATTGATAATTATGGAAATGTAAGTAACCAAAGCTCAAAAGCTGTAAATATTATTGCCAATCATAGTCCTAACACAAACTACTTTGTAAAAGTTACAGATGCTACCATACTTGCTGAAGGTGATAATATCATTCTTGTAAATGAAAGCGCAAGTGTTGCAATGAGTACGACACAAAATTCGAACAATCGTGATCAAGAAACAGTAACTATTAAATCTGAAGTTATTACAGATATTACCGGAAATGTTCAAAAACTGATTCTTCAAGGTGAATCTGGTGCTTGGTATTTCTATACTGGTGCTGGATACCTTTATGCTGCATCATCAAGTAGCAACTATTTAAAAACAGAAGAAACACCAGATAACAATGCAAAAGCCACTATCAGTATCACAAACGGTGATGCAACCATTATATTCCTAGGGGATAACACACGCAACTCATTAAAATACAATAGTACTTCTACCTTATTCTCTTGCTATGCCTCTGGCCAAAATGCAGTTCAGATTTACAAAGAAGTTCCCACTGTAACAATTGGTAGCACAGGTTATGCCACCTATTGTACACCAATGGCTGTATCATTTGGCAATGACGTTACTGCTTACGTTGTTTCAGCCGTAGGTGATGACAATGTTACTCTGACAGAGGTTGAGAGTGTTCCTGCCAATACTCCTGTAGTTGTAAAGGCTGCGGCTGCTGGTACTTATCCATTGACTGTCGAAGCAAGCGCAGAGGCTGTTGGCGATAACTACTTGAAAGTTTCTAACGGCAGCATTACAGGTGACGGCTCTACAATCTTTGCTTTGGCTAACATGGACGGTGTAGGCTTCTACGCTGTTGCTAATGGTACAACCATTCCTGCTGGCAAGTGCTATATTGACGGCACTACTGAAACCAAGTCTCGCCTCACCTTCAATTTTGAAAGTGAAGATGCTACTGCCATCACTGCTATCGAGGCTGCTGACGCCATCAAGGACGGCGTTATCTACAACCTCAGCGGTCAGCGTGTGGTAAAGCCATTGAAGGGTATCTATATCCAGAACGGAAAGAAAATTCTCGTGAAATAAATGAACATCAAACAGAAATAATTTATGAAAAATTGACTTCGTCGAGCTAAAGGTTCGTGGGTAATTTATGGCAATTCGTGTAAAACATAAATTATCATGAATTATTCACGAATTATTCACGAATTATTCACGAATTATTATTGTTAAACAATCAAACAGAAAGGAAACATCATTATGAAAAAGATATATGTAACTCCCGCTCTCCACGTAGAGCACATCGGCGTAGAAATGCCCATCGCAGCATCTCCTATAACAATGAGCAAGAATGCTGAGCCTTCAAAGACTATCAAAAATTCTGGTGACATCCTCACCAAGGATCGTGGCGACTACGAGATGGAAGACAATACCTCTTTCGGCGACCTCTGGTAAGAGAAATAAGGTGAATAAATAGTTTATACGCGGGCAATAGACCAGCTGAGAAGCCGATGCCCCAAAACAGGAAACGTTGCAGTATCCCCGCCGTGGTGCTGCAACGTTTTCTTTTTGAAACGAATTTGAACGGATTGAACGGATTTTCTTTAACGTTACATCTCTTACAGTAACTGCATGATTTCAGCCAGGGAATGAACCTCGAAGGTGACAGGGAGAGGCGCGGGAATGTCGGGGTGACGATTGAAGTAGATGGTGTCGATGCCGCGCCAAAGGGCACCCTGGATGTCGGTACTGAAGTTGTCGCCTATCATGAGGGTAGTGACAGGGATGGCTGCGGACTGACGGAAAGCGTAGTCGAAGAAGACGGGGGAGGGTTTGTTGGCTCCGGCATCTTCGCTGAGGATGATGGTGTCGAAGTAGTCCAATAGCTGCGAGGCGCGGAGCTTGCGGTACTGCACTTCGTGAAACCCATTGCTGCACATGTGCATTCGGTAGCCCTTGCTTCGCAGATGGTCCATCAGCTGGTGTGCGCCTTCCACCACGCCAGGTTTGTCGGCACAGAGTTCCAAGAATTTGTCGCCCACCTGCAAACAGTATTCAACGGAGGGGTGATCCAGTCCTTTGCCGGCGGAGAGGGGACGGCGGAAACGCTCAACGATGAGGTAGTCGCGCGTGATGAGTCCTTTGGAGTATTCTTCCCAAAGGCTTACGTTGGCAGCCCAGTAGGCTTGGTAGAACTGTTCGGGCTGGTCGAAATAGCGGTTCAGCTGAAAGTGTTCGAACAGTTCCCTTAGCGCCAAGAAGGCATTGCCTCGGGTGTCGTAGAGGGTGTCGTCGAAGTCTATAAATAGGTCGGTGTATTGCTTCATCGTGTCTGCTGTTACTTCTTTTTCTCCTTCACGATAGAGTTGACGGGGTTGCGGAGGTTCTTGCCGTCGGTGTAGAAGGCTTTGGCTGTGCCGAACTTCAGGTTGAAGTCGATGCGGAGAGGCAGGTGATTCTCGTCGTCGGAGAAGTAGAAACGCAGTATTTCCTTTTCCTTCTTGCGGTCTTCCCAGTCGAGCATGGAGAAGACAAGGCAGCGGTAGGTCACCCCGTCGTTTGCCTTGAAGTTTTCCTTGCCTTTGTAGAGAATGGTCTGCGGTTCTACCAGTTCGCTGCTGGTCATGGAGAAATGGAGGCGCTGCCCTTTCTTGTAGTCCTTGGGGTCGAAGGATCGGGCCAACGCCATCATGCTCATCATGTCGTAGATACATTCCTGCTGGGTCACTTCGTTGGGAAAGACATCGCCCGAGGGATTGGTGTATTTCAGTTTGGCATGCGACTTCCCTTGGGGATAGCTGTACCAGACTTCTTCGAGTCGATGGTTCTTTCCTTCGAGCGATGCTTTATAAAAGTAGAGCGGCACGAGGTCGTAGGAGACATAGCTCAGGAGCGTGTCGCGCAGGGTGAAGAATTTGTCGAACTTCTTGTTGGTGCGGAAGAGCAGGTCGCTGCGGTAACAGGCCTGTCCGTTGTACGTCCCGTTCTTGGTGGTATAGGTAGCCGACCCACACTTTATCCAAATGAATTTCCAGTTGAAGTAGAGCGTGTAGTTCAGTTCTTCGCCTGCCTTGAATGCGGTATTGGTTGCGGGGCATTGGGCAAAACAAGGCAGGGGGAGTAAAAAAAGAAGAATGAAGAATGCCCACAAATTACACAGATTTTTCAGATTGCACAGATTCCCAAGGAAAAAAAAACCGAGTAATCTGCGAAATCTGTGGTGAAGAACCGTTAGCTCGGCGTAGCCAATAAGGAGGGTAACGAGAAAACGCCGAAGGCTAACACCCTTGTCATTCCATTTGTGATTTAATATTCTTTTCATTTTACAATAGCTTTCTTAACTATATCCAGTAGAAACATCTGAATAATAATCACAAATATACAGCAAAAACCATTCAACCTGCAAGTCGCCGCACTTTTTGCTTCTCGCCTTAGTTTTTTTTAACCAAACAATGTGTGAAAAAGTGCGTGACAGCCTCCGCAGAGAGCAATATCCTCCGCGAAAGTGTGATTCTGCGGGCAGTTAAGTTTTGAAACGTCAGGTGCAGTGTTTTGAATCTTCAACTGCAAAGTTTCGTCTCGACGAGTGTTAAGTCTCGTAAAAACGGCGGTGGACTTGTAGGCCCGATTTGATGCTTTTCTGCCGACTGCTTTCTTTTTCTTTCCCAAACTAACTGGGGTTTGAAAAAAATCATGTAACTTTGCAGCGGAAAAAATGAAGAACCTTTAGCTCGGCGTAGCCAATGAAGAATGAAGGAGTGCCCTAACGGGCAGAAATCATTCAAATCGTTCAAATCGTTCAAATCTTTTTAATTCGTAAAATTCGTAAAATTCGTAGTTTTAAAAAATCCGAGTAATCTGTGAAATCTGTGGTGAAGTCAATGGAGAATGATAGTGCACAAATATTGCGGCGATACCACCAGTATCTGAAGCTGGAGAAGGGGTTTTCCCCGAACACCATCGAGGCGTACCAGCGGGATTTGGACAGGTTTATCGAGTTCATGAACGCGAACCAGCGGGACTTCCTTTCGGACGATGTGCGGCTGGAGGATTTTCAGCATTTTTCTGCTGCCCTCTACGAGTTGGGCATTGCTCCACGGTCGCTCTCACGCATCCTGTCGGGACTGCGTAGCTTCTACCATTTTCTGGTGCTGTCGGACTTGAAGGAGACGAACCCCACGGAGTTGCTGGAGTTTCCGAAAAAGGCTAAGCATCTGCCCGAAGTGCTCACGGTGGAGGAAGTGGATGCGATGGAAGCGTGCATCGACCTGAGTGAACGGGAGGGGCATCGCAACCGAGCCATCATTGAGACGCTGTTCAGTTGCGGACTGCGGGTGAGCGAGTTGTGCAACCTGAAGATGTCGAACTTGTACCTGGACGAAGGGTTCATCAAGGTGGAGGGAAAGGGCAACAAGCAACGATTGGTGCCCATCAGCAGACGGGCGGTGAAGGAGTTGAACCTGTGGTTTGCCGACCGCAATCTGATTGACATCAAGCCTGGGCAGGAGGATTTTGTGTTTGTAAGCCACACCCGACGCCAGCAGCTCACACGGGTGATGGTGTTCTACGTCATCAAGTCGCTGGTGGAGAAGGCTGGCATCCAGAAGGCGGTGTCGCCACACACGCTGCGCCACAGTTTTGCTACAGCGTTGCTGGAGGGAGGGGCAAACTTGCGTGCCATCCAGGCCATGCTGGGGCATGAGTCTATCGCCACGACACAGATTTACATGCATATTGACACCACGCACTTGAGGGAGGAAATCCTTTTGCATCATCCAAGAAACAAGAAGCCATGAACAAGGACGAACTATACATGCAGCGGTGCATCCAGCTGGCGAGGAATGGGATGCAGAATGCACAGCCAAACCCGATGGTGGGGGCTGTGATTGTCTATCAGGACCGCATCCTGGGCGAGGGTTATCATGTGCGCCATGGCGAAGGACACGCGGAAGTGAATGCGTGTGCGGCTGTGCGACCAGAAGATGAGCCGTTGCTCAGGGAGAGCACCATCTATGTGAGCCTGGAGCCTTGCAGCCATTGGGGAAAG
Organism: uncultured Bacteroidales bacterium; assembly: GCA_902802265.1. Classification (GTDB taxonomy): domain Bacteria; phylum Bacteroidota; class Bacteroidia; order Bacteroidales; family Bacteroidaceae; genus Minthosoma. The sequence goes on along the minus strand of CADCLN010000005.1, from coordinate 105,578 downwards.
ACACCGCCCTGTGCGGAACTGCTGGTGAGGAAAGGTTTCAAGAGGTGTGTGGTGGGGTGCATCGACCCTTTTGCCGAGGTGCAGGGGCGTGGCATTGAACGACTGCGGGCGGCTGGCATGGAGGTGACGGTAGGTGTGCTGGAGAAGGAGTGCAGGGCGTTGAACAAACATTTCTTCACGTTTCACGGAAAGCATCGCCCGTTCATCACCCTGAAATGGGCACAGTCGGCAGATGGTTTTATCGACGGACCGATTTCCACACCCTTCACACAGATGATTTGCCACAAACGTCGTGCCGAGCATCAGGCCATCATGGTGGGCAGAAGGACTTGGGAGGTGGACAAGCCCAAGCTGAACGTAAGACGGTGGTATGGCAGGAATCCGAAAATATATGTAGCTACGCATCGGGAACATTACGACACTGGGAATGCTGAAGCCCATGTCTGCCCGTTACCCATAGAAAAGGGCTTGGAACAGCTTTATGCCGAGGGCATCCAGTCTGTGCTGGTGGAAGGGGGTGCCCATTTGTTGCAGGAGTTTATTGACAAAGGGCTGTGGGATGAGTGTTATGTGGAGATGGGAACTAAAGAGATAAGGGGGAAGGTGCCAGCACCACAGCTGAAAGGGGGCTTACGCGAATATTGCTGCCACGGTATGTGGAAAGTCCTTGCGGATTGACTTTCCCGTTTTTGCAGACGATGGTATAGGGGGCATCGGGCAGTTTTACCTGTATGGTTTTCTTGTGTGGATTGAGCAGGACGTAAATGTCGTGCCAAGTGTCGCCCACGGCAGACCCGTCGAGATGGAAGGCAATGACTCCTGCGGGGGCAGGAAGGAAGTGCAGACAGGAACAAACGAGGTCGGCAGAACCCATGCGAAAGGCTTTGTGTTCGCGGCGTAACTGGATGAGTCCGCGATAGTAAAGGAAGAGTTCGGGAAAGCGTTGCAGGGCTGTCCAGTCTATCTGGTTGATGCGGTCGGACGACTGGTAAGAATTGCTTTCGCCGTATTTGGTGCGAAGCACTTCTTCTCCGGCATAGAGGAAAGGAATGCCCTGGCTGAGGAGGATGGGTGTCTGCGCAAGCATATCGAGACGAAGCAGGGTCTGCAGATTGGATCGGGGAAAACGGGCACGGAGGTGGTCGAAAAGGCAAAGACCATCGTGACAGCTGACGTAGGAGATATGCTGTGTAGGCTGCTGTGCCCAGGGGGAATGGCAATAATTAACGTGCTGCATATTGACCTGTGGATGGGAAATGCCGCCCACGATGCCAAATTTTACGCTTTCCGTGCTTTCTGTACGGCCAGCCAACCAGGCGTCTGTGCCCAAGACGGCATCGCGAAGTTCGTTGCCGAAAGCTGCGATGCGGGGCATACGGATGATGGATTCTTTGTTGGCAAGCAGACTGTAGTCCAAAGCACAGGTGTCGGCACTCCAGGGTTCGCCGTGCATCGTGATGGTGGGGTCAATCTGGTCCATGGCTTTGCGGATGTAGTTCATGGTGTCGGTGTCGTGAACGCCCATGAGGTCGAAGCGGAAGCCGTCGATGTGGTATTCCCGTGCCCAGTAGCAGGTGCTTTCAATCATGAATTGCCGCATGAGGGGGTGTTCGCTGGCTGTTTCGTTGCCGCAACCGGAACCATTACTCCATTTACTATTTACCATGTACCATTTACCATTTACCATCCTCCCCCTAGAGGGGGAGTTAGAGGGGGTCTGCCATGTATTTTCATGTTCAGCGTTTATGGCTCGGAAATAGGCATTGGGATAGGTACGCTGGAAGGGGCTGTCGGCGATGCTGTAGCAATGGTTATAGACCACGTCGAGGATGACGCGAATGCCAGCCTGATGTAGTGCCATGACCATCTGCTTGAATTCCCGAATGCGCACGTCGGGCTGATGAGCGTCGGTGCTGTAGGAACCTTCGGGCACGTTGTAGTTTTGCGGGTCGTAGCCCCAGTTGTATTGTGGTCTGTCGGGGTGTGACTCATCAACGGTGGCAAAGTCGAAGGAGGGTTGCAGCTGAACGGCGTTGATGCCTAACGACTTGAGGTAGAAGATGGCTTTGGGTTCGGTGAGTGCCAAGAATTTGCCTTTGTAGAGGAATCCGCTCTGGGGGTGTACGGAGAAGTCGCGGTAGTGAAGTTCATAGATGACAAGGTCGGAAGGAGTGGTGACGGGGGGGCGCTTGTCTTGTTGCCAGCCATCGGGGTTGGTGGTTTGCATGTCGATGATGGCGGCTCGTTGTCCGTTGACACAGACAGCCTTGGCAAAGGTGCCAGGGGTTTCGCCCAAGGGTTTGCCGTGGAGGGTGACTTCGAAGGTGTAGAATTTGCCCAGCATATCGCCCTGAATGCTGCCGACCCAGGTGTGGGAGGTAATCCAGGCTAAGGGAACGATGTGTTCGGGCTGTGGGGCATGGGCAGAAGAATAGATGCGGACACACACGGTGTCCGCATCTGTCGGTGCGTTCAGCGAAAAGACGGTTCGCTGTTTGCTGTAATCGAGCTCGTTAAACATTTATTTAGGCTGCTTGCCAATGTAAGCGAGGATGCCGCCATCGACATAGAGTATATGACCATTGACGGCGTCGCTTGCTTTGGATGCCAGGAAGACAGCGGGACCGCCCAGTTCGCTGGGTTCGAGCCAACGGCCTGCTGGTGTCTTGGCGCAGATGAAGCTGTCGAATGGGTGACGGCTGCCGTCGGGCTGACGCTCGCGCAGGGGTGCTGTCTGTGGGGTGGCGATGTAGCCAGGGCCAATGCCGTTGCACTGGATGTTGTATTCGCCGTATTCGGAGCAGATGTTGCGTGTGAGCATCTTCAGACCACCCTTTGCAGCGGCGTATGCGCTGACTGTTTCGCGGCCCAGTTCTGACATCATGGAGCAGATGTTGATGATTTTGCCTTCTTTGCGTTCCATCATTTCAGGCAGAACGGCGGCAGCGCAGATGTAGGGGGCAACGAGGTCGATGTCGATGACTTGCTGGAACTCGGCACGCTTCATTTCGTGCATGGGGATGCGCTTGATGATGCCGGCGTTGTTGACGAGGATGTCAATCTGGCCTACTTCCTGGTGAATGGTATCGACGAGTTTGCCTACTGCCACTTCGTCGGTGACGTCGCAGACGTAGCCCTTCACGTTGGTGATGCCTGCCTCCTTGTAGTTGTCAAGTCCGCGTTGCAGGGCGGCTTCGTTGATGTCGTTGAAAACGATGTTTTTTGCACCTGCCTGTACGAAGGCTTTTGCAATGTTGAAACCAATGCCGTAAGATGCACCTGTAATCCAGGCATTCTTACCTTCGAGTGAGAAATTTGATAAATCCATAGAGTAATTAAGAGTTAGTGGTTAATAATTAGGAAATTTTTCGCAAAGATAAAACTTTTGATTGTCACCTGCAAGAATAAATCTGTGAATTTATTCAGAAAACCGTGGCAGAGGTGAAAAACTCCGCGTAATCTGTGTAATTCGTGGTGCAAAAGACTACATTTCCGCGATGCGTTGTTTGGCTTCGTCGAGCAGTCGGAAGAGTTCTTCCTGGGTCTCGGCGCGGAGAATGCGGATGCGTGTTTCGCGGAAATTGGGGATGCCCTTGAAGAGGGGGCTGTTGGCAAGGTGGCGGCGCACATGGATGATGCCGCCGAGTTCGGTGCGCTTGCGCTCCTTCAGGGCATTGTCTTCGCGTAGGCTGTAGGCCACGGACTGCTGAACCTGCCTACGGAGCACCTGGAATTTCCAGTCGAGGGTGAGGGTGCTGTCGTGCTGACCCGTGTCGAGATAGGTGCGGATGTCCTTGAAAAGCCACGGCTGACCGAAGGTGGCTCGCCCCACCATGATGCCATCTACGCCATACTGATCAAAAGCGTTCAGGCATTGTTCGGCGGTGGTGATGTCGCCATTGCCGATGATGGGGATGGTCATGCGGGGATTGTGTTTCACGGATCCGATGAGTGTCCAGTCGGCTTCGCCCTGATACATTTGTGAACGTGTTCTGCCGTGGATGGTCAGGGCTGCAATGCCACAGTCTTGCAGGCGTTCAGCCAGTTCCACAATGTAGGGGCGGTCGGCTGGTGCATCGGGCAGAAAGGTCTGGGCATTCATCATGGTGGGCACATCCCAGCCCAGGCGTGTCTTCACGGTGACAGGGATGTGGACTGCCTGCACCACTGCACGGGTGATGTCGAGCATGAGCTGGGGGGTGCGCAACATTCCCGAACCAGCCCCTTTGCCTGCCACTTTCTTCACAGGGCAGCCAAAGTTAAGGTCGAGCACATCGGGGTGGGCTTCGGCTTCTACCATGCGTGCTGCCTGCACCATGCTCTCCACATCGCGCCCATAAATCTGGATGGCAACGGGGCGTTCACGGTCGTCCACGCGGATTTTCTCCAAAGAACGGTTGACGTTGCGGATGAGGGCATCGGCACTGACAAATTCGGAATAAACCATAGACGCTCCGAACTCTTTGCAGAGCATTCGGAACGCCTGGTCGGTCACGTCTTCCATCGGTGCCAACATCACGGGACGGTCACCGAGGTCTATGTTCGCTATTTTCAATCTACTAAAGTTTCGCTTGTTCAATTTCTTTAGAAGTTAAAGGGAAGTTATCGCGGTCTTTGACCGCTTGGAAGTTAAAGGGGCAAATGTCATTGCTAATGAGTATCGTCCTTTCTATTCCTTTTAACTCCTTTTCCATTCCTTTCTTTTCCCTTCCACTCAACTTCCGAAAGTTGAATCAGTTTTATTGGTTGATTTGATTTTCCAAATTTTGAATCCTACTATTCAGTTCATCTACAAAATTGTTTATGTTGGCAACAGCAGTTCGCAGTTCACGGTTTTGAGATTCAAGAATTTCAACAACATCCTGAAGTTGAGCATTTTTATTTTTCAAATCTTTTATATCATTCTGCTGAGAATCTATCATTACCTGCATCATGGCATTATCAGCTTCCATCTTTGATATTACACTAGCAAGAGCGGTTATGTTTCTTTGCAATTCTTTAATATCGTCACTATTTTTTTTAATATCTTCAACATTTTGTTTTATATACGTGCTGTTATTTGCAATCGCAGCGCTGTTATTTGCAATCTTATAGCTGTTATCTTCAATCTTATAGCTGTTATTTGCAATCGCAGCGTGGTTTGTTGTAATCATTTCGCGGTTTGTTGCAATCGCATCATCTTGATTATAATTCCAATTAAATAAATAGTCCATTTTATCCATCACTTCGGTATTATCCACTGTAATTGACTTGATTGGTGTAGTGCCTTCAAGATAAGCCCCAATCAAGTTCGTCACGTCGTTCACTGTGATTTGGTCGTCGTCGTCCATGTCACCGTTGAGAAACTCTACGTTGATTGTCTGTTGTGCGTTTGCCATGAGAGCTGAGCCCATCATCAGCATGGAAAGTAATGTCTTTTTCATAAGTCTATACGTTTTTAATAGACCCTCCGCCCCTTTATGGAGAGAGAATCTGGGTTAATAATTTGTTTATTTTTTGGCTCAAAGATAGGCATTATTTACCATTTGGCATTTATTATTCACTTTTTTTTTACAAAAAGCGTGGAAAAAAGGAAGAAAAGACGAGAAAAAGGAAAAAAGTTTTTAATTTTGCACCCATAAAAACATTTTCCTTATGCGAAAACACCTTATTTATATATTTATACTTGTCCTGTTGGCAGGCTGTCTGCCCTCGTGTAGCAACAAAACACCGAAGGGGGCAGCAAGAAGCATTCTGGTCATCCACTCGTGGGACAATGTCGGAGAGGAAGGAGAACACTTCTCCCACTGCATGGAAAAGGCGTTCCAGGACAAGGGCGTCAATGCCGAACTGCACCACATCTATGCCAATATGCTGCACCGTTCACCCCGACAGCTGAGCGAAGAGGACTGGGGAAGGTATGCCGACTCCATCCGCCAATGGCGACCAGAGATTATTCTGCTGAACGATGACCCCATCTTGCGCTGGGTGCTGCAAGAACATACTGCCGATTCGCTGTTCATAAAGACGCCCGTTGTCTTTGCCGGCATCAATGTGCTGCTGCGCGATTCCCTGCAACGCTATCCGCTGATGACGGGTTTTGGCAATAATCTAAACTTGCCACGCTGCATGGAGATGCTGCTTGCCATCACCAATTCGCAAATTGCCAACATCGAGCTGGACTACAATGCTTACGACGATGCCTTACGCAGAAAATTCTACGGACAAATCTCCGACAGCACACGCTTCATCAACAACAACGTCTCCCACATGGAGGGCATCGACAACGACACCATGGAGAAGAACTACCCCGCAAAGGTGCTCATCAACTTCATTTCGTGTGCCAACCCCGAAACCAACGCGAAGGAGGGCGAACCCCGAGAGGCCGGAAAACGCCGACTGACCGATGCCTATCTCAATGCTCAACACAACTGGCATGTACAGGTGAAGTATGACATCTTCTCGGACGGCATCATTGACAAGTCTCAAATGCCACAATTCACCTGCATCCGTCAGCAGTTTAATTTGCCCGAACACGATAAAATCCTCGGAGGATACTTCACCAGCACCGAAACACAGGTGAAAGACCAGGTGGAGTATGCCGTCCGCATCCTCGACGGCACTTCGCCCAAGTCGCTGCCCATTGCCGTGCACGAAAGCGGCTACTACCTGGACTACATCGCCATGCAGAAACTGAAGCCTGCATTGAACTACGAACTGGTGGCAGACCGCTACAAAGTTGTCAACGCTCCGCTGGCTTTGGAAAACCCCATGCGCTATCTGGGCACCATTGCGCTCATTGCTCTGCTTGTCACAGGCTTCATCGCCATCTTCGGACAAGTGCTCTACCTTTGGCGGCGGCGCAGTCAGAATGCTATCATCGACAGCCTTGTCTATGAAGAAAAGATGCACGGGCTGCTCTTCAGCGACGGCATGGACACACTCTGGCACTGGGGTGAAGGCACGCTCTCTGTGGGCAAGGAATATGCACAGCACCACAATCTGTCCAGTATCAACATCCCCCTGAAACACTTCTACAAGATGGTTCACCCAGATAGCCAAGCCTCTCTCGACACGCTGAAAGATTTCCGTAACCAACGGGGCAAAAAGACAGTCCGCATGAAACTCTCTTTCGACAAGGGGGAGACTTGGTCGTGGTACGAAATGACCTATACTGCCACACCTGAATCCAGCCAGTCGGGCGACCTCTACGGACTGATGCTCAACATCGACAAGAAACGAGAAACGGAAGAAACCCTGCTGCAAGCCCAAACCAAAGCCAGCGAAGTGGCACTCAAGGAGAACTTCTTTGCCAACATCAGCCACGACCTGCGCACTCCGCTCAATGCCATCACGGGGTTCTCGCAAATGCTCACCGACGAAAACATGACTTTTGCTCCTGGTGAACGTGAAGAATACAGCAAATATATTCACCAAAACACGGAACTCATCCTGAACATGATTAACAGCGTGGTGGCAAAAGCGCAAAACAACGACAACGACATCCATCTTTTCCAGAAACCCGTCAACGTGGCTACGTTTGTCAACGAAGTCTATCAAACCAACAAAATCCTTGTACCAGCCAATCTGCAACTCTACGAAGAGAAAGGCAAGGATAACTGCTTCGTCAACATCGATGTCAACCGAACCACCCAGGTTATCAACAATTTCCTCAGCAATGCCTTTAAGTTCACCCCACAGGGAAGCGTCACACTGGGCTGGAAAAACATCACAACCGATGCGGGTGAGGAACAAGTGGAAATCTTTGTACGCGATACGGGCATCGGCATCAGCGAGGAACACCAGAAGAATCTCTTCGACCGTTTCTACAAAGAAAACGAAACAGACCGAGGCACCGGACTGGGACTCAACATCAGCCAAACCATCATGCAGAAACAGGGCGGCACCATCGGCGTGAAAAGTCAGCTGGACAAAGGCAGTACATTCTTCATCCGTATGCCCCGATACATACAGACCCTGCTTCTGTTGCTGGTCTGCTGCTGCGGACTGGCATCGTGCAATAAATATAAAGAAGCCCATACCGACCCGAAGAACATCATCGTCATCCACGGCTACAGCCAAGATTTCCTGGCCTACAAAGCCTTCGACGAAAAAATTGCATCTACCCTGCGACAGCAAAACATCAATGCTGACATCCGCAACATCTACTTACGGCTGGAAGACCCTGCCAGCAGCGGCAAAGGCATCGTACAGAAGATGGCCGACTCGCTCAACCGCCACGGATGGAAAGCCGACCTCATCCTCTCAGAGGGTGACCGCACGGCATACGACATCTCCAAATACAAACTCAGCCAGTTTTTCCCCTACATTGACGACGTGCCCATCGTTTTCGGTTCACTACACCACCCCAACTGGAACTTCCTGCGTGAACACAAGAATACTGTTGTCTTCTACGACCCCATCGACTACGCCACCAACATCAACCTGGCTGTCCAACTCACCGGAGTCAACGTCGTGGACATCGAACTTGACTACTTCGACCAGGACATCATCATCCGTGAAGAATTGCTCCGCAGTATCGCCCGCCCACCCTATGTCTGCAACAGCGAGTACTTCCCTACCAATTACAACATCAGCAAGATGTCCAGCCAGTACAAGGACAGCATCATGGTCTATACCATCTCAGTGGAATCGCCAGAGAAAAACATTCGGACCACAGCTCTAAAGAACACCAATAACCAACCTACTGTCCAGCCAGACACTAAGGGACGACCCAACTACCTGCAAAACATTTATATGAACGCGTGGGCATTTCCACAACTCTCCGTCAAGCGCGACATCTACTGCAAGGAAATCATCAACAAGACACACCGCCCTCAGTTCACCGCAGTCAAGGCTGGTTTTGCCGACGGTTACGGCACCTATCTGGCTGGCTACTTTGCCGACTATAACACCGTAGCCTTTGACATCGCTTTTGCCGGAGCAAAAATCCTGCAAGGAGCCAACGCCAAAGACCTCTCAGGCAAACAGCACGAGAAGCACTACTTCATGGACTACCAAGCCATGCAGACACTGGGCTACAAATACGAAGACTATGCCAACCGCTTCACCATCGTGGGCGCACCCCTCCGCTATTCTAACCCCCTGGCATACTACAGCATTCACATTGCCCTCATCCTCTTTGCCGGTATTGCCTTCTGCGTCTGGCTGATGCTCGTCAACTTCCTGCGTGAACGTACAGGGCTACGCCTGCTCGAAAGTGTACGCCACAAAGCTGCCATGCGTATGCTTGCACTCAACGGAGCCGACAGCCGACCTGTCCGCAATGAAGAGGAAATGAACAACGTCTTCCAACGCATCCACCCTGATCATCGCGAAAACCTGCCCCTCATCCAGCAAGCCATGCAAATCGCGGGAGCACACCAATATGACATCTATGCCGACGTGGACGAAGACGGAGCCTACGAGTGGTGGCAACTACGCTTCGTCTCCATTATCCAGCAGGGAAAACCCACACGCATCGACGGACTGGTCATCAACATCAACGAATCCAAGCAAAATGAAGAAAAACTCCGCACAGCTATCCGCCTCGCCGAAGAAGCTAAGCAGAAGGAAGACTTCCTCATGACCATCAGCCACGAGATACGCACACCGCTCAACGCCGTCGTGGGCTTCAGCGACATCATCATCTCCCTGCCGCCAGAAGCCCTCACTCCTGAAGAACTCAAGGAATTCGGCAAAACCATCAACGAAAACAACAAGAAACTCTCCGTCATGATTGAAGACATCCTCATGTTCTCGCGCATCGAGAGCGGGCGACTGAAATACATCATGTCGGAATTTAACACAGCCGACATCATCAACGACATCGCCGAAGAGTGGAAAAACAAAGTGCCCGAAGGCGTACAGTTCATCGTCTCCAACTTCCGCACCAACACCTACATCCACTCCGACAGGCAACGACTCAAATACTTGCTCAATCAACTCATCAGCAATGCATTCAAATTTACCCAAAAAGGCAGCATCGCCCTGCAAACCCTCTATCACTACGACACGAGCGAAGTGGAATTCATCGTAGAAGACACTGGGTGCGGCATCTCCAACGAAAAGCAGCAAGCCGTATTCAACCTTTTCTGGAAAAACAACGAATTCGTACCTGGGCTCGGACTCGGACTGAACATTGCCCGCCGCCTTGCCGACGGCATGAATGCCCGTCTCCAGTTGGGCAGCCGCGAAGGCTTTGGCTCCACACTCAGTCTCTTCATCCATGCCGAACTTCGCAACCAGGCAGAAACCTCCACAGCAGAGGCAACACTCGCTGGCGAAGCAACGACACCTTCCACGGAAACAGCTTCCTGAAAAACGCAAAGTAACATCATTCTCAAAAAAAGAGGGGAACAACCGAGGGTCTGCACAGGTTTTTCCCCTTCTTTTTCCCCTTTTTCCATCGCCTTTTCCGCCCTTGTTTCCTATCCCTCTAAAATCTCGCTGTGTGGGTGCACAAATGACGCTTTTCTGCGTGTGTGCCCAAACATTTATTGATTTATATCATAAAAACTATAGAAAAATAGAAATTCTTTGGGAAAATGTTTGCCAGTTTCTAAAACCGCCGTACCTTTGCAGCGTCAAAAGACAAACAGGGGTCGGAAAGAGACACAAACAAGACACCTGCACAGTCTGGAGACAACAAAAAAAGGAAAATAGTTCTTTCATAAGTTTGTTTGGGTTAAAAAGATTGATTCAAGGGATTTGGATTGATTAAAGGTTAGTAAAGTTAAGAAAGTCAAGGCTCAGAGAGTTGAAGGCGTACAGCCGACAACTCTTGAGACCAAGACAAAAAAGGTAAAAGGATTAAAAAGAAAACGTGCGCACAGAGAGAGAAAGCGCATGATGATGATTATAAAATAAAAAAGAAAGGAGATTGTTTTATGGCAACAATGACAATTATCGCTGCAGTGCTTGTAGCAGTTGCAGCAATCGCAGCCAACATTTCAATTCTGAAATAAAATTGGCAGTTGCCTCCCCCAAAAACGGAGGGGCAAGAGAGAGAAAAAAAGGTTTTAGTTAGATAATAGGTGGTGACACTTCGGGGCTTCGGCTTTGAAGTGTCACCTTTTTTGTAGGTTTAAGAGGGGAAAAACGGCGGTATTCTTCCGTTTTTCTTTGCCAATCGTGTAATTTGTCGTAACTTTGCGGCAAATTTGTAAAAATTTAATTGACGATGGAATATAATTTCAGAGAAATCGAACAGAAGTGGCAACGCCGTTGGGCTGAAGATGGTACGTACAAGACAACGGAGGATGCCAGCAAACAGAAGTTTTATGTGCTCAACATGTTCCCCTACCCCTCTGGGGCAGGCTTGCACGTGGGCCATCCGCTGGGCTACATTGCCAGCGACATCTATGCCAGGGCAAAACGGTTGCAGGGCTATAACGTGCTGAACCCAATGGGTTACGATGCCTACGGACTGCCAGCCGAGCAGTATGCCATCCAGACGGGACAACACCCCGAAGTGACGACGGTGGCTAACATCAACCGCTACCGTGAACAGCTGGACAAGATTGGCTTCTGCTTTGACTGGGATCGCGAGGTACGCACCTGTGACCCACAGTATTACCACTGGACACAGTGGGCTTTCCAGAAGATGTTTGCCAGCTATTTCTGCAACAAGACGCAGAAGGCACACCCCATTGAGCAACTGATTCAGCACTTCGAGCAGCAAGGAACTGCCGACCTGGATGTGGCTCAGAGCGAATCTCTCTGTTTCACAGCCGAGGAATGGAAAGCGATGGACGAGAAGCAGCAGAGCGACACGCTGATGAACTATCGCATTGCATTTCTGGGTGAGACAATGGTGAACTGGTGTCCGAAACTGGGCACGGTGTTGGCCAACGACGAAGTGGTAGAAGGCGTGAGTGTGCGTGGCGGTTACCCTGTGGAACAGAAGAAGATGCGCCAGTGGTGTCTGCGTGTGAGTGCCTACGCCCAGCGTTTGCTCGACGGACTGGAGACGATTGACTGGAGCGACAGCATCAAGGAGACGCAGCGCAACTGGATTGGTCGCAGCGAGGGTGCAGAAGTGGAATTCCAGATTGCTGATTCCGACGAAACATTTACCATCTTCACCACACGTGCCGACACAATGTTTGGCGTAACATTCATGGTGTTGGCTCCTGAGAGTGAATTGGTCGAAAAGGTGACTACTGCCGAGCAGAAGCAGGCTGTGGATGAATATATTAAATATGTGAAGGGGCGCACCGAGCGTGAACGCATGATTGACCACAAAGTGACAGGCGTGTTCACTGGTTCGTATGCCATCAATCCCTTCACCGGCGAAAAAAATCCCATCTGGGTGAGCGAATATGTGTTGGCAGGCTACGGCACAGGTGCCATCATGGCTGTGCCAGCCCACGACAGCCGCGACTATGCGTTTGCCAAGCATTTCGACCTGCCCATCATTCCGCTGATTGAGGGGGCCGACGTGAGCGAAGAGAGTTACGATGCAAAGGAAGGCACGGTGTGCAATTCGCCACGCCCCGACGTGAAACCTTATATTGATTTCAGTCTGAATGGTTTGTCGGTTAAGGAAGCCATTGCTGCCACGAAAAAGTATGTGAAGGAGGCAGGCATTGGTCGCGTAAAGGTGAACTACCGTCTGCGCGATGCCATCTTCTCCCGCCAGCGCTACTGGGGCGAACCCTTCCCTGTATATTACAAGAACGGGATTCCGCAGATGATTCCCGAGGAGTGTCTGCCCATTGAGTTGCCCGAAGTGGAGAAGTTCCTGCCCACAGAGACTGGCGAACCACCACTGGGCAATGCCACAGTATGGGCTTGGGATGAAACAAACCGCAAGATTGTAGAAAACAGCAAGATTGACAACAAGACGGTGTTCCCCATCGAACTCTATACCATGCCAGGCTTTGCAGGCAGTTCGGCTTATTACTTGCGCTACATGGATCCACACAACAACCAGGCACTTCTTTCGCCAGAAGCCGCCAATTACTGGCAGAATGTTGACCTGTATGTGGGTGGTACAGAACACGCTACAGGACACTTGATTTACTCCCGTTTCTGGAACAAGTTCCTCTTCGACTTAGGCATTTCCGTAAAAGAAGAGCCTTTCCAGAAGCTGATTAACCAGGGCATGATTCAGGGACGCAGCAACTTTGTCTATCGCGTCAAGGACACCAACACTTTTGTAAGCTTCGACAAGAAAGAGGGTTACGAGGTCACACCCATTCATGTAGATGTAAACATTGTCAGCGCAGACGTGCTGGATGTGGAAGCTTTCAAGCAATGGCGACCAGAATACAACAACGCCGAGTTTATCCTGAACGACGAAGGCAAGTACATCTGCGGCTGGGCTGTAGAGAAAATGTCGAAGTCGATGTTCAATGTTGTGAACCCCGACATGATTGTAGAGAAATTCGGTGCCGACACGCTGCGTCTGTACGAAATGTTCCTCGGCCCTGTAGAGCAGAGCAAGCCTTGGGACACCAACGGCATTGACGGCTGCCACCGTTTCTTGAAAAAATTGTGGAACTTCATGATGTCCGACACAACGGCAGAAGCTCCCTCAAAGGCAGAACTGAAGGCTCTGCATACATTGATTAAGAAAGTGACAGGCGACATCGAGCAGTTCTCCTACAACACGTCTGTGGCTGCTTTCATGGTGTGCCTGAACGAATTGACAAAACTGAAATCTGCGTCGAAAGACGTGAAGGAGACAATGACGGTGTTACTGGCTCCATTCTGCCCGCATTTGGCAGAAGAGCTGTGGCATCAGCTGGGTCACGAAACAACGGTCTGCGATGCGCCATGGCCTGCTTTCAACGAGGATTATCTGAAGGAAGACAACGTGAAAATGATGGTTGCCTTCAATGGCAAGGCTCGTTTCCCGCTGGAATTTCCTGCCGGCATCACTCCTGCCGAAGCCGAAAAGGCTGCGCTGGAAAATCCACAGTCGGCAAAATGGATGGAAGGCTTCACCGTGGCCAAAGTCATCGTGGTGCCAGGAAAGATGATTAACGTCGTACTGAAAAAATGACAAAATCGGTTATTGTCCAAGAGGTAAAGGATTACTTCTTCATTGCTCTTGGCATAGTCATCTACTCTATGGGGGTTACACTCTTCATGCTGCCCTACGGCTTGACGTCGGGTGGCGTGGGGGGTATTTCCGCCATTGTTTATTATGCTACAGGCTTTGAAATCCAGAACACATACATCATCATCAATGCCCTGCTGTTGGTGGCTGCCATCAAGGTGCTGGGACTGAAGTTCTGCATAAAAACCATCTACGGCGTAGTGGTGATGACGTTCTTCCTGTGGCTATTGCAGAGATTGGTCGAAGTGCCTAACCCCGAAAACCCCGCCCACAAGATATTGCCGAGACTGATTGGGCCAGAAGCATATTTCATGGCCTGCGTGCTGGGAGCCATCGTGGAGGGTGTAGGACTGACGTTCTGCTTTGAGAACAACGGTTCGACGGGTGGTACAGACATCATTGCTGCCATCGTGAATAAGTACAGGAACATGTCTTTGGGCACAGTGCTGATGTGTTGCGACATCATCATTATTTCGTCCTGCTATTTCATCTTCCACGACTGGTTCCGCGTCATCTACGGCTATGTCATGCTGGTCATCTGTTCGTTTACGCTGGACTACTGCATGAATCGCCGCCACCAGTCTGTGCAATTCCTCATCTTCTCCCGAAACCCAGAACCCATTGCCAATGCTATCAACGAAACGCACCACGGCGTAACCCTTTTGGAGGGTGAAGGCTGGTACACGCATACAGAACGCAAGGTGATTCTCAGCATCATCCGCAAACGCGAACAGGCCGCCATGTTGCGCATGATTAAACGCATTGACCCCTACGCCTTTGTCAGCATGAGCATGGCAGGCGGTGTGTGGGGCGAAGGCTTTGACAAGATTAAGGTTTCGGAGAATAAGAAACTGAAAAGCAAACGTGTGCTTGTATTTGCCAGCAACAGCCAGCACAAATTGGCAGAAGTCAGGGCTATCATGGGCGACAGATACGACATCCGTTCTTTGGCAGACATCGGTTGCTACATCGACATCCCAGAAAAGGCCAGCAGCATTCAGGGGAACGCCCTGCTGAAGGCACGTTTTGTCAAACGCTATTTCGGCTTTGACTGCATTGCCGACGACACGGCATTAGAGTGTAAAGCCCTCGACGGACTGCCAGGCATCTATTCGTCCAGCTATGGTGCCGTCAACGAACACCAGCCCATGCCCCAAAACAGCATGGAGGTGTACAACGAAGAGGTGTCAAAAGAGATGTTCAGCATTCTGCACAGCAAAAACAAGACCGTGCAGAAGCCTGTCGATCACGACACGGCTGCCAACATCGAAAAACTGCTCAGAAACCTGGAAGGAAAAGACCGTTCTGCCGACCTCCACACCGTTGTGGCCTTCATCACGGGCGACTACGACGACCCCGCCAAATGTGACACCCACACCTTCGACGGAGTTCTGGAGGGCAGCATCGCTGAAAAACCCTTCGGTAACCCTGCCGACACATTCTTCTACGACAGCGTTTTCATTCCGCAAGGTCAAGACAAGACATATCAGGAATTGGGCATCGACATGAAAAACCAAATCAGCCAACGTGCCATAGCTTTCAACAAACTGAAAGATTTCCTGGAGAAAATGCAGTAAGAACAACGGATTTCATAAACAACCAGTTCCTGCAGATCGATTGAATAAATTGAACGGATTAAACGGATTCACGTAGAAATAATTCGTTTAATTCGTTCAATTCGTAGTTAAAAAAAGTTCGTCCAATTCGCAGTCTAAAGAAAATCTGCGAAATCTGTGGTTATAATTCGTTCAATTCGTAGTTAAAAAAAGTTCGTTCAATCAATTGTTCACTTCGTTAGTCAGCGTCAAAGAAAGGACATCCCCCTTAGAATGTAAATCATTGAACAGCCCGATGAAATCCGTCTGGCTATTGCTGCGCACCATGAAATTAATGACCGTAGTGCCCAGGTGATAGTCGTATCGCAAATATTCATCTGAAATGCGGACCTTAAAATCCTTGAAACTGCTGCGATACTGATTCGCATCCGTCACAATGTGGTTCACCTTCAGTCGCACAATCTTCATTTCGCCGCCATGGAAAAGATGCTTCTCGCACAACTCAAATGTAAGCAGCACAAAGATGATGGTGGCACAGGCCATGATGGAAACCAGATAAAGGCCCGCTCCCACAGTCAGTCCGATACAGGCGGAAACCCAGATGCCGGCAGCTGTGGTCAGTCCGCGCACCGAACCTTTCATCTGAATGATGGCACCCGCACCGAGGAAACCGATACCCGAAATCACTTGCGCAGCGATGCGTTCAGGGTCTCCATTCTCTGTTTCGCCGAAATAGATTTGCGGAATGTAGATAGAGATAATCATGGCAAGCGCAGCACCCATGGTAATCAGGGCAAACGTGCGCATACCGGCTATCTGTCCCTTGTGGCGACGTTCCAAGCCCACGATGGCGCCCAGCGTCAGACTGAGCAACAGCTTGAAGATAGACCCAATGGTGTTGACATTGGGGTCGTTGATTTGGTCAATAAGGTATTCAAGCATAATTAAAACACAGAGGGCACAGAACCTCCTAATTGTCAGCTCTGCGCCCTCCGTCTATTTAGTGTACTCTGTGTACTGATTATTTAGAGCTGTGGACCAGCGGCAACGAGTGCCTTGCCAGCTTCGTTAGTTGTATATTTGTTGAAGTTCTTGATGAAGCGGCCTGCCAAATCCTTAGCCTTCTCTTCCCATACAGAACGGTCCTGATAAGTGTCGCGAGGATCGAGAATGCCCCAAGCTACACCGTCGAGCTGTGTTGGAATTTCGAAGTCGAAATATGGAATCTTCTTCGTTGGAGCCTTCAAAATGCTACCATTAAGGATAGCGTCGATGATGCCGCGTGTATCAGGAATAGAGATACGCTTGCCTGTGCCGTTCCAGCCTGTGTTTACGAGGTAAGCCTTGGCACCGCTCTTCTGCATCTTCTTCACGAGTTCCTCAGCATACTTAGTTGGGTGCAGCTCGAGGAATGCCTGACCGAAGCAAGCAGAGAAGGTTGGAGTTGGCTCTGTGATACCGCGCTCTGTACCTGCCAGCTTGGCTGTGAAGCCAGAGAGGAAGTAGTACTGAGTCTGCTCCGGAGTGAGGATAGATACTGGAGGCAGCACGCCGAATGCGTCGGCAGAGAGGAAGATAACGTTCTTGGCAGCAGGACCTGCGCTCTTGCCGGCAACCTTCTTCACAATGTTGTTGATGTGGTCGATGGGGTAAGAAACGCGAGTGTTTTCAGTCACGCTCTTGTCGGCGAAGTCAATCTTGCCGTCTTCAGCCACAGTCACGTTCTCAAGGAGTGCGTCGCGCTTGATGGCACCGTAGATGTCGGGCTCGTTCTCCTTCGAGAGGTTGATAACCTTGGCGTAGCAACCGCCTTCCAGGTTGAACACACCCTCGTCATCCCATCCGTGCTCGTCGTCGCCGATGAGCAGACGCTTCGGGTCGGTAGAAAGTGTAGTCTTACCTGTACCCGACAGACCGAAGAAGATGGCTGTGTTCTTGCCTTCCATGTCGGTGTTGGCAGAGCAGTGCATACTGGCGATGCCCTGGAGAGGCAGGTAGTAGTTCTGCATAGAGAACATACCCTTCTTCATTTCGCCACCATACCAAGTGTTGATGATGACCTGCTCGCGGCTGGTTGTGTTGAAGGCAACACAAGTATCAGAATTCAGGCCGAGTTCCTTGTAGTTCTCCACCTTAGCCTTCGATGCGTTGAAGATAACGAAGTTTGGCTCGAAGTCTGCCAGTTCAGCCTCAGTGGGCTGGATGAACATGTTCTTGATGAAGTGAGCCTGCCATGCAACCTCCACGATGAAACGTACAGCCAGGCGGGTAGCCTCATTGGCGCCGCAGAATGCGTCAACCACGTAGAGCTGCTTGTTTGAAAGCTCCTTGATGGCGATGTCCTTCACCTGAGCCCATACAGCCTCTGTCATGGGGTGGTTGTCGTTCTTGTAGCCCTCAGTGGTCCACCACACCTTGTCGTGGCTCTGAGCATCGTCAACGATGTACTTGTCCTTAGGAGAACGACCTGTGAAGACACCTGTCATCACGTTTACAGCACCCAGTTCAGTCTCCTTGCCGACTTCGTAGCCAGTGAGCGATGGGTCGATTTCTGCTTTGTAGAGTTCCTCGTAAGAGGGGTTGTGTGCAATCACCGAACTGCCAGTGATTCCATACTTGGTCAAATCTAATGCCATAGTAGTAATAATTATGTTTAAAAAATGAATATATTATCGTGGGAAAAAAGAAAAAAACATACTATCTCTTTCTACCTTAAATCGCGCAAAGGTAAGCATTTCTTTTTACCTGCCCATACAAAGTGCGTTTAAATTGTGTGAAAACTCGGAACTTTTTTTGTTTGCGCCCACCGAATGAAAGCAGTTGCAATATAAAGTTGGCAAAAAAGCGTCACTTTCTCCGTGTAAATACAAGCCTCAACACACAGAATTGCACCAGCATCGCCACCAGCATCACCAGCGGCGGAGCCACCAGCCTGTGCACTCCCGCCCAAAGGAACAGGTTGAACAGCACAATGTGCAGCCCATAGTTCAGTCCGTGGCTGCCGGCAAAGCCCACAAACCGTCCCCACGAGGGCACAGTCTTGAACGTGAAATAGCTGGTCAGGAAGAAATTGCCCACAAAGCTCAGCACATAGCCCGCCGTGTAGGCAAGGTTGACATCTATCCACCGCTGCAGCAAGAAGTAAATGCCATAGTGCACCCCTGCCGCCAGCGTACCGATGAGGCAGAAACGCACAAACTGCATCAGGCGATCATTCTGGCGAAACCCGTCTATCTGTTGTTTTATCCCTTCCATTCCTTTGTCTGTCAGAAAAACGCTGCAAAATTAGCAAAATTCTCGCACATTCACACAGCCGACGCAGCATTTTTAATGCCGTTTCATTAAAAAAGCATAGGGAACCGTTAGCTTCGCCGAGCTGACGGTTCCCTACAAGACATGGGGGCTTAGTTACCAGGTCTTTTGGCTTCAATCTCCATAACCATATATAAGTATTTCACCTTCGCTGACACTAACGTCAGAGGCCGGTGAAAAATTCCATGGATTCCAAACCGTGTAGGTCGTTGCGCCTGTTGCCAAGGGAGCGGTATAACATCTGTACGTTTCCCCGAAGTCACTCTTCCAAGTGTCTCCTGTAGCAGTAAGGTCGTAGTGGGCGGCATCATTGTCGTAAACGACGTAGAGACCACCGCCAACAATCGAAATTCCATTGATCCATACCGTTACAACGGCTCCACCACCGCTGCCTACATAGACTTTATAGCCGCCTTCGGTGGTCGGCGTGATTATATCAGTGCCGCTGGCGTTCCTGGATGCAGCATTGCTGCTGCAACTTGACGATTTGCATCGCCGGTTTCTGATAATTTTTACGTTTCATTGTTTTTTTACGTTTGTTATCTATCAATTAGTTTAATTTTCTTTTTTCGGCTGCAAAGGTACGCATTTTTTTATAGAAATATTCTCTCTGCAAGAAATAGCGACCGATTTTCCCATAAAAGGGGCTTTTGCCCCATGTTTGTGGTCTAAATCACCTTTCGATTTTTTACCAAAAAATTGCAACTTCTTTGGTAAAGTTTTACCATACGTGTGGTAAAAGTTTACCAGCACATTGGTAAAACATTACCATCCGTGTGGTAAAAGTTTACCAAAGAAATGATGATTTCTTACCAGATTGTTGATAACGGTTAGCCGCTGAAATGGTAATTCGGCGGTAAATATTGTTGCAAAGGGCGATTTTTTGCAGCAATCCGTCATTCGGTTTGCAGAACTTTCCGTACCTTTGCATCACAAACCATTTTCGGAATGACCATGACGCGCGAACAAGCCCTCTGCCGCCTCACCACCCTTTGTGCCAAGGCGGAATATTGCCGGCACGACATCTGGCAAAAGATGTTGCGCTGGCAGATTGACCCCGAACCAGATCAGGATTTGTCCATGAAACAGGCTATCCTGAATGAACTCGTCAGGGAACGCTACATCGACGAGCGGCGCTTCGCCCATGCTTTCGTGCGCGACAAGTTTCGCTACAACCGCTGGGGACGTGTGCGCATCCTGCAGGAATTGCACAAGCGGGAGATTGCCGACGAGGTGGCAAACGAGGCGCTGGACGAAGAGCTGGCGGAGGATGACGTCACCGACACCCTGCGCCAACTGATTGACACGAAGCGGCGAAGCGTAAAGGGCCGCAACGACTACGAAATCAACGGGAAACTCATCCGTTTTGCCCTCTCAAGGGGGTTCGACATGGAGACCATCCGACGGGTACTAAACAACACGGAGGAAGATGATTGACTGGCTGAAACGAGAACTGAGCGCTCTGATTGACCTGATTTCACCCCGCCGCTGTGTCCTCTGCGGACAGACACTCTCCGAATCGGAGCAGCATCTCTGTGTGAAATGTTTCATGGACTTGCCTCGGACGGGCTACCACAAGGCTCCACACAGTTTCCTGGAAACCAACTATTGGGCAAAAATCCCCATCCAGCGAGCCGCCACCTACTTCTTTTACGAGGAAACAAACCGCAACATTCTTTTTTCCGCCAAATATCACAGCAAACCCTACGTGGGCAAACATATTGCCCGACTGATGGCGCAAGAAATCCTGGCGGAATCGGACTTTTTCCACGGCATCGACCTGATGGTGCCCATCCCCCTGCACACAGCCAGGTTACACCTGCGAGGCTATAACCAGGCGCACTACATTGCGCAGGGCATCAGCGACGTCACGCACATTCCAATCTGTGAAAACGCAGTGGTCCGTTGCATCAACAACGAAAGCCAGACACGGCTTTCACATGCGCAACGTAAAGAAAACGTGGAAGGCATCTTCCGCTGTGTTCGCCCCGAACTGCTGCGCGGCAAACACATTTTGATTGTAGATGACGTCGTGACCACAGGGGCTACGACTACAGCCTGCGCCCAAAGCATTCTGGAGAGCCTTGGAGAAAATGGCGAAGGGGGCACAACCTTCAGCTTTCTTGCCCTCGCCACAGCCACACCCCACCGACTGCCCATGGAGGCCGATTCCTCCTATCGCTACGATGCGCCGCTATAGGCACGGTGCCGCAAACCGCTATTTTACGTCAAGAATGATTCGGCGATAAGCCACCAAGTGAAAGGGGCTGTCGTCGTGCACTTCACAGATGATGTGAATCTGCTGCCCTTTGGCTGCGGCTGGGATGTGGAGGGTAGCCGTCGGCGTTTCATCCCCTTCGACGGACACTTTTGCCGTACCGATTTCGGGCTGCTGCCACCAGCGGAAGGTCAAGCCGTCGCCATCGGGGTCGGAAGAAGCGGAAGCATCCAGACGGACGGTCGTGCCCGCAAGCAGCTGAAGGTGAAGATTGCCGGCATGCGGAGCCGCACCTGGCAAAAGGACTGTCACGTGGGGATTGCGGTTGCCCTTGCCTTCTGCCGCCCATTGCATACGAGCCATGAAGTCGTGAAGTTCGTCGGGATAGAAGCGATTCTTGTAACCGACGCTGAGGGTACGGACAGGTTCTTGCCAACTGGTCCAGGCCGTAGTGACCGAGTCGGGGCAGAGGGCACGTTCATGATAGCCAGCCCAGCCTGCCTGTCGTGGGTCTTCGGGGTCGTTCAGTCCGTGAGGCATCAGGTAAAGGAAACTGGGGGTGTCGCCCTCTACGCCCCATTTGTAGGTGGGGTATTCCTTGCCCAACGCCCCTTTGCCCTGGATGGATTCGGCGTGTTGCTGCCAATGTTCCTTGCCCAGGTCGCACTGCCGTTGCCAAGTGCCTTCGTCCCAGATAAACTGCAGGTCGTCAGCAAATTCGCTGCGCAACCACTGGTGAGAACTGTAGGCACGATTCATCCTCATGCTGTACTGCATGTCTTGGTCGGTAATGGTGTAGATGCGGAACTTGCGCACAAAGCGTTGCAGTTCTTCGGCGCTGCGTGTCTGCTTCACTCGCCAGATAGCCTGTGCCAACGTGTTTGCTCCGCCCCATGCTGCCACATAGATGGGACGCGGGTCGGGCTCGTCTGCCAAACGGATGATCAGGTTGCTGCCAGGCGAGTCGTTGTCGCTGCCAATGGCTTTGATGCCGCCATGCACACTGCCCATCACGGCGCGGCTCTTCACATAGTCGGCACTGGGCCAATAGCCACGGCGCTGACGGCCGTTCTCCTGTTCTATCGGGAGAAAAGTCTGCTGACCGGAGCGCTTCATCAAGTTGGGCACATCTCCCCGATAGGCTTCAATCACACGAAAGAGGTAGTCGGCCCACGCTGCAGGGTAAGGGTCGCAATTCCAGCCCACGGAGGTAATGAGTGCCTCCAGTTCAAAGAGGTCGGCGTATGCCATCAGACGAACCATTGACTCCATGTCGTCGGGCTCCACATCGGCTGGCGCAATGTCGGTACACACCACCAGGCGCGGTTTCAGTTCGGCATCTTCTGCCATGACTGCCGACGGAGAGAGAAGGGTCAGAAGACCTGTCAGGAAAAGGGCATGATGCATCATTTTACTACGCTTTCAGAGAAATAGAAATCACGGAGAGGTTTCACGAGGGGCTTACCCTTCAGAGCGATGGTTTCACTCAGACGGATGTCCTGAGAAGAAGCACCCACCTTGAGCAGGAAGTCGTGAGGGGCGATGTTCCATTGCCGCTGTCCGTCGTGACTGTAGTAGCCAAGCTGTTCCACATACATCTTCACAGCCACTTGCCTGGTTTCGCCAGGAGCCAGTGTCAAGCGGGCAAAGCCTTGCAGTTGGATGGGACGGATATGGGGATTGTCGTCGGCTGGAGAGAGATAAATCTGTGCGATTTCGTCGGCTTTTACCGAACCCGTGTTTTTCACATCGAAAGTGAAGGTGAAAGCCTCATCGGATGTGTCCACCTCCTTTGCCACCTGCAGATGGGTATATTCAAACGTGGTGTAGCTCAAGCCGTAACCGAAGGGCCATGCCACACATGGGTCTTGATGGGCCGAATAGTTATAGCAGATAGGGGCGTACACCTCGGTGTTGGGATAGCAGACGGAGAGTTTGGCGGATGGAGAGACGTGGCCGTAGAGGATGTCTGCCACGGCGTTGCCACCTTCTTCGCCTGGGTACCATGCCTGGATGATGGCTGCCAAACGGTCGGCTATGCGCGAAATGATTTGGGCACGTCCGCCGAACATTACCAATACCACAGGCTTGCCCGTCTGAATCAGGGCTTCGACAAACTGCTCCTGTTCTCCTGGCAGAGACAGTCCCTGACGGTCACGGTTTTCGCCGCAAAGCATCACATTTTCGCCCACAGCCGCCACAATCACATCGCTCTGGGCTGCCAGACGCAGGGCTTCCTGCCTGTCGGCCGTTTCGCCAGCATCCACTTTGCGATGCAAGATTTCATATTCCCACGCACGTTCATCGCCCTCCACAGCATACTTCGTCTCGATTTCCTCGGTCCAGTCGCAGCCACGGCTATAAAGAATGTTCGTGCCGGCAGGCTTACGATTCGTCATGCCTTCGAGCAGCTTCACGATGTGGGGATGTTCCAGGTCGGTGGTAATCCTTTTCCAGAAGTAAGTCATGGCAGGGAAGGAGTAGTCGCCGCACATCGCCCACATGGAGTTGGCGTTGGGTCCTGTCAGCAGGATGGTTTTTGCGCCCTGCAAGGGAAGGATGCCGTTGTTCTGCAAGAGCACTACCGACTGGGTGGCGATGTCGTAGGCCGTCTGCCGTTCTTCGGGGGTGTCCAGTACGACGTCTTCCTGACTGTAGAGATAGGGGTCTTTGCCCAACAGTCCAGCACGATATTTGTGGCGCAGCACGTCTTTTACCGCACGTTCCAACGCTTCAGGCTTCACCAGCCCCTGTTCTATGGTTCTATGGCTTCATGCAGATTCCTGTAGTTGTTGCCTTCGGGAAAATCCACATCGTTGCCCCCATTGATGGCGGCAGCAGCCTTGTGCATGGGGCTTTCATCGTTGGGCAGTTGGTCGATGGCCGTATAGTCGCTCACCACCATGCCGTCGAAGCCGAGATAGTCGCGCAGGATGTCTTGCAGAATCTCGCTGTTTGCCACGCAGTTTGTGCCATGAACGGCATGATAGCCTGGCATGACGGCTTTGCTTCCCGCCAAACGTATCATGGCTTCGTGGGGCAAGAGTATTTCTTCCATCAGCTCCTTTTCTTCTGCATCGCCACCGCCGCCGTAGCCTAAATAATGCTTGGAACAGGTGCCCACGCCCCTTGTCAGGTCGCCTTGCTGCAAACCTTTGGCAAACGCCACGCCCATGACAGCGGAGAGGTAGCCGTCTTCGCCGTAGGATTCTTCCAGACGATTGAAACTGGGGTTGCGGCAGACATCGACCATGGGCGAAAGCGACAACACACCGCCCATCTTGCGCATGGCAACACCCGTCTGTCTGGTTTTTAATTCAGCCAACACAGGATTGAACGAGCAGGCCTGCCCTATCTGCTGCGGATAGATGGTGGCTCCACGGGTATTGATGCCCGAAAGCACTTCTTCGTGGAACAGGGCAGGAATGCCATGCGGGGTGTGGTGCATCAACCAGTTCTGCACCGCGGCTACACGGTCGCGCAGGACATTGGGGTCGCGGGGTTTCTGACTGGCATACTGCGAAAAATGCCCGATGCCATAGGGAATCAGTTCTTGGCATTTTGCAGTATCCAACTGTCCCTGTTCGTCGAAGAGCACATCCATGTACATGCTTCTCAGTTGCTGCACACGTTCTTCCATGGACATTTCGCTGTAGAGTTCATCAATCTGCTGTTCCATGTCCGAGGAACCGCAACCCGCCAACAGGGCTGCCGTGCAGAGAATCGACAATTTCTTCAGTTTCATAAGTAAATTTGTTTGGCTTTGTTTGGAAGTTAAAGGGAAGTTAAAAGGAAGTTATCGGTTCTTTGCGTGCAAAGCGCTTCGCGATGACGCTTGGAAGTTAAAGGGACGAATGGGATGCTTTGTTTGGAAGTTAAAAGGAAGTTATCGCTTTGCTTGGAAGTTAAAAGGACGAATGGGATGCTGGCGGCGAGGCAATGGTATCGTCCTTTTAACTTCCCTTTAACTTCCTTTTAACTTCCCTTCCATTCCTTTGGAACTTTTTTTCAGCAGTAAAGTTTCCAAAGCTTTGCGACGCTGTTCCCACGTCTTGTAGGCATCGGCACGCAGGACGGAAGCACCAGCCACCGACGCCGTGGTGAGGATGCAAGGACGGATGCGCCCCTCGGCGATGAGCCTGTCAGCCATAGCATCGGCACCGCCCACTTTGAACCAGCTCTCCATCGTGTCGTTCTTGCCAGGCTGAAGCTGGACGACGGGCAGCGTTTCCAGATTCTCGGCATCGGCAGGGAGGTAGGTAGCCTCGCCCTTGTTCAGGTCGTAACGCACTACGCCGTGCGGAATGTCCTTCCCCATTGCCGCAAAGTGGTACGTGCTGGCTGGATGCTGGCAGATGCTGGGCTTGAATCCTTGCGAAGGAGCAAGGTACATATTCTGTGCGTCGGCTACAGGAGTGCCGTCAATCAGGAAGTAGTAAGTGAAAGTGTCGTGGATATTCTTCTTCACCTCCACCTGCCAGACGCCGTCGCTGTCGCGCTGCATGGTGAGGGGTCTCTCCGACTGTTCCGACACAAAAACCACTTTCTGCGCATCGGGAGCCTTGCAGCGGAACACGATGCCGTCAGCCTTGTACTCTGGAGAAATCAGCGGTCGGGGGAAAAGTCGCGCCATCACACCCGCCGTAAACTGCGGTTCATTGCCCGTGGCTGCCAGGGCAGGCTTTCCGTTCTGCATAGCCTCAGCTGCCGCTTCTGGACGGAAGAGCAGACGCAGGGTTTTGTCGAGGAAGTATTTGGCATTCATCCACGTGTGGCCATACTTGTCGTGGGTATATTCCTTCACGCAGCGGATGCCTTTCTTGTCCAGAAACTCCATATAGTCGCGAGCATTGCCATAGAGGAAATCGTCTGTGCCCACACCCAGCCAGAACAGGTGCAGCTTGCTGTTGGTGTCGGCTGCGTGGTCATAGACTTGGGGAATGTCGGTCGAGGTGAACGAACTGTAACTGCACAGATAGGAGAATTTGTCCAGATTCCGCAGTCCGCAGGAAAGTCCCTGATTGCCACCCCGCGAGAAACCGCCGATGCCGCGATGGTCGCGGTCGTTGAAGGTGCGGTAGCGGTGCTCCACGTAGGGCATCAGGTCGTTCACAAGGTCTTGACTGAACACATCGCCACCAAACTGCGTCTGCGGAACGCCTGCCATGCCTGGCTGACTGGGCAGCAGCTTGTATGGATTGCCGTAGGGCAGCACGACAATCATTTCTTCGGCTTCACCCTTTGCCAGCAAGTTGTCGAGGATATAGTTCACACGCCCTACCTTGTAATAAACCTCTTCCGTGTCGGTTGTTCCGCTAATCAGGTAGAACACAGGGTACCTCTTCTGCGGATTCTGCTGATAGGATGGCGGCAGATAGACCACAGCCTGATTCGTGGCACCCAGGCTTTGAGAGTAGTAGTGGATGTATTCCACCGCCCCATGGGGCACCGCACAAATGTCGTGAGGCAAACTGCCCGTCTGGGCTGGTATCTCCAGCAAACTGTTCTTAAACCCCTCGTTGGGGAAATACTGCTTGTTTTGGGGGTCCATCACACTCACCCCATCGACCACAAAGCAATAAGGGTACATATCAGGCGCAGCCGGACCCAGCGTAACGGTCCACAGTCCCGTCTCGGCATCCCGCTTCATCGGTTTGCGGCCAGCAAACTGCACATCCACCTGCACCTCCCTTGCCTGCTTGTTCTTGTACTGAAAAGTCACCGTTCCGTCCTGATGACAAACGGTAGCCGGCTGCGCACCAGCCACCAACGTCCATCCCAGCAGCAACGGCCATAAAATCGCTTTCTTCTTCATCCTTCTGTTTTTTTGCTGCAAAAATACGAAGGAACCCCCACACACCCTTCGGATCATGTGTCAAATACTTTCATAAATGTATCCAGCAAGGGTTTTTCCCAGCTGGACTGCGAACTGCGGTCTGAAAAAAAGCAATGATATAGACTGCCGTCCAGAAAAAAAGATGTAAATTTGCCACCGATTAAAAACATGGAAAGAATGAAAACATATCTGATGATTGACGGGCGACGGATAGAGCTGGAAGGGCTGCTGTCTCGGGCAAGAACCATTGTGACCCTGGGCAGAAGCTCAGAAGAGATATACAATGTGTTGACCATGGAGGACGAAACGGTGGATGTGTTTCAATGCCAGTTTGTGACTGCAGAGAATGGCTGGAAGGTGCAGAACGGGCAATGGCGCACAGAGTGTCCGAAAGGTATTCGTTCACGACTGCAACATGCTTGCAGCATGTGTCGAGGCTGCTGTGTGAATCCACGACCTGCTCATCCCGTCTATAGCTGGCGTATGCCTGAACACCCTACGCTGCTCAACGGAAAGGCGTTGAAGGGGGAGGGAACAGAATTGCAGGATGGCGATGTGTTGCAAGTGGGAAACAGGAAGGTCGTCGTTGAAATCGAAAAGGACAGACCCCCTCTAAAATGAAGAATGAAGAATGAAGAATGAAGTTAAAAGGACGAATGGTAAATGGTAAACGGTAAATATCATGAGCCTTTCTCCGTTTTCATCCACCGTTTTCTTTCGTCTTCAGACATCTTTTCGATGGCATAGCGGAGGGTAGTGCGTGGCATTTCATGGACATGGCGTTCCAGAAAATGGCGAAGCAAATCCATGCTGACACGTTTGCCCATTTCACGAAGCATCCAGCCAACAGCTTTGTGCATAAGGTCGTGGGAATGATGGAGGTGCATTTCGGCATAGCGCAGACACCAGGAGGGGTCGCCCATTTGTGTGGTTTTCCATGTACAAACCATACTCATACGTTGCCGCCAAAGGTTGTCGCTCTGAGCCAGGGAATCGACCACAGCCATCTTGTCGCCCAAACGGGTTGGCAAAATCAGCCAATGTCCCAATATCTTCGGAGCAGACAAATCGACCAAGTCCCAGTTGTTGGCTTGTTCGGCATAGTGCAGATACATCTTTACGATTTCGTCCCTTCCCTGAATGGCTGCTTCGTCGGTTTCCAACCGTTTCTTTGCCAACGCTTCAAACTTACTGACAAGCAGCAACAGTCCACAAAGACGCACTTCGTGCCAACGGTTTGTCAGCAGTCTGGGCACTTCGGCCAGCGGCAAATCCTTGGCATGCTTCACCACTTCGCGAGTCGTGGGCACCTTCAGTCCCAAGAATTCGTCACCTTCTCCATACTCGCCTTTGCCTGTCTTGAAAAAGCCCATGAGCAACTGCCGCTGCGACTCGTTGCGCTGCGACTCCATGTACGCTATCACTTCCCCCGCCGTCATTTCACTCTCCACACATTGAGCACAATGCCCTTGAAATCGGGCGAAAACGTAGGGGCACAGATAAAGAGGGAATTGTTCAGCCAACCGTATGGACTGTCGGCAGGTGCTTCAAACTGGGGTGCAGCCCGAAAGTAGAACGACGGATTTCCGTTGGCATCCTTTCCGTTGGCGATAATGCCACGATTGCGGACATGGATGTAGATGCCGTCGTCGGTTTTGATGCAATAGATGGCTTCAAGTTCTGTGCGCCCCTCGGCATTCAACTGATAATCTGCACCGCCGTTCACGATGGTTCCCTTCAACTGCGGTCCCTCAAAAGAGCCTCCAGTAATAGGAATCACCGTGCGGCGACCATGCTGGGTGTTGTCAATGCCAAAAGCCTCACCCAGCGTCACCTTCAACTGCAAAGCAAACTCCAGCTGTGGTGCTTCCGGCACATTTCCCTGTGCGCTGACTTCAGACAGAAAACTCGTCAGCAAAGCTATCAATAACAATTTCTTGACCACAGATTACGCAGATTTTTTAGATTACACAGATTTTTTTACCATTTACTATTTACCATTTACCATATTCTTCATTTTAAAGGGGTCTTCACTTCACCATCACCTTCTTGCCATTCACAATATAGATACCCTTCGACAAGGGGCGGTCGGCAGAGAGGCGGCGACCCGAAAGGTCATAGACGGAAGTCGTCCGCTGGGCAGCAGGAACTTCTTCCGCTACATCTTCGATGGCCGTAGAGAGCTGCGGAGCCGTGAGCGGGAAGAGCATCCATTGGCGATGGACGGGTGTGGGGTTACTGTCCTGATACTGCCAAATGGTGACAACCGTACCCGCTGCCGTCGATTCGTTGGTGAGGTCAAAACCGTGGCTGCGTCCGTTCTTGGCCAGAATCTTGCAGAACGGTGCATCAATGGCATCCACATAGAACCCCTGTTCCAGCGCCTTCCCTTTCTGGGCAGTCAGCGAAGAACTGCCGCTGCCTCGGTGAGCCGTAAGCCGCAGACCCAGCGCATTCTGGAAACTGTATGTGCCACCTCCCAGGTCTGTCAGCGTCCAACGTTGTGCATCGCCGTAATCTATGTCCTGAATCGTCACCTTGCTGTCCGTAGCCGTGATGGCACGTGCATTTTCGTGGCGAGGGATAATCAGGTATTCACTGCCGTCGCAAAGCGCATCCTGCGGCAGACTGCTGGCAGGAATCACCAAGGTCATGATAGACTGGGCAGGCATGACCACCTTCAGGACATTCTCCTTCATGCTGACACCGCTGCGGGTCAGAGTCAGATTCTCGTTGGCCGATGTGCGGTACGCCTTGATGGCACTGAGCGGAGGAACATGGGAGAAGAGCGAAAGGTCGATATTGTGCACCGCCTTAGCCCCCTCGTTGAGCAGCACAAGCACCAACGTGTCGCGGTCGGCATTGACAGCAGCCAACGACTGCGGACAGAGCGACGTGACAATGTCGTAGCCGTGGCGGATGAAGCGGGAACACTGCTGGCGCACATAGTAATTCTTTACCCTATTATATGTCTGGTCGGCAAAACTGCCCCGAATGGTGCACCACTGGTCGTTAGCCTCCTCCATATACTGCCAGTCAATCCAAGCATCCGGCTGTATATAGCGCATGTCGTCAATCAGTCGCTGAGCCATGCTCAGATTGCCGCCAATGCCATTGCCACCCGAACCCGTCTCGCTCATCCAGAGCGGAATATCCTCCTGATGGGCCAACAGCGCCAGACGTGCACGGTCGGCATTGCTTGCCTGATACGTATGCGTGTTCCACTGCCCCACCAAGGGCAACACACCGCTACTGCGATACTCCTTGAACCCCTGCACAGACAACCCCACATTGGTTTCGTCCGAAGCAGAAATGACGGTGCTGAGTCCCGACTCGCGCAGAATAGGCTCCAGCACACGGATAAAGGCAATCTGCGACTGATAGTCGAAGTGGCAACCCTCCTGCGGACCACCCGCATACCAGAAACCCGTCACCGACTCGTTGAAGGGTTCAAGCGTCTTGAACTCTATGCCATACTCATCCTTGTAATGCTTGCAGACATCCACCAGATAGTGAGCAAACTCCTCGTAGTATTCAGGCTTCAAATTATCCTTGCCGCCATCCACATTGCCGCTGACACAACCGCTGTAGGTCATGTAGTAAGGACAGGAGTTGCTGAAAGCCTCAAACACGGCATCGGGTCGCTTCTCCTTAATCTTCAGCATAATCTTGCGCTGAGCAGCATCTCGGTCCCAATGATACACGTCGCCGCTGAAATCCTTGAAACCCTCCATCTCCGCACGCAGCCCCTTGCCGCCGCCCATGTGGTGAGGGGTGCAATGGCGGTTCTGCGGGTCGTCGCCGCCGCCGATGTTGTAGCGGAAATGGCTGTAGTTAAGCCCCGTCGGACTGACCAGCCACGTGACAATCTCGTCGATTCTGCGGTCCGTCCACTTGCCACACTGTCCAGCCCACCAGCAGAGCGACACACCCCAGCCGTCGAACCGCTGGCGCACCAGCTGCGGACTGACCATGTAGCTGAGCGTGTCGGTCGGGGGCGTCTTCCTCACGTTGTCGCTGAAATACCACAGATGCTTCATGTCCGCCCCGTTCTTGTCGGTAAAAACCTTCGAGTGGGCATCGTTGCTGTCAGTGCCCAGATAGCGGCCGTTAGCCTTGCAGCGCAACTTTACAAACTCGCTCATGCCTGGCTCGATGGCCCACTTCGTCTCGTCGCCGCTGCTGCTGCCTACGAACTTCGAGTTCCACTGCCCCGCGAGCGACAGAAAGCGCGGCTCGTCCGCCACCTGCACAGTGTAGTACCCCTGTCCGTCGGGCACCAGCGTCATCTGCTGCGGACTGCCCTTCGTGCTTGCTTCAATCCAGCCGCCATCGTCGCTGCCAGCCTCCAAATGATTCCCGCTGCTGTGCATCAGGAACACGCGGGTAGGTTCCGTAAAACTCGTCTGTGCCCAGCCCATGCCACTCGCCAAGAGCCCAAGCACCCATACACTAAAACACTTCATAAACGATTCAAAACTTTGAAAATGATTAACAATATTGCCTGCAAAGCTACAACAAAACATCCAGCAGAACAAATTTTCTGTCAAAAAAGTTGCAATCCTGCAATGTTTCCCATTCATTCTGCGTATATATAGGTAGAAAACGAAAACTTTGGCATGACAGAAACAGAGACAAACCTGATAGCGGGATTGCGGCAGCAAAATCCCAAAGCCCAGCAGCAGATGCTCTGGTCGCTACGGACGTGATGTCTCCCGCACAGGTGGCAAGATTCATCCCCATACTGGAGAATGCCGAGGAAGTCTATCAAGATGTCTTTATCAAAGTCTTTCGAAATATAAAAATGTACGACGAACAGAAATCCTCGCTCAAGACCTGGCTCTCGCGAATCGCTTACCACGAGTCCGTCAGCTACCTCAGAAAAAAGCACACGTCCGTCATCTACCTTGAAGATTGCGGCGAGGAAGCAGAGATGCTGTCCGACACCGAAGTAGCACAAACCCTGGGGCAGCCCAACCCCGAAACCGTGCAACTCATCAAAGCCGCACTGACCCATCTGCCACCCGAAGAACGTGCCATCATCACCATGTTCTATTACGAAGAAATGAGTTTGAAAGAAATTGCCTACATCACTGAGTCGATACCTACAACCATCGCCTCGAAACTCAGCAGAACGAGAAAAAAACTTTGTAAAATCATCAAAATGTTACAATCATGAAAGAGGAAACATTCGACAAGCTACGACAGCAGGACACCAACCTGCCCCCTGCCATTCGTCTGATCGAACAGGAACTCCCGCCGATGCCAGCCGACCTGAACGCCCGACTGATGCAACGTGTGGAAAGGGAAAACCTCCTCCCAAGTCCTCCCCATAGAGGGGGAGTTAGAGGGGGAGTTAGAGGGGGTCTTCTCATGGTCGCCGCCTGTGTGGCTGGCATCATGTTCTTCTTCCTGACCCCGACAAAAGACACCCCACCAAGAAGACAGAAAGTCATCGTAAAAGTGGAGCGGAAAACCATCGTGGAACCGCAGCAAGAAACCCTTCAGCCCACGACATTGGCAAAAGCAGAGACAAAAACCGCAAGAAAGCGCAAGGCCACACAACCGCACAACCACACAACCACACAACTGCCGCCTGCCGAAGAACCCGAACCAGCCCCAGCTCCACCTGTTCAAGAGGCTGTCGAAGTAACCCAAGCATCACACCCTCAGCCCATCCCCGAAACACTGACCGAAAGCGACATCCCCATCACCCGTCCAGAAAACTACAAATATACTCCCGAAGAAATCGCCCTGATGAAAAAGCAAGCCAACGAGGCCTACCTGAAATGGGTGGAACTGGAGCTGGAGATTTCAAAATACACATTAGAAAAAATGGCACAAAAATAAAAACAAGAACAAAATATGAAACGTCTATTCACTTTGCTGCTCATCGCATGCAGCATCCTCGGAGTCATCCATGCCCAACAACGAACAAAAAATCAGCCGCGGACGACGCCAATCCACGTCAAGACTCTGCTGAGCGACATCATCAAGAACTGGGGAAACCCTTCCGACGAGGTTTATTCGGTTAACAAGAATCCCAACACCAACCTGATTGAGTCGAGTGTGAGAATCACCTACTTTGTAGCCCCCAACGCAAAATTTGCACCCGCTGGCGAAAGGTCGTTGAATCCTGGCGCCGTCAGTGAGGCATTCCAGACAGACGAGCCTATCTCCTATCAACTGCTCCATCTGTCACCTGGCAACAACGAGTCTTTCTCGCTGAGGGCTGTTGACGGAAACGGAAAGAGCAAGAGTTACCTCGTCCGCGGCATGAACAAGGAGGAAATGTGGCTGCTCTGCACCAAGAATCCTGAAACCCCCCAACTGCGCGATGCTTACGCCATCAAATGGACACTCTCCGACGACGAGCGCAAGATTCTTGGCGGCATCTACCAAATCACCTCCCTGCGCCCCGACATCTACGAAAAGGAGCTGGCATCGTCAAAAAAGACGTTCAAGATTGTGGGACGAGTAGATGAGAACATCAAAGACTCGCTCTACAACATCTACATCGCCGAGACAGCCGACGAACTTGCCACGATGGGAGACGACGACTATGTGGCTTGCGTGCCCGTCATCAACAAGCGCTTTGAATGGCAGACGGAACTTGAGAAGCCCATGGTGGGGCGGCTGCGCTGCATCTTCCCCGACGGCGAACTCTGCTCTGCCTGGATTAACCTCGACTTCGTGCCTGGTGAGACCTACCACATCACCGTACACAACGGCTACTACGACGAAGACCGAGACTACGAGCGACGTGTGGGACGCTACTCAGGCAGGAGCCTGCTGAATGAACGGCAAAAACGAGGGAATGACGATGTTGCCGTGGTGGACGATGAGTGGGGGGGGGACACTGTGGTGGTGGACGACGAGTTGGGAGATGGTTGGGAGGAAGTTGACACGATACCCGGCTACAATGAGGGAGACGTTTCTCCAACCCTTGCCAAGGCTCAATTCAACCCCACACCTGAACAGGAGATGCGAATCGAAGCCCAATCCACAGCCCTCAAGGGGAACATGGATGCCATCAAAGCCACCTACAGTTCTCTGGAACCTTTTGTAAAAATGAGGTCACTCACCGGCTCAGACAACTATTTCAAGCAAATCATCAAACTGAACAAGGAACTGGACGTGAAGTTTCACGACTTCATCAAAACCATCAAAAGCATTGCTCCACCTACAGAAAAAGACGAAATCCTTGCTGACATCTACACCGAAATCCTGAAATTCTACACCGAGCAGAACCAGTGTTATTCTCAGATGTACAAGGAAGTGGGCGTGCTGACCAAGGCGGCACAAAAGGCTCAGAAACACACAAGCCAACTGACCGAGAAATATATGAAGGAAATGGCGGACCCCCTCTAACTCCCCCTCTAGGGGGAGGACTTGGAGGATGAGAGGGTAAATGGTAAATGGTAAATAAAGTTGGTAAATGGTAAATGGTAAATAAAATCATTCCCCCCATCCCTCCAACTCGTCTTCCAGTTCAGGCAGCAAACTGCGATGGAAGACGGGGTCTGCGATGCCCTGCCGCTTCTGCTGACGATAATCATCCAGCAGACGGAAAACATAGCGACCCAGCAGCAGGATGGCGGTGAGGTTGCAAGCCGTAAGCAGCGCCATGAAAAAGTCCACGATGTTCCAAACCAATTCAAAACTCGCCATCGCACCGAACATCACCATCACCCCCGCAGAAAAGACACGATAAACCGTCATCACCCGCGCCGACGACGTGATGAAGCGGACATTCGCCTCACCATAATAATAATTGCCGATGATGCTGGAGAAAGCAAAAAGGAAGATGGCGACAGCCACGAACACAGGTCCCGCTGCACCCACTTCCGACTGCAACGCCGCCTGCGTCAGAGCAATGCCATTCAGTTCGGGCACAT
Organism: uncultured Bacteroidales bacterium; assembly: GCA_902802265.1. Taxonomy (GTDB): domain Bacteria; phylum Bacteroidota; class Bacteroidia; order Bacteroidales; family Bacteroidaceae; genus Minthosoma. The sequence goes on along the minus strand of CADCLN010000005.1, from coordinate 70,711 downwards.
CATACAGGCCGCTGACCAAAATGATGAAAGCCGTACACGAACACACCAGCAGCGTATCCGTAAAAACGCCCAACGCCTGAATCAGCCCCTGATTCACAGGGTGACTGACCGTAGCCGTAGCCGCCACATTGGGAGCACTGCCCTCGCCTGCCTCGTTGGAGAAAAGACCACGCTTCACACCGTTCATAATGGTTGCACCCAGTCCGCCACCCGCCACCTGTTCCATGCCGAATGCACTGGTCACAATCACCTTCAACACATGCGGAATCAACTCCACGTTCATCACGACAACCACCACAGCCAGCACCATGTAGCCGATAGCCATCGTGGGCACCAGCACCGCACTGACATGAGCAATGCGATGAATGCCACCAAAGACGATGAACAAGCCGATGGCAGCCAGCACCACCCCCACCCATAGCGGCGACCACCCTAACGCCTCCTGCATGGCTCCGCAGATGGTGTTCGCCTGGATAGAATTATTCGACAGCCCAAACTGACAAGTGATAAGCACAGCAAACAACACCGCCATCCACCGCTGATGCAACCCCCGCTGAATATAGTAAGCAGGGCCGCCAATGAACGAATCCCTGTGCCTCTGCTTGAACAGCTGCGCCAAAGTAGATTCCACAAAAGCCGTAGCCGCACCCAGGAGGGCAATCATCCACATCCAGAACACAGCCCCAGGTCCACCCACGGCAATGGCAGTAGCCACACCCGCTAAATTGCCCGTGCCCACACGCGTAGCCACACTCACGGCAAAAGCCTGGAACGAAGAAATATGCCGCCGTCTGCCCGCCGCTTTCTTCTGCTTCACCTGCGACCCCACCGTATCCACCGCCGAGCTGGTCAGCAACCGCAGCATCTCGCCCACCATACGAAACTGCACAAAATCCGTGCGCCACGTGAACCACAAACCGCAGCCCACCAGCGCAGCTACCAACACATAGCCCCACACAGCGTCGTTCACTGCCGTAATCCAGTCGTTCAGTTCCATATCCGTATCGTTCATGGTTATTTTACAATGGTCACATGCGTAGTGATGGGTTCGTCCACAACCCTTGAACAACCATTCAGATGGGGTTCATGACTGTGTACAATACTGCACGAACCCCTGTCATACCAATACTTGAAATAATACGTTTGCAGTTGGTTCAAAGAAAAACCCCTCGTCTTGTCGCCCATATCATAGCAGATGTCCTGCATCATCACAACACACGTTCCGTCGTACACACCAAAATAATCATTCCGTGGGTCAGCATTCTTCATTTGCACATCCAGCGGAATCCAGCCATAACCTTCCATGTAAAAGTCCACCCACACATGCAGTCCGCCTGCCAGTCGCAAACAGACATTGTGCCGTGACGGAATCCCCTTGTAACGCAACAGACTAACCATAACGGTTGAGAAATCGCCACACTCGCCACCTCCCTCCTTCAAGATCTGCTCCAACGTGCGCCAATTCCCCTTGACATACCTGAAATGACTGGCCACATACTCGTAGCAGCGACGCGCATAGTCAAGCACATTGGACGACTGTGCCCACAGGCTGTCAGCCGTCTGCACGATATACGGATGACGAGTCATAACGAACTTCCCCCTGTCTCCCAAATGCCGCTTGCAAGGTATGCTTTCGGGGTTATAGTCGCGAAAAACCTTTATCTTGGAGACATCCACCTTGACAAGGACAGGACGCACATCAAAGGTAGAAGTCAGGGTGTAACCCCCATCGGGAAATCTTTTCCTTTCCACATACAGCACCTCATTATCATAATTCCCCTCCTGATACACATCCCCTTCGGAAACAGAAAGATGAGAAACCTCTTGATACTCGTTTGACACAGGGATAGGCAGAAAAGCCAAAAAGCGATTGATATGTCCATCGCCCACCCTCACAAACCTTACCTGATTCGTGAAATTAAAAACATCCTCGGCATACCGTATCTCCTTATACGTAGCGTCGCATACCGGCTCCTGTGCCCCAGTCAAAACCACGACCCACAGGCATATCAACAATCCAACGATTCTTTTCATGGTGCAAATGTACGAAAAAAAACCGAACAAGGTCAAAAGATTTCATGAAAGAAGATAATTACTGACCATAAAACACCCCAAAGTCCCCGCTTTTTGCGGGAAGAACGTAAAAACCCCACAAAAAACACGCTCCCCGTGCAGTCTTTTCCGTTATCATCGTACATAAAGAGTAGAAGCCCTATGCTCATGGCGGAAATAACCCAGCTGATAGAACGGTGCAGGCAAGGAGATGCAGATGCTCTGGGAGAACTGTACAAGGCATACGCCCCAAGGATGAAGGGCGTATGCCGTCGGTATGTCAGCGACGAGGGGGCTGTAAACGACGTGCTGCACGATGCTTTTGTCATCATCTTTACTTCGTTTGACAAACTGCGCGACGACACCAAAGCAGAGGCATGGATGATGGGCATCACGAGAAATGTTGCTTTGAAATACAACAACCAGCAGCCCACTCTTTCACTCGAAGAAACGAGCGAAGCAGAACTCCAGACTGTAGAAGACGAAGAAAAGGAGATAAGGGGGGTGCCCTGGGCTGAAGTTGTCAAACTGATAGACAATCTACCCAGGGGGTATGGCCAAGTGTTCCGCCTGTCCGTTTTCGAAGGGATGACACACAAGGAAATTGCAGCCATGCTGGGCATCGAGCCACATTCGTCGTCGTCGCAACTGGCGCGTGCCAAAAAGATGATGCGAAAGATGATGCGACAGTATTGGGCTGTACTTATGCTGATCACCTGTTTCCTCATGTTCTTTCTGCTCAGGAGGGGGGATACTACCATCAAGGAAAGAAGGATCATCATCTGCAAAACAGTAAGGGTGATTGAAAGGGGGAAACAAAGGACCTGGCACCAGAAGCCTGTGACCGTCCGTCAGCGTTCCACCAGCAAGGAAACCTGCCAGACCGTAGATTCTGTTACGCACGACTCTTTGTCGGAATGGTTCGCTGGGGCGCAGAACTGCCCCGATACGCTTCAGGCAGATACGGGGCTGAAACCGAGCCGAAGGATAGAGGTCCCACACAAGGATATTACTCATATAGCCCTCAACCATCCTGTCATTGGAACCAGTCGTCCACAAAGGTGGTCGCTGGATTTTGCATACGCTGCCCCCATGGGTAAACAAATGGCTAACCAGCCATACGGTTTCACGGAAACACCACTGATAAGTCCGACAGGTGAACCGCCATCGCCCATCACTTTTGAGAACTGGAGTGACTACGCAGCCTACCTGTCTGAGTTTTCTGGAGATGGTATGTCTGTGCTTCCTGCCGATGAGCATTCACACACGCGTAGCATCATCATGAATATTGTTTTGAATAATGCCAACCAGCCTGCGGGTGACAAGATTTTGCGTCGGAGCCACCACTATATGCCCACCACGTGGTCGTTGGCTCTACGCTACCATCTGACTGAACGCTTCGGGCTGGAGTTTGGACTGGGTTACAGCCGATTGTCGTCAGATTTTGAAATAGGTACCGACGGCAATGCCATCCGCGAGCAGCAGACTATCCACTATCTGGGCATCCCCGTGAAGGGTATATATGATATGTATAAAGGAAGGGGGTTGAGTCTTTACGGCAGTATGGGACTGACGGCAGAGTTCCCTGTGGGGTGGGCAGCGAACACAAGTTATTACCTGCATGGTACGTTGGAGGCATCCGAGAAGCAATCGCTCCGTGTTCCTTGGCAATGGTCTGTAGGAGGAGGACTGGGCGTGCAGTATAATTTCACACCCCACATCGGTTTCTTTGCAGAGCCAAGTTTACAATATTACATCCCTACGGGCAGCGGTATTGAAACCTACCGCACGGAGCATCCGTTTACGTTCTCGTTGCCCATTGGCATCCGATTTACGTGGTAGCCATGCAGTCATTCGTTGACGTTTCGGACTATATAGTTAGAAACAGCAACGAAAAGGTTATGTATTCCATTTATGATTATGCCCATAACGGCTTTCTCTATCTGAACAACATCATGCGACCACACCATAAATGGCTCACTGGGCTGATGATTTACGCCACCACAGCCTGTCAGTCACGTTGTAAGCATTGCAATATCTGGCAGAAGGAAGTGGAGCATCTTTCACTGGATGACATCCAGCGAATCATGCAAAGCAAGTGTATCACCAAACGGACTACGGTAGGTCTGGAAGGGGGTGAGTTTGTCCTGCACCCAGAGGCGACAGAAATCATGGCATGGCTTCACAGCCATCATCCCAACTACACGCTGCTGACCAATGGGTTGGCAGCCCAAAGGGTTATAGATGCCGTCCGAAGCTACCCACCCCGCCATCTGTATGTGTCGCTTGACGGCGGAAGGGAAACTTACAGGCGGATGAGAGGACGTGACGGCTACGACCGTGTGGTTCAGGTAGTGGAAACATTGAGAAAGGAGGTGCCGCTGTCGCTGATGTTCTGCCTGTCGCCATGGAATTCGTTTCGCGACATGGCTTTCGTCATAGACTTTGCCAAACATTATCATGTAGATGTGCGTATCGGCATTTACGGAACGATGGCCTTCTTCGACACGACGAGTGAACTGCTGACTGCCTCGGACTTTATCGGCCAGATTCCCAAGAGTATCCACGATACGCAAGAGAACTTCGACTTTGTGGCACTCTACGACCAGTGGCGGGGTGGACATTTACGTTTGCGCTGCCAAAGCATTATGAGCAGTCTTGTCGTCCATAGCAACGGGGACGTGCCGCTCTGTCAGAATCTTGACGTCACTCTTGGCAATATCCATAGCCAAACGCTCGACGAGATTTTCAATGGCATAACATCCTGCCAGACACAGTGCCATTATTCCAAGAACTGCAACGGCTGTTGGATTAACTTCCACCGCAAATATGACATCATTCTCATGCGAAACTTGGAACGCCTTCTGCCCAAGTGGTTTATTGAAAAGTTCTACGGTCCATATCAGTGGACGGAAAACCCGCACACAACCTATCACCAATATTTCAAGAATTTATGATACAGTCATTGATAGACCGCTACAAACGCCTCCGCACCGAGCGCTTCCTCGCCCAAACGTACCAATATTCTTATGCCTTCGTCGGCATGGGCCAACACTCGCTCACCAATCTTTACCCTGTACTTCACTATCTCGGCGTGCCACTGAAATATATCTGCGTCACGTCGGAACGGAAAGCCAGACTGATAGAACGGAAGTTTCCTTATGTGAAGGTCACCACCTCGCTTGACGACATCCTCACCGACGAAACCGTCAAGGGTGTTTTTGTCTCTGCCTCTCCTGCCGCCCATTTCTCCATAGCCTCATGCATCCTGCAAGGTGGTAAGTCGTTGTTCGTTGAGAAACCGCCTTGCCAGTCGCTACAGGAACTTGATGCGCTTATAGACTTGCAACGACTTTATGGTATTCCCGAGCATAGATCGCCTACCCGTGGCCTTTCACCTGTCGCTATGGTCGGCTTGCAAAAACGCTATGCCCCTGCCGTGCAAATCCTTCAAAGGCGTCTGCGAAAAGAGCATCTTATTAGTTATGATCTTCATTACTTAACGGGGGCATATCCAGAGGGTAATGCCCCCCTCGACCTTTTTATCCATCCCCTCGACCTTGTTTGTTTTCTCTTTGGCAAACCAGAAATCCAGGTATGTCAGCAAGTAGCCCCAGCGTGCTATATCCTCATGCTTCGTCATTCCCACATTGTCGGCACCCTCGAACTATCTACCTCCTATACCTGGACATCTGCCGAGGAATCCTTCAAAGTCTGTACGTCAAAAGGTATCTACCGTCTCTCTCAGATGGAGCTGCTGACCTTCGAGCCAAAGCTCTCCTCCATCATCGGTATTCCATACGAGAAAATCTACAGGCATAACAAAACCATCGAATACCTTTATGCCCGTAACAATTCCATCCCCCAGCCCATCAATAATCAAATCTATTCACAGGGCTTTTTCCATGAATTACAAGTTTTCGCAGGCGCTGTGGAAGGCGGCAGTAATGGTATCGTGACGAGCTTAGAGGCTGTCAGAAGTGTCTATGAAATCATTGCAGGCATCGAGGGGTGGGGCGCAGACAACCATCCCCAATCATCGTAAGCGATACAGGCACAAAGGGGGCTAAAGGCAAGAAAGGTTGTGAGGCACAGGGTATGCCTCACAACCTTGTCTATGCGCCCATGGTGCACGACAGTGTCAGTCTGCCAGTTTTGCCTTGATAAATTCGCGGTTGAGGCGGGCGATGTTGGCGATGGTTTCGCACTTGGGGCAGACGGCTTCGCAGGCGCGGGTGTTGGTGCAGTTGCCGAAGCCGAGCTCGTCCATCTTGGCTACCATGGCTTTGGCGCGGCGGGCTGCCTCTACGCGCCCTTGGGGCAGGAGGGCAAGCTGGCTGACTTTGCTGCTGACGAAGAGCATGGCGGAGCCGTTTTTGCAGGCTGCCACGCAGGCTCCGCAGCCGATGCAGCTGGCGCAGTCCATGGCTTCGTCGGCATCGGGCTTGGGGATGAGGATGGCGTTGGCGTCCTGCGGTGCGCCGGTGCGGACGGTGGTGTAGCCGCCTGCCTGGATGATTTTGTCGAAGGCTGAGCGGTCAACCATGCAGTCTTTGATGACGGGGAAACCTGCGGAGCGCCAGGGCTCGATGGTGATGACGTCGCCGTCGCTGAATTTGCGCATGTAGAGCTGGCAGGTGGTGGCTCCGCGATCGGTCTTGCCGTGGGGTGTGCCGTTGATGTAGAGGGAGCACATGCCGCAGATGCCTTCGCGGCAGTCGTGGTCAAACACGAAGGGCTCTTTGCCTTCTTCGATGAGTTGCTCGTTGAGGATGTCGAGCATTTCGAGGAAGGAGGTGTCGCCTGGGATGTCTTTCATTGTTTTTTCTTCAAAATGGCCGGTGTCCTTGGGCCCGTTTTGCTTCCAGTATTTTACTGTGAAGTGTTTCAGTATTTTTTCTGCCATGGTGTGTTAGTTTTTGTAGTTACGTGTTTGTACCTTGATTGCTTCGTAGTGGAGTGGCTCCTTGATGAGGGTGGGGGCTGCAGCGTCGCTGCCCTGGTATTGCCAGCAGCCTACGTAGAAGAAGTTCTGGTCGTCGCGCTTGGCTTCGCCTTCTTCGGTCTGGTGTTCTTCACGGAAGTGTCCGCCGCAGGATTCTTCTCGGCTGAGTGCGTCGTAGGCGATGAGTTTGCCCATGGTGATGAAGTCGTCGAGGTGGATGGCTTTGTCGAGCTCTACGTTGAGTCCGTCACGGCTGCCCGGGATGAAGAGGTTGGTGTCGAATTCCTTGCGGAGGGCGTCGATGAGCTGGATGCCCTTTTCGAGCCCCTCCTTGGTGCGACCCATGCCGATGTATTCCCAGCAGATGTGGCCGAGCTCTTTGTGGATGGAGTCAACGGAGCGTTTGCCCTTGATGTTCATGAGGCGGGCGATGCGCTGTTCGGTGGCTTGTTCCACTTGGGCAAATTCGGGTGCGTCGGTGGAGATGCGTGGCCAGATGGACTGGTCGGCGAGGTAATTCTGGATGGTGTAGGGCAGGACGAAGTAGCCGTCGGCCAGTCCCTGCATGAGGGCTGAGGCGCCGAGGCGGTTGGCTCCGTGGTCGGAGAAGTTGCATTCGCCGATGGCGAAGAGTCCTGGGATGGATGTCTGGAGTTCGTAGTCCACCCAGATGCCGCCCATGGTGTAGTGGATGGCGGGGAATATCATCATGGGGTTGTAGTAGTCCATGCCGCCCATGGTGGTGCGTTTTTCGCCTGGGTTGACGTCGGTGATTTCTTCGTACATGTCGAAGAGGTTGCCGTAGCGTTGGCGTATGACGTCGATGCCGAGGCGCTGGATGGATTCGGAGAAGTCGAGGAAGACAGCGAGCCCTGTGTTGTTCACGCCGAAGCCTTTGTCGCAACGCTCTTTGGCTGCACGTGAGGCTACGTCGCGGGGTACGAGGTTGCCGAAGGCTGGGTAGCGGCGCTCCAGGTAGTAGTCGCGGTCTTCTTCAGGTATTTCCCATCCCTCCTTGGTGCCTGCCTGCAGGGCCTTGGCGTCTTCGATTTTCTTGGGTACCCAGATGCGGCCGTCGTTGCGCAGCGATTCGGACATGAGGGTGAGTTTTGACTGTTTGTCGCCATGTACGGGTATGCAGGTGGGGTGTATCTGCACGTAGCAGGGGTTGGCAAAGTATGCGCCCTTGCGGTAGCAGGACATGGCTGCGGTGACGTTGCACCCCATGGCGTTGGTGGAGAGGAAGTAGGTGTTGCCGTAGCCGCCTGTTGCGATGACAACGGCGTTGGCGGAGAAGCGTTCCAGTTTGCCGGTGACAAGGTTTTTGGCAATGATGCCTCGTGCCTTGCCGTCGATGATGACTACGTCGAGCATTTCGTAGCGGGTGTAGAGTTTCACCTTGCCTGCCTTCACCTGAGCGGAGAGTGCGGAGTAGGCTCCGAGCAGGAGCTGCTGACCCGTCTGCCCCTTGGCGTAGAAGGTGCGGGAGACTTGTGCTCCACCGAAGGAACGGTTGGCGAGGGTGCCGCCGTATTCACGGGCAAAGGGTACGCCCTGGGCTACGCACTGGTCGATGATGGAGTTGGAGACTTCTGCCAGTCGATAGACGTTGGCTTCGCGGGCACGGTAGTCGCCTCCCTTCACGGTGTCGTAGAAGAGGCGATAGACGGAGTCGCCGTCGTTCTGGTAGTTTTTGGCTGCATTGATGCCTCCCTGTGCAGCGATGGAGTGTGCACGGCGTGGAGAGTCCTGGATGCAGAAGTTGAGCACGTTGAAGCCCATCTCGCCGAGAGATGCGGCAGCCGAAGCACCCGCCAGTCCGGTACCGACGACGATGACATCGAGCTTCAGCTTGTTTTTGGGGTTCACCAGTCGCTGGTGTGCCTTGTAGTTCGACCATTTCTCAGCAACGGGTCCCTCGGGAATTTTAGAATCTATATTGATTGCCATAATTTTATTTTCTATTTACTATTTACCATTTACTATTTACTATTTACTTTCTCCCCATAGAGGGGGAGTTAGAGGGGGTCTTTTGATCTTCCTTAAAATGCCATTTCAAAAGGAACTACTTTTCCCTCGAAACCGCCGAGGCAGTCGGGGCAGAAGGCAAAGGCGAGGGCAACGAGGGCGAAGAGGCCCATGACGATGGTAGCCCATATCTGGCTGATGCATTTCCAGCGGTTGAACCATGTGTGACCGCTCCAGCCAAGTGTCTGCACGCCAGACCAGATGCCGTGGGTGAGGTGGAACCAGATGGCAACAATCCAGATGAGGTAGAGCACGACGTAGAGGGGGTTGGAGAAGGTTTCCTGAATCCATGCAAAGCCGTCGGTGGGCCCATGCTTGAGGTTTTCGATGCCTGCGATTTCGGCAAACATCATGTTGTACCAGAAGTTGAAGAGGTGGAGCAGCACACCCAGAATGATGATGATGCCCAGCACGAGCATGTTCTGGCTGGCCCATTCCACTTTTCCAGGCTTGTCGGTCACGGCGTATTTGTTGTTGCCGCGTGCTTTCCGATTCTGGATGGTAAGGATAAAGGCATAGATGATGTGAATGGCAACGAGGGCTGCCAATGCACTGGTGGCGGCAATGGCGTACCAATTTGAACCGAGCAATTCACAAATCTGGTTGTATGCCTCAGCACTGAAGAGTGCAACTACGTTCATGCACGCATGAAACGTGAGGAAGAGTACAAGCGCAAGGCCCGTTACGGACATTACTACTTTCCTTCCGATTGAAGAGTTACATAACCACATAAAATGTTTGTTTTAAAGAATGATTAATAAAGTTGTTTATTGGTTTTTATCGCTTTGGGGGAATCTGTGACACACCCCTTTCCAACACAGCCACGGAGGGACTATAATATATAAAAGATGTGTAAAGATTTGCAAAAATAATTGATTTGGAGCATTCTTGCAAGCAAAAACAAAAAAATATGCTAAGAAGGGGTTTAATTTCTTAGCATATCCATAAAATAGGCTTTGATTTCGTTTTGTCGGCTTTGCGATTCTGAAGAAAAGTATTTTGACAGCACAGCGCAGAAGGCTTGTTCCGCTTTCTGCCTCATCTGTGCTTTTCCAGCCCTGATTCCCGAGGCAAGTTCCGTCTTGGGAAGCAGCTGGCGGTTGAAGTTTCCGTCACTCATCTTCTGCCAATATGATTTTGGCTTTCCCGCCCTTGGTGGGCAGTGGTTCTACCTCTTCCACATGGATGGGCACCTGCTTCCTGATGCTCTGGTCGAGCGAAATCAGGGTTTCGGTGGAATCCACACCGTGAATGCCCTGAATCCTGCGGTTGAGCAACTCCATGAGCTGTTCGTTATCGCGGGCATAGAGTTTTATCAGCATGGTGTAGGGACCCGTGGTGTAATGACACTCCACCACTTCGGGGATGAGTTTCAGTTCGTCCACCACCCTGGCATACATGGACCCCTTTTCGAGTTTGATGCCGACGTAGGTGCAGGTTTTGTAACCCAGACTCTTGGGACTGATGTGATAGCCCGAACCCGTGATGACGTTCATGTCGATGAGCCGCTGAACACGCTGGTGGATGGCAGCCCGTGAAACACCGCATACGGCAGCCACGTCTTTGAATGGAATACGTGCGTTGTTGGAGATGATCTCCATGATTTGCTTGTCAAGTTTGTCTATTTTTTCCATAGTCATTTTACAATTTAACAGCAAATGTAGGGATTTTAAATCAAAAACACCTCATTTTTATGAGAAAAAACATAAAAATGGGGCGTTTTTGCTGCAAATGTATGAAAAATTGTTCTTTTCTGTTCGCTCAGCTTACTTCTTTGGGGTTGGCACGACTGCTGGCTCTGCCGCCTTCTTCTTGGCAGGCGTTTCGATGTCCAGCAACTCTACCGAGAAGGTCAGGGCGGAGTAAGGCTTGATGTCCTTCCCCGTGGCACGGTCGCCGTAAGCCAACTGGTAGGGGATGTAGATTTCCCACTTCGAACCGACGGGCATCAGCTTCAATGCCTCTGTCCATCCCTTGATGACTTGGCTCACCTGGAACGTGGCTGGCTGACCGCGCTTGATGCTGCTGTCGAACACGGTGCCGTCGATGAGCTTTCCTTCGTAATTCACCTTCACTTTGTCAGTGGCCTTTGGCTTTTCGCCCGTTCCCTCGGTGATGACTTTATACTGAAGGCCCGATGGCAGGGTGACGACACCTTCCTTCCGCTTGTTTTCCTCCAGGAATTTCTCACCGGCACGGCGGTTTTCACCGTAGAGACGTTCCTTGTTCTCTGCCTGGCGTTCTGTCAAAGCCTTCTGGAACACCCGTCCGGCACTGTCAGCCTTCATTTCGCCCTGTTCCATCAAACCCTGCAAAATGCCGTGAGCCACAATCTTGGGGTCAACCGACTTGTCGGGGTCTGCCTCATAATAGTCTTTCGAAAAATTCTGAGCCATGCTCATGATCTGACTGCCAATCTGTCCGCCGGCATTGTAGGCAGCAAGCTGCTTGTTGTTGGGGTCCACACTGGTGCGGTCAAGGACACCACGGCAGAAGTCGTTGATATAGGTTGTGTCAACATTCAGCTGAGCCACGAGATACTGCTTCAGACCGTTGCTCTGAGCAATGCCGAAGATGTGGGCAATGCTGTCGTCGTGGGTCGTCAGCTGGAGGGCTGGCATGGCAAACTGAGCTGCACCCGAAGCCTTCTGCCCCTCCTTGAAAGCAGCCAAATCCTGCTTCTGCTTCTCTATGAATGCCTTCAGGTCAGCAGCCTTCTGGGCTTTAGCCGCCTTTTCGGCGAGAGCACGTTCCTTAGCTGCCAACTTCTCGGCAGCAATCTTTTCCTTCGCTGCAGCCTTGGCAGCAGCAATACTGTCCTTTGCGGTTGTCTGCGCAAAAGCAGCGCCTGTCATAGCAAGCGCTGCAATAAGAATATTCAGTCTTTTCATTACTTATAATGATTATTTTACTACTTCAATCGTAAAGATAAGTGTTGAGAAGGGCTTAATCTGACCCATGTTCTGAGCACCGTAAGCCTGATCCTGCGGAATAACCACCTCCCACTTCGAACCTGCCGGCATCAGCTTCAAAACCTCAACCCATCCAGGAATGACACGCGGAGCAGCCAAGTTCACCTCGAAGGGCTGGTTGCGGTCGTAGCTGCTGTCGAACTTGGTACCGTCAATGAGCTTTCCTTCATAGTGGACTTTCACGGTTGATGTATCGGTGGGGAGGGCACCCTTGCCTTCTACCAGCACCTTGTACTGAATGCCAGAAGGAGTTACCTTCACACCTTCTTTCTTCTTGTTTTCAGCCAGATACTTCTCGCCAGCCTTCTTGTTGTCGCCGTACTGCTTCTCCATGTTGGCTGTGCGCACTGGCTCCAGCTTTTCATTGAACTTGGCGTAAGCAGCCTCTGCACTCAGTGTGTCTGTGCCGTTCAAACCCGCAACCAGACCCGCCAAAACGGTGTTCACGCTGATGCTCTGGGTTGAGTCTCCTGCAAACACTTCGTCGCTCAGACCCTTTGCCATCTGCTGTACCTGCCTGCCCACTTCCATACCTTTCATGTAAGCCTCCTTCTTGGGGTTAGCCTCGTTCACGGCACCTTCCTTCATACCCTTGATGAACTCGTCAATGTATGCAGAATCCACACCGAGCTGCATCGTCATGTACTGTTTCAAGCCCTGAGACTGAGCAAGACCGAAATGGTAGGCGATAGAGTCAACATCCGATTTCAAACTCACTTTACCAGCCTTGTTGCAGGCAGTAAAAGTCATGGCAGACACAGCGACGGCTGCCATCATCATGATTTTTTTCATTGTCTTCTAAATTTATCAGTTATAAATTACTAAATGGTTGTTTTTGCGGCTGCAAAGGTACAACAAATTTACTATTTACTATTTACTATTTACCATTTACCGCATTGCATTTTGCATTTTTTATACATTTCTGCGCAACAAACGATAGCGAGTAGCCCCCACAAAATCCACCATACCCATGTTTTCCAGTTCAAACATCAGCACACTGATTTCGCTGAACGGCATTCCTGTTTCTGTCACAACTTGGCTGATAGCCACATCGTCTGCCGTTTTCAACACATCCACCACCCTGCGTTGCTTGTCCGTCAAATCAAGGAATAAATCTTGTTGCTTCGGCTTAGGTTCACCACCCTTCGGTTTCCAGTTCATGATGGCAAACAAATCTGCGGCAGAACGTATTGGTCGGGCCATTTCGTTCTGAATAATGCGGTTACAGCCCATGCTATACGCATCGTAAATCCTTCCAGGAAAGGCAAACACTTCGCGGCCATAGCTGTTTGCTAAATTAGCCGTAATGAGCGAACCGCCCTTCTCAGCACTTTCCACCACAATGGTTGCATCGCTCAGTCCTGCCACAATGCGGTTTCGCTGCACAAAATTACCCTTTTCTGGCGTAGTTCCCGACGGATATTCCGTCAGCAGTCCACCTTGTCGTGTCATTTCCACCGCCGTTTTGCGATGTAGCGATGGATAGACTCTGTCCAATCCATGCGCCATCACTGCCACCGTATCCATACCGTTGGCCAATGCTGCCCGATGCGAACAGATGTCAATGCCGTAAGCCAACCCGCTCACCACCAGAATGTCGGGGTCTGCCTCCTTCAGTTGTTTCATAAAGTCACTACAGATATCACGCCCATAATTGGTGCATCGCCGTGTACCTACCATGCTGATTACGCGAGGTTTGTTCAAATCTGAACAACCACAGAAATAAAGCACTAACGGCGCATCTTGACACTCCTGCAACCGCTGTGGGTAACGTGCATCCCTGCACGTGATACATTGCACAGCCTTTCCCGCCATAAACTCCAGTTCCTGTTCAGCTCGCTTCAACGGCAAATCCACATCTTTCATCAAGTTGACCAGTTCGGGCCTTGCATCTGGAATGACATCCAGCAAGTTACGATGATTCTCAAACAGCGTAGTGGCACTTCCGGCTCGTTCATACAACAGTCGAGCCTGGTATACACCCACACCCTTCACCTGCGTCAATGCGATGGTGTACAAAATCTCTTTCTCTGCATCCATTACGTATTAGCCATTGATCAGCGGCAGGAACTTCTCGTTCAACTCTTCGCTATCGCCTAAAACACCGTTCACCAGGCACACCGTATCTACTTGACCTCTGACACAAAGCTTCATGTCGGCCAGCCGATATACGTCCTGCATAAACACCCACTTCACCGTCTCTTTCTTCACCCACAGCTTGCACACCCACTCATCACTACTCCTCAGCGGCACCTTGAACTGCATCGAGATACGGGCCACCACGCAGTCGGTGCCCTGCTGATGCAAATCAGCAAAACTCACTCCATGTGCCGCCAAAAATTCATGCCGCGCATGTTCCAGATAGTGCTGATAGTTCGCATTGTTCACGATTCCCTGCAAGTCACACTCATAATCGCGCACTTTGTCGCGGTACTCAAAAATATATTTCACCATCATTTATGCTTGTTGTATCAATATCGCCGCAAAGGTACAACTTTTTTGGCAAACAGGCGTGCAATTAACAGGTGTTAAGTTTTGCTCCCCTCTCGGTAATCGCTCTATCGGGGCGTTTCGGTGTACGTCGCCCCCAGGGTTTGAGCGAGTTTGCCGATGTTCAGGCTGCGGGCGGAAGCATCGAGGATTTCCTTGTAAACGCCGCCGCGCCGGTAGAGTTCGTCGGGGTTGCCGGACTGCTCCACACGGCCTTCCCGCAGGGTGTAGATCATGTCGCTGTCGATGATTTGCGAGATGCTGTGGCTGATGATGATGACGGTGCAACCCGCCTTGATGGCATCGAGGCTGGCCTTGATTTGTTCGGTAGCCACTGCATCAAGGCTGGCGGTGGGTTCGTCGAGGAAGATGATGGGCGGATTCTTCAGGAACATACGAGCAATGGCGATGCGCTGCTGCTGACCGCCGCTGAGGGCGGTGGCCTGACTCTGCAAGCCTTTGGGCAGGCGCAGGGCTTGGTCGTAGATGGATGCCTTGCGGGCTGCGTCGATGATTTCCTCCGTCGTGGCATCGGGTTTTCCGTAACGGATGTTTTCCTCGATGGTGCCTTCAAAGATGTGGTTTTTCTGCAAAACCAGTCCGATGTGGTCGCGCAGATAGCGGGTGTCGTATTCCCGCAAATCCACGCCGTCCAGAAGGATGCTGCCGCAGTCTGGTTCGTAGAATTTATCCAACAGATTGACAATGGTTGATTTTCCTGCACCCGACAAACCCACCAATGCGGTAATCTTGCCGCTGTCTATACACATATTTATATTATGGAGCGCTTTCGTACCGTTGGGGTATGTGAAGTCCACACCCCGCAGCTGGATGTTGCCCTTGATTTCAGTGGGGCGGTAGGTGCCCGATGGTTCGGTTTCACCCTCGGCATCGAGGATGTCGAAGAAGCCCTCGGCATAAATCAGGGCATCGTTGAGGGAGTCGAAGATGCGCTGCAGCTGGGTGATGGGTGCCGTGACGTTGGCAAAGAGCATGACGTGGTACATGATTTTACCAATGGTCATACCTGGGTAGCCTATCAACACGAGATAGGCGGTGAGGATGATGATGAGCACCGTGCCGACTTGCTGCACGAGGGTTTTCAGTCCGTCGAAACGGAAGGATGTCTTGCGGACAAGCATCTGGTTGTCGGTGAACTGTGTCTGGATGTTCCACTGCTTTTCACTCTCGATGGATTCACGGTTGAACGACTTGATGACGTTCATGCTCTCGAGGATGCTCACCAGGCCATTGCTTTTCATCTCACGAAACTTCCGCATATTGACTCGCCAACCTTTCAGTCTGCGTGCCTGGGCAATGGTGACCGCTATGTAGATGGGGACAATGAACAAGGCTGTCAAGCCCACATAGAGGTTGGCGGCAAACATCAGAATCAGGGCGAGCAGGGCGCTAGTAAACAGGGGGAGCAGGTCGATAAACACGCTTTGCACGGTGGAGGAAAGGCTGCCCACACCCTGGTCGATGCGGGCTTGCAACCGTCCGGTTTCGTTTCCCGACTGAAGGAAGAATGCCATGCGGTAGCTGAGGATGCGGTCAACCACAGCCTGCGAGAGGTCTTTGCTGACCATGATGCGCATTCGTTCCCCAAAATAGTTCTGTGCATAGCGAATCAGTGCCGCCAACACTTCTTTTCCGAGCAGAACCACGCTGATGACCACCAAGATGTGGGCTGCCTGGCTCCAATCGAAGCCTTCGGGCACAAGCAGGGCGTTAATGGCATCCACCGTGCGGTCGAGCACCACGGCGTTGACCTGCGCGATGAGTGAACCCATCAGCGTAAGCACCAACGTGGCCACGACCCACCAGCGGTAGGGCTGCACGTAGGGTGCTATTTTCTGCATCAAAAGGAAAAGGTTCATTTCAGACTTGCTTTCAGCGGTGATTTCACCAGCGTGGCTTGTCGGCTGAGCATGGCTTCCCAGTCGGTGAGGGAACGGATGCCCAGTTCTTCGTTGTGGTTCCAAGCTGTGCCGAAGTAGTAGGTATAGGTAGCCGACGGCTTGATGCTGCCGATGGCGAGGACATGACCTGTGGCAATGCCGTTTTCCCGCTCGGCGAATTCCACGGCTGTCGGTTTGTCGGGATAGACGGTGCCGACATAGATGCGGCCCATTTGCTTTTCCAGTTCGGCGCGGTACTTGCTGTTATACGGACTGCCGTCGCCCAAGTCTTCATAACCCAGATAGCCAGCCTCCTTGTTCAAGACATAGGCAGAAGGATTCTGCTTGTGAACCACCACGCCAGAGGCGATGGAGGCTGTGCTGCCGAGTCCGTCGTAGCTGACAGTGACTCGGCAGAAGGATGTGCCGGCATCGAGGGTGATAAGACGTGTCTCCGTCAGTTTCACGCCGCCAAACTCCATTTCGGGATAGGTCAGTTTCACCGTGAAACGCAGGGGACCGTTGTCCAGAATCTGATACGATTTGTAGCATTTGGGCATACAAAGCGAACCGTCGGCATTCAGCAGGGCGTTGGCACCACCACCCAATGTCGGACCAACGGTGTAGCAGTCCATGCCCTGTCCATGGTCGATGTGGTAGCAGAAGGCATTATATACCAGGTCGGCCAAGTCGTGATAGCCACGGTCGTGCAGTTTTTTGCTGACAGAGCGCATTTCCTGGTCTTGTTCCGAGGCATACCACCAGTCGAGCATCAGCCTGGATGTGCTTTTGTTGAAAAGGTCGTAACCCACCGCAGCACCATGGCCATAGATGCGGTAAGCCACACGGTCGTTTTCCCAGCCAAATTCGTCGCCACGCTCTGTGAACAGTCGGCCCGTGGCACGTGTTTCGTAAGTTTGAGGCGTACCCGCCACAGCATGGTAGGTGGATTTCCCCTTCGCCCCGACACTGGCCTGGAAAATCAGTTTTCCGTCCCACGTCAGCTGTGAAGGAATTTCCTTACCGTCGGCATCGGTCACGATGAAGGTGTCGGCACCCAGTCGGGCTTTCACCTTCTGTGCATCGACCTGCACCATTTCAAAACTGCGGGAAACAGGCAACGCATTCTGTACGGAGATGGTCACCTGTGCGGTCGTGGTCACCGCGCAGACCAGACAGGCTAATAGGGAGATAACGGTTTTCATTCCTTACTTTTTTTGAGGGGTTTTACGGTTTCAGTTCCACTCCAATCGCCTTCAATCCTGCCAGATAGATTTCGTTGGAGGGGTTCATGATTTGACAATATTCGCTGGTGTCCCAAAGGTCGCGAGCCAAGAGAGCTTTCAGCTGCAGCTTCACCATGGGCAAGGTGGCTTGCAGAGTAGAATCCGTGTATTCCACCTTTGCCTCCTTAGCCTTTTCCAAAAGCAAACTAACCATTTCTTCGGGCACTTCAAACTCCTGCTTAAAGCGCAGGAAACCTTCGGTAAGGGTTTGGGAGTCATACGTCTTTCCTTCTGACTTTCTGGTCTTTGCCTTGCGGTAAGCATCGATGTCGTATTGCTTCGTCAGCGATTTGCGATACTTATCCAAATATTTCAACGTGGTCTGAATGATGCAACTCTTTGCCGACAGTTCACGGTGAAGGCGGGTATAGATGGTGGTATCGAGCGGCACATACACATCGGGCATGATGCCACCGCCACCATAGACCGTGCGTCCGCCCTTCGTGGTGTATTTCAACGAATCGGGGAAGTGGATGCTGTCGGCAGACATCAGTTCGCCGCTGTTCAGCCGATCCATCATGTCGTTGTCATACGATTTCTTGTCACCCTTCACGTATGGTTTCTGAAAACAACGTCCCACGGGAGAATAATAATGTGCCACCGTCAGCCTCACCAGCGAACCGTCGGGCAAGTCGATGGGGCGCTGCACCAAACCCTTGGCAAATGTACGGCGACCCACAATCGTGCCGCGGTCATTATCCTGCACAGCCCCCGAAAGTATCTCGGCAGCACTGGCGGTATAGCCATCGACCAGAACGACCACCTTGTCAATATTCATCTTCCCTGCATGGGCATGATACTCCTTGCGCCCTGTCGTGCGTCCTTCGGTATAGACAATCATTTCGCCATTCGACAGAAATTCGTCGCTCATCTCGACAGCAGCCTGCAGATAGCCGCCGCCATTGCCCTGAAGATCGAGCACCAGATTCTTCATGCCCTGCTGCATCAATTCCTTGGCAGCCGCCACAAACTCGTCGTGGGTAGTCTGTCCAAACGAACTGATGCGGATATAACCCGTCGTGGGGTCAATCATGTACCAGGCATCAATCGTATAGACAGGTATCTTGTCGCGAGTGACGGTGAACGACTGCACTCCTTTCACCCCCTGACGAATCACACCCAGATTCACCTGAGTGCCCTTCGGACCGCGCAACCGCTTCATGATTTCCTCACGCGACATCTTCACACCGGCAATCGACGTGTCGTTCACCGTGACAATCTTGTCACCAGCCACAATGCCCACCCGCTCCGATGGTCCGCCACTGGTAGGCTGAATCACCACCAGCGTGTCTTCGTTCATGTTGTACGACACGCCGATACCCGTAAACGACCCCTGCAAAGGTTCGTTCAGTGCCTGCACATCCTTCGCCGGCGTATATTGCGAATGGGGGTCCAACTCCTTCAGCATACCGCGGATGGCATCCTCCGTCAGCGCGGCAGCATTGACCGTATCGACATACAACTGCATAATGGCAGTCTGCGTATAGACAAGCTTACGAATCTGCATCTCGTCGATGCCATGATTCTGAGCCCCAGCAGACAAAGTAACACTTCCTGCAAACAGCGGAAGTCCAATGTACTTAAGAATCCTATTCATTGATATTCATAATTAAATTTCTCTTCCATACGACCGCAACTCACGCACCATGCTCGAACTGATGCAAGCCAGGGCAGGGTCGCAGTAAAGCAACACCGTCTCGATGCCCGTCAGCCTGCGGTTCACCTCGGCAATGTCTCGTTCATACTCAAAATCCTTCACACTCCTGACACCACGCAGCAAAAACGCCGCATTCACCCGCTGGGCAAAATCCACCGTCAACCCCTCGTATGCCTCCACCCTCACCCGCGGATCATCCTTATACAACATCTCGATGGCCCGAATCCGTTCCTCCACCGTCTGCCCACACTTCTTGTCCGCATTCACACCCACAGCCACAATCACTTCGTCCGCCACACACTGCAGTGCTCGGCAGACAATATCCTTATGCCCCACCGTAAAGGGGTCAAAGGTTCCAGGAAAAACTGCAATTTTTACCACAGATTACACAGATTTTTCAGATTACACAGATTCTTCATTCTTCATTTTAGAGGGGGTCTTCTTCCTCCTCCGCCCTATCTTCCTCAATCACCAAATTATTGATGATAAAATTCTGGCGGTCCAGCGTATTCTTGCCCATATAATACTCCAGCAACTCCTTCACCTTGTCCGTCTTCTTGATGCTCACCTGCTCCAGGCGCATATCCTCGCCAATGAAATTCTTGAACTCGTCGGGCGAAATCTCACCCAAACCCTTGAATCGCGTAATCTCCGGTTCGGGCTGCAACAGGCTGGTCGCCTCCCGCCGCTCCTCCTCCGTATAGCAATACAGCGTCACAAAGTCGCCCTTGCCCCCCATCTGCCCCGGGTACTTCTCTGTCAACACAGCCTGGGCTTCCTTCCTGATACGCTTCTTTCGCTGACGCACCCGAAACAGCGGCGTCTGCAGGATGTGCACATGCCCGCCCCTAATCAGTTCGGGGAAAAACTGCAGGAAGAACGTAATCATCAGCAGCCGTATGTGCATACCGTCCACATCCGCATCCGTTGCCACAATCACCCTGTTATAGCGCAACCCCTCAATGCCGTCCTCAATGTTCAGGGCAGCCTGCAGCAGGTTGAACTCCTCATTCTCATACACCACCTTCTTCGTCAGTCCATACGAATTGAGCGGCTTGCCCTTCAGCGAAAACACAGCCTGCGTATTCACGTCGCGGCTCTTCGTGATGCTTCCGCTGGCCGAGTCACCCTCCGTGATGAAGATGCACGAATCCTCCTTCTGCTCGCCCCTTGCATCGTTCAGGTGGATGCGGCAGTCGCGCAACTTCTTGTTATGCAGATTCGCCTTCTTCGCCCGTTCACGAGCCAACTTCGTCACACCCGCTATCGCCTTCCTGTCACGCTCATTATCCTGAATCTTCTGCTGAATCGCCTCAGCCACATCGGGGTGCTTGTGCAGATAATTGTCCACCTCCAGCTTCACGAAGTCGCCCACAAACTTATTCACACTCACGCCGCCACCCGGCTCCATCGTCAGCGAACCCAACTTAATCTTCGTCTGACTCTCAAACTGCGGTTCCTGCACATTGATGGCAATCGCGGCCACAATGCCCGACCGAATGTCGCCATACTCATAATTCTTGCCGAAAAACTCCTTGATGGTTCTTGCAATATGCTCCTTGAACGCACTCTGGTGCGTACCGCCCTGAATGGTGTGCTGCCCGTTCACAAACGAATGGTACTCCTCGCCATACTGCTGATTCGTGTGGGTGAAGGCTATTTCAATGTCGTCGCCCTTCAGGTGCACAATGTCGTAGATGGGCGTCGTGTCCATCGTATCGACCAGCAAATCCTTCAATCCGTTTCGGCTCACGATGCGCCGTCCGTTATAGAAAATCTCCAGCCCCGTGTTCAGATACGTATAGTTGCGGAGCATATTCTCCACAAACTCCGGCTGGAACCTGTAATTCTGGAACAACGTGCTGTCAGGCTCAAACCGCACAAACGTGCCCGTTTCCTCGCCCGAGTCCCTCGTCTGGTCGTCCACCAGCCTGCCCCTTTCAAACCGAGCCATGCGCACCCTTCCCTCGCGGAAGGAGTGCACCTCGAACACCCTGCTCAGCGCATTCACCGCCTTCGTGCCCACGCCGTTCAGTCCGATAGACTTTTGGAACGCCTTCGAGTCATACTTGCCGCCCGTGTTCAGGACGCTCACCGCCTCAATCAGCTTCCCCTGCGGAATGCCCCGCCCGTAGTCGCGCACCGAGCACACCAGTCCGTCGTCGATGTCCACCTCGATGCGCCTGCCTGCCTGCATCTTAAACTCGTCAATCGAATTATCCATCACCTCCTTCAGCAACACATAGATGCCATCCTCGGCATGGCTGCCGTCGCCCAGGCGGCCGATATACATACCTGGTCGCAGCCGGATATGCTCCACGCCCGTCAGCGTGACGATATTCTCGTCACCATACCGAGGCGACTGCTCGGCTGCATCCTTCAAAAAATCGTCCATAAAAACCTTCTGATTTGGAAAACAGTTGCAAATATACACGTTTTTTTTCAAATAGAGTGCAAACGGATGAAGAAAAATTACAAATTCCATCATCTGCATGGGGAGGTGAACCCCTCTTGAGGGTTCGCCAAACACCCTCTAACTCCAGACCCCCCTCTAACTCCCCCTCTACCTCTATAGGAGAAAGAAAATGGTAAATCTGCAAAATCTGTGTAATCTGTGATAAAAAATGGTAAATGGTAATTTGGAAATTGTAAATAATTCTTACCTTTGCACCCGATTTTGGATTTCGCAATCAATAGTGCTCGAAATTCTTCTCTGGATTCTTTCCCTCATCTGAGAGGTTTGTAGCGCATTGTGGCAAACGGGAGGTTTATCCGAACCACGCAGGTTCATTATTCGTATTTCCGAGGGAAGGAGTGTTTTAGTACGAATAATGAATGATAAGAATACATTTCATGTTTTAATGAATAGTCACAAGTGTTTTTGTGCGCTGACTGTCTCGATGATGGTCGGAGCAAGTTGCTGTGTACCTACGTATGCACAGCACAGGATGAGTCTTCAGTCGCTTTTTGACCTAGCTGACCAACAGAATCAGCGCATCAAGGTCAGCGAGGCGACCTTGAAGGCTGCAGAAGAAGGGGTGGCATCGGCAAAATCAGCCATGCTACCAAGTGTTGAATTCAGCTTACAAGGCTCTTATACGGGCAATGCATTCTTAATGTCGCGAGGCTTTTCTACCAGTGGCACTACGGAGTATATTGTCCCTGGATTGGGACCTCAGCAGGTGCAGAATGGCAAACAGCCCACACCCCATTGGGGCAACAGTTTCACTGCTCGGGCGAGTCAGGTAATCTATGCAGGTGGTGCCATCCGTTCAGGCATTGAAATGGCAAGGCTGGGTCGGCGGTTGGCAGAACTTGATGTGGAGAAGAATCGTCAGGAGGTGCGTTTCTTGCTGACTGGTTTTTACCTTGACCTCTGCAAACTGCGAAACCAGCTGCAGGTAATAGAGAAAAACATGGAACTGACGGAGAAGGTGATTGAACAGATGAAAGCGCGCAGAGAGCAGGGAACGGTGTTGAAGAACGACATCACGCGATACGAGTTGCAGCTGCAAAGTCTGCTGCTTACAAAGACACAAATTGATGGTGCACAGAAGATTGTCCGTCATCAAATCAGCACAACCATCCACCTGCCTGAGGGTGAGGATTTTGATGTGGATGTGCAGTCGCTCGAAGAGGAAGGCGTAGCGCTCAAGGCACTCACCTCAGAAGCGTTGTGGCAACAGACAGCAGCTGAAAACAGCATAGACATTCGTCAGGCTTCACTTGCCACAGAAGTGTCGGAACAGAAGGTCAGGAACACGCGTGCGGCATTGCGACCATCGGTGGCAGTAGTCGCCGAAAACAACCTGTATGGTCCTTACACCTCCGACCTGATTCCCAAGAATGCCAACGTCAACGTGTGGTTTGTAGGAATTGGCGTGAAATACAATCTGTCGAGCCTCTGGAAGAACAAGCATGACATCCGCAAGGCAAGACATGAAAACTCTCAGGCACGCGAGCGTGTGCAACTGGTGCGCGAAGGCATAGAGAATGGTGTACAGGCAAACTACACCAATCTGCTGACCAGCTCGGTAGAGGTTCGCACACAGGAGAAACAGGTGGAACTTGCCGACCAGAACTACATGGTGGTGAAGAACCGTTACGACAACGACCTGGCTCTGCTGACCGATATGCTTGATGCCTCAAACCTGAAACTCTCTGCCGATATGGCTTTGGTAAATGCACGCATCAATATGCTTTACAACTATTTCAAACTTAAGTACATCACCAATACCCTTTAATAAAGATGGAAAAGAAACAGATTTCAACCTACATTTATAATGCGATTGTAATACTATGCATAGCATGCGGAGTTGTTTATGCCGCCAGTCAGTTTATGTATTTCGGTGGTGGCGAAGTCACGGATAATGCCCGTGTATGCCAGAATATAGTGCCACAGAACTGTCGAGTGAAGGGTTTTATACGCGAGGTGCACTTCAGTGAATTTCAGGAGGTGAAGAAGGGCGATACACTTGTTGTCATTGAAGATGCCGAGTTTCGGCTGCGTCTGGCTCAGGCAGAAGCAGACCTTACCCGTGCCGAGCAGGGGTCGCAGGGTACAGCAAGCAGTATCCATACCACCAAGACCCGTATCGGCGTGACCGAAGCAGGCATTGAAGCCGCTCGTGTGCAGATGGAGAATGCCAAGAAGGAGGATGCCCGTTTTCAGAAACTGCTCCAGCAGGATGCCGTTACGCAGCAGCAGTATGACCATGTCCACACGGGTTATCTGAGTGCCAAGGCTGGATATGAACAGGCCCTTCGTTCCCTTGGCACGCAGACGGCTGTTGTGGCAGAGCAAGGGCATCATCTCTCAGCATCAGAAGCAGCCATCGAACTGGCACGTGCACAGGTGGAGATGGCCCGACTGAACCTCTCGTATTGCTACATCATTGCCACTTGCGATGGTGTGGTGGGCAGCAAAGATATTCATGTGGGGCAGTTGGTTAACCCTGGTCAGACCCTGGTCAGCATCGTCGATAAGCATGAGAAATGGGTGGAGGCCAACTATCAGGAGTCGCAGATACCGAATATCAAAGTTGGCAATAAAGTCCGTTTTACAGCCGATGCCGTTCCCGATGTAGAATATACAGGTGTGGTAGAGCGTATCAGCGATGCCACAGGCAGCGCGTTCTCGTTGATTCCTATCGACAATGCCACAGGCAATTTCGTTAAGGTAGAGCAACGCGTGACGGTACGTGTTCGGATTGACGAATGCGATGAGGTAAAGAAGTTGCATGGTGGTTATAATGTGGTTTGTAAAGTTGAAGAGTAATGGGGAAACTGACTGAATTTCTGATGAAGGCACCACCGCCACCAGCTGGCATGCCTTTCTGTATGCCGATGATGAAGGGGTGGGTGCCTCGCAGGTTGCAGCCCTGGATTTACGTCTTGACGGCCCTGTGCTTCCAGTTCTCGGGAGGCATTTATCTGGGTGCTCTCGACGAAATTTGTGGCACCACTAACTTCATGATAGAGGATGTGATGTTTCTGCTCTATGCCACGCTTGCAGGCATGGCCATGTGGTTTCCTATGCTGTTCAGGATGAAGTTCCGCTTCACCAATCAGCAGTTGCTTTGCACATCTGCCATCGTCATGGGCATCTGCAACGTAATCACCATGCATAGCCAGTCGATGCCGATACTCGTCGTGGCATGTTTCATTGCTGGAATTGCCAAGATTCAAGGAACATTCGAGTGTATGAGCAACATCCAGTTGTGGATTACGCCAAAGCGCGACTTCGCAGTGTTTTTCCCTGTGCTCCACATCATACTTCTCACAGCCATCGAGGGCGGTGGATGGTTTGCTGCCTGGATAGGACACCATTTCACATGGCAAATGATGCACGCTTTTACCGTAGGCACCATGTCATTCGTACTGCTGACACAGATTGTCCTGTGTCGTTCGTTCTGTCCCATGCCTAACAGGTTCTCGCTGAAAGGTACAGACTGGCAGGGAGCACTACTCATCTGTGTGACGATGCTTCTGTTCTCGTACATTTTTGTCTATGGCGATTACTACAGGTGGTTCGCTGGGCCTTCTATAAAAATGGCGGGAGCCTTTACACTCATCTTTGCAGGATTCACCCTTTACCGACTGATTCACCATCGCTATCCATACGTCGAGCTTCGTCTGTTGAAAAGCCGCAATGTCGTACCCATTCTCATCGTAACTATATTGGCAGAACTGGCTTTCGGTGCCGAACATACACTTGAAGAGATACTTTACACAGAGATTATCCGACTTGAAGAACTGACCAAGGAGAGTCAATACATGTGGGCATTGCCAGGCATGTTTCTTGGTATAGGGCTTGACCTCTACTGGCTTAAGGTTCAGAGGTGGAAGGTATGGAAACTGATAGGCATTAGTTTTCTGTCCATCAGCACATACGCCATGCTCATGTACATCACGGTAAGCATGTCGGTGAACATTGAGCAATACCGGCTGGCAATCATGCTCCGCGGCTTTGGTTATGGCATTCTTGCACCAACCCTGATGTGGGCTTTGGACGAATCAGTACCAAGTCTTGAGATGTTTTTCATGGGGCTGTTCATATTCAACATCCTCCACATGTATCTGGGTGGTGCTATGGGCTATGGTTTCTATACCACCATCTTCTCGCATTTCCTTAATGAGGACATGATGAACTACGGCCGCCAGCTGACACCCACAAACCTCGACCTCTCCCATTTCAACTTCGGAGAATTCATGGGTGGCAGTTATCTGCACTCCATGATGCTTGTGGCCATCAAGCAAGTTTACGGTTACGTCATCTGGTTCTCACTGTTCCTGGCATCCATCTTCCTGTTGTGTGATATTCCTGCTGTAAGAACAAACATCCGCAAAGTGCCTCTATGGCCTGTATTGGCAATAGAATATCTGGCGAGGAAGCATAAGAATGTTTAAACGAGTTTAAATTCCGTGCCGGTTTGACTTCTGCGATTGTCATTCAGGCACGTACTCGTTTCATAGACATGTACTTTGCTTATCTCTTTGTCTGAGAATTTATTTCTTATGATATGATTATCCGCTGGAATATACCACCAAGAAAATCTTTCGGTAAACTACAATAGAAATCCAATTGCTTTGAGCATGAAAATAAACAGAACTATGCACCATTTTCACTGAAACACGGCTCAAAAGTTAAAACATCGGCGATGTTTGTAGAAACAGCGTCGATGTTTTTAAAAACAACGCCGTTGTTTATAGAAACGATGGCGTTGTTTTAACTCTGGGAACCTATTTTACAAAATATGCGGTGAAGAAAAGGGGAAAGGGGGGGTATGCTTTTCTGAAATTGAATTTCCACTAATAAGGAATTTTCCTAAATGTCGTCGAGCATAATGAATGAAGCCCAGTAGTAGGGGTCGTTGTGTTCGGAGGATTGGACGGCTTGCTGGGCTTTGCGGAAGGCTTCGTGACGGCTGTCGCCCTGGACCAGGGCGGTGTAGAAGGTGGTCATGAGCCGCTGGGTGGTCTGGTCGTTGACGCTCCAGAGGCTCATCAGCAGGGTGTGGGCTCCTGCTTTCTTGAATCCGCGTTGCAGTCCGAAGACTCCATCGTCCTGCACGTCGCCCAGTCCGGTCTGGCAGGCTGAAAGCACGACGAGGTCGAGGTCGCGCAGGTCGAGGGCTGAGATTTCGGCTGCGGTGAGCACTCCGTCTTCTATGTCGGCGGGGATGCGCTGGTGGTGGTTGAAGAGGTTGGCAGCCCCAGCAAGGAGCAGTCCGGAGTAGTGCATGCTGTTGCCCGAGGCGGGTGTGCCAGGTGTCTTTCCAAGGAGGTATGCCAGGGCACGACGGGATTTGGAGCCAGGGGGGAAGCTGAAGCCGTGGGTGGCGATGTGGACGAGCGACTGACGGCTGCCGCTGAGGGCTTTGAAGTTTTCCTCGGTGGCTTCGTGCTGAAGCACCATGTTGGTGGGGATGTCGTGCTGCATGAGTTGTTCGCCGATGAGTTGGGCTTCGTCGTAGGTGCCTTGCAGGTATGCCACTCCTGCGCGTGTGCCGCCTGTTTCGTCGAATTCTTCAAAGTCGATCAGTGAACGGGTGTCGCTTATTTCTTTGTCGGCATTGCGGTCCATATCTACGTCGTAGGTCATGTAGGTGGCTTTGTAGCGGGTCGTGCCCGTCTGGTGGAGTTCGCGCATTTCGGCAATAGTCAGGTCGTAGTTGATGCCGCCGAAGATGGTGGCGTGGCGGATGGGGCGCGATTCGGTGCGGTGTACCAATTGCTTGGTGGAGGAGAGGCGGTAGAGGTCGTAGAGGTCGCCGATGCGGTGGGTATCGTCGATCTGCAGGTATTCTATGCCCCATTTGTAGAAGATGCCTGTGGGGGAGAAGTAGATGTTGCGGACGGGCGGCAGAAGGGTGTCGCTCTCCCATGCCCGCCGGAGGGGGTGCCAGACGAGGTTGCCCAGCTGTGTGTTGTTGAAGATGTAGTTGATGCCAGCTTTTTGCTGAATGAGTTGGAAGAAATCTTTTCCGTCTTGCTGGAAGGCTTGGAGTTGGGCTGTGCCGAAGAGGGGCACGAGGCGTGGGATGTGCCAGTCTTTGCGCAGGTACATGGCAAAGTAGGTGGTGCCTCCGTCGGCTGTGGGGACTTCGAAGAGTTCGACCGCCACATCTTCTTCGCGAAGGTGCTGGGCGACGGTGGCTGCTGTAATGTGCATGCTCTCAGTGTAGTCGCCGTATTCCTTACTGCCCTGCATGAGTTTGCGTTCAAGGATGATGGCTTGCCCCCGCAGGCTGTCGGCCCTGGCTGCAGCGGCGGGGGTAGCGGCATTGTAGAGGAGTTCGATGGTGTCGTTCAGGCTGGCCAGTCGGTTGTACTGGTCGAGCATTTGCAGGTTGCCGCTGCGCTGCAGCAGGGTTTTGAAGTCTATCTCGGAGTTGAGCAGGATGCCCTTGGTGAAGAGCTGGGCGTTGTAGGTGTCGGTGAGGATGGGGGAGTCTGTAGGCTGTGCATGGTAGGAGAAGATGGGTGCCTGTGCGTAGAGTGGTTTCTTGGTGTTCCAGTAGGCTTCGCGCCCGTTGGTGGTCATGTGTGTGAAGTTGGCTTGCACGATGCGGGTCTGCAGGTGGAGTGCCTGGTGGTAGTAGTGGTAGCAGTGCGGCAGGTCGCCTTGCTGATAGTAGAAGTTGGCGAGGTTGAGGAGGGGGAGGACGTTGTCGGGGTGGTCTTCGCCCAGCAGCCTGCGGAGGATGCCGAGGGAGCGGAGGCTGTAGCGGATGGCATCGGCGGTGTGTCCCTGGTCGAAGCAGAAGGTGGAGAGGTTACCGAGGATGGTGGCGTAGGGTGTGTTGAGTGTGTCGGCTGCGGCTTCGTAGTATTGTACGGCTTTTTCGGAGAAGTCCTGTACGGACTGTGTGTCGCCCTGTGCGCGACTGAAGATGGCCATGTTGTTGTAGGCCCGAGCCAGCATTTCGGCCTGGTCGCTGCGGGATAGCAGGTAGTCGATGGCTTGCTGGCAGGTGGTGATGGCTTGGTCGGTCTGACGGTTGCGGTTGTAGTAGCGTGACAGTTCGATGTAGGCGTTTGCCATGCCGACGGAGTCTTGGTTCATGGCGTAGATGTCGATGGCTTGCTGCTGGATGGGGATGGCGTGGGTGTAGTCGCCGTTGGTGGCATGGATTTGTGCCTGCTTGGTAAGGGAGGCGGCGTTCTGCAGGGTGACATCGTTTTTTGAACGGGTGATGCCGATGGCGAGGTCGTTGGATTTTTCGAGGTCGCCCAGCTTGGCATAGACGAAGGAGAGGTCGCCGGTGCAGTGGGTGTAGTTGATGCCGTGGGTTCCTTCCAGCTGGAGCAGCAGGGATTGGGCTCGCTGGTAGAGCTGGAGGCTCTGGCGATAGTTTTCCCGAGCCACGTAGAGCGAGGCTGCTGTCATGAGGTGCTGGGCAAAGGGGAGGCTGAGTGTGTCGCCGAGGGTTTCGCTGATGACGATGCTCTGGGTGGCGTTCTGAATGGCTTGCTGGAGGTGTCCTGTCTTGGCGAGGTGTTTTGCCTGTGTAGAGAGGATGTCGGCGTATTCGGTGCTTTTTTCTCCAAATGCCTTCTTCCCCATCTTCAGGATGTTCTTGCTGAGGTCGGCGGCACGGTCGTTTTGTCCTGCCTGTGTGTAGTAGGCAATGAGTTGGTTGGTTGCCCAGACGGCGATTTTCTTGTCGCCCGTCTGCAGTGCCTGTTCTGCGTAGTGTATGGCTTGGTCGAGGTCTCCAACGTGTCCACGGCTGTAGTAGTAGGTGGAGAGGTTGAAGAGGCTGACGGCGATGTTTTGTTCATCGGCGGATGCCATTTTTTGGTAAAGGGTGATGGCTTCCTGTTCTGTGTGGATGGCTTTGTCGTAGTTGAGTTGCAGGGAGTAGTTGATGGCTTGGTTGTGTATGGCGTTGGCAATGAGGTTGTAGGGGTGTCTCTGCTTGTGGCGCAAGGCGATTTCTTCATCACAAAGGCGGATGGCTTCTGCGATGTTTCCGCTTTCACGGGCTTGCATGGACTGCGCTGCCAGTTGTTCAATCTTTTGTTCTTGCCTTTTGTTTTGTTCTTTTTCGGCATCGGTTTGGGCGTGGAGGGAGGATGCTGGGAGGAGGAAAAAATGAAGAATGAAGAATAAAGAATGAAGAATGAAGAAGACCCCCTCAAGCTCCCCCTTTAGGGGGAGGATAAAGAATCTGAGTAATCTGTGGTGAAGAATTTTGAGTTTCATGGGGCTGTGTGGGGGTTACTCTTCTGCTTTCACGGAGTCGGGTATTTCCATGTTGATGAAGAGTGAGTCGTCGGTTTCTCGTTCAATGGAAGCGTAGCCTCCGTCAACGGCTTTCTGCGAGGTGAGCACACCTTTTCCTGAGATTTGTTTCATCAGATAGGTGAGGTACATCTTTGTCAGGTTTTTCGTGGAGTTTTTCAACTTGGCAATGAGTTTCTCGACGGTGTAGGTTCCAGAAGCTGTAAGTGTGTATTGCTTGCTGTTCTGGGGGTCAACCAATACGAGTTTGGAGCCATTGGCGAAGTTTACGACTGACTGAGGTGTAAGCACTTGACGGACCGTGATTTCGGAGGAAATCTTGCCTTTCACTTCTTTGACTGTTCCGATGATGGAATAGACGTAGAGGTCTTGTGCTCGGCAGGTTGTGCCAAGCAGGAGCATAAGGAGAATAAAGATGTTTCGTTTCATGGGGCTGGTGTTTTGGGTTTATGATGTATGTATTTTATAGGCTTCTTTTCCTGCTTCGTAGAAGAGTCGTGCTTCTACGAGGAGGGCAATGCTGACAAGCATGAAGGTGGGATTGAAGTAGATGTCGTAGAGGCTGAAAAGGAGGAAGTTGATGTAGAGAAGGAATCCTATCCAGATGAAGTTGATGAGATTGCGTGTCAATGCTGAACTGAAGACCAGGCGTAGCCAGGGGTTTTTCAGCCCTTGCCCCCAACGGCGGAGTTTGGTCTGCATCACGTCTGTCAAGAGTATGACGGCAAAGGAAATCAGCAGCATCAACCAGAAGTTGACTTCATGGGTCTTGTGGTGTTCGAGCAGGGTTTGCAGGATGTATGCCTGAATCACTGTGCCAGGAATGCGTCCGAAGGGGGAGAAGTGCATATCTGCATCGTCGTGGGTGGCTCCGATGAAGACAATGCGGTCTTTCAACAAGGCGGCGTTTTGCAGGATGGAGTCGCAGGGAACGACAGGGAACACTGTGGGCGTGTAGTCAATGATGCGTTCTTCGGTGGAAGCAAATTGTTCCACATCGGAGGTAAAGGCCCGTGCCATCTGGTAAGGCAGAGAACAAAGCGTGTCGCCATTCACTATTTTCTGAGTGACCAGATTGCGCACCGTGATGCCGTTGCTGTCGTAACTGATGTTGGAAAAGCCTTCTGTCAAATCGCCCACAAAGGTGAAGAAGGAATGGCGTGTACTGGTAAATTCACCTTTTTCCTCGTCGTAGTTGTTCAGTTTGAAAGCAAAAATGGGGTTGGGCAGGGTGAAAATGCCTTCGGCAAGAAGGTTGCTGCCCAGGGTGTCGCCACGGAAACCTTCATAGATGCAGTCCACACCCACCACAGCTGGGTTGCACTGACTGATCTGCTGCATCATTTCGCCGATTTTGCCGCGGTCGTAATAGGAGGTTGCGTCTATAATTGTGATGAGTCCGCTTGTCTCTGCCTGCCCTGATTGCTGCATCATTTGGTAATAGACGTCGGAAAGCGAGAAGTTCTTAATGGCTCGCTGCACGGGGTTGAAGAATGACAGGTTCATCGCTGCCATGGAACAAATCCACAGAATGAGCATGGCCAGCAGCGTTACACCTATGTGGTCTTTTAACCAGAGTACACTTTTCATGGCTTCGTAGTGCTTTTTGGGCGCAAAGGTAAGAATTATTTACCATTTACCATTTACCATCCACTATTTTTTCCTAACTTTGCGCACAAAATCACTAAAAACACAAAACGGATGAGTTTTTTTCTGCCATTTTTCTTTTCTCTTTTCCTTTTCTGCTCGCCTGCTGTGGCTCAGAGAATCGACAAAAGCAAGTTCATCTTTGAAGAAAATGTCAAGACGCAATATGACTGGAAGGGCATCGGCAA
This sequence comes from uncultured Bacteroidales bacterium, assembly GCA_902802265.1. GTDB lineage: Bacteria > Bacteroidota > Bacteroidia > Bacteroidales > Bacteroidaceae > Minthosoma. The sequence continues at coordinate 38,795 of CADCLN010000005.1, read as the reverse complement.
GGAGGTGACGGAGGGGGTGACGTCGAAGACGGAACAGGCGTTGGCTCTGTATCGGTTTGTTTGCCAGCAGTTGTCTTACGATGTAGAGGGCAAACTGCTTCACGTTGATGAGTGTTGGGAAAGGAAGCGTGGCGTTTGCCAGGGGTATTGCGAACTGTACTATTGTCTGGCCAAGGCGGTGGGGTTGGAGTGCCACATCGTTTCGGGAGTAGCCAAGGTGAGGGACGGTGTCTGCGAAGCGCATGGATGGGTCTGCGTAAAGGGGGACACGGACTGGATTTTGATGGACCCCACCTGGGGTTCGGGTTCTGTGGATAACGGACAGTTTGTCCGCAACAAAGACTATGACGTCTGGTTTAATGTCAGTCCGGAATGGATGATTTTCAGACATTTTCCCGACAAGGCAGAGATGCAGATGCTGAATCCTGCCATCAGCCGCAAGGTGTTCGACAGACTGCCCTGCTGCGAACCGCTGGGCGATTTCGGACTGGACGGAGGGGAGTCGCTGAGGGACATGGTCAGCGGAAAGGTGTCTTCTCTGCCCACCTTCATGAATGCTGGACGCGGGGTGGTTCAGCTGAAAAACTGGCCTACCACGGCAACGCTAAAAGCTGGTCAACCCTACACTTTTTCGCTTAAGAAACTAACCGACATGGAGGTATGCCTTTCGCATGAAGGTGATTGGGTGGAAGAAAAAAACTGGCAGATGAACAGCGATGGCAGCATGACAACAAACTACATCCCCTTCAAGGAGGGCATCCTTACCCTGTGGACAATGGGCACAGATGGAAAATATCATGGCATGGTGCAATATGATGTCATAGCACCCGACGCTGAAGGGCAAGCAAGAATAGAGAAAGAGTGTCCCTGGAATGTGCCCGAAGTGGCAGCTGTCAAGAATATGAAGAAGGAGTTTTTCACACGTATTCCTGGACTGGATGCGGCATGGGTTGTACGCGAAGCCAAAGCAGGCAGACTGACATCTGTGCCCGTATTTTATCCTGCGTCTGAAAACCAGAGTTTTGTGCTGCACGAAATGCCGCTGACAGAAAGGCTGAAAGCAGGAACGCCTTATTTCTTCAACATCACTCCTGTTTCTGCAGAAGCTCGATGGGCTATCCAGAACGGCAGCCATTGGCAAAATGCCTGGGAAACACTTGACGACGGTTCGCAGCGTATGATGGTCACACCGCAGGAACGCGGAACGCTGAATCTGTTAGTGGAACACAGCAGTGCCGGCACTGGTTTCTACGTCGTCTTGCAGTACATCGTTGAGTGAATCAGGATGTGTTTGCCATCCTTCAACGTCGTGGCAAAAAGATAGTCCTTGCCTCCTTCTTTCAGTTTCAACTTCTCCCGCAACTGTGCCACAGTCAATGGGAAATTGCGCACTGTGATATTGGCCTGTTGCAGTCCTGCCAGTTTTTCCTTTACATCACGTTTGTTCAACGTAAGTGTGTTTTCGACTTGAAAAATGCGTCCAGGGAAATCTTCCACCAACTGATTACTGGTATAAAGATGACTGATTGGACTGATTTTCAAAAGACCATATTTCTCGGCAAGACGCTTAAAGGGGGCAGCCTTCATCAGACTGGCATTGGGCTCATAGAGATATTTGTCCACAGCATCGGCATAATGACAGACAGCGGTTTGCTCAGATTCAGAGGTAAACTGAAAAACATCGGTTCTGCCTTCTTTCTTTATATTCACACAGAAAAACTGCGTAGGGATATTTGAAACATTTTGTTTTACCAACAATTCCTTACATTCTCCATTGACACTGACAATGTGTACCTCCGTGATATGCTTCAAACTACGCATGACCACCTGAACATCAAGCATCGGAGACAGTTTGAGCAACACGGTGTCGGCTTTCTCTAACAACACATCCTGCATTTCCGTGACGTCTGGCGTACAGTCAGTCAACGCATAAACCCGCTGCCCATGCCGACCTCGGCGGGCTGGGTCTATATAAATAAGGTCTTGATGCGGCAAACGACGAAGCACTTCGGCAGCTTCTTCTGGATAGAGGCTGAAATCCGTCACTCCCAACAGCGACAGATTGTTCTGTGCAATGTCGCACAACACAGCATCCCGTTCCACATAGTTGAGGTGCTGATATTTCTGCGCCAACATGGTGGCATCCACACCAAAACCAGCTGTGAGGTCTGTCATTGATTTTCCCCCTGCCACAATCTGACCTTTGTACATGGCTGCCAACTGACTGGAACACTGCTCCATGTTCAAATGGGGCGGAAACAAGATGCCCTCCGTCTCGGCCCAAAGCGGCAATTTTTGCCGAGCCATCTGCCAACCGCTGATTTGCTGTGCAGCCGCTGCCATGTCAATCTCGGGATAACGACTTTGAGCCAATAACAATTCGTGCACATCGACAGTACGATGTGCACGAAGGAATTCCTTAAAATCTTTGGAATAAACAGGCATTACTTACGCAGACCGAGTTCCTTGATGATGGCACGGTAACGCTCAATGTCCTTACGCTTCAGGTAAGAAAGAAGTGAACGACGCTGACCAACAAGCATCACCAATGCACGGTTTGTGGCGTAATCCTTGTGGTTAGCCTTCATGTGCTCAGTGAGATGCTGAATGCGATAGGTAAGCAAAGCTACCTGTCCTTCGGTTGAACCTGTGTTCTTGGCAGAACCTGCAAATTTTTCGAAGATTTCTGCTTTTTTGGCTGAATCAAGATACATAATTTTGTAAAATTTTAAATGATTAAAAAATGAAAATGTTTACGCCGAATCTTCAATCCTTTCAGCTCAGATTTGCTATTCGCTCGTAAATCGGCTGCAAAGGTAAGGATAATTCTTCATTCTTCACACTTCATTTTTCATTTTTTTGCTCACTCAGCATTAAAAAACGAAGAGAAAACAGAAGAAACTGCACACTTTCACATTCCTTTGTGCACCTTTAACGCATTTTTTGAAAATATTCTTGCTTTATTTGGGGATAAATTAGTAACTTTGCCGCCGAAAAGACAAAGTGTGCCCACACAGCCGCCATTATTGCAGCTTGTACACATTATTATATATAGGGAACATTCCTCCAGTCTTTTCATGTATAGTAAAAGAGATAGAAAATCATTCATTAACAATTTAAAAACTAAAGATTATGTCTGAAATTGAATCAAGAGTAAAATCTATCATCGTTGATAAACTTAACGTAGATGAGGCTGATGTTAAGCCAGAAGCATCTTTCACTAACGACCTCGGTGCAGATTCTCTGGACACAGTAGAACTGATTATGGAATTTGAAAAAGCTTTCGGCATCAACATTCCCGACGACCAGGCAGAGAAGATCAGCACAGTAGGAGATGCTATCGCTTACATCGAAACTAATGCAAAATAAGAAACGGACAAATTAAAAATTAAAAATTAAAAATTAAAAGTAGGGCCCCTGCTTTTAATTTTTAATTTTTAATTTTTAGTTTTTAATTTTACTGACTATGGAATTAAAAAGAGTTGTTGTAACAGGTATTGGTGCTATCACCCCGTTGGGACTTACCGTCGAAGAGACGTGGAAGAACATCAAGGCAGGCAAAAGTGGCGCTGCTCCTATTACTCATTTCGATGCCTCACAATTTAAGACTCAGTTTGCATGCGAGGTGAAGGGATTCGACTCGGCAGAATACATCGACCGAAAGGAAAGCCGAAAAATGGATATCTACACCCAGTACGCACTTGCAGCAGCTAAGCAAGCCATTACAGACTCTGGCATTGCTGGCGAAAATGTTGACAAGAACGAGGTGGGCGTTGTGCTCGGTGTTGGCATCGGCGGTATCCATACCTTCGAGGAAGAAGCAGGCAACTATGCCATCAACGGTCCGCAGCTCGGTCCCAAATACAATCCCTTCTTTATTCCTAAGATGATTGCTGACATCGCTGCCGGATTCATCTCCATCGAAAACGGATTCCATGGACCTAACTACACGACAACCTCTGCATGTGCTTCCTCAACCAACGCCCTTGCTGATGCCTTCAATCTCATCCGCTTAGGCAAAGCCAATGCCATTATCACTGGCGGCTCCGAGGCAGCTATCTGGCCAGCAGGTGTAGGTGGATTCAACGCTATGAAAGCACTCTCCACACGCAACGACGAGCCAGAAAAGGCAAGCCGCCCCTTCAGCGCAAGCCGCGACGGATTTGTCATGGGCGAAGGTGCCTGTGTGCTCGTGCTCGAAGAACTGGAACACGCAAAAGCACGCGGAGCAAAAATCTATGCTGAAGTGGCAGGTTGCGGCATGTCGGCCGACGCCTACCACATCACAGCCAGCCATCCAGAAGGACTCGGTGCAAGACTCGTTATGGAACGTGCACTCAAAGACGCAGGCATGACCCCCGACGACATTGACTATATTAACGTCCACGGCACATCTACCCACGTAGGCGATATTTCAGAAGTGAAAGCCATCAAAGAAGTTTTCGGCGATGCAGCACTGAAACTCAACATCAGCTCCACCAAGTCCATGACAGGACATTTGCTCGGAGCCGCAGGTGCAGTCGAAGCCATGTTCAGCATCCTCGCTGTACACGACGACATCGTGCCGCCAACCATCAACCACGAACCTGAAGACCAAGACCCCGAAATCGACTACAACCTCAACTTTACATTCAACGTGGCCCAGAAACGCGAAGTTCGCGCTGCCCTCAGCAACACCTTTGGATTCGGAGGTCACAATGCTTGTGCAATCTTTAAGAAATACAAGTAAATTTCATGATGGAAATTCTTGATATGATCAGGCTTCTTTTCCGCAAGGACAAGAAGCCTTTTTTGAAATTAAGAAGCATCCTCGGCTTCTACCCCCACAACATCAAACTCTACAGGCTGGCCCTAAAGCACAAAAGCATTACCTATGCTGAACGGGAATCCTTCAAAAACACTGGGACACAAATCGCAAAACTGCAAAACCGTAAAACCGCAAAAACAAAAAACCGCAAGTTCCAAGACCTCAACAACGAGCGGCTTGAATTCCTTGGCGACGCTATCCTTGGTGCTGTCGTTGCTGACATTCTCTACCACCATTACGCTGGCAAGCAGGAAGGATTCCTCACCAGCTTACGCAGCAAAATCGTCTGCCGTAGCTCACTCAACCAGCTCGCCGTGGAACTCGGACTCGACAAACTCATCCTCTACTCCGGCAGCATCACCACAGCCCACAACAGCTACATGACCGGAAACGCCTTCGAAGCCTTCTTCGGTGCCATCTACCTCGACCGAGGCTACCGTTACTGCTACAAATTCATGAAGAAAATCGTCTTCAACAAATACATCGACATCGACGAGCGGTCCCAGGAAGAAGTCAACTACAAAAGTAGCCTCATCGAATGGTGCCAAAAATACCAATTCAAATTCAAATTCTTCAACCGCGAAATGCGGGAAGGGAAAATCCCTAAATTCCACAGCGAAGTACGCATCGAAGGCATTACCTGCGGAGCGGGTGAAGGCTACTCCAAGAAAGAAAGCGACCAGGAAGCTGCCCAAAAAGCCCTGCGACGCATCAAGCGCGAACCTTCCCTGAAGAAGAAAATACAGAACATGGTGGAAGAACGGAAAGAGCAGGCACGCATCCAGTCAGAACAAGACAAGGCTCTCTGTCAGCTCAAAGGCAGGAAAACCCTCATCTTCGACCTTGACGGCACCCTGATGAACACTCTGCAAGACCTCTACCTCAGCACAAACTATGCCCTGCGCACACATGGCTACCCCGAGCGCAAACTTGAAGAAGTGCGGATGTTCGTAGGCAACGGCGTGCGCAAACTCATCGAGCGTGCCATGCCCGACGGGTCCTTCCAGGGCACCGACGACGAAGCTTTCCAGCAATGCTTCGACACTTTCCGTCAGCACTACGTCCAGCATTGTCAAGACAATACCACCCTCTACCCAGGCATCAGCGAACTGCTCACAACCCTGAAGGAACGCGGCTACCAAATGGCTATCGTCTCCAACAAACTTCAGGCTGGTGTCACAGAACTCTACGAAGCCCAATTTCGCGACACCATCTCTGTCGCCATCGGCGAAGCCCCCGACGTGCAACGCAAGCCTGCACCCGACATGGTAGAGAAAGCACTCAGCCAATTACATTCCGAAAAATCCGATGCCATCTACATCGGTGATTCCGACACCGACCTGAAAACCGCCGAGAATGCAGGTCTGCCCTGCATCTCCGTCCTTTGGGGCTTCCGCGACAAACCCTTCCTTTTGCAGCACGGTGCAAAGATCTTCGCCGAAACCCCCACAGATATCCTGAAGGTTCTCATAATAAATTTGAACAGAACCGAATAAATAACAGCCAACGAAGAGATGTTTTTCGGGCGTAAATCGGCGGAAACGCAAAAAAAAGCATTGTTTCCGCTGATTTACGCCCGAAAAGTTGTACCTTTGCGCCCAAATGCTCATCATTTGAAATGAATACGACACAAATCATTAACAAATTATACTTCAAAAAAAGACAGAAAGCGATAGCCCGCTATGCCAATCATGCTGAACGCATACAACGGCTGGTGCTACGAAAACTGGTGCAAAAGGCCAGCGGAACGCAGTGGGGTGTGGAACATCAGTACGGATCAGTTGACTCGTATGAGCAGTTTGTAAGGCTGGTGCCTGTGAATACCTACGAGGAACTGAAAGGCTATATCCAGCGGATGCGTGAAGGAGAACGCGACGTGCTGTGGCCTGGACAGGTGCGTTGGTATGCAAAGTCTTCAGGCACAACAAACGACAAGTCGAAGTTTATCCCCGTTAGCCTGGACGGACTGAAGAAGATTCACTACCTCGGTGGACGTGATTGCGTGAGCTGCTATCTGGCTATCAATCCGAAGAGCAACATCTTGAGGGGAAAGAGCCTCATCCTGGGTGGCAGTCACACGCCGAACCTGAACACACCGAAGTCGTTGGTGGGTGACTTGAGTGCCATCCTGATTGAGAACGTGCCAAAGGCTGTCAACTTGACACGTGTGCCGAAGAAGGAGATTGCCCTGCTGAGCGATTTTGAAAAGAAGCGCGACCTGATTGCACGTACAGCGATGCAGAAGAATATCACGAACATCAGCGGTGTGCCTTCGTGGATGTTGAGTGTATTGCACAGGGTGTTGGAAATCAAGGGTGTTGATTGCATTGACAAGGTGTGGCCAAACCTGGAAATCTTTTTCCATGGCGGCGTGGCTTTTTCGCCATACAGAGAGCAGTACCGAGACATTATCCATCTGCCCAATATGCATTATATGGAGACGTACAATGCAAGTGAGGGCTTCTTTGGCATACAAAACGACCTGAACGACCCTGCCATGCTGCTGATGATTGACTATCATGTATTCTACGAGTTCTGTCCGATGGAAGATTTGGACGACAACGGATATCCGAAGTCTGATGCACACATCGTGCCGCTGTGGGAAGCAGAAGTGGGAAAGAATTATGCAATGATTATCAGCACATCGTGTGGTTTGTGGCGGTATCTCATTGGCGACACCATCAAATTTACGCAAAAAAATCCGTACAAGTTTGTCATCACAGGACGCACAAAGCATTTCATCAACGCTTTCGGCGAAGAACTGATTGTTGATAATGCCGAAAAGGGAATGTTGCAGGCTTGTATTGCCACAGGTGCACAGGTGAAGGAATACACAGCTGCCCCCATCTTCATGGACAAGAATGCTAAGTGTCGGCACCAGTGGGTGGTGGAGTTTGCAAAGATGCCAGGAAACGTGGAGGAGTTTGCCTTGATTCTGGACCGTTCATTGCAAGCCATCAATTCCGACTACGAAGCCAAGCGATACAAGAATATCACCCTGCAGCCACTGGAAATCATTACGGCTCGCGAGGGACTGTTCGACGACTGGCTGCGGTCGAAGGGCAAACTTGGCGGACAGCACAAGATACCTCGCCTGTGCAATGGTCGCCAGTATATTGATGAGTTGATTGAAATGAATCATGCTGTGCAAAGCTAAATACATATTCATCCTTTGTTTCTGTCTGGTAGCGCTTACCCAGCTGGTGGTGTCGTGTGCCAACATTGGAACTCCCGACGGAGGACTTTACGACGAAACGCCGCCCAAGATTGTGCGTACCACACCTACTTTCGGAGAGACAAAGGCAAGCCCGAAGAAAATTACCCTGGAGTTTGACGAGAATATCAAGCTGGAGAATGCTGCGGAAAAGGTGATCGTTTCGCCGCCACAGTTTGAGATGCCAGAGATTGAGTCGAATGGCAAGAAGGTGACCATCACGCTGCTTGATTCGCTGAAACCAGACTATACCTACACCATTGACTTTGGCAGCAGCATCGTGGACAACAACGAGGGGAACCCCATGGGGGAGTATGCCTTCTCGTTCTCCACCGGCGAACACATCGACACCCTGCAAGTGTCGGGCTATGTGCTGGAAGCGGAAAACCTTGAACCCATCAAGGGCATCTTGGTAGGGCTATACAGGGTGGACAGTCTTGGACATATTGCCGACACCACCTTCCAAACCATTCCCTTAGAGCGCATCGGACGGACAGATGGCAGCGGACATTTCATTGTGAAGGGAGTGGCTTCAGGCAATTACCGTGTATTTGCACTGACCGACCAGGACCAGACTTACACCTATTCGCAGCGCAGCGAAAAATTAGCTTTCACCGACCGAATCATCACACCATACGCCAAGACTGAAACACGAATGGACACCGTGTGGCACGACAGCATCCACTACGACTCCATCGTGCCCGTAACTTATACCCATTTCTACCCCGACGACATTGTGCTCACAGCCTTCACCAGTGCAGGGCAAGACCGCTACCTGCTGAAGAGTGAACGTCCTGTGCTGCACAAGTTTTCACTCTACTTCACGGCTCCCAGCGACACCTTGCCGCTGCTCACTCCGCTGAATTTCTCCTGGCCCGATTCGGCATATATCGTGGAGGCAACAGAAAAGAAAGACACCCTCACTTACTGGATTTCAGATTCACTCATTTACAACATTGACACGTTGGAGTTTCAGATTGACTACTACGCCACAGACACGTTGGGACAACTCTCCATCAAGGTGGACACACTCTACCTGTTCTCAAAACTGACGAAAGAGAAGATGGCGAAGCAACAGGCGCAAGCGCAGGAAGAATGGGAAAAGGAGTACAAAAAGAAGGCCAAGGAGCAACGCAAAGCGAAGTTGGCCAAGCTGGAAGCCGAAGAAGAAGCAGCCGAAGAAGAAGCACGCAAACTGGCTGAAGCAGAGGGAAGAAAGTATGAGAAAAAGAAAAAGGAAAAGAAGAAAAAGTCTGAGGAAGACGAGGAAGAACTCGTCATACCGCCCATGCCCCTTCCGCCATTAGAGGTGAAGATGGTCAATGCCTCCGGTCTCTCTCCCGACCAGAATGTAGATATCATCTTTGAAGAACCCATTGCCGTGTTCGACACCACAAAGGTACACTTTAGCCAGAAAATCGACAGCCTTTCCCTTCCAGCCCCCTACATGCTGGTTCCTGTAGAAGGCACCATCGGTCACTACCGCCTATATGCTGAATGGGAACCCGACTCCACTTATCAGTTCGACCTCGACTCCGCAACCTTTGTCAGCATCTACGGCAAAGCCCTCGAAGCATCGAAACGCACCATCAAGGTGAAGGGGCTCGACACCTTCAGCACCCTGTTTGTCACGCTGCAAAATGCCGACACCTGTGCCGTTGTGGAGCTGCTCAACAGTCAAGACAAAGTCGTAAAATCAGCCCGAGCCGTGGGTGGCAGGGCAGACTTCTACTTCCTCACTCCGCAAACCTACTACTTGCGACTTTTCTACGACTACAACGGCAACGGCATTTGGGACACTGGCGAATACGACCAGCGACGGCAACCCGAACCTGTCTATTACTATCCACAGGAACTACAGCTGAAGGCACAGTGGGAAATCACTCAGACATGGAACCCCAAGGCAAAACCCCTATGGAAGCAGAAGCCCGAAAAGATTACCAAGCAGAAAGCCGACAAACAAAAAGAAATACAAAAGCGCAATGCCGAAAAACTGGCTGAGCGAGCACAAAGAAAAAAGAAAAAATGAAAAAAACAAGCGACTACAGATTTTCCACCCTCACCAGGAGGATTTTGGTGGGGCTTCTCCTCCTATTCACCCTTCCCGTCTTCCATCTTCACGCACAGGATCATGCCTTCGAGGTAGCCAAACACCTCGACGTGTTCAATGCCCTGTATCGTGAACTCGACCTCTTCTATGTCGATTCCATCGATGTGCACCGCAGCATCCTCATCGGCATCGACGCCATGCTCGAAGACCTCGACCCCTATACGGAATACTATTCCGAAGAAGACATGGGCGACCTGAAGATGATGACCACAGGAAAATATGGTGGCATCGGTTCCATCATCCGCATGAAGAAGGACAGCACCGTCATCATCGGAGAACCCTACGCCAATATGCCAGCCGCCGAAGCAGGACTGCAGGTGGGCGACATCCTGCTGCAGATTGACACCATCAACCTCAAGGGGAAAGTCACCAGCGAAGTCAGTGAACTGCTGCGCGGCGAACCAGGCACCACCTTCACCCTTACCGTACAACGTCCTGGCGAATCGCAGACACGCCAATTCCGGCTGACACGCCGCAACATCAAGGTGCCCGCCATCCCCTATTACGGACTGATCCCGTCCGCAACCTCAACCCCAGGCTACATCAGCCTCACCCAGTTCACCGAAGGCTGTTCACAGGAACTGGCGGCAGCCATCACCGCATTGAAGGAACAGGGATCCACCTCGCTCATCCTCGACCTGCGCGGCAATGGCGGCGGACTCATTTCCGAGGCAGTGAACATCGTCAACCTCTTTGTGAAGAAAGACACCAAAATTGTGGAAACAAAAGGGAAAATCGTCACAGCCAATGCCACCTACACCACACGCCACGACCCCCTCGACACCCACATTCCGCTGGTCATCCTCGTCAACGGCAGTTCCGCTTCCGCCTCTGAAATCGTCTCAGGTGCCCTGCAAGACCTCCACCGCGCCACCATCATCGGCACACGCACCTACGGAAAGGGACTCGTCCAAAGCACCCGACAACTGCCCTACAACGGCGGACTGAAACTCACCACTGCCAAGTATTACCTGCCCAGCGGACGCTGCATCCAGGCCATTGACTACAAGCAACGACGCGAAGCTAAAACCGACCAGCTGGCAGCCCGCGACTCACTGGGTGGCATCCTGCCCGATATCGTGATGAAACACGACACGTTGGCAAATATGCTCTACTACCTGAGCAACGACGACGTACTGGTGGACTGGGGCACACACTACATGCAGACCCACACCCCGCTGCCCGCCGTCAAAGACTTCCAAATCACCGATGCCGACTTCGACGAACTGCGTCAGATGGCAAAAGAAGCTGGATTCAAGTACGACCGTCTAAGCGAAAAGCGACTGGAAGACCTGAAGCGGATGGCAAAATTCGAGGGTTACTACGACGACGCCAAGCCCGAATTTGATGCCTTGGAAAAAAAGCTGGAACACAACCTCGACCGCGATTTCACCATCCATCAGCGCGACATACGCAAAATCATGGCACAAGAAGTTGTCAAACGCTTTGCCTTCCAGGCAGGCAGCGTGGAGGAATCGCTCAAAGACGATGAAGATATCCAAAAAGCCGTAGAAGTGCTAAGCAAACCATCCGAAAACCAACCCACCCAATGAAACCCCACCTATCATCCATACTGTGCGTGGTTTTCCTTTGCCTTCCTCTCTCCCTACACGCTGAGCAGGAAGCTGACACACTCACCGTTGACACCATGCACGTGGAGTGGTACCAGTCGCCACGGCGGAAGCAGGCCGCATACTACCCCACCTTCTCCGAAGCTACCGCCCACCTCCCCATCCAGACAGACTACAGCGACGCGTCAGCATTCGAACTGGACGAACCCCGCTTTGCCTACGTCAACATCCTCGGCATCACCCGCCTGCCGCTCAACAAGTCCACCCAGCAACAAGTGTGGGTAGAAGTCCACGACGGAGCGGGAAATTACTTCAAGAAACGCGCCATCATCAAGGGACAAGGCGGCTACTCCCTGAAATACCCCAAACGCAACTTTGCCTGCCAATTTTGCGAAGCAGACTGGAGCGAAGACACCACCCCCGACATACGCATCGGACGGTGGGTCAAGCAAGATGCCTTCCACTTCAAAGCCTTCTACACTGACTTCAGCCGAGGCATTGGTGAGATAGCCTACAAACTCTTTGACCACATCGTCAGCGACCGCGCCCCCTACTGGATTCGCGGCGGCTACTACCAGTCCTCCAAACGCGCACGCTGCTACCCCGACGCATTCCCTTGTGCCGTCTATCTCAGCGGACAACTATACGGCATCTACGCCTGGCAACTGAAGAAGCACCGCAAGAACATGAACATGGAGAAAACCGACGAGAACCACATCCACCTCGACGGCAACCTGAACGATGCCAACCTATTTCGCGGAAAAGTCAGGTGGACACTCTTCGAAGTGCGCAACCCCAAACAGCTCTACACCATGCAGGGCAAAGACTACGACGGCAACAACCCGCAAGAACTCATCGACACCTCCTCCACATACTACTCCGCCGACCCCGCCCAGGCATCCGCCATGCAGCGCTCCGCCCACGTCAAGGCATCCGTCCTCCGGCTCAGCAACATCCATTCCCAGCTCTCCGCACTCGTCTATCAAGGAGCCGACACAGCCACCCTGAAAACTGCCTTCGAACAATACTTCGACATCGAAAGCCTGATCGACTACAACGTCTTCCACGACTTCATCTGCAACGGCGACGGATCCCTGAAAAACTGGCAGTGGTTCACCTACGACGGACAGCGGTGGATGGTCACCCCCTACGACCTCGACCAGACCTTCGGCATCAACCTCTACGGCGTAGTACGTCCCGCCGCCCATCGCCACGCACCCCTGACCGAAGGCCCCTTCTACTGGATAGACAAATACTACCAGCGCCAGCTGCGCCAGCGATACATACAGCTGCGCCAAAACGGAACACTGACGGCAGAAACCATCCTGCCCATCATCCTCGACTGGGTCAGCCGCGTAGGCGAAACCCGCTACAGCCAGGAAAGACAACTGTGGCCCGACAGCCCCTGCTACGGCGACCCCATCTGCAACGAAGGTTGGGAAGTATATCCCCACTGGGAATACTACGACACCGCACCCGCCTACAACAAGGCAGCCACCTACCACGTCGGCGACATCTGCAAACTGGAGGGCAGACTGTGGCAAGCCACCCAGACCGTCACACGCGTAAACCCCTACATCCGCAATTCGCAGATAGATACGCTGGAACGTCTGGAGGGCTGGGTCACCGAGCGCATCGCTTATCTTGACAAACAATACAATTACACCCCATCCTCCCCCTACGACCTCGACGGTGACGGCATCCTCACCATCGCAGACATCACCACACTCATCAGAATCTATCTGGACGAAGAGTAAACAGGCACAAAGATTAGCAACAAGAACTACATAACAACGGGTTAGAAAAGAATCAATCCCTTGTTCTTTCAGACAATAGCTGTACGGTACGGGCAACAATCATCTCGGGTGTAATCTGCGTCAAGCAACGGTGGTCACCCAAATGGCAGGGTTTGTTGCCGTAGATAGAACAGGGACGACAGGGGAGGTCGGGTATCTGCAGAACATTCTCTTCAGTCTGTCCCCATGCCATGAAACCGGCTGCGGGATGAGTGGCTCCCCACAGACTAAGAGTGGGTGTACCCAGCATGGCTGCAAGGTGCATATTAGCTGAGTCCATGCTAATCATCAAATCGAGTTGAGAGATGAGTATCAGTTCGTCGTGCAGTCCGCCAAGCTGCCCACAGACAGATCGCATATTGTCACATTCCCATGTGGCGAGTTCTTCGCTTTCTTCCTTGCCTGCTCCAAAGAGAAAGATTTGGTAACCCTTTTCAAGCAACATATCACATGCCAACCGCATCTGGTCGAGTGGATAGATTTTCATGTCGTGGGCTGCAAAGGGGGCTACGCCGATAAGGATGGGCCTCTTTTCGCTGTGGGGAGGCAGCCACCCGAATGGCAGGTCTGTTCCATAACTGGGAAGAGTTGGGAAGAGGGGTTGGTTGGGGTTTAGTTCAACCACGTAGCCTATTTCCCGAAAGACGTCGGCGTAGCGTTCAAACATGGAGCGGAGAGGAGGTGTGGTCACGCCGTTTCCAATAAGGGCATGTTTCTGCCGACGTCCCTTGTCGATGACGGCCACCTGTTTACCTGAGAGTCGGAAAAGGGTGCGCAGATAGCGGGTACGCAAAACGTTGTGGAGGTCGAGTACAGCATCGTAGTCTGCTTGCTGCAAGGTGGTGTAGAGGCGTGTCAAACCCGTGATGCCCTTGTAGTTGTCAAGGGAGATTCCCTTTACTTCCACATTGGAGGGTGCCCACTCGAAAAGCGGAACAAAACGGATGCGTGTCAGCACGGTGATGCGCAGTTCGGGATGTTGCTGTGCCAACTGTGTGATGACTGGCACTGTCATGGCCACATCGCCCAATGCGGAGAAGCGCATGACAAGGAGTTTCTTATTTACCATTGTTACGTTATTACGTTTTATCTGCAAAGGTAAGAATTATTTACCATTTACCATTTACCATTTACTATTTTTTCCTAACAAAGGTAGTGAAAAATGAAGAATAAAGAATAATAAAAAATGAAAAATGAAGAATCATTTGTGTAATCTGAAAAATCTGTGTAATCTGTGGCGAAGAATGCGGGATGTTTTTGCAAAAAAATGGTAAATGGTAAATGGTAAATAGTAAATGGTAAATGGTAAATGGTAAATAATTCTTACCTTTGCACCGAAATATACTTAAATGAAATAAAAATGGAACAGAAGAATTTTAAAAGAACGACCGTAACAGCTGCTTTGCCGTATGCCAACGGACCGGTGCATATCGGACATTTGGCTGGTGTGTATGTGCCTGCTGATATTTATGTGCGCTACCTCCGGTTGAAGGGACGCGAGGTTGTTTTCATTGGCGGTTCGGACGAACACGGTGTGCCTGTCACCATTCGTGCTAAAAAGGAAGGTTGCACGGTGCAAGATGTGGTGGACCGCTACCACGGCATCATCAAGAAGTCTTTCGAGGATTTTGGCATTTCGTTTGATGTCTATTCTCGCACGACCAGCAAGATTCACCACCAGTTTGCAGCTGACTTTTTCCGCAAACTATATGACGAAGGGAAGTTTGTGGAACAGATTTCAGAACAGTTCTACGACGAAGAGACTCAGCAGTTCCTCACCGACCGCAACATCAAAGGTGAGTGTCCACGCTGTCACAGCGAAGGTGCTTACGGCGACCAGTGCGAGAAGTGTGGTGCTACGCTGTCGCCCGATGAACTGATTAATCCTGTGAATGCCATCAACGGCAATCCGTTGGTAAAGAAAACAACCAAACACTGGTATCTGCCACTCGACCAGTATCAGCCGTGGTTGGAGCAGTGGATTCTGAAGGAGCACACAGAGTGGCGCAGCAATGTGTATGGCCAATGCAAGAGTTGGCTGGACAGTGGCCTGAAACCACGTGCCGTAACCCGTGACCTGGATTGGGGCATTCCTGTACCTGTTGAGGGTGCAGAGGGCAAGGTGCTGTATGTGTGGTTTGATGCGCCCATCGGTTACATCAGCAACACGAAGGAGCTTTGCGAAAAGGAGCCTGAGAAGTGGGGCACATGGCAGAAGTGGTGGCAAGACGAAGAAACCCGACTGGTGCACTTCATCGGTAAAGACAACATAGTGTTCCACTGCATCGTGTTCCCGTCGATGTTGAAAGCACATGGCGACTACATTTTGCCCGACAACGTGCCTTCCAATGAGTTTCTGAATTTGGAAGGAAACAAGATTTCCACATCCAAGAATTATGCCGTCTGGCTGAATGAGTATTTGGAGGAATTGCCCAACCGTCAGGATGAGTTGCGCTACGTATTGACTGCCAATGCACCTGAAACGAAGGACAACGACTTCACGTGGGCTGACTTCCAGGCACATTGCAACAACGAACTGGTGGCTATCTACGGAAACTTTGTGAACCGTGCCTTGCAGCTGACGCAGAAGTATTACGACGGTGTGGTACCAGCCTGTGGCGAACTGACAGAGACAGACAAGGCTACGTTGGCAGAGTTTGTCAGCGTGAAGGAACGTGTGGAGAGCCTGCTGGAAGCCTTCAAGTTCCGCGAAGCACAGAAGGAGGCGATGAACCTGGCTCGCATCGGCAACAAATATATTGCTGACGAAGAGCCGTGGAAAGTCATCAAGACCGACCCAGAACGTGTGAAGACGATTATCTACATTTCCCTGCAACTGACAGCGAACCTGGCCATAGCATTCGAGCCATTCCTGCCGTTCAGCAGTGCAAGACTGCGCCAAATGATTCAGATGCCAGCCGTGAACTGGGAAGAACTGGGAAGGACAGACATTCTGCCTGCTGGCAAACAGTTGGGCAAGCCAGAATTGCTGTTCTCGAAGATTGAGGACGATGTCATCCAGTTCCAGGTGGAGAAACTTGAAGCCACGGTGAAAGCAAATGCAGAGGCCAATGTGGAAGCTGCGCCTGTGAAGGAAACGGTTGCGTTTGACGATTTCCAGAAGTTGGACATCCGTGTAGCTACGGTATTGGAATGTGAACGTGTGCCGAAAATGAAGAAGCTGCTGAAGTTCAAGCTGGACGACGGAACACCGAAGGGACGCACCATCGTCAGCGGCATTGCTCAGTGGTATGAACCCGAAAAGCTTATTGGCAAGCAGGTACTCTTCATTGCAAACTTGGCTCCCCGTGAGTTTAAGAACGGACTGGTGAGCGAAGGCATGATACTCTCTGCCGAGAATTGGGACGGCAGCATCAGCGTAACAACGGTGGAAAGCCCTGTGAAAGGTGGTAGCCAGGTTTGTTAGGAATAACACAGAGGGCACAGCATTTTACACATTATTTATATATAAAGAGAGCACAGAGATTTTTTCACTCTGTGCTCTCTTTTGCTCTGTGTAATCTGAAGAATCTGTGTAATCTGAAGAATCTGTGTAATCTGTGGTTACTTACCTACGATGATGACGCAGCGGTTCTTGTCGTTGTCAGCAAATGGCTGGATTTCGTCACCATGAGAGGAAACCTTAATCTGCTTGGCAGGAACGCCCTTTTCTTGCAGTGCCTTGGCTACACTCTCAGCACGTTTCTGTGCGTAACCCTGATTAATCTTTGGATTACCTGTACCCTTGTCGGCATAACCGTCAATGCTGACAGTCTTGTTAGGATACTTCTTGCACCACTCTGCCACCTTGTTGATAACGGCAGCCTTGTTGGCAGCGTTGTCTGTTTCGCGAATCTGGAAGAAGATGGTTTCGTTGATGGGTTCTTCAGTAATGACAAGCGCGGGCTTAGCCACATCCTTCTCTACATCCTTCACAGGAACAACGGGGGCTGGAGTGGCCACTACTGGTGCCGGTGCTGGCTTGTTAGGCTTCTTGAAACCGAATTTGTAGGTAACAGAGAGCTGTGCCGTGAGCATCCAGTCATCGCTGTTCTTGTACTTTGAATTGAAACGGTCGTCGAGCGAGTTGAGATCTACTTCCAAGCCGACACTCCAGTGCTTCGCTACGTTCACGTCTGCCAAGACACCGACACGCAGATTGTGGTTCAAGAGGCTTCCGCGTGGTGTCTTGTCTGGACCCCATGCGTTTGAAATGTCCTCTGCCATGCCAGAGAGTTCGCAGAATTGCTTGTTGTTCCATGCATAGTTCAGACCAATACCACCGATGAGATAGACATCAACGGGGTGCAGGTTTTTCTTGCTGAAGATGTTCACAATGTTGAGCATCAAGTCAAGGTCAGAAGTGATGTACTTGAACTTGTAGGTGTTGTCGATGGAGCCGAATCCATTTTTCGTTTCAAGTCCGTTGACATGCAGACGGGCACCCACAATGGGGGTGAACATGCCGCCGACACCCACACTGAATGTAGGATTGAACTTACTGCCTGGAGAGAACACTTTATTAACACCGCCTTGTACCTGTACAAAGCCGTATGGCTGTGGTTTGTAGCCCAGCGACTGTGCTTCTTCATCGGCAACGGGGTTCTGTGCAAATGCTGTCAGACCGCATGTTGCCATTACCGCAGAAGCAAAGATGGTTTTAAAAATACGCATAATTTGACTCTTTTATTTGTTTTAAATAGTATTTTGGGGTCAAAATTAGTTAATATTGATTAACCCTGCAAAAAAAAGCGAACTTTTTTTCGTTTTTTACTGAATTTCTTCAAAAAAAGAACGTTTGAGGGGTATTTTTCAATTCATAACTAACAATTGTGAATTAGTATAACAAATTGTACCAAGAATGTGGAATATTGTAAAGCATAGAGCAAACGAAATAGATGATGACGGCCAACCCCACCAAGTAGCACACCCAGCGCAGAATGGATTTCAGGAATCCCATCTGTTCGGGTATCCAGTCGGGCAGAACCCTCATCACGAAAAAACCAAGCAGGATAAATATTACATTAGATGCCATACCGCGAAGTGCCTGTCATGATTTCCTTTTAACGCTTTTCTATCCATTTACGTGCATTGACAAAGGCTTCTATCCACGGGGTCACTTCATCCTTTCTGCGGTCAGCAGGGTAATGAGCCTGTTGCCACGGGAAGATGGCACGCTCCAAGTGGGGCATCATGGCTAAATGACGACCGTCGGCAGAACAGATGCCTGCCACGTCGTAGGTAGAACCATTCGGATTGGCAGGATAGCCTGAGTAGCGGTATTTTGCCACGATGTTGTATTCGCTTTCGGCCTGTGGCAAATGGAAGTTGCCTTCACCGTGAGCCACCCAAATGCCCAGTTTGTTGCCACTGAGCGAACCAAACATCACGCTGCGGTTCTCAGGAATCTGAAGGGTGACAAACGCACTCTCGAATTTGTGGCTCACATTGTGGCGCATCTCGGCATAGTGGTGTTTGTAGTCCACCAGCCGGTCTGCATCCAGCAGCTTGCCTGTTGCCACCGCAGCCTGGTTGACAAGTCCCAGTTCCACCATCAGCTGACAACCATTGCAGATGCCCAGCGACAGCGTGTCTTCACGAGCATAGAACGCATCCAGCGCTGCCTTGGCTTTCGGATTGAACAGGAAAGCTCCAGCCCAGCCCTTTGCACTGCCCAGCACATCGGAATTGGAGAAACCTCCACAGAACACAATCATGCGGATATCTGCCAGCGTTTCGCGTCCAGAAACCAGGTCGGTCATCATCACGTCTTTCACGTCGAAGCCTGCCAAATAGAGCGAGTAAGCCATTTCGCGCTCACCATTCGTACCCTTTTCGCGGATGATGGCTGCTTTGGGGCGGTTGGCGTGTGGGGTGTTGAGACACTCAAGGCCATACTGCGCCAACTTACCCGTGAAGTCGGGACGGAATTGATGCTCAATGGGCTGCTGCTTGTAATTCTGGAAACGCTCCTTTGCCATGCCGCCCGAACTCTGCTTCGTGTCAAGGCGGTAAGAGGTTTCATACCAAACGTCGCGCAGATGGTCGATGTCAAACACGCGGGTACGACCGTCCTTCTTTACCTTCACTACACGCTCGGCGATGGGGTGACCTATTTCCACATAGCCCACACCGGCATGGTCGAGCTGCTGCTCCACATCCTTCAGGTCGGCATTCTTCACCTGAACCACCACACCTGGGTTTTCGGCGAACAGCACTTTCACGGGGTCTTTCTCGGCAATGTCCTTCAGGTTGGCGTCTATACCACCCTCCTTGTTGGCAAAGGTCATTTCCAGCAGACAAGTAATCAAACCACCCGCAGAAATGTCGTGTCCAGCCAGCAGTTTCTCTTCTGCCACCAATTGGTTCACGGCGAGGAAGGCATCACGGAAATACTCCGCATTCTTCACCGTCGGCACATCGCTGCCCACCTTGCCTAAGCTCTGGGCAAAGGCGCTGCCACCCAGTTTCAGGGTGTCGAAACTGAAGTCTATGTGCAAGAGTGTTGTCTCGGTGTCGTTCACCAACACAGGCGAAACCACTTTTCTGATGTCGCTCACTTCGCCGCCCGAACTGACAATGACGGTGCCTGGGCTAATCACCTTCGAACCGTCAGGGTATTGCTGTGTCATCGACAGCGAATCCTTGCCCGTCGGCACGTTCACACCCAGTTCGATGCAAAAGTCGGACAGTGCCTGCACAGCCTGATACAGACGGGCATCTTCTCCCTGCTGACTGCGGCAGGGCCACATCCAGTTGGCAGAAAGACTCACGCTCTCCAGTCCGTCGGCCATCGGTGCCCAGACCAGATTGGTCAACGACTCAGCCACACTCAGCACGCTGCCAGCGGCAGGGTCTGCCAGTCCAGCCCCAGGCGCATGACCAATGGCAGTGGCAATGCCTGCCTTGCCGCGATAGTCTAAAGCCACTACGCCACAGTCGCTCAACGGCAACTGGATTTCGCCCTGACATTGCTGACGAGCCACTTTGCCCGTTACGCTGCGGTCCACCTTGTTGGTCAGCCAGTCTTTGCAAGCCACAGCCTCCAGTCTGAGCACACCTTCCAGGTACTGAGCGATTTCTTTATACGAATAAGTCACGCCTTCATAGGTCCGCACAACGGTCTCGTCGCGCATCACGGTCTTAGGCGAATGACCAAACATCTGAGCCACATCCAGGTCAAACGGACGCACACCGTCGCCCTGCACGAAGGCAAAGTGGGCATCCCCTGTGGTTTCGCCGACGACATACAGCGGAGCACGTTCACGTTCAGCAATCTGCCGCACATGTTCGATGTGCTTCTCGTCGATGAGCAAACCCATACGTTCCTGACTTTCGTTGGCGATAATCTCTTTCGAACTGAGTGTCTTGTCGCCGATGGGCAGTTTCGTCATGTCAATCAGACCGCCGCAATCCTCTACCAACTCCGACAGACAGTTCACATGGCCTGCGCTGCCGTGGTCGTGGATGCTCACCACGGGGTTCACGTCTTCCTCACACAGCGCACGCACCAGGTTGTTGGCACGCTTCTGCATCTCGGGGTTGGCACGCTGCACGGCGTTCAATTCGATGCCGCTGCTGTAACGACCCGTATCGACCGAACTGACCGATCCGCCGCCCAGACCAATGCGGTAGTTGTCACCACCCACCACGACAATCTTGTTGCCCTTCTGCGGCGTACCCTTCAGGCAGTCACGCTTCGCGGCGTAGCCCACACCGCCAGCCAGCATGATGACTTTGTCGTAGCCATACTGCGTGGCATCCTGTTCCTCCTGATGCTCAAACGTCAGCACCGAACCGCAAATCAGCGGCTGTCCGAACTTGTTGCCAAAATCGCTGGCACCATTCGATGCCTTGATCAGAATCTGTTCGGGCGACTGATACAGCCACGGACGCTGACTGCTGGGGTAGCTTGTCATATACACCGCCGTACCGGCAATGGGCCACGAACCTACACCACCACCCATACGGTCGCGAATTTCGCCGCCCGTACCTGTGGCAGCACCGTTGAAGGGCTCCACCGTCGTGGGGAAGTTATGGGTTTCTGCTTTCAGCGAAATCACCGACTCAATGTTCTTCACCACAAAGTAATCGCTGGTGGCATGGTCTTTCGGTGCAAACTGCTCTACAACGGGGCCTTGACTGAAAGCCACATTGTCCTTGTAGGCAGAAAGAATCTTGTTCGGATGTTCCTGTGTAGTCCGCTTAATCATCTGGAAGAGCGAACTCTCGCGCTCTACACCGTCGATGATGAACGTGCCACCAAAAATCTTGTGGCGGCAATGCTCCGAATTGATTTGTGCAAAACCAAACACCTCCGAGTCGGTCAGCTTTCTGCCCAACTGTCCCTCCACCTTGTGCAGGTACTCAATCTCTTCGGGCGACAGCGCCAGACCCTCCTGTTCGTTATACGCTTCCAGGTTCTCGATGGAAAGAATCGGCGCAGGCTTGATGTTCACAGTGAAGATATCCTGATCCAGTCCCTTGTACATACGCTGCAACATGGGGTCGTGGTCAGCCTCCGCACTATCTACGGGGAAATACTCCTCAATGCGCTGCACACCCCCGATGGCCATATTCTGAGTAATCTCCACAGCATTCGTACTCCAGGGGGTAATCATTTCACGACGAGGTCCCACAAAGAAACCCGTAAGCGTCTGGTCGCTCAGCAGCGTAGCCTCACCATAGAGCCAGCACAGCCGCGTCACTTCATCTGCGCTCAGCTCGTGGTCCACACTGGTAGCCACAATACTCTTCGCAGGTGTCTGAAAAAAATAAATCATAACGGTGTATTAAATAAATAATGTGTAAATTTGCTGCAAAGATACGGAAAAATTACGAGAAGAGCAGTAAGAGAATGGATTTTTTAGCGAAAACAACGGTTGATTACCTCAATTGATAAGCACAATCCGTTGATATAAAGCACAAATACCCACTCCGACCATAGCAAAATCAGGTTACAACAATTTTACCACCCGATTACCACTTTTTTGGTAAAACTTTACCACACGTATGGTAAAACTTTACCAGCTATATGGTAAAAGATTACCACTTCGATGGTAAAACCTTACCAAAGAAGTGGTAATCAAGCGGTAAAACTATACCAGCCCACTTTCCTTCCGTCTGCCTTATCTTGTTGGAGAAACAAGGACAAGGCGCAGGCCTATGTCCGCAGAACGGTGGTTCGGCACATAGGCGTAGCGACAGGCTACACGACAATAGGAAGCAGGGGTGAAATAGCTGCCGCCACGTAGCACGAAGTAAAGGCTGGAGCTTTCTGTAGAACCGATGGGATTGGTTTGTTCTGTGTATGAATAATTGCCATATTTGTCTCGACACCATTCCAAAACATTTCCGCTCATGTCGTAGAGACCGATTTCATTGGGCTGCTTGGTGGCTACCAGATGCGGTTTTTGGCCCCCGTTGGTTTCGTACCATGCCACGTCGTCAATGACGTTGCTGCCCGAATAGGTGTTGCTGAGGCTCTTTGTGCCACCACGTGCTGCAAATTCCCATTCGGCTTCGGTCGGCAGACGGAAGGTTTTGCCCGTCAGTTGGTTCAGCTTGGTGATAAATTCCTGGCAGTCGTCCCAATTGACCATATTTACGGGCAGATTGTTGCCTTGATAACGAGAGGGATTGTTGCCCATCACGGCTGTCCAGAGGGCTTGCGTCACCTCGGTCTCGCCCATGCTGAAGTCGCTCACTGTGACATAGTGAGGGGGTGCTTCGTCGGCATCGCCATTTGAGCTGCCCATTACGAATCTGCCACCCTTTACAGAGATCATATTGAACGAAACGTCATTGACGGTGTAGGCGGTGACGTCTGGATTTGTTGAGGTTGGAGAGCAGACGGCGCGGACACTATGTCCGACGTCACGGGAGTCACCCTCGCTTATCCAAACTTTGTTGGATTTGAATGTCAGGCTCTCTGCATCCGTCGGAACAGCCCAACAGAGCTGATTGGACCAATAGCAACCGATGCTGCCCACGCCATTGATGTTTAAGTCAACGCCACTCCCAGCGGCGGGCAGGAAGATGGAGCGGCCACTGGGACCTACTACTCGATAGCCGTTCACTTCGTTCAGGGTTTCCCAAGTCCACGTGCACTTTGTGATTAGTTCGTCTAATTCTTCGGGGGTGGGAATGCGCCATGTGCCGCCCCAGGTTTTTTGGGCTGCATCGTCTGCAAGTTCGAGCGTGGACTTGTCATCGCGATAACCATATTTGCCGCCGCCATAATCTTGATCCCAGTTGTATTTTGTCAGGGTGTTGTAAGATCCGTTGCAATGATAGTATGTTTTCCAGCTGAAGTCGTCCTTTCCCCATGTTTCGCCCCATGCAAAGTGGCTGCCGTAGCCTTCGGGCCAACTGGTTCCGATATTCATGGTTGCCCATTTGACAGAGAGACCGAGGTCAACCCAAGCATGTCCGTTGTCGGTACCCGTTGATCTTTTTACCGTCACTCCGCAAGTGGCTTTTGATCCAGCCACTTCTGCTGTAATGACGGCGGAGCCTGGAGCTATGGCAGTAACAACGCCATCTGCTACGGTGGCTACGTTTTCATCGCTCGATGTCCATGTCAAGGTGCTGCTGCCTTCGTATGGCACTACGATGGCTGTCAGCTGAGAGGCATTCCCTGCCCACATTTTAAGTGAAGTCTCAGAAAGCGTAATCTCTATCTGGACAGGAGGGCAGACGGCACGGACACAATGTCCGAGACGACGGAAACTGACACCCCAGAAACTGCCCGAATCGAAACCCATGCACTTACCATGGACAGGAACGCCATCACAGAGCGAACTCGACCAATACCAACCTTCCCTACCCTCAGCCTTGAGCGAATTGTCCTCTATATACCCAGCAGCGGGCAAGAAGATGGAATGGCCATTCGGACCTGTCACACGGTAGCCGTTCACACCATTCAGGCCCTCCCACATCCAGGTGCATTTTTCTTTCAGTTCGGTCAGTTCGCTGGCTGTAGGCATACGCCATGGTTTGCCCCAAAAGATTTGAGCGGCATCATCCTTAGATTCAAGAACCGTATGGCCATCAACCTCGCCGAAATCGGGGTAGGCAGCATTGTACTTGGTGAATTTATCTCCTGCGTCGTTGCTCCATTTATATGTTGCCCAGCTGTAGGTGTCTTTGGGTTTGATTTCACCCCAAGCAAAGTATTTGCCATACGCTTCGGGGAGGCTTGCACCAATATTCGTGGTTGCCCAATTCACAGAGAGACCGAGGTCAACAAATTCACGACCGTAAATGATGTTATGGGTGTTTATCATTTCTTTTTCACCCGTCAGATAGCCGCCAATAAGCAAGGTGATGTCGTCCACATCCAGTTCACCGTTGTGGTTCAAGTCACCACTTATCATCTGGGCATCCATGCTCAATGCTGTCAGAACGGACAACAGAAAGAGGCTTAACTTTTTCATGATTCTTTGTCGTTTTAGAGGTTCATTATCATTACTTCAAGCTCCATTCAAACACGCCACAGCTGAAGTCTTCGGGCTGTACAATCTCCAGTTTCATGGCTGTGGTCTTGACGGGCGTGAAGTTCACAATGTTGGGCGCACCCTTCAAGATGCCATACTTGGAGGGGTTCTGCACTTCAGCCCACTGACCAGCGGCATCTTTGTAGTAGAGTTTCCAACTCTTGGGCACTCGGCAACCTCCCCACGGACCGTCGTCGAACCAAAAGACGGTACTGGTGCTAACGGTAGCGGCCTCTTTGAAGTCGTACTGCAACCATTCTGTAGTGTTCTTGGTAGGCCACCAGTGTGTATAAGGCACAGAACGGTCGTCGCCATCGGCAGGCATAAGTCTGTCGTTTACGGCAGAGAGGGCTGGCAGGTTGCGCTTAGAACCTGTCACCTTGCTTTCGCTGGCAATGCTGGCGGGCTGAGCAGGTGTGGTGGCGCTGA
The DNA here is from genome assembly GCA_902802265.1 of uncultured Bacteroidales bacterium. Taxonomy (GTDB): domain Bacteria; phylum Bacteroidota; class Bacteroidia; order Bacteroidales; family Bacteroidaceae; genus Minthosoma. The sequence continues at coordinate 13,370 of CADCLN010000005.1, read as the reverse complement.
GGTCGACAGGAATCCAAACGGTCATCTTGCCAGGGCCACGGTGGTTCCATGCATAGTAAGGAATGAGGGTGAGTCTCTCGTCTTTGGTCTGTAAGCGACCAGACTTGTCGAAGTTGAGGGTCTGCGCATCAGTAATGAGTGTAGGCATCGTGGTGTTGGCTATGCTGACACTACCTGTCTGGAACTTGGGGTCCTGATTGATGAGCACAGAGAGCACGTCGCAAGTGTTGTCGGGGTATTCGGCACAATAAACGATGGGGCCTTTTTCGATGCTCACACGACCTTTGTCCTGTGTCACCTTGCCGTTTGCCTTCACGATGCGTGGTTCCATGTCGAAGTGTACCTCCACTTTGTCACCTTGCTTCCAGACACGGTCAATGGCAAAGTAGCCCTGCTGAAGCTCGCTCTCCACGGGCTGGCCGTTCACCTTCACGCTGTAGCCAAGGTTTTTACCGTCGGCGTATGTATAGAGGTCGCTGGGCACAACTTCTCCCTTCACCCAGCCTGGTATGCGGATGTTCAGGGTGAACTTGCCGCTAACCTTTTTCATATTAATCGTCACGTCGCCGTCCCATGGATAGTTGGTCTGCTGTTCCAATGTGACAGCCTTTCCACCTACTTTTGTGGTGACAGTGTTTCCATTGAAAAGGTTTACATAGAGCGCATTATCCTTCACAGCATAGATGTACTGAGGCAGAGAAGGAATGAAGCGGGCTGCGTTGCTGGGGCAGCAGGCACAGCCAAACCACGCTTGACGCTGGTGCTGACCCATGGACTGCAACGGGTTGGGATAGAAGAAACGACCGCCATCGATAGAGATACCGCTGATGACACCGTTGTAGAGGGAACGCTCCAGGGCATCGTAGTATTTGGAATCGCCGTGCAAAAGGAAGAGGCGGTAATTGAGATAGACTTGTGCGATGGCTGCACAGGTTTCGCAGTAAGCAGACATATTGGGCAGTTCGTAGTTTTTGCCAAAGGCTTCGCCGCTGGCTGTGGCTCCGACACCGCCTGTGATGTAGAATTTCTTGCCAACAATGTTTTCCCAGATGCGGTCGATGGCGTCGATGTAGCCTTTGTCGCCTGTGAGGGCTGCCACATCTGCCATGCCTGCATACATATAGCCTGCACGGACAGCATGACCGACGGCTTCATCTTGTTCAAGCACGGGCTTATGGCTCTGTGAATATTCGCTCAGGCTGTGGAAGTAGCCATCCTTGTCGTAAAGACCTCCACGACGCTGTTCCCATTCGGGATTGCGGACACCGCGCTGGTCAAGGAAGAATTTTGCCTGGTCAAGGTACTGTTTCTTGCCTGTGGCGATGTAGAGTTTTGCCAAACCCATCTCAGCTATCTGGTGTCCTGGCACAACACAGGCTTGCCCAGGGTTTTTGCCGATTTCACGAACCACGCAGTCGGCATATTTCGTGGCGATATTCAGAAGGCTCTTTTTGCCCGTGGCACGATAGTGTGCGACAGCGGCTTCGCAGAGGTGACCGAGGTTGTAGAATTCGTGACTAAGGTCTTCCACACGGCTCCAGCGTTTGGGTCCTTCCCATTTGTGGGGCTGATCGGGATTCATGGTGCGGAAGGTGTTAATGTAGCCATCGGGTTCCTGACCACTGGCAATGACGGCAATGACGGAGTCGCAGTATTTATCCATGCTCTTGCCTTTGAACGTTGCCTTGGGGAAGGTCTGCATCAAGTAGCTGGCTCCTTCGAGGGTCTTGTAGGGGTCGGTGTCGTCGAAGGAGTAGGCATTCTGGTCGATGGGGAACACTTTGCTGGGGTCTTTGATGTGTTCGGCGGCACGCGAGAAGTTCTGATAACGATGGGTTTCCTCACATTTGCTGAACGCAAGAGGGATGGTGACATCACGGCTGGCTTCGAGGCGCTGGCCCCAAAAGGTGCCCTGAGTAACTTTAACACTGGTGAACGGCACTTGTGTGATGGGGTAACCGCCGTTCTTGTCTTGTGCCACTGCATCGGAAATGCTGAGAAGTGTGGCTACGGAGAGTACAAATAGTTTCTTCATAGGTTTATTTAATTTACTATTTACTATTTACCATTTACTATTATTTACTATTTACCATTTACCATTTACCCTCTCATCCTCCAAGTCCTCCCCCTAGAGGGGGAGTTAGAGGGGGTCTGCCATTTTAAATGCTAACTGGTATATGGTAACATTTTATGATGATGGTTTTGTTTGCAAAATTACGTGATTTTTCTGAAATACAAGAAATATTTGGGAAAGAAAGCGATGAAAAACGTTAAAAACACGCCTTTTTGTTACACAAATCTAAACAAAAGAAACGTTACAAAGGATTTTTATTAAAAAAAGTGAGTAATTTTGCAGCACAAATATAATTTCTTTAACTATTAAAAACGTAAGAACTCAAAAACTTATGAAAAAATTATTCTCCCTCTTGCTGTTAGCAATGGTTTTGCTGACAGGAAATGCACAAGAACGTCGTCCGATTGACTCGAAACATCCTTTGTGGCTCATCCACGTAGATGTGTGGAACAAGGCAGATCCACAGAAAATTATTGATTTGATTCCTGATGACATCAAGCCCTATGTCTGCATGAATCTGTCGCTTTCGTGCCAGTATGACACAGAAAAGAATGTCTATAAGATGCCACAAAACGCTGTACCTACTTACAAGTCATGGGGCTCGGTGTGTCAGGCAAATGGCTTGTGGTTCACTTGTCAGCCTGCCAGTGGTGGCCACACCCACATTCAGGATGATGACTTGGAAACCTTTGAGTATTTCTACAAGCGTTTCCCGAACTTCTTGGGTTGGAACTATGCCGAACAATTTTGGGGTTTCGACGAACCAAACGACAAGAGTTCAAGTTCGCAGACATCGCGCATTGCTCTGTTTGCCAAGCTTGTGCCTATGGCTCACAAGTATGGTGGCTTCCTCACCATCAGCTTCTGTGGAAACATCTGGTCGCATCTGCTTAACCCCGTGGGCATGATGAAGCGCAACAAGGATTTGCTGGAAGCTTGTCGGCAATATCCTGAAGCTATCCTGTGGCTGTACAAATACACCACTTCGTCTTGCTTCTACAACAACGAGAGCGTGACATTCTCGCCATTCATTTCGGGATTGGCAAAGAACTACGGCGTGCGCTACGACAACTGCGGTTGGAACGGCGCATTGGATGCATTGCTGGGTGAAAAACATGGTAAGAAGTACCCCATTGCCGCCGGTATTGGCACAGTGATGGAGCAGACTTGTGTGAACGGAGGTGCCGTGTGGGATGGTCCTGAGCTTATTTGGACAGAAGATTTTGAAGAAATCGGAAAAACAACGGACAACGGCTACACAAAACGCAACTGGCGCACATTCCCTGGGTTTAGAAATGCCTGGATTGACATGTTCCGCAAGATTATTGACGGAACCATGTACATTCCTTCACGCGAAGAAGTGGTGAAGAAAACCAAGATTGTTGTCATCAATGATGTCAATTCGGGCAACGACGAACAGAAGTATGCTGCCTGGGGAGACTTGTATGATGGCGTCTATAAGCAGACAGACCCCTTCAACCGAGGCAATGGACAGTTTATGGATAACTTCTGCTATTTCAAGAAAACGGGCCGCTATGGTGCCATCCCTGTAGCCATCGAACTTTACGACTCGTTGGCAAATGCCATTCCTTTAAAAATCAAAAAGTCTTCTTACACGGCTCGTTGGTCAACAACATCGCATACAAGAAAGACTATGGACTTCAACAGGCAGTATCCTGAAGTAAGCACGGGCGACCTGTACGTCAACCGCTACAGAAATCAGTTGGTTACTTATACGCCATATTCTTACCTCAATGGCAACAGGACGGCTAAAGGAACCATTCCGTTGCAGTATAACACCTGCGAATCGCTGGAACTCACTTACGGAATGCTCAGCAGCGGCATTGTTCGTGAATATGCTGACCACATTGATTTCTACCTGAATAACTATCGTACTGACACGACGAACTTTGTACTGGACAAGATTGTGGTCAAGGGAGCAAAGGTGGAGCCTACTTACACACTGACAAAACGTGTGGATGCTGGAGCTAATGTGACCGCTGAATGGGATGCTGAAACGGGGTCTTATACGCTGAACGTTAACCACATGGGACCTCTTGACATCACCATCAACTGTGCAGGAGAGGCTACAGAACGCAATACAGACGTGCTGAGCAACACGGCGCTGTCGGAGGATTTGCCTAAGCAGCCAGAGGAATATCATGGTGAAATCACTATTGAGGCAGAAGACATGGACTACAAGAACATCAAAGACTGTGTGACAGACCCCTACAACTGGTATCCCAATGTGAGAGGTCATGCTGGTAACGGTTTCATAAACATGGGTACAAACTCAGCTGGCGCACTTCGCCACACCATCAACATCAAGGAGGCTGGCAGCCATGTCATCACCGTGCGCTACACTTCACCCAGCAGAAATGGAAACCTCATCACGACGATTAACGGTTCACGTAAGATTATCAAATACACCAAAACGGAAAACAATGAATGGTGCAAAGCTAGCGTGACAGCAAACTTGAAACAAGGTAACAACACGATTACCATCACAAACTCCAGCGGTGTCGATCCTTTATATATAGATAATGTGTCGTACAGACCTGCAGATGTACCAGCAGAACAATTTGCTGTCAACATCCGTGAAACAGAAGGCGGAACCGTCGTTGCTTCGGCAGACTCTGCAGCCCAGGGAGAAACTATTACGCTGACTGTTACACCTGATAAAGGCTACGTGTTGACTGGCTGGAACATTGTTCGCGGCAAAATCACCATTGACGAAAACAACTCCTTCGTCATGCCTGAAGACAACGTGATACTGACACCCGTCTTCCAAGACAGCACAGCTCTCTACATTCTGGACTTCACCAATGTGCTTAGCGGCACAATGCCAGAAGGTTGGGTAGCTGTACAGGGCAATAACGAAACACACCAATATCCCAACAGCTACACTGCCGGAGCACGTACCTTCGTTGGTTTCATGGGATATCAAGGCAAGGCTCTCTATTGGCGTGAGAAATATGCTGAGTACGGCAGCCAGTCTAAATATCCACTGACACTGGAGGCAGGTGACTACAAACTGACATTTGCCACAGCTGGCTGGAAGGCAACACCTTCATACAAAGTACAAATTCTTGACAGCAACAAGAACGTGATTGCAGAATCGGAAGTATTTACTGCACAACCCAACGCTGGTGGTGACTACTCAGCAAACCTCGGTGGCTCAGAATTGCACGAATTTGCATTCTCTGTAGCAGAAGCAGGCAACTACATCATTCGCTTTGTCAATGCAGGCAATGGTTTCGATGAATTCCTCTTGCTGACATGTAAGGTTAACCCTGTAGAAAAGGAAGAGCCTCAACCACAACCCGAAATCCGTCCTGAAGACATAGACGAAGATGGCAAAATCACCATCGACGACATCACTCAGTTGATTGATATTTATCTGGGTAACGACTATTAAAACGAAAAATAATAAACAAAAGAAAGGTGCCAGTCAGACTGGCACCTTTCTTTTGCGCTTCAGGATGGGCTTGAACCAACGACCCCATGATTAACAGTCATGTGCTCTAACCAACTGAGCTACTGAAGCAGTGTATTTGCTTTTCAAAAGCGGTGCAAAGGTAGGGACTTCAAACGAGACTACCAAACTTTTTTCAAGAAAAAGTGGTTCATTGTTCATTAAAATTCGTAACTTTGCGCAAATTTTAAAAATCAATCCTATTTAGAAGCATTAAACAAATGAAACGAAATCTCGAAACAATCTGCATCCACGGCGGATGGAAACCCACAAAAGGTGAACCTCAGCAGTTACCTATCTATCAAAGTACAACCTTCAAATATGATACCAGCGAACAGATGGCAAGGCTGTTCGACTTGAAAGATGAAGGCTATTTCTATACCCGTTTGGCAAATCCCACCAACGATGCGGTAGCAAAGAAGATTGCTGCACTGGAAGGTGGTGTGGGCGCTGTGCTTACCAGCAGCGGACAGGCTGCCAATTTCTATGCCATCTTCAATATCTGTGAGGCTGGCGACCATTTCATCACTTCAAACACAATTTATGGCGGTACTTTCAACCTCTTTGGCGTCACCATGAAGAAACTGGGTATTGAATGTACATTCATTGACCCTGATTGGGATGATGAACGCATTGAAAAGGAGTTTCGTCCCAACACAAAGTGCTTTTTCGGCGAAACCATCAGCAATCCTGGCGGCAATGTTTTCGATATAGAACGTTTTGCCAAAATGGCACACCGTCATGGTGTCCCGCTGATTGTAGATAACACGTTTGCCACACCTATCAACTGCCGCCCATTTGAATGGGGCTGCGACATCGTGACACATTCCACCACAAAATACATGGATGGTCATGCCACACAGGTAGGCGGCTGTGTTGTGGACAGCGGCAATTTCGACTGGGATGCTTACGGAGAAAAATTCCACGGACTGACAATGCCCGACGATTCTTACCACGGACTGACTTATACCAAGACTTTTGGAAAAATGGCTTATTGCACGAAACTGGTTAGCCAGCTGATGCGCGATTTGGGGTCTATTCCTGCTCCACAGAACTCTTTCTTGCTGAATCTGGGCTTGGAAACCTTGCATCTGCGTATGCGTCAACATTGTGCAAATGCACAGAAAGTAGCAGAATGGTTGGAGAAGAACCCGAAAGTGGGATGGATAAACTACTGCGGACTGCCTTCTAACAAATACTATGCTTTGGGACAGAAGTATATGCCCAATGGTTCGTGTGGTGTCATTGCTTTCGGACTGAAGGGTAGCCGCGAAGAAGCCATTAAATTCATGGATAACTTGGAATTCATCTCCATCGTGACCCATGTGGCTGATGCCCGCACCTGTGTGCTACACCCAGCCAGCCACACCCACCGCCAGCTTTCTGATGAACAACTGCGCGAAGCAGGTGTTGCACCCGACCTCGTCCGTCTTTCGGTGGGCATTGAGAATGCAGAAGACATCATTGCCGACCTTCAGCAGGCTATGGATAAAATGTAAAAATCGTAAAACCATCTATAAACAAGAATATCATGGGAAAAGTTTTGATTATTGGTGCTGGTGGCGTCGCCTCGGTTGCGGCTCACAAGGTAGCACAAAACAGTGACGTGTTCACAGAGATTATGATTGCCTCGCGCACAGAGTCAAAATGTCGCAAATTGGCAGATGCCATCGAAGCGAAAGGCCTGGTACCCAAAGGCAGCATCAAGACAGCCCGAGTGGATGCAGACAATGTGCCCGAATTGGTAACGCTTTTCAATGCCTTCAAGCCAGACATCTGCATGAACCTGGCATTGCCCTATCAAGACCTCACCATCATGGAGGCTTGCCTTCAGGCTGGCGTAAATTACTTAGATACTGCCAACTACGAACCGAAGGACGAAGCTCACTTCGAATATTCATGGCAATGGGCTTACAAAGAACGATTCGAACAGGCTGGACTATGTGCCATTCTTGGCTGTGGCTTTGACCCAGGTGTGACCAGCATTTATACAGCTTACGCAGCCAAACATCATTTCGATGAAATACAGTATCTGGACATTGTAGATTGCAATGCCGGTGATCACCACAAGGCTTTCGCTACCAATTTCAATCCGGAGATCAACATTCGCGAGATTACCCAGAAAGGACTGTATTGGCAAGATGGCAAGTGGGTAGAAACTGCTCCGCTGGAAATCCACAAACCACTCACCTACCCCGAAATTGGTCCCAAGGAAAGCTATCTGCTCCATCATGAGGAAATTGAATCGCTTGTAAAGAATTATCCTACCATCAAGCGTGCACGATTCTGGATGACTTTCGGCCAGCAATATCTGACCCACCTTGAAGTGATTCAGAACATTGGCATGTCACGCATTGACGAAATAGAATACGAAGCACAGGCTGCAGACGGAAGTGGTCCAGTGAAAGTAAAGATTGTGCCCTTGCAATTCTTGAAAGCCGTGCTCCCCAACCCACAGGAACTTGGTGAAAACTACGAAGGACAGACCAGCATCGGTTGTCGCATCCGTGGACTGAAGGACGGCAAGGAACACACATATTATATATACAATAACTGTAGCCATCAAGCAGCCTACGAAGAAACAGGGATGCAAGGTGTCAGCTACACCACAGGCGTACCAGCTATGATTGGCGCCATGATGTTCCTCAAAGGCCTTTGGAACAAACCTGGCGTATGGAATGTGGAAGAATTTGACCCAGACCCCTTTATGGAACAACTTAACACACAAGGACTGCCTTGGCACGAAATACACGACGGTGACCTTGAACTCTAAAAACAAAATCCTATTTTATTCTATAATTTCCTATTAAATTCCTATTAAAATTATGGCTGACGCAGAGAAACTCAAAGCATTACAAGCCGCGATGGACAAGATTGAAAAGAATTTCGGTCGAGGTTCCATCATGAAACTGGGCGACGAAAACATAGAACAAATCGATGTCATTCCAACAGGCTCCATCGGACTGAACGCTGCACTCGGTGTAGGCGGTTATCCCAAAGGCAGAATCATCGAAATTTATGGACCAGAATCTTCGGGTAAAACAACACTTGCCATCCACGCCATTGCAGAATGTCAGAAGCAAGGAGGTATTGCTGCCTTCATCGATGCAGAACATGCCTTCGACCGCTTCTACGCTGAAAAACTGGGCGTTGACGTCCAGAACCTCTGGATTTCACAACCCGACAACGGAGAACAGGCCCTGGAAATTGCAGACCAGCTGATCCGTTCTTCAGCAGTAGATATCATTGTCATTGACTCTGTTGCTGCCCTAACCCCTAAAGCAGAAATCGAAGGTGACATGGGCGACAACAAGGTTGGCCTGCAGGCTCGACTGATGAGTCAGGCACTCCGCAAACTCACTTCCACCATTGCAAAAACCAATACAACCTGTATCTTTATCAACCAGTTGCGCGAAAAGATTGGTGTGATGTTTGGCAATCCAGAAACTACAACAGGTGGAAATGCCCTGAAATTCTACGCCTCTGTCCGTCTTGACATTCGCAAGGCAGCCTCCATCAAAAATGGCGATGAAATCATGGGTAACCAAGTCAAGGTGAAGGTCGTGAAAAACAAAGTGGCTCCACCTTTCCGCAAAGCAGAATTTGACATCATGTTTGGTGAAGGCATCTCCAAGAGCGGTGAAATCGTGGACCTCGGTGTCGCAACAGGCATCATCAAGAAGTCCGGTTCTTGGTTCAGCTACCAAGACAGCAAACTGGCACAAGGACGCGATGCCACTAAAAAGCTCATGGAAGACAATCCTGAACTCTCCGAAGAAATTGAGGCACAAATCATGGCAAAACTGACGGGAAAAGAACTTGACATGATCGAATCCAAAGAAGAAACAGAAAAATAATAATTTCAATTATTCCTCCGCAAGATACATCATTCCTCGTATTGATAAATTGAACACAAAAAGGAGGCCATTCAAAAAAAGCTGAATGGTCTCTTTTTTATTCTCTCTTTCTCACAAATGGAAGAAAGAATTATCAAAAAATAAGCAAAAAGATTGTTTTTTTGTAACAACACAAAAAATTTTTGAAAAAATAAGGGAAAAATATTTGTCATATCATTTTTTTTGTGTTACTTTGCCGCAACTATACCTTAGTGGCATTGTGTAAAAACAAATTTCATTATAAACCTTATTATTATTTATTGTTTAACTAATCTTTAATTCAATCACAAAGTTATGAAGAAATCATTACTTTTAATTGCTTCGGTTGTGATGAGTACAGCGACTGCTTTCGCACAATGGGTGAAGCCAGTGCCTGAATTTTCAGCATTGGCGGACGATGGCGAAACCATCCAGTACCTCTACAACGTGGAGTACGAAGGCTTCCTTTTAGGAGCTAACGACTGGAACACACGTGCTTCCCTTTCTAAGTCTCACGGCCTGAAAATGAAGTTCAAGAAGAACTACTCTGAGTACGAGGATGAAATCCCTGTTGAAGAGTCATTTACAGGCTATTCTTTTTTGGACTCTTGCGAAACTGGCAACAAAGCTGGAAAGTGGAGTGAATACGACTGTCAGGGGTATGACAACATCTGGTGCGACGGTGATGGCCGTGGCGGTGCAGGTATGTGGAAAATTACAGCCCTTGGTAATAACAAATACCAGATTACCAACGAAAACGTAATGGGTGATAGTGATTACTTCCTCTTCGGTTGGTCACCATACGTTGGCGATGCTAACAACAACCGTTGCTGGATGCTTGACTACTCATTGCAAAACGATGAAGAAATTCCTCTGTTTGATTCAGAAAAAGCTTGCACTACTTGGGCTTTCGTTTCTGCTGAAGCATACGCAGCTTGGGAAACAGAAATAGCTCGTTATGACGCAGCAGAGAAGCTGATTGCTTATGTGAATCAGGCTGAAGAAGAATGTCCAGGCATTGACCTTACTGCATGTCACAATGTTTATAACAACACCAATTCTACACTTGAAGAACTGGAAACATCTTACAGCTATGCTGAAGAAGTTGTTGGTAACTGGAAGGGTTCTCATGCAACTGTTGATGATCCACAGGATGTTACTATCTATATTGAAAATCCAACATTCGATGTTATCGGCGACTTCCACGGATGGAATGGTAGCAGTTGGGGTGCCGGTGGTTCAACTTCTACTTGTGCTGAGCGTTATGAAGTGACACCATTTGATACATGGCAAGATGTAAACCATGGAAATAATATTCCAAACGGTATCTACAAGCTTTCCGTTTACGCTTTCTATCGCTATGGTTCGACTACTAACGACTGGGATACCAAGGACGATCCGTCTGTACGTCATGCCAAGCTTTATGCAAAGTCGGGCGAAGATTCACTTTATGTGGCTTTCCCATCACTCTCGTCATGGGCAACAGATACAAGAACAGACGGCGTTGCTACCGGTGATGGATTACATGTACCTAATTCAATGGTTGACTTTGTAAATTATAAAGATGCAGGTCTTGGCAAGCAAATTTCTGTCTATGTTCCTGTAGAAAATGGTCAGCTCCGCGTCGGTGCCGCCAAAAAAGAAGGAATCGGCACAGACTGGGCTATCGTTGACGACTTCTCCCTGATGTACTTTGGCAACTCCGACGAAGCTTACGCTATGTGGCGTGATGCCGTCGTTGCTGAAGCTCAGGACTTCGAAAGCATGTTTGATGGTGTAGAATACTACTACAAGCCAGCTATCCAAGAATTCCAAAATTACCTCGATGAAACGAAGGCTGCAATTTCAAAGGAAGATATCAAGGCTCACATCAAGGGTATTCCTGCACTGGAAGAAGCTGCTTTGGCTTCTATCACTGCTTACGAAAAGTTCTTGGCAAAATCTGAGGAATGGATTGAGAACATCAACAACAACCCAGACGTAGCAAGTGATGAATGGGATAATTACTGTGACTTCGTACAGAGCAATGGTACTTCTGAGGGTTATCCAGAACTGACACCAGAAGAAGTGCTCGAAGCATGCAGTCTCACAGCTGATGAAATCGATGCTTATATTGAAACCGTTGATGCTTTCTTCCACGAGGCTATTGCCAAGAGCTTGAAACCTGGTGACGATTGCACCAATATGCTTGTGAACGCTTCTTTCGCCGACGGATTCAATGGATGGACAACAAAACATACCAATGTTTACAAATCAACTAACGGTGGCGTAAACAATGTAGAAGTTTACGAACAGCCTGTAGATATTTACCAAGTCATTACAAATGTTCCTGACGGTGTTTACTCTCTCACTTGCCAAGCATTTGAACGCCCAGGCGGTAATGGTTCATACGATGGAACTGAAGAATCAATTGTTTATCTCTTCATGAACGATTATAAAACTCAGGTGATGAACATTGTAAAGGACGCTCTTCCAGAAGATCAGGCTATTGACCATGAAAACTGTCAGCTTACAGGTGAAAATAATGGTCCACAGGTTGTTCCAAATTGGCCATGTGACTATCTTGGCGAATGGGGCTACGTTCCAAACTCTATGGAGGGTGCATCTTACGCATTCAAAGCTGGTCGTTATACTCAAGAAGCTTACGGTTTCATAGAAGGTGGTACCATGAAGATTGGTCTTACTTCTAACGGCGTATCACTTGGCACTGCTGGTTGGGTACTCTGGGCTAACTTCAAGCTTACTTACCTCGGCAAGGATGCTATTTCCATCATGCTTGAGAAGAAGATTGAAGATCTGAACGACTTCCTCGAAGAAAAGTCTGGCGACATGACAGAAGCAGCCGTAGCTGTTGCTGAAGAAGTGAAGACTGCTGCTGAAGGCGCTCTTGATGAAGGTGATGCTGATGAAATGAAGGTACATATGGAGAACATCAACCAAGCTATCGCTGATGCAGAAGCAAATGTTACAGCATTGGCAACCTTTAACGAAACATACGATACATACATGAGTATTGCAGAAGATGAAGAATTGTATGGAAATGCCAGCGAATCTTCTAAGGCTGCATACGAAGCTCTGATTGAAGAACTTCCTGAAGAAACTGCTGACCTGACTACAGAAGACCTGAACAGCTACACTGAGCAGATGGAAATTGCAGCTGCAAACCTCCGTCTCCCAGAATATGAAGGTGCTTCAGCAAGCAATCCTATTGACTTCACACAGATTATCGTGAACCCAAGCTTCGAAACTGGTGACCTCACTGGTTGGACAGCTTATCAGGGAAGCGATACAGGTGCAAAGGATAACAGCAATGCTACTTACACTGTCAACAATGCTGACGGAAACTATGTATTCAACACATGGAGTGGTTCAGCTCCTGCTGACGGCTTCTGGGTAGCCCAGAGCTTCAAGGGTACTCTCCCGAAGGGTAAGTATGAGCTTACTGCACTCCTCGCTGCTGATCAGAACAGTGTACTGACCCTTTCTGTGAACGACATCAGCGTTGACTTCTCAATGATTAATGACAAGGGTATGGGTCAAGACGGTACTGTTGCATTCGAGATTAAGGAGCCCATGGGCATCGAAATCAAGGTTGCAAGTAAGACTTGGTTCAAAACTGATAACTTCCGTCTCCAGTACTTCGGTGCAGCTAACATCAGCGTTGAGGACATCACTAACCTCATTTACAGATATCTCGACAACGAACCAGGTGTTACTATTGAGGACATCACTAACCTCATTGATGAGTATCTGAAGCAATAATTTAAACAAAAACAGAATTAACAACAAACAAAATTATTATTAACCCAAGTTTCCCGCCTGTCAATAAAAGGCGGGCGGGAAACACAAAAACAAATTAAAAACATTATGAAAAAGATTTTTTCTACTCTCTTCGTCCTGTTCGCAGGAATGACAGCATTCGCTCAGACTCTTTCAGTTGATGACG
>CADCLN010000004.1 GCA_902802265.1 uncultured Bacteroidales bacterium | reverse complement strand
TGACGGGCTGTGGAGGCAATGTGCGGTAATACACGTTGTAGCCATAGGGGTTTTGAGCAAACCTCAGATACATCACTTCGTCCGTCAGGTACAGCACGGTGGCATCCTGCATCTGTCCGTCGGGAGTGAATGTGAGGATGCGGCCCTGGAACGGCAGGAATTTGTAGGTGTAGCCTTCCATGCCCATGTTGCCGAAGGTGCCGTCGGCGTTGTAGGTGGTGTAGTTGGTCTTGGACTGATACCATGTGCCCACGATGCGGCTGTTGTCCTCCATGAAGGGGTCAACGGCGGGGCTGACGGTTTCTGTCTCCCCTGTGAGGTAGCCGTCAATGAGCAGGGTGACATCTTCCACATCGAGGTTGTCGTTGTGGTTCAGGTCTCCGTTAATCACTTGTGCCTGGACCGCTGAGGTCAGCACGGTGGCTGCAAGGAGCAGCAGGGTTGAAAAAATCTTTTTCATAGTGATTCTAATTTTTGTTGTGATAGAAAGCAAACGTATGTCAGAAAACCGGTCTGCCCTTTTATCATTTAGTTATTAAGAAGTTATTAAAATTTATAATAAAATTGCAATTCGTATGCTTTTGGTTGCAAATTTACATCTTTCTTCACACCCCACAAAAGAAATCAACATAAATTTCGACTTCTACAAGGTATGTAATGGAAATTTTGTCGGCGCAACAGATTTTTATGGGCGTTTTTTGTGGTAAAGAGAAAGTTTTTTGCTAACTTTGCAGCGAATTTCGTGTTTTAACACCCAAACGTTAACGTTTAACATTTTTCTTTCCAACCAGAGAATGGATATATCAGTAATTGTTCCGCTATACAACGAAGAAGAATCACTCGCCGAACTCCATGCGTGGATCAAGCGCGTGATGGACGAAAACCATTTCACCTACGAAATAATATTTGTGAACGATGGCAGCACCGACCGGTCATGGGAAGTCATCGAACAGCTGGCCAAGGAAAACCCCGAAGTACACGGCATCAAGTTTCGCCGCAACTACGGCAAAAGTCCTGCCCTCTACTGTGGATTTGAGCGTGCCGAGGGACAGGTGGTCATCACGATGGATGCCGACCTGCAAGACAGCCCCGACGAAATACCCGAACTTTACCGCATGATTGTGGCCGACGGTTACGACCTGGTCAGTGGCTTCAAGATGAACCGCAAGCAGGGCGACCCGCTGTCGAAGACCATCCCCACAAAACTGTTCAACGCCACAGCTCGGCGTGTGAGCGGCATCAAGAATCTGCACGACTTCAATTGCGGACTGAAGGCTTACCGGTGCGACGTGGTGAAGAACATCGAAGTGTATGGCGAAATGCACCGCTACATCCCCTACCTGGCAAAGAATGCCGGCTTCGACAAGATTGGCGAGAAACCTGTACATCACCAGGCACGCAGGCACGGTGTGAGCAAGTTCATGGGCTGGAACCGCTTTGTCAACGGCTATCTGGATTTGCTAAGCCTGTGGTTCATCGACAGTTTCGGACTGAAGCCCATGCACATCTTCGGTTTCATCGGCACACTCATCTTCCTGCTGGGTTTCATTGCCATCCTCTGCGTGGGTGGTTTCAAGCTGTGGGCATTGCAGCATGGCGAACCCCGTGCGCTGGTGACCGACACACCCTATTTCTACATTGCCCTGACCATGATGATTCTGGGCACACAACTCTTCGTGGCTGGGTTCCTGGGCGACATGATTAGCCGCAATTCACAAGAACGCAACAAGTATCAGATTGCAAAAAGCATATAAAGCATTTGATCAAGGATGACGAATAAAAATATCTGTGCAATCTGCATCGTCTGTGGTTCCATCGTCAGTGCAATCTGCGGTTGCAGCACGGTGACTTGTCCGATGGACACCGTCGTGAAGTGCAACTACATCTTCTACAACACCAACGGACAGGCTGCTGCGCTGGCCGACACGCTGAATGTCAACATCAAGAAGACTGCCTACCTCTATCACTACCAAAAGGCGGGATACAAGGACACAACGTTCACACAACCCGTAAAGGCTTTCGTCGATAACGGCTACACAGAGACGGTGACTTCCTACCGCAAGGACACAACGCTGGTGAACAAACTGGTAAACGGCACGAAGATGTCCATTGCCATGAGCTACTACAACAAGGTGGACACGCTGGTGCTGCGCTACGGACTGATCTATCTGCCCGACACCATCTTCCTTTCCCACGACAGCTACACCCATGTGGAAACGCCAGAATGTGGATCGTACCGTTTCCACCGACTCACCGATGTGCGCTGCACAAACCGTGGCATTGACCATATAGAAATCACCAACCCCACCGTAAATTATGAAGGTGCAGAAAACATCCGAATATATTTCAACAATTATACAGAGTAGCTGCACGATGCAAGGATTGAGATTCATGCTGCTGGGGATGGTGTGTCTTTTCTGCTTGCCCCTTCATGCACAGGAATTTACTCCCGTGCGGCAGGATTCCGTCACAATACTCAACGACTCTGTGCTGCAGGTGCTCGACTCCATTGCCGACAGCAAACCAGCCTCCACAGCAGACACGACTGCCAGCAAGGAGGGCAAGTTTTCGAAATGGGTGTCCGACGCCGAAGAAGACAAGAAGAAGCTACCGCTGTTTCAGGGCTTCACCATCTCTGCCGACGTGTTCGGACTGGGCTTGTATTTGTTTGGCGACTATGGCACGATAGAGGCAGCCCTGCGTCTGAGTCTGAAGAACACTTACCTGCCCATCGTCGAACTGGGCTACGGCATTTGCGACCATACAGACTTCAACTCGAAGATTCACTACAAAGTCAACGCCCCCTTCATCCGGATTGGCATAGACTACAACCTGCTGAAGGACAAATTTCAGGACAACCGCATGTTTGCAGGTTTGCGCTACGGCTTTTCCACTTACAAATACGACATGACTGGCCCCGATCTGGTTGACCCAATCTATGGCGGCAAACAGCCTTTCGATTTCTCAGGCACCACCTCCACCAGCCATTGGCTGGAAATTGTGCTGGGTTGCCAGGTAAAAGTGGTGAAGAACTTCCACATGGGCTGGAGTGTGCGTCTGAAATATCATCTGTCAAGTTCAAAAAACGAGAACTCCAAGGCATATTACATCCCAGGCTATGGCACAACAGGCAACAGCAACACATGGTCTGGTTCCTACAACCTCATCTTTGACTTGAACTGGGGAAAGCCGAAAAAACAAACGATTATAAAAAAATAAACCCTCGAAACAGACGACATGAAAAAGATAGAATACAACTACGAACCCCATCGCCTGAAGTGGTGGCACGCCCCACTGCTCCTGCTGCTGGTCCTCGGCACCATCTTCATTGTGCAGGAACGTACAACTGACAGCCAAGCAAAAGCATGGAAGCAGCAAGAGGTGCAACACAGCGAAGGCATGGTGTTTGGCACCTTTTACCACATCACCTACCAATCTGCCCAAAGTCTGGACGACAGCATCAAGGCTGTGTTGCAGCAAGTAGATGCGTCGCTCTCTCCCTTCAACAAACAATCTGTCATCTCGGCCATCAACCACAACACCAGTATGCTGACCGACGCCATGCTGAGGGAAGTGTTCCTGATGGCCCAAGAGATTTCAGCAGAAACCGACGGGGCTTTCGACATCACAGTGGCTCCCCTGGTTAACCTGTGGGGATTTGGTTTTCAGAACATGGATTCTGTCACCGACGACATGGTAAACGACCTGCGGCACTACGTCGGCATCGAAAAAGTGAAGCTGACCAACGGAAAGATAGAGAAAGCTCACCCCGACATGATGCTCGACTGCAGTGCCATTGCCAAGGGCTACGGCGTGGATGCCGTTGGACGGATGCTGGAACACCAAGGCATCCATTCCTACATGGTTGAAATTGGCGGAGAAGTAAGACTGCGTGGCCACAATCCACGGGGAGAAAACTGGAACATCGGCATCAATAAGCCCCAGGAAAAGCAGCAGACCGACATCGAACAAATCATCAGCACCACCAACACCTCGATGGCCACATCGGGCAACTACCGCAATTTCTATGTGAAAGAAGGCAAAAAATACGCCCACACCATCGACCCCCGAACAGGCTACCCCGTGCAGCACAATATCCTGTCGGCAACCGTGCTGGCCGAAGACTGTGCCGTGGCCGACGCATACGCCACCTCATTCATGGTCCTGGGACTTGACAGCGCAAAGCAAGTCTTGCAGAAACATCCCGAATTGCAGGCGTTCTTCATCTACAGCACCACCGACGGCAAGACAAAAGAATGGTATTCACCCCAACTGAAAAACTTGCTGAAAAAAAACAAGTGAAACCGCAATCAGGCAAAAGAATATGGAAATTTCAATGTATCAGAAACTGCTCATGCTGCCCATTTTCAATGGACTGACCACGCGCGAACTGACTCAAATTATCTCACAGATACATTTGGATTTCAACCAATATGCCGACGGAGAAACCCTTGCTTCGCAAGACGACCGTTGCGACAAAATCATCTATGTGCTCAACGGCAAAGTGGAATGTGAATACAGAGACCCCGAAAACCGTTTTGTCCTGACAGAACTGATGGACCAACCCTTCATCATCGAACCCAGCCACCTCTACGGCATGTCGCAACGCTACGAACATTCATACATCACGCTGGAACCCGTCGATACAGTGGCTGTCAGCAAACGAGATTTCAGCAACGTCATGCTGAATTACCACATCGTCAAGACAAACATACTGAACATGCTATGTGCCCGCATCCAAAGTCTCACCAAAATAGTCAGAGAATGTGAACCCGAAACTGTCGTCGAGAAAATCATTCAGTTCCTGCGCAGAAACCTAGCCACACAGAAAGGACAGAAAACGCTGTACATCAACATGGAAATACTGGCCGACCTGATACAGGAAACCCGCATCAACGTGTCTTTTGCCCTGCGCGACCTCAAACAACAAGGACTCATCGACCAACCCCACCGAGGACAAATCCTCATACCCGACATACAAAACCTCATCACACATTATAATACATACAAATAAAAAGATTCTTCATTCTTCATTCTTCACTCTTCATTCTTCATTCTAAAAATGACCATCTTTGAAACAACATATACCACCCCGCACGGCACTGTCCCCTTCGCCCAAATCACTTTGGCAGACTTCAAGCCCGCCATCCTGAAAGGCATCGAAGAAGAAGACGCCGAAGTGAATGCCATTGCCAGCAACCCCGCTGCACCCACCTTCCAGAACACCGTCGAAGCACTGGAACAAACAGGAGAAACACTGCGCAAAGCCACCGATGTGTTCTACAACCTGCTGAGTGCAGAAACTAACGACGAACTGGAAGCCCTGGCACAAGAACTTTCCCCCATCCTCACCGAACACAGCAACAACATCTCCCTCAACAAAACCCTGTTTCAGCGCATCAAGACAGTGTATGAAGAACACCGCGCCAACAGTTTCAAGGACTTAGACAGCGAACAGCAACGACTGCTGGAAAATTGCTACAAAGGTTTTGTCCGCAGCGGAGCCAATCTCAGCGAAGACGACAAGGAAAAACTGCGTTCCATCACCTCCGAACTGAGCCTGCTCTCCCTGCAATTTTCACAGAACAAGCTGAAAGACACCCATGCCTACAGCCTCCACCTCACCGACCCTGCCGACTTGCAGGGACTGCCACAAAGCAGCCTCGATGCAGCTCGGCAAGAAGCCAAAGACCGAGGCATGGAAGGATGGGTGTTCACTCTGCAAGCCCCCAGCTATGGTCCCTTCATGCAATACAGCGACCGCCCCGAACTGCGTCGGCAGATGTACATGGCCTACAACACACTCTGTACCCACGACAACGCCTACAACAATGTGGAAATCTGCCGAAAACTCATCAACCTGCGCCTGCAATTCGCACAACTGCTGGGTTACAAAACCTATGCCGACTTCGTGCTGGAAAACCGTATGGCAGAAACCCCACAACAAGTGGAACAGCTTCTGAACCAACTGATCGAAGCCTACAAGCCCGTTGCCAAACAAGAAATAGACGCACTGAAAGCCTTCAACGGCACAGATGAATTGGCTCCCTGGGACTTTGCCTTCGTTTCCAACAAGCTCCGACAGCAGAAATACAACATTGATAGCGAAATGCTGCGCCCCTACTTCGAGCTCTCAAGGGTGAAAGAAGGTATCTTTTCTCTGGCCACACGCCTCTACGGCATCACCTTCAGGCGAAACACCGCTATTCCTGTCTATCACAAAGACGTGGAAGCCTACGAAGTCTTTGACACAGACGGCACATTCCTGGCCGTATTCTACTGTGACTTCTTCCCCCGTCCATCCAAAAAGTCCGGAGCCTGGATGACCGTGTACAACGAACAATGGAAAGACGCCGACGGAGTAAACCACCGGCCGCACGTCTCCATTGTGACCAATTTCACAAAACCCACAGACCAAAAACCATCCCTGCTTACACTGGGCGAAGTGGAAACCTTCCTCCACGAATTCGGCCACTCCCTCCACGGCATGTTTGCCAACACCCGCTATCGCAGCCTCAGCGGCACCAACGTGCTGTGGGACTTTGTGGAACTCCCCTCACAATTCATGGAAAACTACAGCACAGAGAAGGAATTTCTCCACACTTTTGCCCGACACTACGAAACAGGAGAAGCCATGCCCGACGAACTAATCCAGCGTGTACAGCAGTCACGCAACTTCAACGTCGCCTACGCCTGTATGCGGCAAGTCAGTTTCGGACTGCTCGACATGGCATACTACACCCTCTCCACCCCCCTTCAGGGCGACCTCATGGCATTTGAAAAAGAAGCCTGGCAAAAAGCCATCGTACTGCCCCAGCCCCCCGACACCTGCATGACCGTACAGTTCAGCCACATCATGGCCGGCGGCTATTCAGCAGGCTACTACAGCTACAAATGGGCAGAAGTGCTCGATGCCGACGCTTTCAGCAAATTCAAGCAAGACGGCATCTTCTCCCGCCAAACCGCCCAAAGTTTCCGCGACAACATCCTCTCAAAAGGCAACACTCTGCCACCCATGCAACTCTACAAACAATTCCGAAGCAAAGCCCCCACCATCGATGCCCTGCTAAAACGAAACGGAATCATTTAATTTACCATTTATTTTTACCATTTACCCATGACTCCATTCAAAAAACTCTGTGCCCTCTGTCTTCTCTGTGCCCTCTGTGCTTCCTGTAAAAAGGAAGACGACATCCAAGCACTCTTCGAAGGCAAAACATGGTACATCACCAACGGTTATATACAAGGCAGACAGCTTGCCGGAGACGACATCCGCTCGCTCTGTGCCTCACCCCATGCATACCAGATTAGCTTCAGTACATCCTCCTTCGTCGCAACACTCACCGACGGAAATACCTTCACAGGGCAATGGAAAGCCGACGGGAAAAACCAAACCTTCACCCTCAACATCCGTCAAGAACCCAGCAAATTCAACACCCTGCTCGAAGAAAACATCTACCACACCCTGAAAAAAACCATACGCTACGAAGGCGACATCAACATCATGAAGTTCCACACCAACGACGGTAGCTACATCGGATGTGGCAGCAAACGCAGCCCCGAAAGCTTCAGATAAAGACAACAACATTCTTCATTCTTCACTCTTCACTCTTCATTCTTCATTCTTCACTCTTCATTCTTATGGACAAACAGCAACTACTCGACCAACGATATCTCCGCATGGCCCGCATCTGGGCAGAAAACTCCTACTGCCAGCGACGCAAAGTCGGATCACTCGTCGTCAAAGAAAAAATGATCATCTCCGACGGCTACAACGGCACTCCCTCCGGTTTTGAAAACATCTGCGAAGACGACCAGAACGTCACGAAACCCTATGTGCTCCATGCCGAAGCCAATGCCATCACCAAGCTGGCACGCAGCAACAATTCCAGCGAAGGCGCAACCATGTACATCACAGCCTCACCCTGCATCGAATGTGCCAAACTCATCATCCAGGCGGGCATACGCCGAGTGGTCTATGGAGAAAACTACCGCCTCGACGACGGCATCAAGCTCCTGCAGCGGGCAGGCATCGAAACCCTGTTCATCGACCTCGCAACAATGTAACCCCCAATTTCGGAACTCATAAAAACCACAGATTACTCAAATGACACAGATTCCCTCCCCCGCGAAGTTTTCCAATCTGTGAAATGGTAACAACATAAAAGCCCAAAATATGAACAAGAAAAACCAGTTCGTCCCCATCATCATCGCCATCAGTGTCGTAGTCGGCATCATCATCGGCACCTTCTTCGCCAACAGGTTTTCAGGCAACAGACTCAACATCATCAACTCTTCGTCAAACAAACTGAACGACCTGCTCCACATCATCGACGACCAATATGTCGATACCGTCAACATTGCCAACGTCGTGGAAGACGCCATGCCTAAGATACTCGAAGAACTCGACCCCCACTCCACCTACATCTCTGCCAAAGACGCACAGACCGCCAACGACGACCTGCGCGGCAGCTTCAGCGGAATCGGCATACAGTTCACCGTCCGGAACGACACCGTGCGCATCAACGGCATCATCAAAGGCGGACCATCCGAGAAAGTAGGACTGCTGGCAGGCGACAAAATCATCGCCATCGACGGCAAACCCTACGTCGGCAAAATCGTCACCAACGAAGAAACCATGCACCGCCTCAAGGGAGAATACGGCACCAAAGTCACCGTCACCGTACTGCGTCACGGAAAGAAGGCTCCCCTCAAGTTCACCATCGTCCGTGGCGACATACCCGTCGGCAGCATCGATGCAGCCTACATGCTCACCCCCGAATTGGGCTACATCAAAATCAAGAACTTCGGCGAAACCACCTACGCAGAACTGCTCTCATCCCTTGCAGGGCTTGAATCCGAAAACTTCAAGGGACTCGTCATCGACCTCCGAGGCAACGGTGGCGGCTACCTTGCCAGCGCCATCCAGATGGTCAACGAATTCCTGCCCGAAGACCGCCTCATCGTCTATACCGAAGGACGACGGTCCAAACGCGAAGAATTCAAGAGCGACGGACGCGGCTGCTACCAAGACCTCCCCCTCATCGTCCTCACCGACGAATTGACCGCCAGCGCCTCCGAAATCTTCTCCGGAGCCGTGCAGGACAATGACCGAGGCATCATCGTCGGCCGCCGATCCTTCGGCAAGGGACTTGTGCAGCAGCCCGTGGAATTTTCAGACGGCAGCATGATTCGCCTCACCGTCGCCCGCTACTACACACCCTCTGGCCGCTGCATACAGAAACCTTACCAGAAAGGGCAGAAACGCGAAGAATACGAAATGGACATCATGACACGCTACCAGCACGGCGAATTCTTCAACGAAGACAGCATCCGGCAGACAGGCGAAGTCTATCACACCAGCATCGGACGCGAAGTCTATGGCGGCGGCGGCATCATGCCCGACTATTTCGTTGCCGAGGACACCACACTCTACACCTCCTACTTCAACGAAGCCGTCAGCAGCGGACTCATCTCACAGTTCTGCTTCGAATACGTTGACGACCACCGCACAGAACTGCAGAAACACCCCGATCCCGACGCACTCCTGCAGCACATCAAGCGGCAGAACCTGGTTGAACAATTCGTGCGCTATGCCGACAACCACGACCTTACCCGCCGCAACAACATGATACTCCGTTCCAAGACCCTCTTTGAACGATCCATCTACGGCAACATCATCTACAGCATCTTCGACATCAGCGAATACACCGAATACATCAACCGTTCCGATGCCACCGTGCTCAAAGCTGTGGAACTGTTCAAGAAGAAGCAAACCAGGCCGCAGCTGGGAACAGGCAAAGCTCCCGCCAAGAAATGACCCCGAACAATAATCATTGAAACATTCGCTGACTGCGAATTGTGCGTACTATTCTAAAAACAACGGATTAAACCACAGATTACGCAGATTAAACGGATTTTACTCTGCCAAAGGGGGTTATCATCAAGAAAGCCAATCCGTTCAAGTCGTTTAATCGTTCCGTAGGAACTTGTTATAAAAAACATATCGTTTCGCGATGATTAAACGGATTAAACGGATTTTTCCTCTGCCTGAGGGGGCTTTCATCAAGAAAGCCAATCCGTTTAATTCGTTCAATCGTTCCACAGGAACTTGTTACAAAAAACATATCGCTTTGCGATGATTAAACGAATTAAACGGATTTTTCTTCTGCCAGAGGGGGGCTTTCATCAAGAAAGCCAATCCGTTTAATTTGTTTAATCGTTCCGTAGGAACTTGTTATAAAAAACATATCGCTTCGCGATGATGATTGTGTTTTAAAACCACAGAAAACAAAAAAAGAGGGCATTTATATAAAAAATTGCAAACTCTACTTTGCAAATTGCAATAAAAAACGTACCTTTGCACCAAATTTTGAGTGTTACACTAAAAAAACATGCGTTTTACAACGCTTTTCAAATCTATCAAACCCACACAAAAGACTTTCTATGGATTCTTTCTTCCGCACCCATTCTTATTTAATCTCTCACAACGGCACCCCCATCCGACGGGACCTTATGGACGAAATCAACTGGAACGACCGCTTGATTGGTATCAAGGGCGCAAGGGGTGTGGGCAAGACCACTTTCTTGCTGCAGTACGCCAAGGAAAGATTTTCGCCAGAAGACCGCACTTGCCTGTACATCAACACGAATAATTTCTATGTGCAGAATGTGGGCATCACGGAGTTTGCCACGGAGTTCTACAACAACGGCGGCAAGGTGCTGCTCATCGACCAGGTGTATAAGCAGCCGGACTGGAGCGCACAGCTGAGGGAATGCTACGATAAGCTGCCTGGACTGAAAATTGTGTTCACAGGGTCGCCGGTGATGCGACTGAAGGAAGAAAACCCTGAACTGAACGGCATCGTGAAATCGTATAACCTGCGGGGCTTTTCCTTCAGGGAGTATCTGCAGGTAATGACGGGAATGGTGTTCCCCAAGTTTTCGCTGGAGGACATCATTGAGCATCATACGGAAATCGCCAACACTATCATGGCACAGGTGGACCCCAAGGAGCATCTGCAGGATTATCAGCACCACGGCTATTACCCGTTCTTCCTGAGCAGGGGATGCTATTCCGAGAAGTTGCTCAACACGATGAACATGATGATTGAGGTGGATATCTTGCTGGTGAAACAAATCGAACTGAAATATCTGGCTAAAATCAAGCAGCTGTTCTATCTGCTGACAACAAGCGGCAGCATCGTGCCTAACGTGAGCCAACTCAGCGTAGAACTGGAGATGAGCCGCGCCACGGTGATGCGATACATCAAGTACCTGATGGAGGCCAGGCTGGTCAATATGGTTTATGCGAAGGGAGACCAGTACCCCAAGAAGCCTGCACGGGTATTGCTGCACAACACGAACCTGATGTATAGTTTCTACCCCCGCACTTTCGACAGCCAGGACATACACGAGACATTCTTCTGCAATGCGCTGTGGAAAGACCACCAGGTGTTCAAGCATGGACAGCAGCCTTGCTCGTTCAACATCGACGGCAAGTATGAATTCAAAATTGTGGAGCATCCGTCGAAACTGAAGAACAAGTCGAAGACGCTCTTCGCCGTGAATCACTGCGCTGTGGGACAGGGTAACCAGATTCCGCTCTGGCTGTTCGGATTCCTTTATTAAAATGAAGAACAATCCGTGAAATCCGCGGTGAAATCTGTGGTGAAAAGAACTTGAAAAAATGAATTAAAATAATGTCTAACCTAACTTATCATTAAAAAAACAAATGGGTAAAGAAAAGAAATTTATCACTTGTGATGGTAACACCGCTGCGGCTCATGTGGCTTACATGTTCTCGGAAGTGGCTGCCATCTACCCCATCACCCCATCGTCTCCAATGGCTGAGCATGTGGACGAGTGGGCAGTTGCAGGTCGCAAAAATCTCTTCGGCGACACAGTTCTCGTTCAGGAAATGCAGTCTGAGGCTGGTGCAGCAGGTGCTGTTCACGGTTCGCTCCAGGCTGGTGCCCTCACTACGACCTTCACGGCGTCGCAGGGTCTGTTGCTGATGATTCCTAACATGTACAAGATTGCGGGCGAACTGCTCCCCAGCGTGTTCCACGTATCTGCTCGTACCGTTGCCAGCCACTCGCTCTGTATCTTCGGCGACCACGGCGACGTGATGGCTTGCCGCCAGACAGGTTTCGCCATGCTGTGCGAAGGCAGCGTGCAGGAGGTAATGGACCTCTCAGCTGTGGCTCACCTCGCTGCTCTGGAGACTCGCGTTCCGTTCATCAACTTCTTCGACGGTTTCCGCACTTCTCACGAATATCACAAGATTGAGGAAATGGACATGGAGGATATCCGTCCGCTGGTTCCGATGGACAAGGTGGCCGAATTCCGCGCACGCTGTCTCTCTCCAGAACATCCCGAGGCTAAAGGTATGGCCGAGAACCCTGAGACTTTCTTCGCACACCGCGAGTCTTGCAACCCATTCTACGACGAAGTTCCAGCCGCTGTGGAGAAATACATGGAGGCTATCTCGAAGATTACCGGTCGTGAATACAAGCCTTTCACTTATTATGGTGCGAAGGATGCTACGGATGTCATCATCCTGATGGGCAGTGCCACGGAGGCTGCCCGCGAAGCTATCGACTACGCTAACGCCAACGGCAAGAAGTACGGCATGGTCAGCGTTCACCTCTATCGTCCGTTCTCGGTGGAACGTCTGCTTGCTGCTGTTCCAAAGACGGTGAAGCGCATTGCTGTGCTCGACCGCACAAAGGAACCAGGTGCCAACGGCGAACCGCTCTACCTCGACGTGAAGGATGCTTTCTACGGTCAGGAGAATGCTCCGCTGATTATCGGTGGCCGTTACGGTCTCGGTTCTGCCGACGTGACCCCAACCATGATTCTTACGGTTTACAAGAATCTTGAACTTCCCGAACCCAAGAATCACTTTACACTGGGTATCGTGGACGACGTGACTTTCCGTTCTCTGCCTCTCGAAGAGGAAATGGCACTGGGCGGCGAAGGCATCTTCGAGGCTAAGTTCTTCGGTCTGGGTGCCGATGGTACGGTGGGTGCCAACAAGAATTCCGTGAAGATTATCGGTGACAACACGAACAAGTATTGCCAGGCTTATTTCTCATACGACTCCAAGAAGTCGGGTGGTTTCACTTGCTCTCACCTCCGCTTCGGCGACACACCCATCCGTTCTACATATCAGATTAAGACTCCTAACTTCGTGGCTTGCCACGTACAGGCATATCTCCGCATGTATGATGTGCTGCGCGGTCTGCGTCAGAATGGCCAGTTCCTGCTCAACACCATCTTCGAGGGTGAGGAACTAGTGAAATTCCTGCCGAACAACGTGAAGAAATATTTCGCCGAGAAGAATATCACTGTTTACTATATCAATGCTACCAAGATTGCTCAGGAGATTGGTCTGGGCAACCGCACGAACACCATCCTGCAGTCTGCTTTCTTCCGCATTACGGAGGTTATCCCTGTAGAACTGGCTGTGGAGCAGATGAAGAAGGCTATCGTGAAGTCTTACGGCAAGAAGGGTGAGGACGTTGTAAACATGAACTATGCTGCCGTTGACCGCGGTGGCGAGTACAAGAAGCTCGACGTTGACCCAGCATGGAAGAATCTGCCTGCTGATCCCGTTGAAGCCAACGACGACCCCGAATTCATCAACAAGCTGGTGCGTCCTATCAACGCACAGAATGGCGACCTTCTGCCTGTCAGTGCCTACAAGGGCTACGAGGACGGTATGTGGGAACAGGGCACGGCTGCTTACGAAAAGCGCGGTGTGTCTGCCTTCGTTCCTACTTGGGACAGCGAAAACTGTATCCAGTGTAACAAGTGTGCCTTCGTTTGTCCGCACGCTGCCATCCGCCCATTCGTCATGGACGAGAAGGAAGCCGCTGGTCTCGACGCTGCTAAGCTCGACATGCTGGCTCCAGCACAGCTCAAGGGCATGAAGTTCCGTATGCAGGTAAGCGTGATGGACTGTCTGGGTTGCGGCAACTGTGTGGATGTTTGTCCAGGCAAGAAGGGCAACCAGGCTCTCAAGATGGTTCCGCTGCAGAACGAACTCGGCGAGGCAAAGAATTGGGACTACTGCGTCAAGAACGTCACTTCAAAGCAAGACCTCATCGACTACAAGGCTAACCCACGTGTCAGCCAGTTTGCTACCCCACTCTTCGAGTTCTCGGGCGCTTGCTCTGGTTGCGGTGAAACTCCATACGTGAAGCTCATTTCTCAGCTCTTCGGCGAGCGCCAGATGGTGGCTAACGCTACAGGATGTTCTTCTATCTACTCTGGTTCTATCCCATCTACTCCATACACCAAGAACGCAAAGGGTCAGGGTCCTGCATGGTCCAACTCTCTGTTCGAGGACTTCTGCGAATATGGTCTCGGCATGGCTATCGCCAACAAGAAGATTCGTGCCCGCATGGTAACAATGCTCAACGAACTTCTTGCAAAGGACGACACACCAGCAGAGTTCAAGGCAGCAGCTCAAGAGTGGATTGCCGGCAAGGACAACGCCGATGCTTCGAAGGCAGCAGCAGCCAAGCTGGCTCCAGCTATCGAAGCTGGCCGCAACGCTGGTTGCCCCATCTGCAAGCAGCTCAGCGAACTTTCTCACTTCCTGGTAAAGCGCAGCCAGTGGATTATCGGTGGTGACGGTGCTTCTTACGACATCGGTTACGGCGGTCTCGACCACGCTTTGGCTTCTGGCGAAGACATTAACATCTTCGTCATCGACACAGAGGTTTACTCCAACACAGGCGGTCAGTCTTCAAAGGCTACTCCTATCGGTGCCATCGCTCAGTTCGCTGCTGGCGGTAAGCGCATCACGAAGAAGGACCTCGGCCTTATGCAGTCAACCTACGGCTATGTTTACGTGGCTCAGGTGGCAATGGGTGCCGATAATGCACAGTGTCTGAAGGCACTCCGCGAGGCAGAGGCTTATCCTGGTCCATCACTCGTCATCGCTTATGCTCCATGTATCAACCACGGCCTCAAGGCTAAGGGCGGCATGGGCAAGAGCCAGGCAGAAGAGGCTAAGGCTGTAGAATGTGGCTACTGGCATCTGTGGCGTTTCGATCCACGTCTGGCCGAGCAGGGCAAGAACCCATTCCAGCTCGACAGCAAGGCTCCAAACTGGGACAACTTCCAGGCATTCCTCGACGGCGAAGTACGCTACCTCTCTCTCAAGAAGGTTTGTCCAAACGAGGCACAGGAACTCTTCGACGCCGCCAAGAAAGCAGCCCAGCACCGCTACGCTACTTATGTACGCATGAGCAAGATTGATTATTCAGCAGAATAACAACAATCCATAACCCTACGATGAGGATGTGTCAAAATAGGCACATCCTCTTTTTTTTAACGATGAACTGCAGGTTGCCCGCAACAATCATGTTGTGTGATATTGGAATCACTGAATTACAAAAGCAAAAAGAGAAGGTTTTTTCTTGGTGAGAGTTGGGAACAAAGTTGCCGAGAGTCGAGATAATTGTTGAAATCAAAGTGTGATTTGTAAGAATCACGACGTGATTTGTAAGAATCAAAGTGCGATTTATAAGAATCAAAGTGCGATTTGTAGAATTATTTCGGGTCTGGGCTGGTTTTTTGTTCAGTGTCGGCGGTTTTGGTGTGGGCAGTGGGGAACATTGCAGTACACATAATATATTATAGGGATTCTTTGCCGATGTGTCACCCAAGAAGCATAATTGCTGCGAAAATTCGAGAAAATTCTTTAATTTCGGTGAGAGACAAGAAAAACTTTTGTATCTTTGCACTGAAAACGTGAAAAAATGCGTTAATAAGTATATTGACGATTGAAGAATAAAAGACTTGCATGAACAGATATATAGCGTTAATGGCACTCTTGCTTAGCACACAAGTGGTTATGGCTCAGAAGATTTCGTTTGAGCAGAACACAGTGGATGTGGGCAAGGTGTTGTGGAAGTCGCCGGTGACAGCGACGTTCCGTTTTACGAATAAAGACGGCCGCCAGCCGCTGCAAATCAAGGAAGTGGATGCGGGATGCGGCTGTCTGAATGTGAAATGGCCTTCCGCTCCCGTCAGCAAGGGAATGACGGAGGAAATCAAGATTACTTACGATGCGATGATGCTGGGACACTTCGACCGCTACATCGAGGTCTATACCAACCAGGGGGCAAAGCCTGTGAGAATCCGCATGAAGGGTCATGTGACCAACGGTGCACAAGAGGCCATCGAACAGGCGTTTCCTTACCGAATTGACGACATTTGTCTCAGCACGAACAATATAGAGTTTCCCGATGTGCACAAGGGTGACAGCACGGTGACATACCTTGAAGTGCTGAACGACGGCACAGAGGTGTATGAACCGCAGCTGATGCACCTGCCGCCATACATCACCGCCAAAGCCATCCCAGAGATGTTGGCACGAGGCCGCAAGGGAAAGATAGAGCTGACCCTGCACGGCGACCTGATGCCCAGCCTGGGACTGAACCAGACGCAGATTTATGTGGCACGCTACACCGGAGACCGTGTGGGCACGAACAACGACCTGACTGTCTCGGCCGTACTGCTGCCCGACATGCACGAGGCTGAATACCGTGCGCAACTGCCCCGTTTTCAGATTTCAACCACCAACCTGCACTTGGGCAAGTTGGGCAAGAAGTCGAAGCTGAAAGGCAAGGTATTTATCCAGAACAAAGGAACTGCCACGTTGACACTGAGCAACATACAGGCTTTCAACCAAGCTGTGCAGGTAAGTCTGCCCAAGCGTGAGCTGAAGCCAGGAGAGGAAATCAGGATGGACATCACGGTGGAGGCGAAGTACCTGGGCATGAGCAAGGCACAGCCTCGTGTGCTCATCATCACTAATGACCCTCAGCATTGCAAGGAAGTGGTAAACGTAGTGTTTGAAAAATAAAAGGCGAAACGAAATGGAACACCCAGAGAACAGCACCGAATATGCAGGTCTGCAGGTGAATGCAGGCGTAGCACAGCCCAGCATCGTGAACCCCTACCTCAGCCAGATGCGGAAGAAGCGTCACCGTCTCTTCACGGCTGACGAATATGTGGAGGGCATACTGAAAGGCGACGTATCGATGTTGGGACAGGCCGTGACACTCATTGAAAGTGTACACCCCGACCATCAGGCACTGGCACAGGAGGTTATCGAGAAATGCCTGCCTTTCGCGGGCAACTCTGTGCGCATCGGCATCAGCGGTGTGCCAGGAGCCGGAAAGAGTACCAGCATTGACGCATTCGGTGTGCACTTGCTCCAGAACTACGGAGGGAAACTGGCTGTGCTTGCCATCGACCCCTCGTCGGAAAAGACGAAAGGCAGCATCCTGGGCGACAAGACACGCATGGAGAAGCTGGCAGTACACCCCAAGTCGTTCATCCGGCCTTCGCCCACGGCAGGTTCCCTGGGAGGTGTGGCTCGGAAAACGAGGGAGACCATCATCCTCTGCGAGGCAGCAGGATACAACAACATCTTCGTGGAGACCGTCGGTGTGGGTCAGAGCGAAACTGCGTGCCATTCCATGGTAGATTTCTTCCTGCTCATTCAGCTGGCAGGCACAGGCGACGAACTGCAGGGCATCAAGCGCGGCATCATGGAGATAGCCGACGGCATCGTCATCAACAAGGCTGACGGAGAGAATGTGGAGAAAGCGAAATTGGCTGCCAGTCATTTCCGCAATGCGCTTCACCTCTTCCCCATGCCAGAAAGTGGCATCATGCCGCAGGTTTTGTGTTACAGCGGATTCTACGAACTGGGCATTGACGAAGTGTTGAAGATGGTGTTTGACCACATCGAACAAACGAAGGAGAGCGGCTACTTCCAATATAAAAGGAACGAACAGTCGAAGTACTGGATGTATGAGAGCATCAACGAACACCTGCGCAACAACTTCTACTTCAACCCACGGGTGAAGGAGCAGATTGCCGACATGGAGCGCGACGTGCTGGGCGGCAAGATTACCTCCTTTGTGGCGGCGAAGCGACTTTTGGACGAATATTATGCAACATTGAAATAGACGCGAATGAAGACCTATCTACGAATGGCATTGCCCGCTGTGATGGCACTGCTTTTCTCCATCTGCACAGCGGCGCAAAGCGGCACCACGGGCTATGAATATCTGAACATACCTGTGTCGGCACACTCGGCGGCACTGGGCAGCTACAACATCAGTATCGGCGAGGACGATGCCACACTGATGTTCGACAACCCTGCACTGCTCTCGAATGTATCAAGCAACACGGTGAACTTCAACTTCATGACGTTCATTGCCGGCAGCAAGAAACTCAGTGCCGGCTATGTGCGCGAACTGGGCGACCGTGGCACATGGGCTGTGGGTGCACAGATGCTGACCTACGGAAAGATGACGGAAACAGACCAGACGGGGGCAGAGATAGGGTCGTTCTCAGCCAGTGACATCGATGTGCAGGGCAGCTATGCCTATATGCTCTCCGACTACTGGAGCGGCGGTGTGTCGGCCAAGTTCCTGTTCTCCAAGTATGCCAATTACAATGCTTTCGCCATGGCGGTTGACCTTGGCGTGAACTACTATAACGATGAAATCGGCACCTCACTCTCGCTGGTGGGGCATAACCTTGGCGGACAAATCAAGGCCCTCCACGAAGACCGCGAGAAACTGCCCTTCGACTTGGCTTTAGGCTGGTCGCAGTCTCTGACAAATGCCCCTATCCGTTTCAGCCTTACTTTCGACGACCTGACCCACTGGAAGAACATCAACTTCATTCAGCACTGCATTATCGGTGTGGACTTTTTCCCGTCGGGCCAGACGTGGATTGCCCTGGGCTACAACTTCCGACGTGCCCACGAGATGAAAGTACTCGACTCGTCTCACTGGGCAGGCATCAGCATCGGCGCAGGTCTGAGCATCAAGAGTTTCAAAGTGGGCATCGCCTACGGAAAGTACCACATCGCAGCCAATTCGCTGCTGGCAAACATTGCTTATACCTTTTAATCAGATGAAGAAAATCGTAATCGCCATCGACGGACATTCCTCTTGTGGCAAAAGCACGATGGCCAAAGAACTTGCCAAGAACATAGGATATGTGTATGTTGACACGGGAGCCATGTACAGGGCTGTGACCCTCTATGCCATGCAGCACGGACAGTTTCCCGACACGGGCATACAGGAAGATGCTCTCCGGACAGACATCGAAGCTGGACGGGTGAAAGTATCGTTCAAGTTCAATGCAGAGACAGGACGTCCTGACACCTATCTGAACGGTGTACTGGTGGAAAACGAAATACGGCAGATGGAAGTGTCGAACCGCGTCAGCCCCATCGCTGCCCTGCCCTTTGTTCGTACATTACTTACTGAGCAACAGAAGGCTATGGGACGGGAGAAAGGCATCGTGATGGACGGAAGAGACATCGGCACGGCGGTCTTCCCAAACGCAGAACTGAAGATTTTCGTCACCGCTACAGCTGAAGTGCGTGCCCAACGCCGCTACGACGAACTTTTAGGCAAGGCAAAGACGAAGGAAGAGGCAGATGCACTCCGTTTCGATGAAATTCTGAAAAATGTGCAGGAACGCGACTACATTGATTCGCACCGCGAGACTGCCCCACTGCGTCAGGCTCCCGATGCCATTGTGCTGGACAATTCACACATGACCCGCGAAGAGCAGAACGCATGGCTCTTGCAACGATATAAGGAGGCGACGGCATGAACATAGAAATTGACACGGGTTCAGGATTTTGCTTCGGTGTAACAACTGCCATTCGCAAGGCGGAAGAAGAATTGGCTGAAAGCGATTCGCTCTATTGCCTGGGCGACATTGTCCATAACGGGCGCGAGTGTGAACGGCTGAAACGCATGGGACTCATCACCGTGGAGCACTCCAATCTGGGCACTCTGCACGACACAAAAATGTTGCTGCGAGCTCACGGCGAACCCCCACAGACATACGCCAAGGCTCAGGAACAGGGCATCAAACTGATTGATGCCACCTGCCCCGTAGTGCTCAACCTGCAAAAGCGCATCAAGGCGGACTACGACAGTGACCCCGAACACCAGCGGCAAATTGTCATCTACGGAAAAACGGGTCATGCCGAGGTCGTCGGTTTGGTGGGACAGACGGAGGGTCACGCCATTGTTATCCAGTCGCTGGAGGACGCCAAACTGCTGGACTTCTCGCACGACATTCATCTTTATTCGCAAACCACCAAGTCGCTCGAGGGTTTCCGCAGCATTGTGAGCTACATCGAAGATCACATTCAGCCACCCGCTCAGTTTCAATTCTTTGACACCATCTGCCGACAAGTGGCAAACCGCATTCCCAACATTCGCCAATTTGCCGCACGCCACGACCTCATCCTCTTCGTATGCGGCAAAAAAAGCAGTAACGGCAAAGTACTCTTTGGCGAGTGCCTTGCCGTCAATCCAAATTCATACCTGATAGATGACCCACAGGAGATTAACGCCGAGTGGTTTCGTGGCGTTGAGTCGGTGGGCATCTGTGGTGCCACCTCCACACCGAAATGGTTAATGGAGGACTGCCGCGATTTCATTTCGCACCTTGTCTGAAAGTGCGTCGTAGTCCGGAAACTCTGCAGGACGTACTACAGGCAGGTATTCCACCGTCACCTTTGTTCTGTTCAGGTGGTGCTGTCCCTTGGGCATTGCCTCGAAAGCCCCTTTGATGACCACTGGCAAAATGGGCACATCCAGTTCTTTGCTCAGGATGCTGAACATCTTCTTGAACTGTCCCAGTTCGCCCGTCCGTGTACGTGTCCCTTCAGGGAACACAATGACATTCTTCCCACGCTTCAGGGCTTCACCCAGCGTCTGTATGCTTTCCTTCAGATTGTTCAAATCCACGACAACGACATTGTTGTGGTCAGCCATCATGCGTGTAAACCAATGGCGCACATGGTCTTGCTTGGCATAGAAATAGGAGTTCAGCACCTGACGTTTTGGCATGAATGCAGTCAGGAACATACCATCGAGATAACTCTGGTGGTTTGGCGCCACAATGAAGGGTCCTGTCTGCGGAATGTTCTCCATGCCTTTCCCTTCCAAGCCGAAATACCATTGGCTCAACTTTTTAGCCAGTTTCACAATGACGCCAGCCGTCCACCACGTTTCTGGCAACTTGATGTGACTGGTTTCGGCATGGAGAATGGCTGCCCAGTCGGTCTTTTCCACCTCGATGCGTGTCTTGTAGTCGCTCACATATTCAGCCAGTTCCAGCACGTTGCGGAACGTGGCAACCCTTTCGGCGGTGAGTTTCAATCCGAAGGTCAGTTCGACGAAAGACTGCAAACCCACCTTGTCTAAGGAGTCCAAAGCCAAGTCTGTGTCCAGATTGTCTGTAGGCTTCACCGCCACGCGCTTCTCATCTTCTATATATTGCTTGATAAGGCGGTACTCCTCGAAGGTAGGCTCCACATAGTTCTCCTGCTTCGGTGCGGCATGACTACCCGACAGCAAAAGCTGCGGCAACTTGTATCGCTGCAACTTTTCCATTCTGGTGCGTGGCAAATCGCCATGGAAAACAAAAAGTTCCAGCACACGCTTATAGGATTCGGTGGATTGGTTGTACGGTTCAATCACGGTGCGCTTCAGCTCTTCCTCCTGCTGTTCGTCGGTCTTTCCGCGTGCCCACAACTCGTCGGGCACAATGATGGCGCAGAGTTTGTCGCCATGCTGGCAGACGCCCACTTCTTTCACTTTGTCGGCATAGTCTTCCAACTTGTATTCTATTTCAGCGGGATTGATATTCTTGCCATTCGAGAGGACAATGATTTCCTTTGTGCGCCCCGTAATGAACACATGCCCTTCGGCATCGACATGACCTAAGTCGCCCGTATGTATGAATCCGTCCTGATCGACCACTTCTGCCGTTTCTTCGGGACGATGATAATAGCCTTGCATCAGGTTGGGACCTTTCGCACAGAGTTCTCCATCGACAAACTTCAGCTGCACACACGGCAGGGCCTTGCCCACACTGCCAGGCAGCAACTCGCCTGGACGGGTGAAGGAAATCATAGGAGCCATCTCCGTCATGCCATAGCCATCGAGAAGGTCCAGCCCTAAAGCCTTCATGCCCTCGGCAACCTCTTTCGGAATGGCAGCACCGCCGTTAACGCAAAATTCCAGCTTGCCGCCCAGCTTCTTGTGTACGGCAGAAAAGATGATGCGAGAGAATTTCATGTTATCTACTTTCTTGCACAACCAGAACAAGAAGCGTGTGACGGGTGAAGCATCTATCTTTTTCATCACGCCGCCATAGATGGTTTGCCACAGTCGGGGCACACCGATAATCATGTGTACATCGCCTTCCGCCAAGGTCTTCATGATGTCTGGTCCCGTCATCGAAGGACAAATGGTGACACCAGCACCCAGCATCATCGGCGCAATGAGCGTGCCCATTAGCGGTAAGACATGATGGAGGGGCAGCAAAATCAGTGTGCGCATGGTGGGATGGTATATCCTGACTTCCTGCGAAACGGCATTCACGTTGGCAAACAGATTTTTGAATGAGAGCATGACTCCCTTTGGCGTTCCTGTCGTGCCCGAAGTATAGACAATCAGTGCCGTGTCTTCCTCGTTCTGGCAATAGAGATGGAAGAAGGCAGATGAATCTCCACAGGATCCAGATTGCACGATCTCTCCGGAATGTTCGGAACATTCTGAAAAAGAAAGCACCTTTACGTCCACTCCGCTCAGGTCCTGTGCCTGCCGGAATACATCCATGCGCTTCTTCGACACCCATGCCCCTTCGGGTTGGCAGTCCTTCAGGATGTAGGCTACATCCTCGGCCGTTGACATGGCATCCACCGGCACAGCAATGCCACCATTCAGCCACACGGAAAAGAGTGCATAGACCCACTCTTCACGATTCTCGCCAAAAACAATCGTCTTGGTACCACGTCGCAGTCCCGAGACAGCAGCAAACCGCCGAATCTGTACGAACAATTCAGAAAACGTCACCCGACGCTCGCCTTGAATGATGGCGATCCGATTAAAGTCCCTTTCCATATTCATATTTGCTTTTATTACTTATTTGGCTGCAAAGGTACAACTTTTCGCCGAAAACCAAATCAGCAAAAGCAATAAAAACAAGGGATTTGGACGAAAGCCGTCCAAATCCCCTGCAATTTTATGTCTGTTGACAATAATATTCAGAATATTACTGCTGCAGATAGAGGTCGATGAGGTTCGTGATGTCCTCAACTGTTACAGTGCTACCTTCAGTCAGGTACTCGTCGATGAGGTTCGTGATGTCCTCAACAGAAACAACAGCCTTACCGCAGTAGAAGAGCTTCCAGTTGTCGAATGGTACCCAGTCACCGTTAACAAGAGTTTCCTTCTTGATACCAATGGTGAGTGAACCACCTTCTCTTACGTTAGCACTTACGGTGTTGACGTATGCTGTTGGGTTGTCGGCGTAACGCTTAGAGATACCCATCAGAGATGCAGGATAGTAGAATGTAGCTTCGTCAAGATTTTCGTCGAAGTCATCAATCTTAGTATCCCACCACCAAGAAGTAGGATCATACTCTACGTATGGCCGATAAGGTTCTGCTGAGATAGAGTCAAGAGCTCTGTAGAAAGGAACATAGTATTCGTTACCCTGCTCGTCTGGTTCTTCAGCAATCACATACTTATTAATATAAGCAGTCATAGATCTTGTCTTGAAGCGTTCAGAAGCGAGAGATACGATAGTTGTCTCTTCGTTGTTAGCATAGAGCTTAGCGTTAGGATTCTCCCAGAATTCCATGTCGCCACCAGCAGTGTACCACCAGTTGTTGTAGCATTTAGCAGCACCACCATCGTCACGGTAGCAAGCCTGTACTTCTACGCGATACTGACCAGCAGGCAGAGAGTAGATAGTCTGATATACATTGAAGTTAGTGTTCCAAACTTCAGCTGCACCAAGTGCTTCCTGAACAGCTTCGGATGAAGTAGTTGTGAAGTCACCAGACCAGCCCTTGTTACCTTCGTCGTACTTAGGATTAACGATGAGAACTGTAACATCCACAGGATTTTCAGGAGTAGCCTTATCGATGCCAAGAGAAGCAAGGAGAGCCTTGTTGTAAGGAGCAGCGAGCTGAGCCTTAAATTCGTAGATTTCTTCAGCAGAAGCAAAGTTAGCCACGAGGTATTCGTTCTGCTTTTCAATAGCAGCCTTCAGGTCATCATCAACTGCAGCAAGATTTGCCATGCCTGCACGGTAAGCAAGGTAGTCAGCGTATGCTTCGTATGCTTCGTCTGCTGCAATAGCGTCGAGGTAAGTGTCGTCTTCACCTTCACCCAAAAGGAGAACTTCCATCATAGCAACTTCTACGATAGTTTCTTCAACACTACCCTTTTCCTGCTTGTCGCCCAGAGCTGAGAAGTTGTCAAGAGCCTTCCAGTTGTTGATAACATTGTTAGCCTTATTTACATAGTCGTTAACTTCAGCAATAATAGCAAGAGCTGTTTCATATGTTTCCTGGCTGTCGATATTTTCAGGAATCTCGGCGAAGATAGCGTTAGCAGCAGCGATATCACCCTGCCAAGTAAGCGTTTCGATGTTAGCCTTAGCCTTAGCAATATCTTTATTAAGAAGACCATTGAAGTCTGGAGTTTCACCATAGTAGTAGAGCTGGAAGCCTGTTACTGCATAGAATGCGTCAGAAGCAGAACCGATAGTTACCTTACCGTCGCTTACATATACCATGTTAGTCTGCAGTTTCTGCCATACGCCGCTACGCCAAACTTCACGGTTGCCACCCCACCAAGGATTGCCCTTCAGTGTGAGAGGAGCTGTCAATTTAGGACTGCCAGCCTTGTCGTCATTGTTCCAGTCATTAGAGATAAATACATACTGCAACGGAGAAATGTCGGCACCGGCATTACACATCAAAGCAGACATTGCATAGTAACCATTTGGCAGATTTGTGATGGTCTGATAGAGGTATTCAGGATTGCCAGAAGGTTCTGCTGTCCAACCACCGATGGCAGGATAGCTGTGCTGCATAGTTACACCAACTGGACCACCACCATGCCATGTATTTTGGAAAATTACCCACTGGTTTTCAGTGTACTTTTCATAAATCTTCACATTATCGCAAATGTGAATCCAATCAGCTCTGTAATTTTCATTTTCAGGATTAATCAAGTCTGCATAACCATTCTCCTGAATAGTAGCCCAAGTATTTTCAGGTTGCAGGTCATCGCCAACACCTTCAATGGCTGGGAACTGGTAAGCATTGGCTTCATCGTTCCAAACTGGAGTGAACTCACCGTCACAGAAGAATGGAGTGGCGAGAGCAGCAGAGAAGTTGTAAGCGCCATTAACCTTCTCCTGAGTCATCAAGTAAGCGATACGAGCAGCAATGAGTTCGTCACAAGCAGTCTTATACTTGCTGAAGTCATCATCGGGCTGAGCCTGATAGTCAGGATTGAGATAATCCTGTGCAGTCTGCAGGGCAGCACCAAATGCAGCCTTGCCAGCATAGTCAGTTGTGTTGTAGAGAAGCTCCATTCCAGGAACGATAGCTTGCAGATTGGCAAGATCCGTCTGTGCAGCTACAGCCTGTTCGTAAAGTGGCTTCAACGTAGCCAGAGCCTCTTCGCACTGTGCCTTTGTTTTCAACTCATCTACACTGCCGTATGTGTCATCAAATTCGTAAATGGCATCGTCAATCAGTGTATAGATCAAACCACCTTCGTATGTGTCGCGGAGGTCAACAAGCTTGTTGTAGTAGTTTGCTACTTCTTCCTGTGCAATGGCGAGTTCTACAGCTTCTGGGTCAACTTCACCATCATAGTACAGTTTGAAATTTGTAGCCATGAACGAGTCAGCAGCACGTGGTTCTTTCTTCTGAACACCAAGCTTGACATAACCAGCTTCAAATACGTAGAATGTTACCGTATTATATTTAATGTCTTCATCTTCATCAACGAATGGTTCATACAGACCTGCATTGAACCAAACCAATGAACCATCTACAGAGCATGGACCCCAGCAACCACCACATTGATTGTATTGACCATCAGACATATCCCAATGATCTGGGTCATCTTGTGGAGGCATTACATAAAGTTGTTCCCTCTGATTTGGGAAAAGACGAGGCATCAAAGGAGTAGTGAACGTGTGGGATGGATCGAATGTACCATCAATGTTGTAAGTACCATTCGACGCATAAAGCAAAGCGTTGTCCTGCCAATCTGATGTGCCAAAAGTATTTGGGTCATCAGCCCAAGAACTACCATTACGGTAGTAACCCTGACATTCCAGGCGATACTGACCTACAGGGAGCTGTACAAACTGATAGAGGTCTTCGTCAGCACCGTCATAGCACTCGAACAGACCGCCTGTCTCAGTGGTACTACCCTTCGACGTTACAAACTGCCAAGGATCCTTAGTGGGATTCTCGAAACTGGGATTACCTAAACCTACGCTTTCGGTAATCTCTTCACCTACCTTCCACTTAGATGCGTCGGGCATCTGAGCAAAAGTTGCACTCATGCTTGCAACAAGCAGTGATGCGGTTAGTAAAATTTTCTTCATAATGATTGAAGTTTTTAAAAATTAAGAAAAAAGTTGTTTTTGGGTGTTTGAATTTTTCCGCTGCAAAGTTATTTTCATTAGAAAAAATATGCAATAGTCTTTTTCAACACTATAAAATCTTGTTTCGTTTTTTAAACAAAAAAAAGTGCATTTAAGGGCTAATGTAACATCAGAGAAAGCAAATGTTACAGTTTTTTGGAATTTAATTGCAAGTAAACTTGTATAGAATTTTAGAAAATTCGTAACTTTGTGCTCAAAATTAAATTAAAACCTAAAAAACATCATGAAAAGACGCTTCGTTCAATGTTCATTTGTTTTTTCCCTATTTCTGTTTTTTGCACATTTTTCCTACGGGCAAGTGGTGCGACTTTATAGCACAAAGCATGGATTAAAAACCAACAATTGCCACAGTGTTGACATAGACTCAAGAGGATTTGTATGGGTATCGGGATTCAACACCCTAGGTATCTTCGACGGCACCCGCTTCCAGTACCTGCCCAGCGAGACCGCCGAGGGACGTCCGCTGTTCCAGATAGCCAACGGTGTGAAGGAAGCTGCCGACAACCACTACTGGATAGCCAGTTCGCAGGGATTGTTTCTGCTCGATGCTTACAAGATGACGTTTCAGCGTATTTATTTATTAGAAAATGAAGACAGCATTTATGGTTGCGCCATTAACAGCATCATTGACTATCCCAAAGCCGACTATAAGCTGATTACCACCGACGGATTCAGCACATTCCTGCTCAACACAAAAACGATGAAAGTGGACAGAAAACTGTCGAACATGTTGAACGAAGCAGCACAAGACGCTTTTGCATCAGAACCACTCATCGACCGTCACCAGCAACTTTGGGTCAGCACCCGAATCACTCCGCTGATACGCATTGACCTCAATGGAAACCCCAAGCAACATCCGTTTAACCACACCCCCAAGGCTGAAAGCATCCTGCAAAGCAGCACGGTGACGTCCATGCTTGAAACGGAGGGGGGCATACTGATAGGTACCAATCATGGACTTCTGATGTACAACCATTCGCAGAACCTGCTCCACGAATTGAGTATTCAGACAGAGAATCTGTATGTCACGTCCATCATCAAGACTGCCGACGGACGTATTTTGGTAGGCACTGACGGCAAAGGCATCTGGGAATATGAAGCCAAGGGGCAAGCACAGTCTTTGACCCCCCTCTACAAACAAATGGCTGATTTTGACATTTCATACAGCAAAGTGATGGACATGAAGGAGGACAAGGAAGGCAACATCATCGCCATGCTGTTGAACAAGGGACTCGCCATCATTCCTCCACAGAACAACTGCTTCCACTACCATGCCATTTCGCCCCTGGCAAACGGAAAGAATGCCAACTGTGTGACATCCATGGAGATTGACGCACAAGAAAATTACTGGGTAGCCACTGATGGTTGCGGTGTGTTCAAGACAGACGGCATGAAACTGGCAACAGCACGCCCCATCAACGAAGGACTGCATTCGCTGCTGGTGCAAGACATCAAGATTGACAAACACGGCACACCCTGGGTAGCCAGCTTCGGTGGCGGAGTACAGTATTATGAAAATGGCCGCTGGAAGGAAGATTGGTTGACAAAGTTGAATCAGGAATGCTGCATGACCATGTATTACAATGCCTCGACCGACTGTCTGCTGTTAGGAACAAATGGCAACGGCGTCTTTAGCATTGACATTGCCCGCCACACCGTCAGTCAAATCGCCTTCCCCTTCAACTTCAATCCGTGGATTTCCTGTCTGCTGCAAGACACCGAACAGACACTTTGGGTGGGAACCAGCAGTGGCTTGATTCACTACAACCAGAAATCGGGCAAACACGGAGAACTGAAAATTGACGGAAAACGCATCAACAATGCCAGTGCCATCCGGCAAGACGGGGACAACATTCTTGTAGCCAGCGACGAGGGACTCATTATATATAATATAAAGAGCCAGCAACAACAGCTGATTTCCGCAGAACAGGGATTGTCTTGTCCGCAGATTCGTTCCATTGCCGTGGATGGCAAGAAAATCTGGATGGGAACACGCACCAACATTGCATCCATCGACAGGCAAACCCATGCCGTGAAGAATTATTCATCGTTCAGTGGCTATGAAGTGGGCGAATTTCACCGTAACTCCAGTGTCATTCCTGGACATGGCTACA
This sequence comes from uncultured Bacteroidales bacterium, assembly GCA_902802265.1. Taxonomy (GTDB): domain Bacteria; phylum Bacteroidota; class Bacteroidia; order Bacteroidales; family Bacteroidaceae; genus Minthosoma. The sequence continues at coordinate 112,644 of CADCLN010000004.1, read as the reverse complement.
TTCTCTTCGGTGGCGACAACGGCATCATCTGCTTTACCCCTCAACTGATTGAGAACAGAAAGACACAGGTTCACAACGTCTATTTCACAGGGTTCAGCACCCCACTCCACACCGAAGAACTGGATGCCAGCATCTTCTATGCCAAACGTATCAAACTCAAGGCTGACAACGGTTCGTTCAACATTCTGTTTTCAGCTATGGAACTGGGCGACCCAGCACGCATTCACTACGACTACATTCTGGATAAACACGAACAGCAATGGCACACCGATGCTCTCACACCATCTGCAAGCTATTCGTCACTGCCAGCAGGTAACTATACTTTCCGAGTGAAAGCCTATCTAGAAGACAATCCTACACAATCTACGGAAGCACAAATCGACATTGTGGTAACCCCTGCTTGGTATGCTACCACATGGGCTTTTCTGATTTACACCCTGTTGGCCTGTGCACTTGCCTACCTGATACTCCAACAATTCCAGGCAAGGAAAAAGCAGCGAGAAGTGTTGAGACGGACGGCAGAACGTGACCGCATGAAAGAGGCAAAACTGCGACTCTTCACTTCCATCACTCATGAACTGCGCTCTCCGCTGACCATGATTGAATCGCCATTGCATCAGCTGAAGGAAGAAGACCAAAACCCTGGGCACCAACAGCTTTACGAGGTGATGCAGAGAAACTGCAACCGCCTGCTGGACATTGTAAAGCAAATCACAGACATCCGAAAGATTGATGCTGGTCAGCTGACACTCCACATGGAGGAACAAGACTATGTGGAATATGCCAACAAGGTATTTGAACAGTTCCAAGGTGTGGCTACTTTGAAGGAAATCACGTTTGAAGTAGAACATACCGAAGAGGAACTTCTCATGATGATGGACACCACACATTTTGAAAAGATTATCACCAATCTGCTGAGCAATGCGTTCAAGTTCACACCCACAGGAGGTAAGGTGACAGCCTGGAGCGGTGTGGTTGACGGACAGGCAGAACTGCGTTTCTACAACAGCGGTTCACATTTCAGCGAAGAAGACATCAACCATCTATGGGAACGATTCTATCAAGGCAGCGCAGGAACAGATGCTTCAGGATCGGGCATTGGCTTGAATCTGGTCAACGAACTGGTGAAGATGCACCACGGCACCATCCAAGTGAAAAACTTGGAACCCGACGGTGTGGAGTTCACCCTGCATTTCCCCTATCTGAATACTGCCAAACAGGCGGAACAAAATGGGCGTGCCACCATACTGCTGGTTGATGACGATGCCGAAATCAACAACTATCTGCGTTCTCAGTTGGAGAAAGATTACAATATCATCAGTGCTTTCTCAGGAAATAGTGCATGGAAACAAGTGCTTACCTGTCGTCCGGATGTGGTGGTGACGGACTATCGTATGCCCGACGGCAATGGCATGGAACTGTGTCAGCGCATCAAGGGAAATCCAGAAACGGACAATACGCCCATCATCATGCTGACGGGCGAGGGTGACGAAACCCTGCAGCTGCACAGCCTGAACCTGCAAGTGGATCACTATCTGGAGAAACCCGTCAACATCATGATGATTCGTTCTGCCATTCAGCAAGTGCTCCGTGTCAGAGAGAATATGCGAAACAAGGCAAACCGCATAGAGATAGGCAACGAACTGCCTAAACCTGTCATGGAGAATGCAGACGACAAACTCTTCGGCAAAATCAACGAGGCTGTAAAGAAGCATCTGGACGATTCGGAATTTTCTGTGCAGCAACTCAGCGACGAAGTGGGCATCAGCCGTGTACACCTGAACCGCAAGATGAAGGAACGCTATGGCGTATCGCCCAATGTCTTCATCCGTTCATTCCGTTTGAAACAAGCAGCATACCTGCTGATAAATAATAAAGTAAACGTAAGCGAAGTGGCATACAAGGTGGGATTTTCCAGCCACTCCTATTTTACCACATCCTTCCACGACTACTTCGGCATGTCGCCCAAGGAGTTTATCACATACTATTCAGAAGAAGAGAATAGCGAAGCTCTGAAAAAGTTGTTGGAATAGAAAAAACATTGAAGGAAAGGGTAATAAAGGGTGAAGAAACGATTTAACTAACTAATAAAAAACTACCTATAATAAACCAAACAATTAACCTTTAACCTTTTAACTTTCCTTGTTACCCTTTCCTCAATGTTTTATATTAAAATAGAATTATAAATCACGCTATTTCTATCATTTTACGAGCACTTTTTTTCCGTGCTGAATGTAGATGCCACGTGTAGGCTTCATGACCTTGCGTCCTGTAAGGTCGTAGAAATCTTGGTTCGTCACACTGCGAGGTTGTTCTGTGCGAATGGACTCAATGCCTGTAGCAGGAGAATCTCCGTCAAGACTGGGATAGACCGTGTTGAGGTAAACGGTCTGCGAACCATCGGTCTCAATACCTACCATATAAATATGTGACGGGTCGATGGGCTTGCCTGTGGCGGACTTCATATCGTGCAAATCGATGGAAGCTATCTTCTTCGTACCCAGCTCATAGCTGTAGCATGGATTCAAGTAGTCGTCAGTGTCAAAGATTTTTACGACAGGTTTGCAACCAGCAGAACGCATCAGCTTCACAACAAGGTATTGGTAGTCCGACAAATCAATGCCCTTGCTGAATCGCCAGCCGCCGAAACCATTCTTGTCACAAGAGAAAGAACCAAACTGAGAGGTTTTCTTGAAAGAACCCAGCAAGAAGAGTGAGGGATTGAAAGCCTCCAACGGGAAGTAACCTTCACTTGTGTCAAAATCAATCTGCTTCTTTGTGCCGAGCAACTTCAGCATCGTTTCAGCATAGCGTTTGCCAATCATGCGATAACCTTCAGCCGTGAAGTGCAGGCCGTCGGATGCTCCAGGACAATTGACAGAAGAAATGACATGAGCATTAGGGATGACATGATAGGTCTGAGCAATCACTTCGTTGTGTCCCCAGCATACACCACCCATCTTCTGAGAAAGCAGTTCGCCAATGAGCAGCGGAGTTTCTTCTTCATTCAGTCCCAGCTCGTTCAGCATACGGATATACACACGCTTTACCTTCACTGGCCAATCCTTCTGGCCGTTGTTGGAACAACCCTGATGCAACAAGATGCCCTTAATCACACCCACCTTCTGTGCTTTCTTGGCAAGGTCAATCAGCGTGCGGTAAGGATTGTTGTTATACTCTTTACAATAACCCTGCAACCAATCGGCTGCATTCTTGATATAATCTGCACACTTGTCTTCATCAAAGAGTTCGATGGCACAACCACCCACAGCCACATTGATGATACCCACAGAAATGCTGTCAGGCAGATTCTCTACCATCGTGCGGCCAAAATAGTCGGCAGGTGTCAGGCCTGTCCAGTCGCGGCAAAGCGGTGGATAAGCAGTGTACCATTCGCCCTTCTTGCGGGATGAAGAAGGCATATCTACAGCAGCCATCATCCTGAAACGGGGGTCAATACCCGTGCGGTCCTGCGCTTCAATCTTAGCATTTCCCTCCATGTTCGACTGACCGAAACACAGATAGATGTGGAAATTCGGGTCAAACTCGTCGGGCTGGTCAATGATTCCACCCTCCGTCTTCTTTTCAATATTAGCAGCAGCCTTTTCGAAAGTGGCGATATAGGTATTGAGCTTGGTTGTTGCCCGCTGCATGGCAATTTCAGAAGTCAACTTCTCTGGAGCGTATGATACCAAAGCTTTTTCCAAAGTGGTATAGACAGGACGTGAAGTCATTTCGGGTGTGTCCTTCCATTCTTCCACAAGATCCTTGGCATAATTATAGACTTCCAAATACTCCTCAGCCACAGTCTTCAGACTGAAACGCTTGCAGAAATTCCAGATTTCCTTGGCATTACCTCCATTAGGCCAGTGACCGCCATTATTGTAGCTGAAGAGTTCGACCACATGACCATTCTTGTCACTACTCCACACTTCCTTGTCACCAGTGACCCCAGTGCCAGTATTGTAGTTCGACAACTTGATGTAAGTGGTAAAGTTGTTCATCTTCGCCATGTTCTGAACATAGTCGTGAATGCCATATTGCTCATAGCCAAATACATCATCGCCGTAGGCATGGACGTGAATCAAGTTGACAGGCTGCTTGCAGGCATTCCAGGGCTGTTCACTAAACTGGATGCCGCTGGTAGGTGCAAAGGCAGCAAACTTGTCCTGAACATTCGCCATACAGTGATAAATCAGCATGGAACCCATCGAGAAACCTGACCAATAGACGCGGTTCTGGTTGATGCCATAGCGACTTACCATTTCATCAATGGTCTGCAGCACAAAATTCTGGTCTTTCGTGCCACCTGTGTCCCAAGTATTACCGTCACTCCGCAAATAAGTCACAACGAACTTGGCTGTGTCAATCAGGTCGCAGAATTTATCCATATCATACTGATATTCGGGACTCTGGTTCATACCGTGAGTCACAATCATCAGTGGCATATTCGAAATCTTGGTGTCAGGTGTGAACACCACCATATTGCGTGTCTGATTGTTCACTTTAATGTCAAGACTTTCTTTCTTGTAAGCCTGTGTGGCACAGACCATCAAAGCAAATGCGAAAAAACAGAATAAACGTTTCATGTTCTATGGTTTTACGGTTTTAATTACCTTGTTCAAGATACTTGTCAATCAAATCAGTAATATCCTGAATAGTGATGGGACCATCGTTCTGCAGATACTGGTCAATCAGGTTCGTAATTTGTTCTACAGTCACAGGTTCGTCCTTAGGCATAGGATTCTCACCATCCATCGAGAGGAATACACTTTCTATATAAACGGTCACGTCGCCACCCAACGATTTGATACCAGCAAGGCGAATATGGCTGGGGTCAACCTTATTGCCTGATTTTGTCGTCATCTCACGCAAGTCAATCTGGCAGGTCTTCTTGGAACTCATGTTGAAAATATAGGGTTCAGCCCAATAGTTGGCAGTGTCGTACAGAGCGAAGCATACATTTTGAGGAGCACTCTTAATCAGCTTGACAACAAGATAATTCGCTTTAGAGATATCTATGCCTTCTTCGTCTTCAAATCGCCAGCCAGCACAGCCACCCTTCTTCAGTTTCAAGGTAGTCATCCTGCTGCCAAACGACGCCGTGTTTTCATAAAGAATGGTCGGATTGAACCATTCACTCTGCAGGGCGAAAGGATTCTCTGGAATTTCCTGACGGGGCTGATAACGTTCCTTCCAGGGATAATTCACCTTAGCATAGTCGGCATACCACCGGAAGCAAGCCACACCGCTGGCTTCGTAGGGATCCAGACCATTTTTCTCCATCGCAGTCTTAAAGGCAGGAACAACCTGACGAGGACTTGTATTGAGATAGGTATCAACATCCAAATAAGTATGTGTACCGGAAAGCGTCATAGAGATGTTGCCATAGTAGTCCAGCACGGCCTTGTAAGCCAAACCCCACTTGCTGGTACTGCCCGTTGCCCACGTGCCATAGTTGCTCAGCACCCAATTGCCATGCTCATCATAGTGTCCTGTTCCTTCCTTGTAAGGACTCCAATCCACCTCAGTAATCACAATCGGATTAGTACGTACCACGGGGACAGCTTCACCAAAACTCTGGATGGCCGTATTGTGATTATAGCTGTTGTCGCTGGTGTTGTACCACCCTACATAGTCGTGTACGGCATAGCCAATCTGATCACCGAGAACAGGATACTTGGCGTAAGGACGATAGTTGCTCTGCCAACCTGTGCCAGGCACCCAAATGATGCCCTTGAAGCCATTGGCGCGAATCTTGTCAACAATAGGCTGGAAGAAGTCGCGCAGAGCCTGGTCATTATCGTTGCCATTGGCATCTTTCAAGCCCACAGGCTCATTGGCAAGTTCGATGCTAATCTGACCATAATACTTTTTGATGGAGTCGTTCTGCGTCACGATATCCCACACATTGAGCAGATACTTCTGATAGCTGCCACCCACGTAGATGTTGCCTGGACATACGCCTGGTGGACGCATGATGACATAAAGCCCGTGCTTCATGGCATAGTTGGCTATTTTCCAATACACATTATTCAGATACTTCTTCAGTCGGGAAGGGTCGTAGTCGGTAATGTTTGCTTCTCCATCTCCCGATTCACGCGCATCCTGAGGCCAGCCTGCATAATTGGGGGCACCGTTGTTAGTCCAGCAGGGATCCAAATGCAGACGGAACAGATTGCAGTAAGCTCCCTGTGTGCTGTCTGTCATAGCCGTGAAAAGTTTATTAAAATAGTTCAAACATGCAGACACATTGTTGTCTGTAGCTGAACCGCCCCAACGATTGTTGTTGAAATAAGGACTGGGGGTATCCATCACCCCATGCAGCACCACTTTGTTTCCAAAGGGGTCTTTCAGTTGGTTTCCGTCCACATGGATAGGTTGCAGTTTACCGTGTGCCACAACCTGTCCCATTGCCGACAACGACAAAGAACATGCAGCAATAACCATCAAAAATGCTTTTTTCACCATAAAATAATCTTTTGTTTGTTTAAAATTTTTCGCAAAGGTAGCATCTTTCTTTTATATAATGATTAAAGAAAAGGAACACAGGTTTTCAAAAATGAAACACACACTGTTCCATCCCTTCTATATGTTACAAAAACAGGAAAGAAACGAAACACTACAGAAAGCCGCCGAACACAAAAGGAACGGCGGCATTTTCTTCTTTTAATTACCTTACGCGGAGCAAATCACCAGGTTCAGGGATATAATCTGCGTCACGGTAGTTCAGTTTATATAGTTTTTTTAGACGGATGCCGTATTGCTGAGCAATGGTGTACATGGACTCGCCAGGCTGGATGTGGTGCCAATAGTCGCGATCATACTTGTCCTTGTCGGCATGGGTGGACTTTTTGTGCAGGAAGATGTATGTGCCTGCTGGCGGGAAAAAGTCTTTCGTTGGGGCTTCGTTGTACTTGCGCAGCTTACGTGCCGAAATACGACGGCCGCGCTGACGAAATTCCTGCGAGAGGCTTTCCCAAGTATCTTCCTCGCGGGCAATGATGCAGTCGAGGTTGTTGATAAGATAAATCTGATGATATTCTTCCGGCAAGACGTGGGTAGCGTACTTGCCTCGGTCATACTGATAAAGTTCGTAGAGTTCTATCACGTCGATGAGCCGTTGAGCATAGGTAGGCAGGGTGGCATATCCGCAAGCTTTCAGTCCTTTTGCCCAGCCTTTGTAGTCTTTGGGGCTGAGCTTGAAGAGGCGGCTGTAGCGTGGCGCCTGCAAGAAAAGGGAGTGATCCTCGAAGCTGGCACGCACGGAGGGATAGACGCGGAAACAGTCGTCCTTGTTGTCGTCGTCATGATAGGTGCGTTTGCCTTTCCAATCAGCGTGGCATTTGATGCCGAAGTGGTTATTGGAATTCTTGGCAAGTGCGCTCTGCCCTGCCCCGCTTTCAAACAATCCCTGTGCCAGAGTAATGCTGGCAGGGATGTGGTATTTGTGCATCTGCTCTATCGCCAAGTCCTTGTACTTGTCAATGTAGTTCTGGTAGGCTGCGTTCTTGCGAAGCTGGGCAGATAGGGGTAGAACGAAGATTGTTAAAATGAAAAGTAAGGCAAAGCGACGAAGCATTTACTGTTTACTTTTAAATGGTTAAATTCAAAGGTAGGTGGTATCGAAGTGAATGGGCAGGAGATCCTTCACGGTGTTGACGAAGTAGATGCCCTCGGTGCCGTAGAGCATGACGCGCATGGGCTGATGCTGACGGTCTTCAGTTTCGGAGAGCACCTGGCGGCAACCGCCACAGGGAGGAATGGGACGTGGAGTGAAGTTGCCTTCGGTGTCACGTGCGGCCACGCAGAGCAAGGTGATGGCTCGGTCGGGATATTGTGCGTTGGCATAGAAGACGGCGGTGCGCTCGGCACAAAGTCCGGAAGGATAGGCGCAGTTTTCCTGGTTGGCGCCTTCGATGATGGTACCGTCGTCAAGCAGAGCAGCCGCCCCAACGGAGAAGTGTGAGTAGGGCGAATAACTGCGATAGGTGGCTTGCTTGGCTTTCTCCAGCAAGTTTGCTTCGTCGGGGGTAAGTTCGGCTTCGTCTTTCTTGACAAGCGGAATAGTGATGGTTAGTTGTTTCATGGAATATACGGTTTTGCGGTTTTACGGCTTTTTTACCGTACAACCGATTTATAACGTTCCTTTGCTGCTGGGCAGCTGATATTTGTATATGTCTCGTTTTACAGCCATTTTGATGCTGCGGGCAAGAGCTTTGAAGATGCCCTCTATCTTGTGGTGCTCATTCTGTCCTTCTGCCTTGATATTAAGGTTGATGCGTGCAGCATCGCTGAAACTCTTGAAGAAGTGGAGAAACATTTCGGTGGGCATATCGCCGACACGTTCACGGTGGAAATCGGCATCCCAGACGAGCCAGGGACGGCCACCGAAGTCGAGTGCCACCTGGCAGAGGCAGTCGTCCATCGGCAGGGTGTATCCATAACGCTCAATGCCACGTTTGTCGCCGATGGCTTTGGCGATACATTCACCCAGGGCAATGCCTGTATCTTCTATGGTGTGGTGTTCATCCACCTGAAGGTCACCTTTCACCTGAATGCGCAAATCCATGCCACCGTGTTTGCCGATTTGCTCCAGCATGTGGTCAAAGAAGCCCAGTCCTGTATGGATGTCGCATTGACCTGTGCCGTCGAGGTTGAGACAGATGTCGATATCTGTTTCCTTGGTGGTACGACGTACCGAAGCGATGCGTTCTCCTGCAAAGAGTTGCTCAGCTATGGCATCCCAAGAGGACACATTGTCACCGAGAATCAGGTATTTGCAGCCTAAATTCTGTGCCATCTGCTTGTCTGTTTGACGATCTCCGATGACGTAACTGTTTGCCAGATCATAGTCGCCAGCAATGTACTTTGTCAGCATGGCTGTGCCTGGTTTGCGGGTTGGCAGGTTTTCTTCAGGGAAAGAACGGTCAATGAGCTGGTCATCAAACTCAACGCCTTCACTGCGCAGGGTGCTGATCATCAGATTGTGAGTGGGCCAAAATTCGGCTTCTGGATAGCTGTCCGTACCCAGCCCGTCTTGATTGCTAACCAAGACGAACTCAAAATCGAGTTTGGTACGGATGAAGTGCAGGTTGCGGATGACTCCTGGCACAAACTGGAATTTGTCAAACGAATCAATTTGTTCGTCGGCTGGTTCCACCAGAATGGTTCCGTCACGGTCTATGAATAATGCGCGTTTCATACGAACTTTCTTAATGCTGAGAGCAGTTTGGTGTTTTCGTCTTTCAGTCCGATGGTGATGCGGAGACAATCGCCGCAAAGGGAGACCTTGCTGCGGTTGCGAACAATAATACCACGCTCTACCAGATAGCGATAGATACGGCTTGCATCCGTCATTTTTGCCAAGAAGAAGTTGGCATCGGTAGGATAGACTTTCTTGCAGATGGGTAGCAGAGAAAAGGCTTGCACCAGCGTCTGCCTTTCATCCATAATCTGCGAAATATGGCGTTGCAGCAAAGTGAGGTCTTGCAAGACTTCCATGGCTCTGCGCTGGGTGAGTATATTTACATTGTAGGGGTATTTTACCTTGTTCATCAAGCCGATAATTTCCTCACTGGCAAATGCCATGCCCAGACGAATGCCGGCACAGCCCATTGCTTTGCTGAAAGTATTGAGGACTATGATACCTGGGTATTTGGCTATATCCAAACGCAGGGGACGCTGGGAAGAAAATTCGGAGTAGGCTTCATCGACCACGACAATGCCCTGGAATGCTGTCAGCACTTGTTCTATCTTCTCACGTCGGAAAGCATTACCTGTGGGATTGTTGGGCGAACAAAGGAAAATGATTTTTGTCTGCTTGTCGCAAGCTGCCAAAAGGGCTTCGGGGGAGAAATCGTAGTTGTCGTCGAGCAGCACTTTGCGGTACTCCACATCATTGATGTCGGCACAGACTTCATACATGCCATAGGTCGGAGCAATGGCTACCACATTATCAACGCCTGGACGACAGAACACACGGAAGACAAGGTCGATGGCTTCGTCGGAACCGTTACCCAGAAAAATGTTCTGCACGGGCACACTTTTCATGGGCGAAATGCTGCGTTTGAGTTCTTCCTGCAAAGGGTCGGGATAGCGATTCACTCCGTTAGGGAAGGGGTTCTCGTTGGCATCCAGAAACACGTCTGCCTTAAAACCCTTAAACTCATCACGAGCACAACTATAAGGTTTTAATGCCCAGATGTTTGGTCGAACTAATTCTTGTAATGCTTTCATTGAATTATTACATTATCACGTTATTACGATTTCACATTCTCCATTCTGACTGTCATAGCATATTTATGGGCATCGAGCTGTTCGGCTGCCGCCATCTGTTCCACGGCATGGCCAATACTGCAAACACCTTCAGCAGAGAGCTCCTGGAATGTAATTTTGCGGCAGAAGGAGTCGAGATTCACACCGCTGTAAGCCTTGGCATAACCCGATGTAGGCAAGGTGTGGTTGGTACCAGAAGCGTAATCTCCAGCAGACTCACAGGAGTAGTTGCCCAAAAAGACAGAGCCCGCATTAACAATGCTATCGGCTACTTCCATATAGTTTTTCACTGCCAAGATTAAGTGTTCGGGGGCATATTCGTTGGTGATATCAATCACTTCGTTCAAATCTTTCACTACAATAATCTTGCTGTATTCCAACGATTTTTCAGCAATCTCCTTGCGGGGCAGGAGTTGTAGCTGACGGTTCACTTCATCATTAACAGCCTGAGCCAGCATTTCGCTGTCAGTAAACATGACTGCTTGACTGTCAACACCATGTTCTGCCTGACTCAGCAGGTCGGCTGCCACAAATTTAGGATTGGCAGAGTCATCAGCCATGACAGCCACTTCACTGGGTCCTGCCGGCATATCAATGGCTACATCATGGAGACTGACTTGCTGCTTGGCTGCTGTAACAAACTGATTGCCTGGACCAAATATTTTGCTTACCTTCGGCACGGACTCTGTTCCGTATGCCATCGCTGCTATGGCTTGAACGCCACCTATTTTGTAAATTCTGTTCACACCTGCCACTTGAGCTGCAACAAGGATGGCAGGATGGAGCTTTCCTTCACGATTTGGAGGACTGCAAAGCACAATGTCCTTACAACCGGCAATTTGGGCAGGAGTAGCCAGCATCAACACGGTGGAAAAGAGCGGTGCTGTGCCACCTGGGATGTAAAGCCCAACCTTTTCAATGGCTACGGATTTCTGCCAGCAAACGACACCTGGCTGTGTCTCTACCTTGAGAGTCTTAAACTTTTGGGCAGCATGGAATTTCTCGATATTGGCATGAGCCAGTTGAATGGCCGCTTTCAGGTCTGTACTGACAAGAGATTCAGCTTCTTTCAGTTCTTTTTCAGAAATAGCCAATGAGTCAAGCTGCACTTTATCGAACTTCTGTTCATACAGTTTTATAGCTTTATCGCCATTCTGCCGAACATCATCCAGCACAGTTTTCACCACTTCTCGCAGTTCGGAAGCATCGCGGTGTGGACGCTGAAGATAGCCACCCCACTCTTTTTTGTCTGGATATAATATGATTTCCATTGCTTACAAAACAAAATCGTTATAACAAAATAACGGATAAAACTACAATATCATTTTCTCAATAGGTGTGACCAAAATGCCTTCTGCTCCAAGGGCTTTCAGCTGGCCAACGATCTCCCAGAAGTGCTTTTCGTCGAGCACAGCATGAACGGAACACCAGTCTTCATCTGCCAGAGGAATGATGGTGGGACTTTTCAAGCCAGGCAACACCTTCACAATCTCCTGAAGGCGAGCCTTCGGTGCATTCATTCTGACATATTTCTTGTCATCGGCAATAAGCACAGATTCAATGCGGAAGAGCAATTGTTCAAGCACAGCTTTCTTTTCGTCCTCCATCTGCTTGTTTCCAATAAGCAGGGCTTCGCTCTGCATCACCACTTCCACTTCCTTCAGATTGTTGCTGACAAGGGTTGAACCAGAGCTGACTATGTCGAAAATACCATCAGCAAGTCCGATACCTGGAGCGATTTCCACAGAACCCTGAATGACGTGGATATCCATATTGATGCCCTTTTCCTGCATGAATTTACGCAAGATGCCTGGATAGGAAGTAGCTATTTTCTTACCAGCGAACCATTCCACACCATTATATTCCTCTCCCTTATGAATAGCCAACGAGAGACGGCATTTACTGAAACCCAACCGCTTCACAATGTTGGCATCAAAGCCACGCTCCACAAATTCGTTTTCACCCACAATACCGATATCGGCAACGCCGTCTGCCACGGTCTGCGGAATATCATCGTCACGCAAATAAAGAACTTCAAGGGGGAAATTGGATGATTGCACCAACAGTGTACGCTTGGTGCTATTTACTTTTATACCAGCCTCTTTCAGCAGGTCCATTGTATCTTCATAGAGGCGGCCCTTCGACTGTACAGCAATTCTTAACATAGTTACTCTGTTTTATGATTTATTTTGTGTGTTATCTTGTTTTTGCTTCTCTTTTTTGGCAGCCAACCTGATGACGCTGCTGCAAGTCAGTATCGTCTGGCTTTGACTGATGTAGGTGGCTATCAACGGAGCTTTGCGTTGTTTGTCCATGTGACTGAACCATTCCAATATTTCTTTAAACGAATAGGCATCAGTATCAAACACTACATAGTCGGCAGTCGGTTCAAACCGTTCTGGCATTCCATCGGAAACGGAATGGTAGAACTTGTGCGACTCCATCAGACGTTCCATCTGTTCTAGGTTAAAACCTTTGCCCACCAGCAAGAATTTCTTCTGTCTCATTTCGTCAATAATGACATGCTTCAAGTGTCGCCGTTTCAATGCTTGCTGCTTTAAGTAGGTAAGCAGAGCTTTGAAATATATCAGCACTGAAACCACCGCAAGAAGGATAAAGTTGTACCTAAAGTGTTTCTTGAAGAAAATGAGCATAGCACGATGAAACACAATAGCATACTTATACGAACTTTTCTGTGTACTTTCACCCTTGTAATGCAAAATGGTTGTGGGCAGATAGTAGTTTTTATAGCCTGCATTCAGAATGCGGTAGGACATATCGATGTCTTCGCCATACATGAAAAAGTCTTCGTCCAGAAGTCCACATTTGTCCAAAGCAGCACGCCGCATTGTCATGCAAGCTCCCGACATGATATCAATTTCCACAGGTTGGTCAAGCGGCAAATATTGCATATAATAGCGACCGAACAAGGTTGACTTGGGATAAAGTTTACCCAATCCTATCATCTTGCAAAACGAAGTCCAGGGAGTAGGAACACCGCGCCGAGACTCCAGTGCAAAACTGCCATCTTCTTTCAGCATCTTCACTCCTACTCCACCCGCATCGGGATGGGTGTCCATAAACTCTATACAGTCGTGAAGAGTATGCTCACTCAAGATTGTGTCGGGATTAAGCAGCATCACGTATTCCCCTCTCGCTTGACGGATTGCCATATTGTTTGCTACAGAAAAGCCGTTGTTCTTCTGGCTCTCAATATAGTAAACCCACGGGAACTTTGTCCGAAGATACTCGATGGAATCGTCCGTGCTGGCATTATCCACAACAAAAACCTCACCCTGAATTCCCACAAGTGCACGTTCCACCGAAAGCAAGCACTGCTCCAAGTAGTACTTCACATTGTAGTTTACTATGACAACAGACAATTTCATACGTAGAGGCTACACATTTTATTGGTTCACCAAATCATTGTTCACTTCATCCAGATACCGTGTAATGCGCTGCTTGGTGGGCAAACAATAAATCGTAATGCAGACACCAATGAAAGCACACAACAGCCCTGTCATGTTGAGAGTCATAAAATACACCACCACATTGAAAGCGATGCACAACGTCACAATCACCAGGCGCACAAGGCTCCATACATGATAAAAATCAAGCGCCTCATCATGATTCATGCGGCGCAGACTACGGGTTGTATTCAGTAAAAACAGTTTCAATGCCAAAGGAAGGACTAAAAGTGTCGAAAGGATTCCGATGGTGTTCAGTACAAATTCCTTCTGGGTATTGGGCTGCACCGAACCATTTACAATAACACCTAAGATGCCTAACACAAAAATAATAACGACCACAATCCAAGACACACAGGACTCAATCCTGAGCATCAGCAATAACGATTGTATTCTTTTTTCCATTTCGTAATTCGGATTTGACTTCGTCGATCTAACAATTCGTAATTCAGATTTCGCAATTCAATTTCCTGTAAAAGGAACGCGGTTGATAAGGGAACGTCCCAGCGTCACTTCATCCGTGTACTGCAATTCATCATTAATGCTCAATCCACGTGCAAGTACTGAAAGCTTTACATTAGGGAAAGGAGACAATTTCCTTGATATAAAGAAATTTGTAGTATCTCCCTCCATCGTACTACTCAGTGCCAATATTACTTCGTTCACACCGCCACGCCCTACTCTTTCCACCAGACTTTGAATCTGCAAATCGGCAGGTCCCACTCCGTCCATCGGAGAGATAACCCCACCCAGCACATGGTAAAGCCCATGATACTGCATGGTTGCCTCCAGGGCCATCACGTCTTGCACATTCTCCACCACACAGATGGTACTGGCATCACGCTGTTTATTGGCACACAGGGCACAGACTTCAGTGTCGCTGATATTATGGCATACGCTGCAATATCTCACCTCATGCCGCAAAGTCTGCAGGGCTTGACAGAAGCCGTCAACCGCTCCCTCGTCTAAACGCAGGGTATGAAGCACAAGCCTCATCGCCGTCTTGCGCCCAATACCAGGAAGCTTCGCAAACTCATCTACGGCGCGTCCTAACAGTGTTGATGTGTACTGTCGATCCATCAAAACGGCTGCGAAGTTACGAAAAATATATCACTTTATCAGTATGTTTTCCTTGAAAAAAGCCTTTATGTAGCAAAATACAGGTAAAAATGGGCTATCTCCAACGCCTTGTCGATACAAAACCTACTACTTTGCGCACAATATTAAACGTTTTGAAGGCCGTAATTCCATATCCTATATAACGCATATAGGAAAAGTCGGAAGAAAGAAATGTATTGGAGGGCAAGACACAATCTACGGCATCAGCCTCCAGTGCTTTCGTTGCCTTCCCCAACTGATGGCTCAATTTGTGCTTGTCGGCACGCAGTTCTTCTAAAGAATCATACATTTGCTTCTTCATCCTCGTCCTCCTTTAACATTGATTGGGAAATATTCCTAATAACAGGCCGCTCAATCCAAGCCTTGCGATTGAAATAAATAATCAGAATGACCACAGCAAGCAATCCGCCTACTACATAGTAAGCCCCTGCTTCACTACCTATCACTCCGCTCAACGACTTTACCAGACCCGTGCTCAAGAAAAAGATGGCACTCGTAGCCAAGGCAAAGATGACGCCACCTAAAATCAAGAAGGTGGTAGCGACTGACAGCTTGTCAATCGCTTCCAACTTCAAATACTGTACGAGCAACGTCAGCACACCTCGGCTGTCGTCCGCCAAGCGGCTGGCATCTCCTGTATTATTCAGCGTCATAATCTTCTGCTGGAACAGGTTCTTTCTTCTTTCCAATTGACTTGATTTCGTCAACCAGCTTTGTGAACTGATCCTTGTTCAGTTTTACACCATACTTGTCAAGGACTTCCTTGATTTTCTTACGCTGATCTTCACCCGATGTCGGAGCAAACAAAAGTCCGCAAGCTGCGCCTGCGATAGCACCGCCGATGAATGCGGCTGCCAATGCAATTCCATTATTCTTTGCCATAGTACAAAAAGTAATTTAAAATGTTATTAAAAAAGGTTTGTAAGAAAAATTTTGCCCAAAAATACAACAATATCCTTAACAAACCACAAAAATACTATGGCTTTAACATTTTTTTTTGCAAAAACGCTTGCTTAGGCAGATTTATACCACTAAATTTGCAAAATAAATCATTCAAATTCATTTCAAAATTACAACAACACTACATTATGGAAAAAAAATCTTACAATGTTTTCTCTACAAAGAAAACTCTTTTCATGGGACTTGCCCTTCTTACCGCAATGACATTCACTGGCTGCAAATCTACTGAAAGCAGCTACAAGAAGGCATACGAAAAGGCAAAAGCAGCAGAACAGAGAACGACTGAACCCGTCAGTGTAACACCCGTCACAACCGTTCAGCCCGTCACAACCGTTCAGCCTACTACCCCAACCGACAACTCCGATTTGCGTTCAGAACGCCTCAACGTCATGAACAACGGCACACTGAAAGCATACAACGTGGTTTGCGGTTCATTCAAGAGTCTCGACAATGCAAACAATCTGCGCAACACACTCGTCAGCAAGGGCTACAGCGCACAGGTTGCTCAGAATCCAGACACAGGCATGTATCGCGTAGTCGCTTCTTCTTTCGACGACCGCACATCTGCCATCAATTCACGCAACGACCTTCGCGCCACTTATCCCGACGCATGGATTCTGCTGCGTTCCTATTAATAAAAGAAGATAATGTTTTTTCATAAACATATAACAAACATTTTTTCATAGTTTATAAATTTTCTTTTTGGTAAAGGTGAGAATATATTAATGTAAGAATTGTCGCACCGGCCTGCAGAGACTGCACGCCGGTGCTTTTTTTTCGTGCATACATCGAAAAAACAGCACTTTGACGGTAACAGAACCGCAAAACAGAGAAAAAAAGCTCTCTCACATAAAAAATCCTCCCCAAGGAGTGCTTTTCTCAGATTATAGTTGTACCTTTGCCATGTCATTGATGAGTTTGCTTGCCGTGAAACGCAGCACTAAGGTAAGTGAAAAATCTGATATGACAAAATCGTTGGCCATTTTTCTCGCCCATGAACTATAAAGAGAGTAAAACTAAAGTGCTGCGGAAATTCGGTAAAAACCATTCTAACTATGAAAAGAACTACTTTTTTCCTCGCCTTTCTCGTGGCGAGTGCCATTAGCACAATAGCGATGGCTACCACAAATTATTACATTCTTGTGGGCAATGTTTGGGTTACATCCGACAACGCCAGCAACGTGACCAGTGAGCACATTATATCGGGCACAGTGAGCTACAATGCCAGCACCAACACCTTGACCCTGAAAAATGTCGTCATCGACTGCAAAAACAAAGCTGCCAGCAGTGGTATTAACGTGCAGACCAATGCTCCCTGGAATCTCACCATCATGTTGGAAGGAGAGAATGTTATCCGCAACACCAATGCGGTGCCTGTACAACTCCGCAAGTCCAACAAGGCAAAGGACGACACCGGTGGCGACTTCCACATCTACGGCACAGGCTCGCTCAACGTAGAAGATGGTGTCATTGGCTGTTACGACGGTGCCACTCTTGATTTGGGCGAATATTTCCCCTTCGACTACTATGAAGGGAATTGGAAACCCACCAGTGGTCCCACCATCAATGCCCTTGCCATCCGTGGCAACAATAACGAAAACAATATCCTCCGCATCGGAGCCTGTTTCACGACCCTTACAGGACTTACTTACGGTCAGCAAAAGAGCGTCACCGTGGATGGATTCAAAGATGTGTACCAAACGATACCCGACTGCGGCATCTACTTGCCACCAGGCAACGGAGATAAGATTACTTATGACACCACCAACAAATACATCCCCGACGCCAACGGAGACTGTCTCGGCACAACGGTTTATCTGGGATGGAAACGCTACGGACTGCGTGTAGGCGGTGTGGAAGTGACTGTGATTAACAACAAGAAATTTTTTACAAAAGGTAGTACCCCTTGCGAATTTTCTTACGACCCAGACAAGGAAACGCTCTATATGCTCAGTGGATATTCTGTTCGCACAACAGGCGAACCCGCCATTGTGAATACAGGCAGCAACCTGACAATCCAATTCGAGCAGACAAGCATGGGAACGATAAGTTTCCAGAGTACAGATGATGTCTGCATCAGCTCCACACGGGACATCGCATTCGTAGGCAAAGAAGATGTTGAATTCGATTTAGAATTAACAGGCACCTACGCCTTGAAGATGGAAGAAGAACATAGAACACTCCAGTTCAAAAACTTACATTCTTTCACTCCCCTTTACCCTATTGACATGGCAAACGGACAACTCAATCTTTCAAATTGCGATGAAATAACACTCACGACGGCAGGTACAAAAAAACTGCAAGGCGCCTCCCAACTGAACCTTACAGGCATGGAGATTTCAACAGCTGTATTCTTCAACCCCAGCACACAGACTTTCGGTTACTATAACTTGGATGGACAATACAATGAATACCTATATTGGGCGGTTATTCGCAAAGTGAAAGAATACTACGGCATTCGCATCGCTAATCACGAACTGAACGACATCAACGCCAATAACTTCTACTATTCTAATGTGAAGGGCACGTTGACATACGACAAAGATGCCAATTTGCTGACTATGGACAACTTCACGGCCGATGCCGGTCAAGTTCAATCCATCTACATCGCCTCTTATGCACCCGAAAACGTGCATATTAAACTGGTGGGAGAAAACATCTTGAATAACGCTGAACACTATATAGGTATTTCGACACGCAAGAATTTCGTCATCGAAGGCACGGGCACACTCACCTTGAACAACGACATCGAATGTTTCGACGGCAGCGGACTTACCATCAGCGAGGGTTGCACCGTTAACGCCACTCGCCTGTTGGGGCGTGATAACAATGGCGGCATATTAAATTTAAACAAAGCCACCATCAACCTCACAGGTGAAAACAACAGTCACACTATTCACGGATTCAAAAATGTTTTTTATGATGCGTATGGGGTGTCTGATTCATCAGGGCGAAGCTTCGTCACCACACCC
Source organism: uncultured Bacteroidales bacterium (assembly GCA_902802265.1). Taxonomy (GTDB): domain Bacteria; phylum Bacteroidota; class Bacteroidia; order Bacteroidales; family Bacteroidaceae; genus Minthosoma. The sequence goes on along the minus strand of CADCLN010000004.1, from coordinate 93,848 downwards.
AACGCCGCTCACTACGACCAAACAGACCAAGTGTTCAAGATGTTTGACGGAACAATCATTACAGGAACCATGAAATTCGAACCTGCCACTCCTTATCATATATCACTCAATGGCATCTACGTTCACGACAAGAACTGCGACGACATCCTGCGCGATGTGCCCCACACTGGGCGTCTGAGCTATAACCCCGAAACCCGTGTGCTGAAGATGGAAGACCTCTCATTTGTATGCAACTCAGATCGCTTTGACAAAGACCTCAATTTGGACGATAACATCACGATTCAGCTAAACGGTAATAACGAAATCAAGAAACTTACCTTCGGAATGAACATTTACTATCGTCTTGGAGAAAAATATGAAGTCAACATCGAGGGACCTGGTTCGCTGCAAACAGATGGTGCTATTTGGGTTATGGCCAACCACTCAGTACCCAAGCAGCTCACCATCAAAGACTGTTCACTCAAAGCAGCAGCCATTATAGTATATGCTAATAGCGACCTGGATGATTCAGCCAACGCTTCACTCACCATTTCCAATGCAAACGTGCAACTTGAAGGTAATTACACATATTTCGGCACCCAATACACTGCCATCGAGGGCTTTGACAATTTAACCTTGGATTATGTTGAGTTTGTACAGCCGATTATAAACATCTACTACGAACCAACAATATGGCGTTGTATGCGCACTATTGTTGCCAGCAAATATTACGGCGATGTGGAAATTGTCCCAATACGTGTCACCGTGGAAGACATCACCAACCTCATCGACCGCTATCTGGAAGGCGAAGCTGACATAACCGTGGAAGACATCACTAACCTCATTGACCGCTACCTGACATCTGGCGACAATTAAGGCAACAAGTTGAAAGCCATCTGCTCAACAGTTCTCTGACGGCAGTGGCAAAACTCGCCCCCTTCAGTGGCAGAACTATGCCATTGAAGGGGGAGAACTTTGCTACTCATGTGGCAGAACTTTGCTACTGAAACGGCAGAACTTTGCTACTGCAGTAGCAGAACTTTGCCACCGGAAACCCATTACGATGTGATTTTCACAAAAGCCGTCACAGCGAAGGTGACAAGGCAAAGCAGCATGATGAGAAGAAAGAATTGCTGATAGCCCAAACTGTCTGAAATCAAGCCAGAAACCATGCCTGGCAACATCACACCACCCAGATATTGACCGGCTGTGCAGATGCTGAACACACTGGTGCTACGTTCTCCACGCGAGAATGTCACCAGGAAAAGCGTGTAAGCAGCAAAGCCCAAGCCATAGCCTATTTGTTCAATACACACACAAGTGCCTATCAACCAAAGGTCGTCAGTAGGAAGATAACTCAAATACACATAGACCGCATCGGGCAAAGTAATGCAAAGCACAAGGGGCCATAAGCAACGTTTCAGTCCCCATCGCGACACAGCCCAACCTCCGATGATGCCACCCAACAGAAGTCCGATGACACCCAGCGTGCCGTATATCAGTCCGAAGTTCACATCGCTCAGCGCCAAACCACCTTCTGCCGTGGTGCGGGTCAGAAAGAGCGGCACAATCTTGGTCAGCAGACCTTCTGGCAAACGGAACAGCAGGATGAAGAACAGGGCAGAAACAACATGAGGACGTGTCACAAACGACTTGAGGGTCAGATAGAAATCAGTAAACACATCGGTACGTTCCTCCTTTTCATCCGTCGTCTTTTCCACCCTCGGCAACATCACACTATGATAGGTGGCCAACAGCAACATCACCACGCCCAGAAGGACAAATGCTACAGCCCAGGAAGAGGCAACCGACGAAAACGACTCACCAAACAATCCTTCCTGCATCTTGCCTACCAGCATGACCAGTCCTCCCTGCCCTATCACCATGCCAATGCGATAGAACGTATTGCGCACACCCACATACAGTTCTTGGTCGTGGTCAGACAGTCCCAGAATGTAGAAGCCATCGGCAGAAATATCATGGGTGGCACTGGCAAAGGCTATCAGCATGAACAGAGCCAACGAACCTTGCAGCCAAAAACTGGTGGGCAACGTGAATGCCACTAAGGCTAATCCTGTGCCCATGAAGAACTGCGTCATGAGAATCCACCACCGCTTGGTGAGCATACCGTCAATGATGGGGCTCCACAATGGCTTGATGACCCACGGCAATCCCAGCCAGCCCGTGTAAAGCGTAATTTGTGCATCCGTCAATCCATATTCCTTGAACATGATGACCGATATGAGCATCACGGCAGAAAACGGCAACGACTCAGAAAGATAAAGCGAAGGTACCCACGCATAGGGTTTTGAAGTGTTTCTTACATTTCCCATATAAATCTATGCAACTTTTCCAAATTCATAAATGCAATCACTGGCAAGGTCTATTTGGTCATTCCAATAGACACAAGTTCGGCTACTATCAAGCTGAACTTGATTGAATAGGTTGTGTACCTCTTTCAAAGCACGAAATGTTGGCAATGTTGCAATATCGTCCTTGACATCATAAATCACTCTGTAGCCGTCATCAAATTCCACAGCAAGCTGATAATCTGGCAACACTGATAGTTTTTTAATACGCGGTATCATAATGGTGGCAATTTTCTAATGATTTGTTCTTTCCACATGTTTTGAAGTTCAGCAGAATGTATTGTAAGCCATTCCGTTACCAATTCTTGAGCTTTCTTGGGTAAATCCCCTTCAAACATCTCAAAAGTCTGAATATTAAAAAGCCCCACATATTCATTATAAATAGCATGGATATGAGATGGTTCGTGCTCTTTGGGCTTAAAAAACATTTTGATAACAATACCGTAAAATCGAGCAATTTCTGGCATACAAAATCCTTTCTTTAATTTAATTTTACAAAGGTAGGAAAAAGAATTGAACCACACAAAAAAGAGTCAAAAAATTTTCTTTATTTTCAAAAACCACAGAGCAATCCACGCCACAGGGGCACAACAGGCATCGACGAGGAAATAGGTTTTGAACCCTAACCATGTAACCAACCATCCAGAGGCAGCCATCGGCACAAAAAGGACAAAGGACACCAACGGAATATACAGATAATCAACCGTATTGCGATAACGTTCACCCGACAGACAACGAACAAACGCCATGCTGATGTTCAGTCCTAAACCAAAGCAGAACTGAGCAAGGAAAGTCATACAGCACAATGCCAACATATTGTCAACCAAAGGGTGCTGCGACATCAGCATATAGCAGACAGGCGAAAGGGTCAACGGCACCGCCAACCACCAAAAGATGCGCTGCACACCATAGTGTTCACGCAACAATCGGCCCAAGAGCGACCCTATAGAAAAAGCAATAACTCCCACGGTGCCTTGTGCAAAACCCACATCCTGAATGGAGCAGTCCAAACCACCCTGCTCAGCATTGGCCAGCAGGAAGAACACCCTTGTGTTGAACATCAGCGCCTGCGGCAACAGCAGCAGAGCAAGTGCCAGCATCAACCGAAACGAATGGGGATGACGGCGGATGCGATCCACTGTGCGCAGTTCATTTTTGAAGGCATGAAGCAGAGATTCATAACGATAGGGATTATACACACGCGGATTTTGCATAACCAGTACGTTATAGATGGCAAACAACATAAATACACCTGCCACCAAATAACTCTCCATCGCCCATGCCATGTGCACACTACGGAAGAAGATTTCCAGGAAGCCCACACTGATAATGAGCACACCGTATGTAATCACCACCGTGGTCTGCGATGCAAATATTTTGGTCTTATTGTATAGCTGCTGCTGCCGTGGATAAAGCATTCGGTTGTAATACATCTGTCCCAACAGTTCGTGGACTGAACACAGGAACGAAACCAACATCAGCAAGCCAAACAGCACCCATGTCGAAACGCGATAATAGTTGATATACAGCGCAATGGAAATCAACGAGCAGAACAGCAGCATTTCCGTATAATGAATATTGCGTTTGAAATGTCCTGCATGGCGCAACTTTGAACGCAAATAGGATTTCAACACCGACGGCAAAAACAACAGCGCCGTGCAACAAGAAGCCCAACCCCAATCCATGCCAAACTGCACAAACATCAGCAGCGACACAAAAGTGACCACAGCCGTAGGAATTTCTTCGGCAGCGCTCAGCGTGGGAATCCACAGCAAGGGACTGTAAAGGCGGCGGTTCTTCATTTTTGCATTTTGAGGATTTACTTCAATAACATTGGGTTAATACGGAATGAGGGTAATAATGCTCCAGCATCTCGGCATAACTATAGCCCAAAGTGCCCATCACCGCAGCACCTATCTGACACAGACCCACACCATGCCCCCACCCTTTACCGTGAAGCACAAAGCCCTCGGCAGTTTGCTCCACATCGAAAGCCGAAGAATACAAGTGCGTAGGACTGAGCCATTTGCGAATCTCCAGTTCTTTCCCTACAGTCAATGTCTGCTTCGTGCCGACAATTTCAAGCAAGATGATACGCCCCGACTGTCCACGCTTCACAGGTCGCAGTTCCTGTATGATGCCAAAATCCATGCCCGATTTCTCTGCAACCAGTCGGCTCAGCTCCTGCCGTGTATAACGTACCGTCCAGCGATAGAAATCTCGTGTCTCTTGGTCGTAATTGTTCAGCACTTGTGAAAGAATGTTCGGGTCATCGGTATGGCAAAAAGCATCCTTTACTTCTCGCGCGCGTACATCATTATATATTATATCAGGCTTACTGACCAAATAAGGTTTGTCGGCATCTTCCCAACAAGCGGAGAACACCTCCATCATGCCGCCACAGCATTTTGAAAAACGGGCATCGCAAATCTCACCTTCATACATCAGCACCTTACCCCGCGTCTGGCGGATGGCTTCGTAAGCATTCGGATTGTTCACACGACCGATGCCTTGATAACGTTGGCAATGGTCATCGGCACAAACGTCAAACAGCGTGTGGTCATCATGGTCATACCACTTTACCAAGCGGTCTGCCGTGCGATAGACCGACTCACTCTCTGTGCGCTTGCGTTTGTTGCCAAGCTGCGCCAACAGCCAACTGCGCGAAATGACGGCATGAGCCTTCAGAAATTCCAAAGAAGCCGAACTCGACATTTCGCTGGAAATGACACAAGTGAGATAATCCTCCAGCGGCAGACGGTTGATGACACAAACCTTGCCTTCATGCAGCACCATCCGCAGTGCTCCACGGAAAGTCTGCATCTCGGTGCGTTCCCAGTGGAAACCATTTCCAATTGTCACATCAAATAAGGAAAAGGAGGCAGCTGCTGCCTCCTTAGGTGTAAACGTCAGTTCACGAAAAACTTCTCCCTGCCAACAGATGCCTGTAGGTGTAGCAGAAACCTCCACCACAGTCTGGGCGCACAAAATGTTTCCACCGCAGACATAATCAGCGTTCAGCACACATTGAATGCGCTGTGCCGTCACGATTCCTACATTGACAAAAGGTTCCTTCATGGCTTATTTTACCCCACCCTTAGCAGCAAGTATTACTTCAAGCTCATCATCAAGTGTATAAGCACATTCTTTTATGATATCAGTCGCCAGTTGCGAAGTCATTCTTCTGAAATCTTTTTCGCGCGGTGTCACAATGAGTCCCGCCATGTCGAGCGCACCAGGACTGACCATAATTTGATCGTCACCCTGCTTGAAATAGCAGTCGGGACGATGTTTCGTGCGCGGAATCACCACACTCACAATCATCGACACACCATCCACACTGCTGAAAAGCATCCACGAGAGGATGTTCATCATAGGCTCCACATCGCCAGCCCCCACAGGCATGGCATCGTAAATCTTCTTGAACAGCGTGGCATTGGCCTCGGGTGTGCGGGAAATGATGATGAAGGCAGGACAAACATATCCCTTCAGGCTATAAATGCCCATACTGTCTGTCAGACGTTCCAAACGGCTTGCCTCCACATATTCTTCCTCCGCAATCGGATAAATGCGGCTGCGCTTGAAACGATAGAGTTCCGTCCAGTCGCGCTCCAAGGGCACGACCCCGCGCGAACCTGCCTGAAAGTGCATGTGGTCAGGAGCAGAAGCGCCGCATTTCGGTCCATTGTAGAACACAAGCATATCTCTCAGCCCCTGCGTAATGCGCATCATGTCCACATAATTCTCGCGAATGGTCTGCGGGGTGTGATAGCGCATCGGGATGGTAAAGTGCATGGGCAAAATGGGGTGCGGATTCACCAGCAACTGATACTTTCCTGCCACAGGATAGTCCAACTGCTTTTCCGGACGATTGATTTCACACAGGAAACACGGACGCTGACTGATAGACTCCTTGTCAACCTTCGCACCCGTGGAAACGATACGTGCCGGATTCCACTGCACAGTCAGCTTCACACCGCTATCGTCCAGCAAGTCCGTCTTCATCACCGACGACAGGTTCTTATAGCTTTCAGCCACTTCGGGCCAGACGCTCAACTGCTGGTCAAAGAAACTGGCGGCACCTTCCGGCGTAGCTTCCTTGTTCCAGTAATCATTCAGACTGCGGCGGTCAATAATCTCCATCGTGCGCAGATTATCCTTGTACATATTGTTCAGGTTCACCTGCTCGGCAGACAATGCCGCATCGCTGTTGCCTTCCCACCGCCGACACAGATACAGTTCATCATAGATTCTGCCCACCTTGTACTTTCGCGAGAAAGCCAAGCCCAGTGCATAGTCCTCGCCGTAGGAAGTGTTCGGAATGCCAATCTTCCTGAGCAACGGCGTGAAGAAAGCACGCGGCGCACCCAGTCCGTTAATGCGCAGCGCGTTGTTGCGTCCATTCTCCTCCGTCCACTCTCTGTGGTCGATGATGCCTGGAGGCAACGTCTCCAGCTGGAAATTACACATACGGTAAGAACCGATGACCATGGCACACTGTTCGGCATAGAACTTGTCAACAATGCGCTGCAACGTGTCCGTACCGCTATACAGGTCGTCGCTGTCCAGCTGCACGGCGAAACGTCCACAACGTTCATCGTTCACAGCCATCGACCAGCAGCCACCGATGCCCAGGTCTGTACGCACAGGCTTAATGACAACCAGGCGTTCATCCTCCGACGACAAGCGGTCCAGAATCTCCGTCGTTCCGTCGCTCGAATGGTTGTCCACCACGAGGACGTTAAACTTGAAGTTTGCCTGCTGCGACAAAGCCGAATTGACCGCATCGGCAATGGTCTTGGCACGGTTGCGCACAGGGATGATGACCGAAGCCTCCGTGCCGAACTCTGCCCGCTCAATGTTTACCTGCGAAATAGACTCAGGCGCAATATACGCCCCAATGCGTTTCAGGTGGTCTGTAAAGACTTTCTCGTACTCCACCTGCACCTCGCGGTTGCGCGGATCTACATAGTCGAACTGCTTCTCGCCGCTTTTCCGCAAATCCACCTCCCTGTCTGTGTAGAGATATTCACGCAGATGGAACACGGAAGCCAAGCGCTTCTTCCTGAGCTGCGAAAGCTGCAGTTCGTACCAGCCTGCATACTTCCACTGGCTGTCAGGATGTTCTGCTATCGAATCGCGCAGCGATCGGGAGGAAATCAGCACGACGGAACCGAAGTCGAAGTCATTGCGCACGCTGCCGTAGTAGAGGTCATTCACCGGCGCACGTTCCACCGTGTCGCCACGCACCGTGTAGTGGTCGGCATACACCTTGGCAGGCGAGATGCTCTGTGCCACATAGTACAAACGTTCCAACGCACGATAGCCCAGTTCCACCTGCTTGGCAGACATCATCAGGAAATAGTCCGTCTCCACATGATTTGCAATTTGCCGAAGTGTGTCAGAGCAATAAAGGGAAGGTGTATGCAGCACGTCGCAGTCTCTCAACTGAATCTTTTCATCTGTGGATATTATAATATAAATCTTGTGAACCAGCCTTTCACGCTTCAACTGCTCCACAATATATCCTGTCACTTTCTGATTCGTCCACGGGACAAAACAATCTATACCTTGTATCATATTGACCGTCATTTAAAGAAATATGGGGCAAAGATAAGGAAAAATCCCTTTCCCTGCAAAAGAAAGTCCATATTTAAAATAAAAGATTTGAAAAATTTGAAAGATTTGAAAGATTTGGCTACGCCGAGCTAAAGGTTCTTGCCATAGGCGACTTCCATGCGAATTCCTTTTTAGTGCCCCGTCGGGGCAGAAATCTTTCAAATCTCTCAAATCAACCAAATCAGCTAAAGATAAAAAAGATTTGACAGATTTGATAGATTTGTACAATTTCTCGCCGTAGGCGACTACCATTTTTCCCATTCGCTGAATAATCCCCACAAAAGAAAGCCCCTTCGCGCATGGCAAAGAGGCTTTCTCAAGTTACGGGCAGTTATTTATTTACCAAAGGTCGCCGAAGCTGACTTCATCTTCCATCTCGTAGTCGCCACGATCCTTAGTCAGGTTGCCTGATGTGGCAGTCGTCGTAGGAGCGCCAGACTGTTTGAATCCCTTCGTAGGATCCGACAGACAGATGATTTCTGTGTTCAACACCTTTGTTACAATAACTTCTGGTTTCTGATATATCTTTTTCATAATGATGTTTCTTTCTGTTTTGATTGTTTAACAATAATAATTGACTTCGTCGAGCTAAAGGTTCGTGAAAAATTCGTGGTTAATTCATGATAATTTATGTTTTACACGAATTGCCATAAATTACCCACGAATTTTTCGCAAATTACTGTTTATTTATTTCACGATAATTTTCTTTCCGTTCTGGATGTAGATACCCTTCAATGGCTTTACTACACGCTGACCGCTGAGGTTGTAGATAACGCCGTTCTGGATGGCATCAGCAGCCTCGATAGCAGTAATGGCAGTAGCATCGTCCGATTCAACACCGATGAAACGGTCCTTAACTCCATTTGCAATGCTTGCAGGGAAATAAGCTGTGTTAGCACCTACAGTGAAAGGATTTTCAGTCTCGTAGAAACCAATACCCTGTTCACCATTCAGCAGAACGAAGATACCAGCAGCAATTTGTGTGTCCTCAGTAACACCGACCATTGCACTTGTTGCAGAGCCACCATCAGCTGTTACAGGAATAGCATAAGTTCCTGCAGCACCCTTCAGCAGTACACCTGTGTTAGCAGGAACTTTCGTTACTTCCGTGAAGGAAATATCGTCACCCTCTTCTGTAGCAACGTAAGCAGTCAGACCTGTACCTGTGAAGTCAAGAGCGTTAACGCTGTAATAAGTAGCATAACCAGCAGCAGAAATAGTCTTTGTTTCTGTATAATCACCTGTTTTGTAAACATACAAATAATCTACCCATTGATTATCGCTACCACCTTCAAAATATAATGTAGTTGACTGAGTCAATGTAAACTCTTCAGAAGTTCTTGTTGCATTATATCCATTACCGTCTGCAGCAAGAACAGTAACAGCTGCGTCACCTGTACCGGCTGTAAAGTTATGTACTGCAGTACGTGTGCCTGAGCAACGATTTGAAATAACAAGTATATATTTACCAGCGGGCAATGTTACAAAACCCTTTGGACTGTTTTGATAACCACCTGCACCCATCGAACCACGAGTGTCTGCTGTACTTCCTGTACCCTTAGTGAATACATTTTCACCTTCATTCAAATAAACCAAGTTATTGGTAGTAGTTGCTGTATAATTGATAGTCTGAACTTTGTTGTCAGAATCCGCAACAAACGAGCCTTTATATGCATTGTTAACAGCATTGGCTGTATAAAGTGTTCCATTATTGTTCATAACAGCAGCCCAATAATAAGTTACTGTTTCATTTTCATAAGCAGAACCTTCCTGACCATAAATAACTTCACCATAAGATGTTTGTACAGAGTAATTATATTTAGCAGCTTCAGCATAAACAAGAGTGATTACATCATTAGTTCCTGTAACCGTCAAAACCTCATTACCTGATACATATTTATATTTTACGTCATCTTTCCAAAGATAAGTTGGCAATTTATCACCACTTGCTGTAACTTCTGCTCCGACATAAGATTCAATTTCTACATCATCAGCAATAGCAATACCTTCGCCATCTACATACTTGATTGTATAATTACAAACAGAAGCCGTTTCATAAACCAAAGTTATTTCATTAGTTCCTGTACCGAGCGTAATTGTTTTATTGCCTGATTTGTAGCCATAAGATTTACCACCATATACAACACTTGCCATATCTTCTGCACTGGCAGTTACTTCTGAACCATAAAGACCTGAATGTACGACATCGTTCTTAATAGTAGTACCATTTTTATCTACATAGTGTATAGTATAGTTTTCATAGGTTGTGGCTGTAAAATTACAAAAGAAAACATACTCAAGATCACCAGTAGTTTTAAACCCTCCACCATATATGTAATAAGTATTTCCTGCTTCTAATGTTCCATAGTCATTGGTGTTATACCCTTTTTGTCGAAAATTCTTAAGGGTATTTGTGCCATCAGTCATATAAACATTGCAATTAGATTGGGAAGAATAAGTGTTCAGTTTAAGATTAAGTGTACGTATAGGTGTTATAATTACATAGCCTCCTGCAGTGGGAACACCATTGCTAATAGTAGGAGATTGCTGGCTTCTTGTTACAACACCTTTTCTTCCACTATCATAAGTCCAAGCATTATCCTCACCAAGGGTCATCACAATAACTCCTTCTGTGCTGCCCTTGATTTGCTGCCCTTTTGTATAAGTTCCAGAAACAGCTGTCCAAGTGGACACTTGTGCCCACGCATTGCCTCCCATGCCCAGCGCAGCGGCCATAAGGAGGGCTTTCAAAGTAATTTTTTTCATAAAAAGAATGATTAAAAAAGAAATTAATTAAGTTAGGTTGATATAAATGTTGATTGTAATTCAATTTGATGCCACAAAAGTACGGACATTTTCGTTCTCCACCAAACTTTTTTCGGTTTTTTCGTCAAAACGGTACGAAATCGTTATCGAAAAAAAACAATTTGTACGGTTTCCGTTGTAAATGAAATCAAAATTTTCTGCAAATTGTATAATTTGCTTTGTTGCAAATTCTCAGCGAATTACCGATAGACTTGCGTTTTTGAAGGCAACGGATTACATGGACTTTTCAGATTGACGACAGCGGGAAAGCACTGCCACTCGGGTAGCACTGCAGTGCCACTGCGGTGGGAGAACTATGCCACTCGGGTAGCAATGCAGTGCCACCGCAGTGGGAGAACTGTGCCACTCGGGTAGCAATGCAGTGCCACCGCAGCGGGAGAACTGTGCCACTGAAGAGAGCGAGGGCCAGACCCGTTGTCACGTAGCTACGGACGGATACGGAGGATTTGCTTGGGGGCAGAAGGCATCGATGTGGCGGACTTTTTCAGCAGTGCGGTGCATCGAACTTCCTTGTTTTCTTGATTTTTGGAAAATATTTCGTACCTTTGCAGCCGATAAACAATAAACACACTGTGACTATGGAAAGAAAAGACGAAGGGCTGCACGCCTTAGGAAAGAAAACTGAATATCGTCAGGACTATGCGCCTGAAGTGCTGGAAACGTTTGAGAACAAGCACAGGGAGAATGACTACTGGGTGCGGTTCAACTGCCCCGAATTTACCAGCCTCTGCCCCATCACGGGACAACCGGACTTTGCGGAAATCCGCATCAGCTACTTACCCGACGAGCGAATGGTGGAGAGCAAGTCGCTGAAGCTGTATTTGTTCTCGTTCCGCAACCACGGAGATTTCCACGAGGATTGCGTGAACAAGATTATGAAGGATCTTATCCGTCTGATGGACCCGAAGTATATCGAAGTGACGGGGTTTTTCACGCCTCGCGGCGGCATCAGCATTTTCCCGTATGCCAACTACGGACGCCCTGGCACAAAGTACGAAAAAATGGCTGAGCAGAGACTGCTCAACCACGAATAGCATTTCTCCGAACCACAGATTGCTCAGATTACGCTGATTTTTTTGAACTACGAACCTTTAGCTCGACAAAGTCAATTGGAGGTTTTTTTAGAACTACGAATTTGACGAATTGGACGAATTTTTTAGAAGAACAAGGATTTAACGGATTGAACGGATTTTCTTGGAACTACGAATTTGACGAATTAAACGAATTTTTTAGAAGAACAAGGATTAAACGGATTTCTTGGAACTACGAATTTGACGAATTTGACGAATTTTCTTGAACAACGGATTGGACGAATTTGACGAATTTTCTTGAACAACGGATTGGACGAATTTGACGAATTTTTCTTGAACAACGGATTAAACGAATTAAACGAATTGGCTTTCTTGGCGAAAGCCCCCTCCGGCAGAGGAAAATCCGTTTAATTCGTTTAATCCTTGTTTAAAAAATCAGCGTAATCTGTGAAATCTGTGGTTCAAAGAAAAATTCGTAAAATTCGTAAAATTCGTAAAATTCGTAGTTCCAAGAAATCCGTCAAATCCGTTGTTCTAAAAAATTAGCGTAATCTGGGCAATCTGTGGTTCCAAGAAAATCCGTTGTTTATTTCAGACGTTCCTGAATGGCTTTGCTTTCAGCCTCATAGCCAGGCTTGTTGAGCAGGGCAAACATATTCTTCTTGTATGCCTCTACACCAGGCTGGTTGAAAGGATTGACACCGAGGATGAGACCAGAGATGCCGCAGCCCTTCTCGAAGAAATAGATGAGCTGACCGATGTTGTATTCATCCAGTTTCTCAATGGAAATCTTGATGTTAGGTACACCACCGTCAACATGAGCAAGCTGAGTGCCGAGTTCTGCCATTTTGTTTACCTGGTCAATGCGCTTGCCTGCCAAGAAGTTCAGACCGTCGAGATTTTCTGCGTCGCTGGGCACTTCGAGGCAAGTGTTGGGATTCTCCACGGAGATGACCGTCTCGAAGATGGTGCGCTCGCCGTCCTGAATCCATTGACCCATGGAGTGAAGGTCGGTGGTGAGATCCACGCTGGCGGGGAAAATGCCTTTGCCGTCCTTGCCTTCGCTTTCGCCGTAGAGCTGCTTCCACCACTCGCCCAGGTTGTGAAGCTTGGGCTGATAGTTAGCCATGATTTCAATCTTCTTGCCACTCTGGTAGATGGCGTTGCGGATGGCTGCATAGATGGCTGCTGGGTTCTGGCTCAGCGGTGCGTTCACGTCGCATTGTGCTTCCATGTCCTGTGCACCCTTGACGAGGGCTGCAATGTCGAAGCCTGCAACAGCAATGGGCAGCAAACCAACGGGGGTGAGCACAGAGAAGCGTCCGCCCACGTTGTCGGGGATGATGAAGCTCTTGTAGCCTTCCTTGTCGGCTGTGGTGCGAGCGGCTCCTTTCTTGGCATCGGTAATGGCTACGATGACTTTCTTGGCCATGTCCTTGCCACGCTGGTCTTCACACATTTTCTTCAGGAGACGGAAGGTGATGGCTGTTTCGGTGGTAGTACCTGACTTGGAGATGTTGATGACACCGAAGTTTACGGTCTTCAGGTAGCCAATGAGTTCGCTGAGGTAGTCCTCGCCGATGTTGTTGCCAGCAAAGAGAATGCGTGGCATCTTGGAGGGCTGAAGCCAGCCGAAGGTGTTTGAGAGTGCGTCGATGACCATGCGTGCACCGAGGTAGCTACCGCCGATACCGGCTACAACGACGGCTTCGCAGTTTTCCTGCAGCACCTTGGCTGTCTGGTTGATTTCATCGATGAATGCTGGGGTGATGGAACTTGGCAAATGGAGCCAGCCCAGAAAATCGTTGCCAGCACATGTGCCCTGTTCGAGTGCCGTCTGCGCGGCCTTCACTTGAGGCTCTAAAGCCTTTACTGCATCAGCAGCCACAAACTGCTGCGCCTTTGAAATGTTGATTTGCATAATCTTTATAGGTTTTAATCAATTTATATTGAATTTATTATTGCCTTATAATAATACCGCTGCGCGGGCTGTAGAAAAACAAAAGAAAACCAAAAAAAACAAGAAAAAACATTTAGAAATAACTTATTGCACGCGTGTTTGGATCAAAATAATACTTTTCGCATTCGGCTATGACCGGAGCAAAATTGTAGAGGATGCCTATTCTGACTCCTGCACACCGCATATAGTTCCATAACTGAAGACGCTCATGGATTCCTATTTGTTCTATTGCCTTACATTCAAGAAATATCTTGTCTTTACAAAAGAAATCCACAAACAATCTGCTATTTAACTCCATGCCTCTGAACTTAGGTCTAAAGAAGTATTCTTTTACATGCTTTATATGGGCTTGATTTAAAGCTATCTCTAAAGAGTCTTGGTATACATATTCTGTCAGTTCAGGTCCCTGCTCTCTATGTACGTCTTGGCAACACCCCACAACATCGAAAACATATTTTTTGAGTTTTTCTTTCAAGTCAGACTCCAACTCTTTCTTAATAAACATACTCATATAAAATATTTTTTCTTGTTTTCTTTGGTTTTTTCTTGTTTTTTTAAGCCGCGTCAAGCGTACACATTATATTTATTTTATTTATTAACAATTATCTCAAACTGTCGCTAAGAATCTTGATTTCCACAGCAGGACTGATTTTCCCGTACAATATATTATATACGGCATCGAGGATGGGCATACTGACGTGGTACTTCTTGTTGAGAATCTTCATACAGTCGGTGCCGTAGTAGCCCTCGGCTATCATTTCCATTTCCAGCTGGGCAGTCTTTACGCTGTAGCCCTGCCCAATCATGGTGCCAAACACACGGTTGCGGGAGAAATTGGAATACATCGTGACAAGCAAGTCGCCCATGTAGGCAGTGGAAGAAACATGACGTCCGTCGTCGGGCTGTACAGAGGTGAGAAAACGCTTCATTTCCTGCAAGGCATTGCAAGCCAAGACTGCCTGGAAGTTGTCGCCCAATTTCAGTCCATGACAGATACCAGCGGCAATGGCATAGACATTTTTCAGTACAGATGAGTATTCTATGCCTTCGATGTCTTGGCTCACACTGGTTTTCACGTATTTGTTGGTCAGCAAGTCTGCCACCACTTGAGCGTTCTCCAAATCGCGACAACCCACGGTGAGGTAACAGAGACGGTCGAGCGCCACTTCCTCGGCATGGGACGGACCGCCGATGCAAGCCATCTGTTCCTCGGGAATGTTATAGACTTTCTCGAAGAAGCGGCTCACGGTCAGCGACTCTTCCGGCACAATGCCTTTGATGGCGGTTACCACCATCTTCTCGCGCATATTGGCTTTCAGTTTCTTCAGGTGACTCTTCACGTAGGGCGACGGAATGACGAAGATGAGCGTGTCGTTGTTCTTCACCACTTCGTTGATGTCGCTGCTAAACGTGATGCGGTTCACATCGAAATGAAGACTTGTCAAATAGGCTGGGTTATGGTGCAACCGCTTGAAATCCTCAATACGGTCGTCGCGGCGCATATACCATGTGATGTGCTCTTCGTGGTGCATCACAATCTTGGCTATCGCCGTTGCCCAACTGCCGCCGCCCAATACGGCTACTCTTCCTGTGCTTTGAAATTGCATAATATTGCGTTCAGTTCGTCAACGCTTGGTTTCTGGATATCCAGTTTATATTTCTTGATGATTTCGCCCATCTGCTGCTGAAGCTTCTGTGCACCAGTCCCTGCAAGGTCGCTGACAAGATTGTAGCCTAACTTATAGAGAACAGGCACGATGTCAGCAGCAAAGCCCAGTTCGATGAAGCGTTCCGCATTGTCGCGAGGTGCTTTTTTCTCGGGTTTCATGGTTGGGAAGAGCAGCACTTCCTGAATGGTTGGCTGCCCTGTCATCAAGATGGCAAGACGGTCGATGCCAATGCCGATGCCACTGGTTGGAGGCATACCGTATTGCAGGGCACGCAGGAAGTCGTGGTCGATGACCATGGCTTCGTCGTCGCCACGGTCGGCGAGTTTCATCTGCTCTACGAAACGTTCTTCCTGGTCGATGGGGTCGTTCAGCTCGGAATAGGCATTTGCCAATTCCTTTCCGTTGACCATCAGCTCGAAACGCTCGGTGAGTCCAGGCTTCGAGCGATGCATCTTGGTGAGTGGAGACATCTCCACGGGGTAATCTATAATAAATGTAGGCTGGATGAAGGAGCCTTCGCACGTTTCGCCAAAGATTTCGTCAATCAGTTTGCCACGTCCCATGGTGTCATCCACTTCTACACCAACCTTCTTGGCTACGGTGCGCATTTCTTCTTCCGACATCTGTTCCAGGTCGTAGCCTGTCTTTTCCTTGATGGCTTCCAGAATGGGCAAACGACGATAAGGAGCCTTGAAGCTGACGATGTTGTCGCCAATCTTCACCTCCGTTGTGCCGTTCACAGCCACGCAAATCTTTTCCAGCAGCTGTTCGGTGAACGACATCATCCAGTTATAATCCTTGTATGCCACGTAGAGTTCCATACAGGTGAACTCAGGGTTGTGGCTGCGGTCCATGCCTTCGTTGCGGAAGTTTCGACCGATTTCATATACACCCTCGAAGCCGCCCACAATGAGACGCTTCAAATAAAGTTCTGTAGCAATGCGCAGATAGAGATCCACATTCAGAGCGTTGTGGTGGGTAATGAACGGACGTGCACTGGCACCACCTGCTATCTGCTGCAGAATAGGTGTTTCGACTTCTGTAAAGCCTGCCTCGTCGAATACCTGACGCATGGTGCGAAGGATGGTGGCACGCTTCAAAAAGGTGTCTTTTACACCATTGTTCACAATCAAATCCACATAACGCTGACGGTAGCGCAATTCGGGGTCTTCAAAAGCATCGAACACCTGTCCGTCTGCTTCCTTTACTACCGGCAGCGGCTTCAAGCTCTTAGCCAATACCGTCAGCGACTTGGCATGCACCGTTATTTCGCCAGTTTCGGTACGGAACACAAACCCCTTTATACCAATAAAGTCGCCCAGGTCGAGCAACTTCTTAAACACTTGATTATAGAGGTCTTTATTTTCGTCAGGACAAATATCATCCCGCTTCACATACACCTGAATGCGGCCTTTGGAATCCTGCAATTCCACAAAACTTGCCTTACCCATCACACGGCGGCTCATCATACGGCCAGCAATGCAAACTTCACGCAATGGCTCTGTTGGATTTCCGTCCGCATCCAGTTCAGGGTCTTTAAAATCGGCTATAATATCAACAGAAAAAGCATCTGTAGGATACATGGCAGCAGGATAAGGCTCTATGCCCAAATCTCTTAACCCCTGCAAATTGTTACGGCGGTTAATCTCCTGCTCAGAAAGTTCAAGAATGTTCATCAGTTCTTTCTTATTACACTTAAATAAATATAAAAATCGGCGCAAAGTTAAGAAAAAATTGCCATTTGCCCCTTACCATTTACCATTTTTAATGCAATTTTAATGCAATTTGTTCATTGTTCATGGTTCTTTGTTCGCTGAAAAGCCTTACCTTTGCAAGCAATTTGTGATTTCAAACTCCAACACACCCCATGCAACCACCCTCAATAGACACCGATGTTATTATCCGCATCATTGAAATTCTCGGTACTTTTGCCTTTGCCATTTCGGGCATTCGCCATGCTGCAGCCAAACATTTTGATTGGTTCGGCGGTTATGTGTGTGGCATCGCTGTAGCCATTGGCGGCGGTACACTTCGCGACTTATTGTTGGCGGTTACACCTTTCTGGATGACAGAACCCATCTACCTGATTTGCACAGCGGCAGCTTTTCTGTTCGTAATACTTTTCCACCACTGGATGCGGAGGCTTGACAACGCTTGGTTTGTTTTCGACACATTGGGTTTGGCACTCTTTAATGTGGCCGGCATCCAAAAAAGCATTGAATGTGGCCAGCCTATCTGGGTTGCCATCATCATGGGTTGCATCACAGGTTCTGCCGGAGGGGTTATTCGCGATGTCTTGCTCAACAACGAACCTGTCATTTTCCGGAAAGAGATTTATGCCTTAGCCTGTATCTTAGGCGGTTGCATTTATTGGATATTGATCGAAGCAGGCATTCCTCTCACCATTACTACCGCCATTAGCTTTGCCATCACTTGCTTGGTGCGTTTTCTCTCGGTGCGTTACAAGATTTCACTGCCCATCTTGTATGAATCATAACCTAAAAGGATGTGACAATCATTCCTCTTTCGTGTAAAAACTTTCGCACCACATTAGGAAAACTTTCAGTTTATTTGGTTTATAACAGAAAAAGCCGTAAATTTGCCGCAATTTTCTGAATTGTGTGCGCATTTCGGCACATGTAAACAAGATAGTTATGAAAACTGAAGTTGACATGATGAAATGGTGGTCGGCTGTGCCTATAGCCACCAAGGAACAAGTGTCGGGCAAACCTTATCCCGAGTGCAGCGCATGGTGGAATGACCTTACGCTGGAAGAGAAAATTGCCGCGTATGAGGCCAGCGGTGTAGAACGCGGCCCCAGAAACAAGACGAAAGGATTTACATAAATTCGCAAAAACGTAAAAAGCAATATATGAAGAGATTACTTCTTGGTGACGAGGCTATTGCGCTCGGAGCCATTCATGCCGGGCTAAGCGGTGTGTAT
The DNA here is from genome assembly GCA_902802265.1 of uncultured Bacteroidales bacterium. Taxonomy (GTDB): domain Bacteria; phylum Bacteroidota; class Bacteroidia; order Bacteroidales; family Bacteroidaceae; genus Minthosoma. Next base: position 75,450 of record CADCLN010000004.1, on the reverse strand, counting down.
GCTTACCCCGGCACTCCTTCAACGGAAATCACAGAGTTTATTCAGGCTGATGCCACGGCCCGTGAACGCGGCATTCATAGCCGTTGGTGTACGAATGAGAAGACAGCCATGGAGGCTGCGTTAGGTATGTCGTATGCTGGCAAGCGCGCCTTGGTGTGCATGAAACATGTGGGCATGAACGTCTGCGCCGACGCATTTGTCAATAGTGCCATCACGGGTGTAAACGGCGGTCTGATTGTACTGGCTGCCGACGATCCATCAATGCACAGCAGTCAAAACGAGCAGGATAGCCGCTTCTACGGCAAGTTTGCCCTTGTCCCCATCTTCGAGCCTTCAAACCAACAGGAGGCTTACGACATGGTGAGCAGCGCGTTTGCCCTGTCGGAATCATTGAAGGTGCCTGTCGTCCTGCGCATCGTCACCCGTCTGGCTCACAGCCGTGCAGCTGTAGAAATAGGTAAACTGCACGACGAAAACGCCCTCAACCCCAGCACCGACCAGTGGGTATTGCTGCCAGGCATTGCTCGGAAGAAATATGTGGATCTGCTGGGCAAGCAAGCTGAATTTGTCAAAGCAAGCGAGGCTTCACCTTATAATAAAAAAGAAACTGCCGACGGTCAGAAGTTAGGCATCATTGCCTGTGGCATCGGCTACAACTACGTGAAGGAAAACGTGGGCGACGAGGCTGACATTCTCAAGATTTCTCAGTATCCGCTTTCATCGAAAGTGATTCGTCAGTTTGCCGACGAACATGAGTCCCTCATCGTGGTGGAAGACGGACAGCCCGTCGTGGAGGAAACCATTGCCGGCATGGTGGGTGCAGACTATCCCATCAAGGGCCGTCTGACGGGTGACCTGCCTCGCACAGGTGAACTCACTCCCGACTGTGTGGCCAAGGCACTCGGCAAACCCGCTGGTCCAGTATTCGAGCCGGCAAAGAATCTGGCAGGTCGTCCACCTCAGCTTTGTCAAGGATGTGGCCACCGCGATGTATATACAGCTTTGAACCAAGTGCTGGCCGAATATCCCGACTATCGCGTATTCGGCGACATCGGTTGCTACACACTGGGCGCACTTCCTCCATTCAAGGCACTCAGCAGCTGTGTAGATATGGGTGCCAGCATCACGATGGCGAAAGGTGCTGCCGACGCAGGCCTCTTCCCCGCTGTTGCCATCATCGGCGACTCCACTTTCACCCACAGCGGCATGACAGGACTGCTGGATGCCGTGAACGACAAGTCGAACATCACCGTAGTCATCAGCGACAACCTGACCACAGGCATGACAGGTGGACAGGACTCTGCCGGCACCAACAAGTTCGAGGCAATCTGTCTGGGACTGGGTGTTGAGCCCGAACACGTGCGTGTGGTAGTTCCACTGCCCAAGAACATGCCGGAAATCACACACATCCTGAAGGAAGAGATAGAATACAACGGAGTCAGCGTCATCATCCCACGCCGCGAGTGCATCCAGACGGCTGCCCGCCATGCAAGGGAAGCAAGAAAAGCAAAGGAGGCAAACAAATGAAAAAAGACATCATACTCTGCGGTGTGGGTGGACAAGGCATCCTCTCCATCGCTACTATCATAGGAGAAGCAGCTACAAAGGCTGATCTCTATCTGAAACAGGCCGAAGTGCACGGAATGAGTCAGCGCGGCGGCGACGTACAGTCAAACCTGCGCCTTTCAACCGCCCCCATCTACTCCGACCTGATTCCACAGGGCGGCACCGATGTGGTTATCTCCATGGAGCCCATGGAGTCGCTGCGCTACCTGCCCTATTTGGCAAAGACAGGTACCATCGTGACCAGCAGCAAGCCATTTGTCAACATCCCCAACTATCCTGACGAAGCAGCTATGATGGCAGAATTGGACGCTCTGCCCTCTGTCGTAAAGCTCGACATTGAGAGTGTAGCCAAAGACGCTGGCAATGCCCGTGGTGCCAATATGGTTTTGCTGGGCATGGCAGCTCCGTTCATCGAAATTGTCACCGTGGAACAACTCCGCCAAGCCATTGCTACCGTCTTTGCCCGCAAAGGAGACGACATTGTTCAAGCCAACCTCAAAGCCTTTGACAAAGGTGTGGAGGCTGCAATATAATAATTCACACAAATACCAAAACTAAAACATGATTCACAATCCCGAAATGGAATGCATGGACAGAGAGTCTATGCGCAAGTTGCAATCAGAACGTCTGATTAAAACCGTCAAAATATGTTACGAGAAGGTTCCTTTCTACAAAAAGAAGATGGACCACATGGGTGTAAAGCCCGAAGACATTCGCAGCATCGACGACATCTACAAATTACCTTTCACCACCAAGCACGACTTACGCGACGAATACCCGTTTGGGCTGCAGGCTGTTCCTCAGAGTGAAATCCGCCGCATCCACGCCTCATCAGGTACTACAGGCAAGCCCGTTGTCGGCACTTATACCGAAAACGACCTGAAGATGTGGGCAGAATGTGTAGCCCGTGTGATGGCCGTTGGAGACGTAGGTCCTGGCGATATCGTACAGGTAGCTTACGGATACGGCTTGTTTACAGGAGGTCTCGGTGCACACGACGGAGCCGCCGTGCGTGGAGCCGTTCAGTTGCCGACCTCAGCAGGCAACTCCGAGAAGCAGATTATGCTGATGAAAGACTTTGGCACAACGGCTCTCTGCTGTACCCCCTCGTATGCCCTGCATTTGGCCGAGGTGATAGAGAAACACCCTGAAATCAAGGCAGAAGACCTGAAACTGCGTGTCGGCTTCTTCGGAGCAGAACCCTGGACATGGGGCATCCGCCGAGAATTGGAAAAGAAACTGCACATCAAGGCCATCGACATCTACGGACTGACAGAAATGTGCGGCCCAGGTGTAGGTGGAGAATGCTTATTCCAAAACGGTACGCATGTTGCAGAAGATATGTTCTATCCAGAAATCATCAACCCAGAAACACTGGAGCCTGTAGCACCAGGCGAAGAAGGTGAACTGGTGTTCACGTCCCTGTGTAAGGAAGCCATGCCCATTCTCCGCTACCGCACACGAGACCTCACACACCTCATCTACGAACCCTGCGAATGTGGACGCACCACAGTACGACTTGGAAAGATTCTGGGCCGGTCAGACGATATGCTCATCATCCGTGGTGTGAACGTTTTCCCATCACAAATCGAAACAATCCTGACAGAATTCCCTGTATATACCCCACAGTATTTCATCACCGTAGATCGCAAGAACAACGAAGACACCTTCGACCTCGACGTGGAACTCCGCACCGAGTACTTCTCGCCCAACCCATCGAAGCAGATGCCATTCATCAAACCGCTCTACGACCGCATCGTCTCTATGGTGGGCATCAAGCCAAACATCCACATCAAGGAACCAGGCAACATTGAACGCTCTACCGGTAAAGCGAAACATGTGCTCGACAAGAGAACTATTCTGACAGATTGGAAATAAGTCACAGGACTATACATTATATATTTTATAAAGGGGTGTGTGCACATCCCTTTCCATTTTAGAAATAAAAACAAAAGGCATGATAAGAACATTCTCCCTATGGCTGTTGGTTTCCATTACCTGCAGTGTCATTACCTCCTGTTGCAAGAAAAACTGCAACAACCCGACAAACCCAACCGACGACAACAGCCAGTTCGTCACACTGACCGATGTTGTACCCGATGTGATTCTGGAAATCCGCTACTTCGGCACCTACAACTTTGTAGGAACACGCATCGACGGCTATTTGGAGCCAACCGCCTTGCTGACCAAACAGGCAGCCGACAGTCTGAAAGCTGTAAGCGACGACGTGATGAAACAAGGATACCGACTGAAAATCTACGATGCCTACCGTCCGCAATGTGCCGTTGACCACTTCGTGCGCTGGAGCAAAAACATGAGCGATACGCTGATGAAACGCTACTTCTACCCCGACCTGCCCAAAGATGTGCTGTTCCCGCAGGAATACATCTGTGAACGGAGTGGTCACACACGCGGCTCCACCCTTGACCTGACCCTCTTCGACATGGAAACAGAAAAGGAACTCGACATGGGCGGAACATTCGACTGGTTCGGCCACGAAAGTCATCCCGACTTCGGTGGCAATCCCGAAACGTTTGAATACGCAGAAAACGACAGCATCACCAGCGTGCAGTTTCAAAACCGCATGACGCTCCGTGCTGCCATGATGCGCCACGGATTCAAACCCTTCCCCACAGAATGGTGGCACTTCACCTTGGCAAACGAACCATTCCCCGACACCTACTTCACCTTCCCCGTTCAGCAAATCAAATAATAAATATAATGAACACACCCTTAGATTACAACATAGTCACAGCAACCATCGACAGCATGGCGCTGGGCGACTTTTCACAAGCTACCATTCGCGACATTCAGTCGCTTTCCCGCATTTTGGAAGAAAAGACCGGACAACCCGTCATCCATCTTGAGATGGGCGTGCCAGGACTGCAACCATCCAGCATTGCGCTGAAAGCAGAACAAGAAGCATTAGAGGGCGGTTGTGCCACCATCTACCCGCCCAACGGTGGCATACCCCGCATCAAGAAAGCAGCTTCGCAATTCGTCAAAGCCTTCATCGACATCGACATCGACCCGCTTTGCTGCATCCCCACTACAGGCAGTATGCAGGGAACCTTTGCCACCTTCACAGCCTGGCATCATGCCATGCCCCAAAAGGACACCGTGCTGTTCATCCATCCAGGATTCCCCGTGCAAACCACACAATGTGATGTGATTGGACTGAAGCACATCGGACTCGACATCCACGATTTCCGTGGCGACGCACTGGTCAAGAAACTGGACGAAATCCTTTCAGCCGGCAACATCTGCGGCATCGTCTATTCCAATCCGAACAACCCCTCATGGGTTTGCTTCAACGAAGAAGAACTGCAGGGCATCGCACAGCTGGTTGACAAATATGACATCATCGTGCTGGAAGATTTGGCCTACTTTGCCATGGACTTCCGACGCGACCTCTCCCATCCCTTCAAGGCACCATTCCAGGCAACCATTGCCCGCTATACAGACAACTACATCTTAGCCATTTCCGGTTCCAAGGCATTCTCCTACGCAGGACAGCGCATCGGTGTGGCTTGCATTTCAAACAAACTCTACCACCGCGTCTATCCTGCCCTTCAACAGAACTTTGGCGTGGGCGAATTTGGAAACTTCTTCTGCAACCGTCTGATGTACACACTCTCCAGCGGAACAACCCACAGCGTGCAACACGCCATGGCCGCACTCATGGAGGCTGCTTGCGACGGCAGCTACAACTTCCTTGCCGATGTACGCGAATACGGCAGAAGAGCCAAATTCATGAAGGACGTACTCCAGGCCAACGGCTTCTACCTGGTTTACGACAACGACCTCGGTGCACCCCTGGCCGACGGCTTCTACTTCACCGTGCAATATCCAGGCATGAACGACCTGCAACTCACCCGCGAACTGATGTACTACGGCATTGCCGTCTTCCCGCTCGACACCATGGGCAGCAACGAACAGGGAGTCCGCATCTGCACCTCATTCTTCCAGAAAGAACAGGAACCCATCTTCAAGGAACGCATCGAAACATTCAAGCAAAACCATCCGGCATGAAAATAGCAGTCATCACAGGAGCCTCGTCGGGCATCGGACGTGAAACAGCTCGCCAAATGGCCGACAAGGGCTACAAAGTTTACGACCTTTCAAGAACCCACAAACCACAACAGGGCGTGCAGCACATACCCTGCGACGTAACCCAACGTGACACCATCGACGCAGCCATTCAGCAAATCGCACAAACCGACGGACGCATCGACGTGCTGGTGCTTTGTGCCGGCATGGGCGTAGCCGGTTCCATTGAATTTACCAAAGAAGAAGAAATGCAACGGCAATTCAATGTGAACACCTATGGTCCCATCCGTGTGGTGCAGGCAGCTTTGCCTTTGATGCGCAAACAACCCATGACAAACAGCCATGAGCGTGGACGCATTGTCTTTGTCAGCAGCATGGCAGCCGTTTTCGGCATCCCCTTCCAGGCCATGTATTCAGCCACCAAAGCCGCCATCAACTCGTTTGCATTTTCCCTGAAAAACGAACTGAAGGCATACAAATTGACGGTCAGCTGTGTGCAGCCAGGCGATGTAAAGACAGGATTCGGGGCAGCACGCCGCACCGACCTTGCTGGCAGCGACGTCTATCCCAACATGCAAGCCGCCATCCAGCAGATGGAACATGACGAAGAGAACGGGCTCACCGCCGCATCCTGTGCCAAGCGAGTAGTCAAAGCCTGCACCCAAACGAACCCCAGCCTCTACTACACCAGCGACTTTCTCTCCGACCTGGAATGTTTAGGAGCACGTCTGCTACCCACATGGCTCGCCACAAAAGTAGTCGGCATGATGTACCATTGCAAATAAATAATGGAAATCACCAGCACACAAAACCCCAAGATAAAAGCTCTGATCGCCCTTCAGCAAAAATCCTCTGAACGGCGGTCACAAGGACTCTTTGTCGTCGAAGGCCAACGCGAACTCCAACACTGCATCCAGGCAGGACTCCCAATCGACACCATCTTCTACTGCCCCACCCTGACCACACCACCCATCCCAAATCCTCCCCCTGGAGGGGGAGCTAGAGGGGGTCTTTTCCCCGTTTCCCCCACCCTCTACCAAAAAATGGCCTACCGAGGCAGCACCGAAGGCATCATCGCCATCGTCAAAACCCCCAACTTGCAACTCAGCGACCTCCGACTGAGCGACACCCCCCTTCTCGTCATCCTCGAAAGCGTAGAAAAACCAGGCAACCTCGGAGCCATCCTGCGCAGTGCCGACGCAGCCGGAGCAGATGCCGTCATCGTGTGCGACCCGCTCACCGACCTCTACAACCCCAACCTCATCCGAAGCAGCCTCGGTTCCATCTTCACCGTACCCTGTGTAGCGTGCCGTTCCGAAGACTGCATATTATTCCTCAAGCAGCATGGCATTCAAATCCTTACCGCACAACTGCAAGACTCCCATCTTTATTACGACACCGACATGACCCAAGGCACAGCCATCGTCATGGGCACCGAGTCCACAGGACTGACCGACCAGTGGCGCAGGGCCGCCGATGCCCACATCCGCATCCCCATGCTGGGGCAACTCGACTCCCTCAACGTCTCCGTCAGCGCAGCCATCCTCATGTACGAAGCCGTTAGGCAAAGAGAACAGAAAAAAATGCAAAAAAACACCCATTCCACAGAATAATAACCCTGCAAGAAAAAAAATTCCTCATTCTTTATTCTTCATTCTTCATTTTTTTCGTATCTTTGCCCCGAATTAAGAAAAAACAACAAAAACATTTATAAATTAAAACAACTCCATTATGAAAAAAACACTACTCACACTCGCTGTAGCATTCGCTACACTCCTCTCGGCAAACGCCCAGACATGGGAATGGGGCACAGCCACATGGAACATCCAGGACGGACGCGTCTATGAAAACCTCGACGACCTCAACCTCGAAGGCATCGTGCTCACCTACCCCAACCCAGCCAACTACACCCTCACCTTCTTCAACATGCTCGCTGTAAGCTACGACCTCTACATCGACAACGCCACAGAACCCGTACAAGCCTTTGCATCAGCAAGAGGAACCGGAGCTGCACCAGAATTTGTCAACGTAGTTTTCAATTATGAATGGGCAGAAGGACATTCCTACAAAATCGTCACCACAGGGGCAGCCGTTGCACAGGCAAACATTGCCACCTACACCACCGACACCCTCTCCCAGAGCAGCGACTCCTACACCGTCAGCTTCTCCATCAAGGGCAAAGAACTCGTCAAGACCATCGACGTGGAAGGCACCATGGCGCTCACCATCACCGACCAGTACAACCCGCTGACATACTCCCTGATCGATGTCAACAGCATCACCGCTGCACTCGGCATCGACGACATCAGCCAGGCCACCATCTACGGTCTGAACCTCAACGGGTCATACAATGCCGACTTCATCGGGCTCTACGACGGCTGGCGCGATGCCGACGGCGAATACACTACCTACTGGGGCGGTTGGGATGCCGGACACGGCCACAACGCCTACCCAGCAGTCTATTGCATCAAGCTCAACGAGACAGCCGACACCGTCAGCTACTTCTTCTACGACTGGTGGAAAGAATACGACCCCGAAGCCCCCGACACCATTCCTGGCACAGGCAGCCAAGCCAAACTGCGCGCACCGGAGACCGTCTATAACGACACCCTCTGGGCATGGAACTGGGTTGACAGCACCGGCGTTGAACAGCTGACATACTACGACCGCAAATACCGTGTCACCGAAGGTCAGGACTACAAAGCCAGCTTCGCCATCCTGAGCGACACCCAGTACGTCCTCATCAACGCCACCCTCCACTTCGTTGACGGCGAAACCTACGAAGCCTACATCAAGCAGCAGGAAGAAGAAGAAGAACCCAACCCCATCAAGGGCGATATCGACCGCGACGGCGCCATCACCGTGAACGACATCACCCGACTCATCGAAATCTACCTGAGCCAAGGAGCAGAAGAATAAACATTCCGACACACCATACAGACAAAAGCCCCCTTGAATCCTCACACGATTCAAGGGGGCTTTCTTCTTTGACTGGAACAAGACCGAGAGTATCTTTCGAGACTAAATCAAAACAATAAGCACTATACTTCGAATTGACAACTGTTAACTTTGGGATTGACAAGTGCTGTGTTATGATTTTTCAAGTGCTAATATAATGCATTGATGCTACTTGCATTTGATATTCTTGAACTGCCAGGTGCTGGACGGTTCGATGAAGTCGAACTCGGTGGCGTTCTCGGGCAGGGGTGAGAAGATGAGTGCGAAACATAGCTTCTGATACGGCCAGGGGATGGTGGTGTAGGCTGGCGCCATGGTGATGTTTTCTACACTTACCAATTCCTGCTTGCCGCCTTTGTTACCCTTGATGTAGGCTGAACCCTTTACATTCATGCCATAGTTGGATTGCGGGGCTTCGCACTCCAGTTCCAGACGCGTCTCTTTCTCCGAACAGGCTACACGCACAATCTTTGTCGCAGTCTGCTTTTTGTTCACATAGACGGGGTTCTCCCTGACGTAGCGATAGGCGGAGTAGTCTTTTAGCTTCACGGCATCGTTGTGCAGGATGCTGGGACCATCGTCTTCACGACCTCCCTTGACGTAGAGGCTGGTAATCTTCCTCGATATGGTACGCTGGTCGGTGTAGCCGTATTTGCAGTTCAGCTTGGCGGCTTCCTCGTATTTCTCCAGGGCTTCCTCCCAGTTCTCTGATGCTTCAAACGCCTTGGCTTCGGTCATGGCATCCTGAAAACTCTGTTCAAACTCCACTTTCTGCCGAGCATGGATTTCCATCTCTTTTTTTCGTTCTTCCGACTCGATGGCGGCATTGATGGCACCAAACACGCCTCGGATGGTGCTCTGGGTGTCGTAGTTGGTCCACTGTGCATGGGCTGGGGTTAGCGTCGCCAACACGAATAGTATTGCTAATGTTTTTTTCTTTTTCATCGGTTTATTACTAACGAAAAGGGGGGTTACTGATTGGGCATTTTGCCGTCCATAGCGTCGATTACTTTGCTGATAAGGACGTCGGTGGGAACGGAGAGTCGCATGTTGCCCACACGTGTCATGGGTTGACGCTTGCCGGCACGGAGGTCGTCGAGACGCTGCTGAAGCAGGGCTTTCATTTCCGCTTTCTCGGCCGAGTTGTCGGTAGGACTGGAGAAGGGGCGAGCCCAGCGTGCGAGCTGCATGTCGTCGGCATCAAGGTTGGGGTTTGCCAGGTATTCCTTGATATACTTCATGTAGGCTGCAAAGTTTTTCTGCTTCTCACTGAGGGTGATCAGCGTGATGAGACGGTAGTGGTCTGCCTCCTTGATGCCCATTTCGCTAAGCAGGGCAACGAACTGGTCGAATTTCTGCTGGTCGAGGGATGCTGTGCCGTCGTGCTCGTTGATCAGTTGGCGATGGTAGGTTTCGAGCACGTTTTTGATTTTCATTTCTACGGGCATGTCGCCAATGGCTGCCTTCAGGGCTGCTGGATTCTTTACGGTGTAAACGAAAGACTTTGCAAAGGGGTTGTTGATGCTACGCATGAAAATCATGCGCAGGGTGCTGTCGTTGGCAAAGGTGGCTTCCTTGCCTTCGAGGATGGCTTCTGCCACAAGGTCGGCTTCTTCGCCCTTGTAGCTGGCGTTGAGCGTGTTGAGATATTCCTGCAGGAACTGCGGGTCGCGGTCTCCACTCTGCCAGCGGGCTTGCAGTTGTGAGGATGAGTTGTCCTTGCTTTTCTCCTCCACCTTCTTCATGAATTCGTCGGCAGGACTGCCACCGAGGAAGCGGCCGATTTCCTGTGCGTCGGCATTGAAGATGATGAAGGTGGGGTACGCCGTAATCTGGAGTTTCTTGGCGAGCGGTGCGCCGTAGGCACTCTCCATGTCTATCTTGATGGAGACGAACTTGGGGTTCATGAAGGATCCTACTTCTGCCATGGGGAAGACGTCGCGTGCCATCTTCTTGCAGGGACCGCACCACTGGGTGTAGCAGTCGAGGAAGATGAGTTTTTTCTGTGCCTTGGCGAGGGCAGATGCTTGTTCCAATGTGGTGCCTTCGGGTTCGAAGGCGATGCCCTGTGCCATCAGGGTGACGGCGGAAAGGAGGGCAAGGAGGGTTGTTGTAAGTTTTTTCATATAACAAAATAATTTAGTGATGAATGAATTATTGCATAGAGAACTTCCAGGCCATGTCTTTGACGCGACCAGGAATGGGATAGTCGTAGCACTGGGTAGTGTTGAGGATGCCGCTGGCGGGGTTGATGAGGTATTCATAGAGGTGTCCCTGCTGTGTCTGTTCGTTCCAGGTGGCAATGTGCACGAGGTTGTCGGCACGTGGCACCATGCCGTAGCCGTAGATGGTGCCGTGGTAGTATTTCATGATACGCACACAGGTGACTTCTTCATCCGCAGAGGGTGCTTCCCATGCCACAGCGGCGGGTTGGTTGGAGTCGTAGGCGAATGTATATACTTTGCTGCCTGCGCCGTAGTAGATAAAGCTGCCGACGTGGCTGGCCGACATGGTGGTGGCTTTGTCGATGTCTGGACAGAGGTCGTCCATGGGATAAAGTCCGATGCCGATGTTTTCGGTGGTGGGGTATGTGCTGGAGAAGTTTGCCACGGCCAAGTAGCGTTCCGAGCCCTTTGCCATGATGAAGTATTCGAAAGGACGAAGACCTACGCCCATGCTTGTACCCCTGCCCCAGTCTGCCAGGAGCATGGTCATGCCTGTGTGGTTGATGTCGAAAGCTGCAGCGGGACTTTGCTCGGCAAATTCTTCAAGAAGGGCAGAATTGTAGCCTGCATAGCGGAATCGCTGATAGGTCTGGTCGTAAACCACAATGCCGTAGTTCAGGGTTTGGGGTATTTCGGCATTCCAGGCGGCAAGTTGTCCGATGCCGTTGGCAATCTTGGGCACGCTGAAGCGTGTGTTTCTGCCTTCGGTGGCACTGTAGGTGTAGGTGTTGGTATATATCTGGTTGTCGTTGATGAGCACTTCGGAACTTTGTCCCGACATCACACCCGAACCGTGCTGACCGTACCAGGTGGGAGCCATGGTGGTGGGTGGGTTGTGGAAGAAGTCCTTAAAGACGAGTGCCCGCTCGATGCCATTTTCGCTGACGCCCACCAAGGTGTAGTCAGTGCAGAGCCCCACGTAGTTGTTGCCTGCAGCGAGCGACACGGCGATGTCCAGACAGCGGATGGGGTGCCCCTTCAGCGGTTCGCCGTTGGTGGTTTCGTAGAGGTTGGTGTAGTAGCGATTGTAGTTGACGTTCAGTTTGGTCCAGGCGTTGAAGATAAGGGCGAGGTCGGAATAGCCTGGCTTGTCAGCCCGTTCATAGAACACCATCCAGCCGCCATTGAAGACTTCGCTGACGGAGACTGGGATGCGGAAGAATTGCTTCACACCGTCGTGGCGGTTGGTTACGACCAGCTGCACCAGGTAGTTGCCACCTGTGCGGCTGATGACGCTGTTCAGGATGCGCTCATGGCCGATGGTGTCGATGACCTGATTGGCTCCCGTGCCCGTCGTGGCACTGAAGATGGTCCACAGGTAGTCCAACGGTGCCTGGCTGGCATCGGTCACTTCCTGGCCTTCAAAATAGACTTTTGGCTTCAGCACCAAAGTGTCGAAACGCATGATGGCGTATTCCGACTGCATGCCTACGTCAGTCGTATCGATGGCAACGTCTTCCAGTTCGTGGTAATCATAATTGCCTTTGTCTTTGTAGCAGGAAGTGATGAGGGACAGCAGAAGGGCGAAAAGAATAATAATGCGGTATTTCATGACGGATGGCTGTTAATAGGCTGAATTGGGGAAGGTCACGAGATTGCCTTGCTCGTCGGTGAGGGGCGTTTCGTGTGTGTTGTTGTATTCGTTCAATGCACGTTGCATTACTTGCAACAGGTAGATGGCGTAAGAATTAGAGACGACATTGGTCTCCTCGTTATAGGCTGTTTGCGCGTTGTAGTTCACTTCAAAGTCTTTCATGCCGAGGTGCTCAATCATAAACTGGTATTTCACGCGGCTGTATGTGCCAAAGAAGACGGAAAGTGCCCTGCTGGGGAAGTTTGCCTTGTCCCAATTGGAGGGTTTGGCAAGGTAGTTTTTCAGCACTACGGTAAACTGCTGATGGTTTTCCGAACCAATGGCAAACTGGTCGTTAGGCACCATGCGGAAATGAATCATGCCGTCTTGTTTTGTGAACAGTGTGGGGTCTGACAGTTTCTGCGAATTGAAATAGACTTTGTATTCCCCTCTGATGGCTCCTGCTGGCAGCACATAGTCTTCCACACGCACCGTGTTTGCCATCAGGGCTGAATCTCCGCCGAAGGCTTCCAGACGGAAGGTGCGGTCGTAGGGAACGGGCATTCCGCTCAGCTGGGCATAGAATGTCACGCTGCCTTCTTCGTATGCGTAGGAGTAATTGTAGGTTTCTTTCTCAAAGACTGCCCCTGCGGCATTACCCACCCAGATGTTCAACGCGGTGTAGCCTGTGTCGTAGGTGGAGACTTCCTCCTTTGAGCAGCTGGAGAAAATGAAGAGTGCCAAAGAAATGAGGAGGAAAGGAAGACCCCCTCTAACTCCCCCTCTAGGGGGAGAAATGGTAAATGGTACATGATACATGGTAAATATCATTGGTAAATGGTACATGGTAAATATCGTTGGTAAATGGTAAATAGTAAATGGTAAATGGTAAATGGTAAATAAGCCTTACTTGTTAGCCTCGCGCTGTGCCGATTCCGTTTCGGTAATAGGCAGCGGGAAGGTATAGACTTTTTCGTCCACCGCATTCACGTCGGAGTAGAGGATGGCGGGACGGTTCAATCGTTTGTAGAGGAAGAAGAGCTGACCTTCGCCCAACAGTTCACGGCGGTACTCATAAATCAGTTCCAGCTCAAAATCGGTGGGGAAATCGGTGAGTGCAGGCAAGTTGCGAGCCACACGCAGTGTGTTCAGCGTGGCTTTGGCTGCATCGTTGTCTCCCTGGCGATACTGCACTTCGCTCTTGATAAGGTACATCTCCGAAACACGGATGAGGGGCATCTTGTATTTGTAATAGACGTTGTTGCCGGCGGACTCATCGTATTTCATCAGATAGCGGTTGTTGGCATGGGTGGCAGAGCCTGACTTGAACAGGAAGGTGTAGCGGTAGTCCTGTGTGGCATTGCCGAAGTAGTCCAGAAGGCGGTCGCGTGTCACAGCAAAACTGTATTGCGAATCGTCGGAGAAATAGGAGTCTGCCACGTCGGCTTTCAGCGTCAGGTTGTTCAGGGCAAAGAGTTGCTCCGTAGCCAATGAACGGTCGTAGCCTGCCTGCAGGTTAGCCACTGTGGCCCAGGGGAATTTCTCGCTGGCAATGACTACATTGGCAGCAGCCAACGCTTTGTCGTATTCGCCCATCCACATATACACACGTGCCTGGAGTCCCTTTACGGCATAGTAGTTCAAGTGTTGCTGACGATTCAAGAGGTAGCCGTTGTCGGTGTTTTCCTGAATTTCGCGTCCTGTCACAATGGGGTCGGAGGTCTGCAGCAAGGTTTCGGCGGTGAGCAGGTCCTGAATCACGGATTCTGCCACTTCGTGAACGGTTAACTGCGGGAACACTCTGTAGCTCAACGATGTGCTGTAGGGGATAGAGGGCTGATTGGGGTTTACGGCATAGCTCACTCCAAAGCAACGAAGGAGGTCGAAGTGCAGGAAGGCACGCAGGGCGTAGGCTTCTCCCTTGATGACTCCATGGTTGTCTTTGGAGAAGAGGCTGGTGTTGTCGTCGATATGGGCTAAAAGGTTGTTTACATTGGCTATGCCGCTGTAGCTGTTAGACCAAATGCTGCGGAGGGTGCTCGTCGGGAAAGCTGCATCATATTTGTATGCTGCCGCATCGTCGTATTGCGCAGCGTAGTAGAAGTCCCATTCCTGTCCCAATACACCCATGAATCCGTAGGTCATCTCTTTAGCGTAGGTGGTCGAGGAAACCATGGAGGAATAGACACCAGCCAAGGTTTCCTTGTAGCCGCTTTCGGTCTCGAACAATTCCGTGTCTTCCACTTGCGAGCGCGGCTGCACGTCGAGCCATTTGTTGCAGGCCGTCAACAGGACTGCCACTGAAATGATAATAGTATATCGTAGTTGTTTCATCTGTTTTTCCATGTTTGGGGGTTAGAATGTTGCCGTGAGCGAGAAGGAGAAGGAACGGGCATACGGATAGTTGATACCACGTTCTGCCTTCACCGTGGAAAGGTGGAATACGTCGTTCATGTAGAATGTCAGACGCAGACGTTCCAAGCGGATGCGCTGCAACCATGAGCAGTATTTGAAATCGTAGTAGGCTGAAACGGATGTGAGGTCGAGCATGTTGTCACGCTGCACAAAACGTGTCGAGGCGTAGGTGGTCGTCGGCGTACTGCTGATATGCTTGTAGAGTGCCAAGTCGCCAGGGTTGTTCCAGGTGTCGCTAAACACGCGGCGGTCCACGTTGTTGGCGATGTTGACGTTCTCCACACGATCAACCAGCGTCTGGTTGTACAGGTCGCCACCCAGCTGATAACTGAACAAGAGGCTCAGACCTATGCCCTTGTACTCGCCGTTAAAGCCAAACGTGCCGTGCACCTTCGGGTTGGAGTCGCCCGCAATGATGTAGTCATCGGTGGTGTAGTCGTAGGTGGTCGTGCCGTCTTTCTTCATGAACATTTCGCGACCTGTGGCGGGGTCGATGCCGAGCGATTGCACAGCCCAGATGGCAGTCATTGACTGGCCTTCTTCATAGCGAATGATGGGCGACGTGGTCTTTTCGGCGTCTTGCTCACGGTTAAAGGTGCTGAGTGCGTCGCTGATGTCGGTCACCTTGTTCACATTGTGGGCAATGCTTCCGGTCAGGCTCATGTACGACTGCCCGCTTTGGTAGAATCGCCAGTTTGCTGTGGCTTCGATGCCTCGGTTCTGCACGTTGCCCAGGTTTTCCATGTAGGTTGTGAAACCTGTGGATGCAGGGATGGACATGGCGATGAGGGCATCGCGGGTGCGGCTATTGTAGTAGTCAAAGCGCAGGTTGAGTTTCTTGCTGATGCCGAGGTCAAGTCCCACGGTGAAGTCGCCCGTCTGCTGCCACTTCAGGTTGGGGTTCGGCATTCCCATGAGGTATGCGCCGCTGATGTTGTCGTAGATGATGTTGTCGTAGAACTTGTAGGTTGCCTTCGCCTGGTATGGAGAGAAGTTCTGGTTACCCGTCAGTCCGTAGGTGACGCGGAACTTGCACAGCGTCAGCCAATCCACATCCTCCATGAAGTGTTCCTTATGCAAATTCCAACCAGCACCCACACTCCAGAAGGTACCCCAACGGTTGTCGCTGCCGAAGACTGAGGAACCGTTGAAACGGAGGCTCAGGTCGAGCAGGTAACGCTCGTCAAACGAGTAGTTGGCAGCCGCCGTAATACCCAGCGAGCGTGTACGGCTTTCGTTGCCCGAAGGCTTTCCGCCCTCGGCATATTGCTTGGCAAAGGTGATGTAATCCACATGGTTGTTGAGGAAGCCCCACGCCGACATGCCTTCGCTGATGGCACTACTCGACTGCAACGAATAGGCGGCGTTTGCCAGCAACATGTGCGGGCCCCAGGTATGCGAGAAGTTGGCGGTCAAGTCCATCGAAAGGCTGTTGGTTTCGCCATTCGTGATGGAGTAGCTGCCACGCTGGAAATAGCGGTCGCCCGTCCAATCGTAGAAGCGGGTGTGGTCGCCTGGGTAGAAGTCTTCACGCTTGTTGCTCTGGTGGGTATATCCAACACGGGCCGTGAAGCGCAGGTCTTCTATCGGTCTGTATTCCAAGTAGAAGTTCTCCACCACTTCGGTATATTTGGAGAAGTTCTTCGTGCCGATGCCAGCATTGTAGAAGGGATTGTAGTAGGTGGTTGTGCTACCGTTGGCTCCTGGCGAAGTGTAGGTGCCCAGCACCTTCACCACGTTGCCGTTTTCATCGTAGGGCGAGAAGTATGGGTTCACACCCACGTAGTCGCCAAACGTGCCATACGGACTGTCGTCGGCCTTGTTGCCCGTGACGGAGAGCGAATTGCGGAACATCCAGCCTTTGTATCTGTAGGACAGGTTGATGTTGCCAGAAAGGGTGCGTCGTCCAGACGCTTTCATCACACCCGTCACTTTGTTGTACATCAGACTGGCTGAATAGCGCATTTCCTGTGTACCGCCCTCCAGATAGGCAGTGTGTTTGTTGCCCACACTGGTGCGTAGCGGCTGCGACAGCCAATAGGTGTTCACGCCGCGTGCAATGTTGGCGACAATGTCGTTGTACTGTTCGTCGAGCTGTGCTTGGTAGTACGGAACCGACGAGGAATAACGCCCAGAGTTCCTTTCCACCTCCAGTTTCTCGGCGGCATCGCATATATTATAGGATGTGAGGTCAGGGGCTTCGATGGTCAAGTCACCTGTGTAGGTGATGCGGAGCCTGCCTGCCTCGGGCAGAATCGTTTCGACGACAATCACGCCATTGCTTGCCTTCGAACCGTAGATGGCTTTGGCTGCGCCGTCCTTGAGGATGGTGACCGACTTGATGCGGTTGATGTCGAGGTCGAAAATCTGTTGCTGCGTGGCCTCGAAACCATCGAGGATGAAGAGCGGAGCATTGGGGTTGCCGCTGTATTCACCTTGCAGTCCGCCGAAACTGGCTTTTCCGCGGATGGTGATGTCGGCCATGTAGTTCGGGTTACTACCCATCACGCTGTTCATGTCCACCACAAACGAGGGGTCGAGGGCTTGTACGGCCTTCAGCACATTGTTGTTGCTCACCAGCTTCAGTTCTTCCTGCGAATAGGACGTGGCTGAACCCGTGAAGGTAGAGGACTTGTAGTCGAACAGACCTGTGACGACGACTTCGCTCAACTGGCCATCTTCCTGCAACACGATGTTCTGGTTCATGGCATTGCGTTTGCCGTCGTAGGTCTTGGTCTGGGTTTTCATGCCCACGAAAGAGAAGTCAACCGTGGCACGCTTTCCGCGCGGAATCGACAGGGTGAACTTTCCTTCCAGGTCGGTAACGACTCCTGCCTTGGTTTCACGCACATAGACGTTGGCTCCTGGCAGGGCTTCTCCCTGAGCGTCCTTGATGGTTCCCTGAATCAGAATCACATTCGTGGGCTGACGGTTTTGGGGCACCTGCGGAGTGACACCCTGCATCGGCACCGACTGCGGTTTGTCCTTGTCCTTGTCATCCTGAGCCTGCACCGTGGCAGCACAGAAGAAGAGCACCAGCCACATGACGAGCGTGCCCATCTTGGTCTGACGTGCCCACTCAAACAGACTGAGGGGCAGGTGGCAGTAGCCTTCGGGATTGCGAGCCAGATAGCTCTGATGCGAGTCTTCGGCTCTGTAGTAATTCTTCAGCGGCAGCACTTCCGTCACGATGGGCAGGTCGTACTTCTTCTGCTCTTCAGCCACTACAGCCTGAATCACAGGCAAGTCCTCCTCGTCCGTGTAATAAATGCCCGTGCGGTAGCGCGTGCCTTCATCCCCACCCTGACGGTTCAGGCTCGTGGGGTCGATTGCTTTGAAAAACATACGCACAAGGAACGCCAGGTCGCACGATGTGGGGGCATAATCCACCCGCACCGTTTCGGCATAGCCCGTCTGGTCCGTATATACCATTTCGTAGGTGGGATTCGGCGTGCGTCCGTTGGCATAGCCAGCCTCCGTCAGCAGCACCCCATCTACCTGCTTGAAGAAATGTTCTGTTCCCCAGAAGCATCCTCCAGCAAAATAAATCTGTTTTAACATGCTTTTTGCAAAATTTTGCGACAAAAGTACGACTTTTTTACCATTCATGCAACATTGTGGTCACATAAAAAGCAAAAAATGCTCATTTTTTAACCCAACACAAAAATTTTTTCTGCCATATTGAGAACCAAAACTTTTCTCACACGGGTGCAAAATTAAAACAGCGACATCGTTTCTGAAAACATCGGCGATGTTTTAAGTTTTCAGAACTGTTTCAGTCATTTCTTTGTAAAGGAAGACTGATTTTTTGTGTAATTCTTCTGAAAATCTTGCCGTAGTGTCGGCTTTTTGTCGTATATTTGCAACAGATTTGGGAATGTGTTCACACTTTTCCGATGCTTATATATTAATAATGTGTCATTTCAACTAAAAACATAAACAACACAATGGACGACAAGTCACCTTATCTTCATCCTGAGTTCGAGACCCTCTCGCGCGAGGAGCTGAACAAGCTCCAGCTGGAGCGTCTGCAAGCCACCGTGAAGCATTGCATGAACTCCCCTTTCTACAAACAACGTTTTGAGTCTATCGGACTGAAGCCCGAGGACATCAAGAGCCTTGAAGACCTGCGCCGGATTCCTTTCACCACGAAGCAGGACCTCAGAGACACCTACCCGTTTGGCATAGCCAGCGTGCCCTTGCGCAAGTGCGTCAGGTTGCACTCTTCATCGGGCACCACGGGCAACCCCACCGTCATTCTGCACACACAGAAAGACCTCGACGAGTGGGCAAATGCCGTGGCTCGCTGCCTCTGGATGGTGGGCTTGAGACCAGACGATGTGTTCCAGAACTCATCGGGCTATGGCATGTTCACCGGCGGACTGGGCTTCCAGTACGGCGCAGAGCGACTGGGTATGCTCACAGTACCCGCCGCCGCAGGAAACTCGTTGCGCCAAATCAAGTTTATGAAGGACTTCGGCACGACTGCTGTGCACGCCGTTCCGAGCTATGTGACGCGCCTCTACGAAGTCATGCAGGAACAGGGCGTTGACCCACGCCGCGACACCAAGCTCCGCGTGCTGGCCATCGGCGCCGAACCCCACAGCGAGGAACAAAGAAAGCGCATCGAGCAGATGCTGGGCGTGAAGGCGTACAACTCGTTTGGCATGAGCGAAATGTGCGGCCCTGGCGTGGCCTTCGAATGTCCCGAACAGAATGGCCTCCATTTCTGGGAAGACTATTACATCGTTGAAATTGTGGATCCAGAGACTCTCGAACCCGTGCCCGACGGCGAAATCGGCGAATTGGTACTGACCACACTCAACCGCGAAGCCATGCCGCTGCTCCGCTACCGCACCCGCGACCTCACCCGTGTGCTGGGCCGCACCTGTCCTTGCGGTCGCAACCACGTCAGACTGGACCGTATGCGCGGGCGTAGTGATGACATGATTGTCCTGCGCGGCGTCAACATCTTCCCAATACAAATCGAAAAGATTCTGATGCAGTTCCCCGAACTGGCCAGCAATTACCTCATCACGCTGACAACAGACGACGACAACGACAACATGACCGTAGAAGTGGAACTGGAAGAACTCTTCACCGACGACTTCCAGCGTCTGCTCCAGCTGGAGAAAGAAATCAAGCGCCGCCTGAAGGACGAGATTCTGCTCACCCCACACGTCAAGCTCGTGCCCAAAGGTACGCTGCCCGTCAGCGAAGGCAAGGCTGTCCGCGTGGTCGATAAGCGCAAAGTGTATCAGTAAGTAGCGATTCCACTAAAAAAACATCCCAATTTATGACCATCAAACAACTATCCATATTCATTGAGAACAAAAGCGGTACCCTCATCCGCGTGCTCAATATGCTCAGCAAGGCAGGCATCCAAATCATCGCCTCCACCCTTGCCGACACCAAGGACTACG
The DNA here is from genome assembly GCA_902802265.1 of uncultured Bacteroidales bacterium. Lineage (GTDB taxonomy): Bacteria > Bacteroidota > Bacteroidia > Bacteroidales > Bacteroidaceae > Minthosoma. Next base: position 55,240 of record CADCLN010000004.1, on the reverse strand, counting down.
GCATCTACCGCGTCCTCTGTGACAAACCAGCCCAGGCCTATATGCTCCTGAAGGAGTCGGGCATCAATGTTCAGCTCAGCGACGTACTGGCCCTGAGCATCGACGACACGCCTGGACGCGCAGCCGAAGCCATCAGCAAAATCTCCGATGCAGACGTGAACATCCTCTATCTCTACTCTTTCCTCTGGAAAGGAAAGGGCGTCCTCGTCTTCCGTACCGACAACAACGACCGCGCCAACGAAGCCATCATGCTGGGCAAGATGACTTTCCTCACAGAAATGGACTTTAGGTAGGCACGGAACATGACTTTACTTGAAACCCTGAACAGCACCGACCGCTTTGCCAAAAGCATCGGTGCTCAGTTAACAGAGGTGCGCGAAGGGTATGCACGCGCAGAACTGACCGTGGAGGAACGACACCTGAACGGCGCGGGCGTGTGTCAAGGTGGCGTGATATACACGTTGGCTGACCTTGCGTTTGCAGCCGTCGCCAACTGTCACGGCACGCTGACGCTGGGCATATCGAACACCATCACGTTTCTGAAATCGGCACAACTGGGCGAGCACCTCATTGCTGAATGCAGGGAAACCTTTGACCACCACCGCCTGCCCTATTGCGACCTAAAAATAACCAGTCAAAGCGGCAATTTGCTTGCCACCATGACTGGTCTGGCATACAGGATGAAAAGGGACTTCCCTTTTGACAGCCTGATGTAACATCATTTACAATTTACCATTTACAATTTACCATTTGTCTTTTGGGAACTGTTCTTTCGACTCTTTGCTCCCCAAAATGGTAAATAGTAAATGGTAAATAGTAAATACAATTAGTCTCTTCTGAAGATATCCCTTGTATATACTTTCTCCTGCACATCATCGAGGCAGGAGTCGTAACGGTTGGCGATGATGGCCTGGCTTTGTGCCTTGAAGTCGTCAAGGTTGTTTACAACGCGCGAACCAAAGAAGGTGGTGCCGTCTTCGAGTGTCGGCTCGTAGATGATAACGGTTGCACCCTTTGCCTTGATACGTTTCATGATGCCCTGGATAGAAGACTGACGGAAATTGTCGCTGTTCGACTTCATCGTCAGACGGAACACGCCGATGGTCACCTGTGTTTCCTCGTTCTGGTTCCAACGAATGCGGTTGGTGTAATTGTAGTAGCCTGCCATCTGCAGCACACGGTCGGCAATAAAATCTTTGCGTGTGCGGTTGGATTCAACAATGGCCGACATCATGGTCTGCGGCACATCCTGATAGTTTGCCAACAACTGTTTCGTGTCCTTCGGAAGGCAGTAGCCGCCGTAACCGAAAGAGGGGTTGTTGTAGTGTGAACCAATACGCGGGTCAAGACCAACGCCCTGGATAATGGCTTTGGCATCAAGGCCTTTCACCTCAGCATACGTATCCAATTCGTTGAAATAGCTGACACGCAGAGCCAAATAAGTATTGGCAAACAGCTTGACAGCCTCTGCCTCCTTCATGCCCATGAAGAGCGTGTCGATATCGGGTTTGAGCGCACCTTCCTGCAAAAGTTTTGCAAACGTGTGGGCAGCTTCTTCCAGCCCAGGTCCGGCAATAGCCTCGATGGCAGCATTCTCGCTTGCGTAGGTGTTGTCGCTGTCGTTAATCAGCTTCGGATAACCTACAATGATGCGGCTGGGGTACAGATTGTCATACAGAGCCTTGGACTCACGCAGAAACTCAGGTGAGAACAGCAAGTTGAACTTCTTGCCTGCCAAATTGGGATTGCCCAAGAACTTCATGGCGTACTTAGAGTAAAGACTGCGACAATAACCCACAGGGATGGTACTCTTGATGACCATTACCGCATCCGGATTCACCTTCAGCACGAGGTCGATGACCTCTTCCACATGGCTCGTGTCGAAATAATTCTTCACAGGGTCATAATTCGTAGGAGCCGCGATGACCACAAAGTCCGCATCGCGATAAGCCTCTGCTCCATCGAGCGTAGCACGCAGATTCAGCTCTTTCTCAGCCAAATATTTTTCGATATACTCATCCTGAATTGGTGACTTCCGATTGTTAATCAAGTCAACCTTCTCTGCCACCACGTCAACAGCCACCACCTCATGGTGCTGCGCCAACAACGTAGCGATGCTGAGCCCCACGTAACCCGTTCCGGCCACAGCAATCTTGATGTCTTGAAAATCTCTCATAATTTTATAAAATACTATATCTTGATGACTAATTACAACAATTTCCCTTTCGACACATGTATGCCGGTCTTGATAATTCGTGCCGGATTTCCAACAACAATACAATTGTCTGGTACATCTTTAGTTACAACAGCACAGGCACCCACAACAACTTCATTGCCAATATGCACACCAGGCATAATAACCGAACCGATACCTATGAAACAATTTGAACCAATGTATGTATCAGTTATAATTCCTCGGCAATAATCGTGAGCCAAAATGTATGCACCAGCTGCCACCCAGGTGTCATGTCCAATGTGAACACCACGCGGATTGATACTCTTATCTAATTTTGCCTTACAAGAGATGCGCACATCCTTTCCCAAATCCATGTGATACACCATTCGCAGAAAGGCAGGATAAAGACTACTGAGCCACACCCAAAGTTTTACTCGCGGATTCTTCATATAACTAATCTCTTTTCTGTCGTATTTCATGAGCAGGATTTCCTACCACAACGGCACCTGCAATACCACACACGAATAATTTTAATTCGTTGTTCATAATCTTCTATTATTCAAATGCTGTAGCAATTTAGTATAACTTTCTTTATCATATAATGTTTTTCTCACTTTCTTCCTGCTACCACCTTCAGTAATCCAGGTAAATATCTACGCATTAACCAAAATGCGATACAAAGCAGAATAATGGTTGTTGCCCATGTCATGAAATGCACCATCAAGCCTGCTATACCAGAAGATGGCTTTATCACCATCAGCATAACTTTAAGCAAAATAACCCAAACAAGTCGATGGGATATATAAATAAAAAATGATACCGAGGATAAGAATTCATTGGATTTGCAAATGTGATGACGCAAGAGCCATGCTGCAAAATTATATGCGAAAAAGAGTCCAACAATAATGTTTATGCTCTTGATGGTTGAAGTTGCAGCGGGATAATAATGAGCCGCAATCATGTGTGTAACACCAAGAAAAATATACAGAATCGTAGAGATACGAGTAAATCGGCCAAACTCCACTATCATGTTTTTATTGTTAATACTCATGTATGCACCCCATGAAAAATAGAAATAAGCCGTCAATAACTGACCTGCACAATATCCCCAATCCACGTATGGAGTCACAAACAATTTTAGTATTCCAAGAAAAATCAGTACATAGAAACCCGTCTTTTTCAAAACCCAATAAATAGCAGGAGTCGTCAGAACGACAATCATCAAGTCGCGCAAAAACCACAAGGGACCATTAATGGGGTAAATATTTGAAGACCCAGGGTGTTCATTTAGGGGAAAGACAGAATAATTCGCATCCCAAAAGCAATTCAAGAACCCCGACAGCGTGAAATTAGGCTCCATTTGCTGAAGAGAAGGTGAAAGCGAAGCAAAAGCCGGCATTCGCAGCAGGAAGTAGAGTGCCAGCATTAAAAGATTCCAAATTACATATGGAATCAGAAGCGTTTTTTTCCTATTCTGCAACTTCTGTTTATATTTCTCTTTGGTCAATGTTATGCCCCAAAAGAATACATAACCAGAAATAAAAAAATAGATGGGAACACTTTGACTGGCTAAAAAAGCTCTAACAAAGTTCATTGTTTCCTTATAGAGGAAACTTGTTTCTATAAACTGTTCGCGCCCAGGAATACTTGCACCAAAAACATGCACAAGTACAACGACTAATGCCAAAGGGAAACGTAATAAATTCAGAGCTTCTGAATGAGGCTTCCGAGGTGATTTTAAGGTATTTGTTCTTTCCATCAATCTGTCTTAGATATTTGCTTTTCCATTTTATTACTTGTAATATCTCAAAAAGTCAACAATGTGCCGTAAACGCTTTTCTATCTGCTCCATGTAGGTCTTGTAACCATAATTCTCAAGCATAGCACCTTTTTCCACATAAAAAATCCGGCTGTCATCGTGGACTATGTCTTTGTATGCAAGCACATCTGATTCCGATTTAGGATAAATCGTACCTAATTCTCCGTGTTTCTGATGCAATAAGAACATCTTGGGATACAAATACACGATGTTGTCATGAAGAAGATTGTAATGTTGGTATGTGCACAGATAATTTCCACCCACACAAATGTTGTCTGAAATTTCGATGTGGCGGAAAGCTATGTCTTGGCACAAAAAGCAACAGTCATTCATTGTGGAGGGGATATTGAACATATTGTCACCGCATAGCAACATTGTATTGTGCTGGAATGAACAATCGTTATATTCAGGGTCACTACCAACCGCATTCATATACCATTCAAAGCCTTGGCGACAATGAATAATAATATTGTTCGTGAAATGGATGTTCCCTGGGGATTCTATTTTTTTTCGGCTGCCTTGTATGGTTGTAGCAGTATCATACGTTCTGCTAATCATGCAACTATCAACCAAGACATTAAAACGTGGCCCATTAGACACATTCACCTCTATACCATTGCCAAAACGAATCCACTTTCCATAGCCTATCAATATGCTTCCGCCTATTAAATCCACAGAACAATTCTTAATGGTTGTGGAGTCTATTGAAGTAATGGCATTATACCCAAACCCTACAATTGAAACATCATGCATATTACAGTTCCTCAAATTCACAACTCCATAAGAACCGGAAACAAAACAAAGGTTGCCTAAAGCTCTCGGATGTTCATGCCATTTGAAATACAAGTAGTGAAACGTTTCCTGAGTAATCTGATCTTTGGCAAATACATCTGAAGTAAAAAAATCGCCATCATTCAAAAGTTCCTCCTGGGATTTTACTAAATGCCCATATATGTGGTCGTCTTCATAAGAATAAATAAGACCGACATTTCCTGTTTGATTTGTTTTTGTACGAGATGAGTACTGATAACCAGAGAAATTTTTATATTTAGAAAAATCCAATCGCCACACATCATTCCCCATATATTCCCAAGCCTCAATGTCTTTTAGCATAAAAAGCCCACACATAACAGGATTTTCACCCAATCCATATTTACCAATTTCACAATTTTGAAGATTCTTGAGTCTATCAAAAAAAACATCTCCAGCTTTTAGCAAAATACATGTATTCACCCTGTCTTCATCACGAAGAGCAGAAAGGCTTTTAAGTGGTTTTAACAAGGTGCCAGGATTCGAATCATCCCCTTCAGAACTACTAATATAGATCATACGTTCTTTATCAGCAGAGGGTGATTGCGAACTAGCATTTTGGATTATAAACACGCTCCATAAAATTAAGAGCATAATAACTCTCATCATACCCAAATGGAAATAATCACTATTCAATAAGCAGAAGCCATAAGAATGCGCTTCTTTTTTATCATAGATTTTTGATTTTTGTAATAATTAAAGAACGCAAACTTCAGAGATAAAACATAAGGCATCAAGCAAGAGAAAAGTTTTAAGACAAAGAACTGCACATTACAAATAATGCCCCATTTTTTTGAATAATTCATAATAATCTTAGAAATCATGTGAGAGAAACCATCATCATATTTTTTTTCACAAGAATAATGGAACAGTTTTAATGCGCCAAGGTAAATGTAATAATCATAGCGATGATTATATTTTGATTGTATTTGTTGAAATGTCTTCTCTATCCAATATGCGTGACTTTTTTGATGTTTTTTTGAAACTATGTTTGACGCTATTGTATTAGAAGAATAATTGATTCGATAATAATAGTCTATTGGCACCTGGGCATAATCGAACTTCATTCCACGCAAGAGGGCCTGAATATTAAAGTCTGAATCTTGAAGAGACAGCAGGTTTACATCCCAATTCATTCCAAACTTATGAAGTGAATCGACCCGATATATATTGGTCCAAACCGTAAAGGGCAGGAAACGCTGTGCAAAAAGAGACAAATCGTCGGGAAGAATCCGAAAGCCCATATTTCGTATATGAGGACCTGAAACAATTTTATCATTCTCCACAACTCCTGACGGGAAAACCATAAAATCAAGTTCAGGGTGAGACTTAATTGAAGCAACACGATTTTTCAAACATTCATCAGATATGATATCATCAGAATCAAACCAAATCAAGAATTCACCTTGTGCAAGTTGCAAACCCATGTTTCTACATGTTTGCGCCCCTTTAGGCAATTGATTACGTTCAACCAATTTGATACGAGGGTCTTTTTTTGCGTATTCCTGCTCACAAACTATCGTTTGCTTATCTGAGCCATCATCAATAAGTAACAATTCCCATGATTGGTAACTATTTGCAATAATGCTGTCAATCATGGCACACAATTCGTCTGGATGATTATATACAGGGATAACAATGGACAATTCTGGTTTCATAAAGAAATAATTATTATAACACAAAAAAAATCAAATCACTTGTCAATCATAAATGTTTCAAGATAATGCAAAGATTTCTGCCGCAACACATCCAAAAATTCATCAACTTGCTGATAATCTATTATTGGATAATTCTGATCTATAGAGGATTTTGGAGCTATCAAGTAATTTTTCAGTTTCAAGACATCCAAGATAGACTCTGCTCTACCACTGTTTGTACTAAATGAAGCATAGAATGGTTTATGAAATATCAATGCAAAAACAAGTCCATGGAAAGAGGATGTGAAGACAAAACTTGCATGATAAATCAAATCAAGAAGTGTTTTCGGATTAGCCACATAGAATTTATCATCTGTGTTTTTACCCGAAGATTGACGACCAAAGATTGTTTTAAGTGTTAAGTGATGTGCGCTGGCAAAGCGTTGAATTTCGGTCATATCAAATGAATCCTCCAACAAATCATAATAGAGTACATAATCTCCTGTTTTTTTCTGATTGATATTAAAGATTGAACACCATTGCTCTTTCGATAATAATAATGTTGGATCTAAATGTTGTTCACAAGTATATCCACAATTTTGAACAAGAACCTTTAAATCCGTTTCACGCACAGAGATTGCATCTAAACAGGCGAAATAGGACTTCAATAACTGAATGTCAGATTCTTTCGTTGGAAGAACACCCATACTAGCTGCGTAAGAGACTCTCTTTGAACATTTAATATTATGATTTCCAAAATATATAGGATTATACATCTTTGTTCCTATTTGCTTTCTCCATATTTGATCACTTCCATGAATAATCATATCATATGAGTCACTACATGAAGAAAGATAAGGCTCTATGTATTGATGAATAAAAGATTGGAAAGTCGCAAATCTTTCATGACGAAAAGAATAATCAAGCACACACTTTTTCAAATACAACAAACCGCCCTTGAAACCTTTTTGTTTCATCTCGTGAAACGAAAACAAAGAATAAAAACGTTTGTGGTAAGCAGGCCAATAATCCACAAAACTCACATCGTGTCCTTTTTCTGTCAACACATAACGTAAAGCTATGGCTTGCAATAATGCGCCATAATTATGACTTCTATGATAAGTAAGTATTCCTATTTTCATATATAGACAATATTTTATTCTGTATATAAACTATATCAATCTGTATATAAACTATATCAATGAGAAACACACAAATATTTTAAAATCCTTTTTTTGTATAGCAGAATTTTTCGTCTCCAGCCTATTATGCCATATTTTTTCAAAGCTTTTTCATACCCATACTTTTCGTAATATTGAATGAACGACTGTTTCTGGGTTGGTTCTTCTGTTGGGCTCTTCAATCTGTTTTGCATTACTTTTTCAAGTGGTACTGGCAATACTTTCAAGTCTTTTTTCACACGATTAAAAAGTGACAGACCTTTCTCTGTATTGCATAACACCAACGAGCACCCTTTGTCATCAGCGTTAAATGTAGAATCTGCACGTTCCCATCCCCAAAAGTCTGCAATTGTTATATCCCCAGGACGATGAAGATTGGTAAATGGACAAACATGGCATGAAGGACGGAAAAACAAGGGTTGATAAAATACATAGTGAGATGTTTTCTTTTCATGAGAGTCACCATATTTATAAGTTTCACAAAGAGCTTTCCATCCAAAAACCTCTTTATCTCTGAAATTGACATACGAAACAGGACTTTGATGTTTTCGTTCCAAATAATCCAAATGATTGCTCCAAAATTTAGGGCTTGGCACACCCGAACACACAATATCAAGAAGTATCAAATTATCAGTATTCAGTTTACCAAGAAAAGCCTTCAAACCAGCCACCTGACATGGAGTACCAGAAAACAAAGTTGTTTTACCACATTTTAAATCATCCCGCACTTGAAGGAATATATTGGTTAAATCGCTCTGCACATATTTACTCCCTCTAAATTCATCTCTTTGCTCTTTGGTCGTTGCCCGTTTGTGAGCTACTTGAAAATGCTCCTTATACCCTACTCCATATACAACTCCGTTTTGTTTCAATATTTCATCCGTAATAGCGATAAAGGCGGCGCCACTACGACTCCTCATTATTTCACTTTCGGATTTATGCCTTGCGGCAAATGCTTGTGGATTAGGGAAATTTGTACTGATATCATAATTGGGGTTAAATGCACAAACACGTTCACATAGACCACAATCAACACATATATCCAAATTCACCTTGGGATACATAAACCCCAATGTATCAGGTTGCATTGTGATTGCATGATGTGTACATACATTCAAACAAGCAGTACACCCACTGCAATTATGTTTATCCTTTATCGTAATCATTATTCTTAAAGTGTTTTAGTACCAACATTAACTTTCTATAAAAAACTTTTCTTTCTTTCTTATTACAACCAACGAAAAAAATTGAAAGACTCGTAAACAAGAAACTTGTAGCTGCTAATATACAAAAATTCAAAAAAGAAACAGACAGAAATTGTTTGATAAAAAAAGGTATTATACAAGCGGCAATTGCTACCGCAAGAATATTAATCAACACATCTCGGAAAAAACTCAAAACTTCCAAGTGAATAAGTGAATGAAGCATATAAAGGCGCGCAAACAAACAGCACAATGAAACAACTACTAATATATATATAACAGTTTCAGGTAAACCAGTATAATACAAAAAAACATAACTAATAGGAAGATTCATCATTTGCAATCCTCCAACAACTATCTGATAATTACGAATGCGACCTGTTGCCAATTGAGCTGTAATCAATGTACCAGACAAAGATTCTATCATAATATATACAAGTGTCCACTGAACAAAAGCTATCGTGTGATCGGGCACTCTATGTAACCATAGACTTAATAAATATTCTGTATTAAGTAAAATAGGCACACACAGCAATAACATCAGATAAAAAGAAAAACGTGAGCCATAAAATACAAGTGTCATCAGATAATCCATATTACCTTTCGCATATGATTGAGTAATTTGTGGACGCAAAGCAACAATAAAATTTTCAACAAAACCTTGAACAGCATGTTGCACTTGATTAGAGATGGCACGTGCTGCATTCACAACGGGTCCCCCACCATAAAGATTCAACAAAATATTTCCACCTTGATTAGCTATAATAGCCGCAGAAGAACCAATCATATTCCATCCTGCAAAAGAAGATATATTAAAAACCATTTCTCTATTACAATGTAGATTCAAACTACACTCCATAAAATTTTTACAACTGTATCTAATATACATTCCCATCACAAGTATATGGACAACAGCAGTCAAAATAGCATAAAATATTAAATGATCAAATGGAGAAATGGCTATTAAATAACAAATCAATAGTTTACCTACTCCTTCAAAAATACTAATATAGGCATAAATCGTCATCCTTTCATGCGCAATAATTGCAGCATTGAATGGTACAGTGAAAATATTTAGACAAAAAGCCAATACAGAAAAATGGAACACCCAAATGGCTGCATTTAACCTATCAGGAGAAACAACCATTTTATGAGTAATAAACCATATACCTGCTATTTCCGCTATAATCGCCACAAATAATGCTAAAAGTATATGAATAACAAAAATTGTTGAAAAAACATCAGAAAGGCGTTCCCGATTGCCTTTACCCATTTCATAGTTTAAAAAACGACTAGCTGCACTTGACAAGGATTTACTCAGCACTCCAAACAAAGCCACAAAACCACCCACGATATTATATATACCAAAATCCTCTACACCAAGCAATTTAAGAACAACTCTTGATGTATAGAGACTAATTGCCATCAGCAACAACATGCGAACATACAATGCAAGTGTGTTTTTGGCTATACGCTTATTATGCTGTGAACTACTCTGCATATTGCGTCTTTTTATTTAAGATGTATGGCGTCGGAAGCAAGGCAAAAAGATAATAGGATATGAAGAAACCAAACCAAAAAGGATAGGCACGTATCCAGAAATTTGCAAGCGACAAAATCAGCATCGCTATAAAAGCACGCTTGTCTGGAGCCTTATACATGGCAGCAAAATAACAAAGATAACACAATATAAATCCAACAAGACCATAAGTATATACATATACCTTATAGCCTGCATTGCCATGCATGATGTCATGATTTATCTTACGTCCAAAAAATAAATCTGGAGATTGAATAAAACTGTCAAATTCAGCCTGAAAACGAGGAGAAACACGGTTATTGCCTTCAATGTCATCGCCAGAATCTTTTACCTGAAGGCGCATGACAATAAGTTGGTTGAACATATTGTCACCACCCCTATATACAAAAGAGCCTCCCACAAGCAGTGCAATAAAACAGACAATGGCGATAATCTTAGGAAGAATACGCTTACGCTTAATCCACATGTGAAGAAAAACAAGGATTGTCATCAAGCCATAGCCTGCCAAAGAAAAAGAAAACACCAAAGCAACAATCAACACAACATTGTACCACCGTTTCCACTTGCCAATCTGAGTTGATAAAAAAAGAATGATAGTGGTCCCCATGTGGCCAGGTTCAAGAAATACTGAATGGAATCGGGGAATGGTAAAATCAACCTCGGCCCAGTCACGTATAAGGAAGAAGTAGTAATTCGTAAACGAATAGGTGTCATCATAAACAACATTCCTTCCAGGAAAGCTCAGCCCCAAATGGAACAGGAAAAACATAAACAGCGAAACTCCCACTATCGTAGCAAAAACCTTGCCAATAATCGTTGCAAAACTTTCATAATAGTCTGATGACAGCCGAAATAGTGCAAAGAAAACAAACAAGCGTGGCAATACCATAACCATGGCAATAATCGACTCGGTCTGCAAGATTCTTTGATAAATCAACAGAATACCCAGAAGAATCGACGGCAGAAAAAAATCCTTACGAGAATAGATGGGCTTTTCCATTGAATTTGAAATAAGCATCGAAGGCACCAGCAATGCAACACACAAAATGGGGAAGGTCTCATTGATAGACCAAAAGAACCACACTCTTACGGAAGCAAAAAAGGCCAAAAGCATTGCCATGCAAAATAGACAAAATGCTACTTTTTCTTTTTCAATGAGATAGAATTTAGATATATCTAATTTTGAGTATTTAGTAAAAAAAGAACAATCTAAATATCTTAGTTTTTTAACACTTATCATTTAAATAGCCAAGTCATGTTTTGAACACCTATTTCAGTTGTGCCATTTGCTTCATCACTTCATTTTTAAAAATAAAACCTATTGTGCCCAAAGTTGCAAGGATAAGCATGGCTGCCACAAAAATCATGCGCTTAGGACGAGCAGCTTTGATGGGTACACTTGCTGCTTTCATGACAGTAAAGGAAGGTGTTCTTTCTTGTACTTTTGCTTTAGCAGCTTCGTACTGTGTTGCCATTGTGGTATAAGCATTTAACTTCATGCCTACTTTGTTTTCTAGCTCATCACGCTCAGAGAGATAGGCTTGAAGAATCGTGTTCTGGTGAGCATCAGAATAGGCACTGTATTCTGCAAGTGCTTTTTGATATTCAACCTGAGCACTATCTGTCAACTGCTTATAATAGTTCATATCAATACGTGCCTTGCTCGTCCGATATTTTGTAATAAAATCTTGCAGACGTACACGCACAGAATCAGCCATTGTTGCACAGATAAGCGGGTCTTGATCTTCAACAGAAATAGTAATGACAAATGTTTTTTTATCAACATTACATGAAATCAAATTGCGAACAGATTGCACCACTTGGTCAGTTTCTTCGGAAAGCATAAAAGGATTAAACCTTGCTCCTCCTGTTCCACCAGCATTTGGACGTTCTTCTTTGGGAGATATGAGTGCTCTGATTTGTTTCTTGACCCAGTTAATAGGTTTTTTATAAAAAGTCTTGGCTTGATATTTTGTCAAATAAGTATAATAATCCGTATCCACTTCACCATCAAGCGTCTTCACACGCACATCAAACAAATCGACAATGAAAGCATTGGTCGCCATCAAGTCTGGATACAATTCTGGATAAAATGCATCACTGGTCTGTATATTGTTCAAGTTGACGCCGAACATACCAGCCAAATCCCCCAACGAACCTCCACCTGACTGTCCGCCCAACTCAGGTGCCAAAGACAATTCTGACGTATAGGTGCGGGGAATGGGCAAGATATAGGCACAGGCAAGAATGAAAGTTACAATCCATACTTTGATGAACAACTTTTTTTTGCCCCATATTGTTTTGAAGACCTCCAGTAGGTCTATCACTTCGGGATTATTCTTGTTTTCTTCCATAATCGACAAGTGTTTCTTTTACTTCAACAAATTAGCAATTACAGCTATCACGCTGGCTATAGAAGCTGCCGTTGAACCCATACTGAGCACTTCCGCCGTAGTCATCTTGTTCTGTTTCATTGGCTTGGTAGGTACATAGATTTCGCAACCAGGTTCTATTCCCTTGCTGGAAGAGTTCTTCAATTTGTTTACCGTACCATTCATGTTCACAGCATAGACACGTTTTTTCTTGGCATTATCATCATAACCACCTGCGTGTTCTATGTAATATTTCAAGGATTTACCTTTCTTGTACTGTACTGATACAGGATAGCTTACAGCACCTGAAATCTTCACAGTACTTGAATACTGAGGTACATAGAGCACATCGCCTTCACGCATCTCGATATCTGCATCGCAGCCTGGATTTTTCAAAGCACTTTCAAGGTCTATGCTGACAAGATAGGTCCTGCCTTGGTTGGTTTTCAACGAAAGGAGCGAATCAATCAAGTCTTTGTTGAAATCGCTACCGCCCTTAATGGCGTCTTCGATGAAACCGATGTGTTGGGCACGAATGGTGGCAGCACGGGTCATCGTTTCTTCTTCACTAAGCGTGCGTCTCAGTCGAGCACCTTTCGCGTAAGCAAAATTTGTCAGTCCACCTGCATCTTTTACAAGGTCGGACAGGCGATAACCTTTCCTTGACATGGCGAATGTACCTTCAAAATTCACAGCTCCGTCAATAACGACGTTCTCCTGGCGATGGAACGATGGGCTGTTACGTACTATTATCTGGTCGAATGGCTGCAGGATGAAGCCTGGTTCTCCGTCGATGACAAAACCGTCCTTCAGGGAGAAAGTAAAGTTTTCTGTCAACTGGTCCGTCTTTTCCGTTGCTTCTGGATTCTTAATTCTGCGGTTAACATCCACCTTTACTGTAGAAGCTCCTTCTGTAAGACCACCGGCCTGAAGCACAAGGTCTTCAATGGTGGTATTCTCTGCAAATGTATAATTACCAGGGAATCGTACAGCACCAGAAATATTAAGGGTTTCATCGGCGTGCATATCGCTCTTGCTCGGAATGAAAAGTACATCGAATTTCTGTAATGGGATATCGGGGGCGGTACCGTTTACCACGGCAGCAATATCCATATTGAGTACCTCCAGCGTCATGTCTGGTTTACGACGATGAATCATGACACGAGTGGTGAAAGCATCTGTCTTCAATCCACCGGCAGCAGCCACCAATTCTTTGACTGTGCTCACAGATCCGCCCAATTCAAATTCGCCTGGACGTTCTACTGCGCCCTTGATTTCCACTTTGTTGGCAAATTCGCTGGAAGTAGATCCCACAAAAATTGAGTCGGCGTCATCGACCGTAAAATTGTTGAATTGGAATTCATCAATGGTATGTATGCTATAATTTGAACCAGACTTACGAGTCAACGTAACACTCTTCTTGTAAGCATCACCCGTAAATCCGCCGGCATATTTCAGAAGCGTTCCCACAGATTCTGTCTTCCGCATTTCATAATACATCGGACGCTTGACACTACCTCTCACGGCCACGATACAATTATAGGGGCCAACGACAACGATATCATTATCTTGCAAACGCACATCGCCCGAAGAATTTCCTGTCAGGATATAGTCATAAACGTCGATGGTAGAGATGACACGTCCGCTACGATACACTTTTATATCACGTAGGGTACCCACCTCGTTGATGCCACCTGCAGAATAGAGGGCATTAAAAGCGGAAGAAAGCGAACTCAATGTGTAAGTTCCAGGAACTTTTACTTCGCCAAGTACCTGCACCTGAATGGAACGGGTTTCGCCAATGGTCAGCTGGATATTTGAAGCGCTATAATATTTACCCAATGTCGATTTCAGTGTTGCGTTAGCTTGGCTTACAGAAAGACCTGCCAATTTCACAGGGCCTACTCCTTCGATAGTAACCGTACCGTCCGGAGAAATCGTCTTGTTGTAGGTCTGCTGCGATGCGCCCCACACTTCAATTACTACATTATCGCCTGCACCCAGCCGATAGTTCTGTGGAGTAGGCATATTACGATTAGGCTGGAAAGTCAACAACCTGTTGTTAAATATGTTGCGACCGAACACACGACTTTCGCTTCTTGTGTCGTCGGCTTCATAGCCCAGACTGTCGCTATAGAAAACTTCCACTTCCTGCTCTACATTCTCCTTGGTAGTCGTATTGTCCACAGCTGTTACTTCCTGCTGCTGATGCTGGTATTTTCTGCGAATACGTTGCAATTGTGCTGTAGTCACGCCCCGTTTCA
This sequence comes from uncultured Bacteroidales bacterium, assembly GCA_902802265.1. GTDB lineage: Bacteria > Bacteroidota > Bacteroidia > Bacteroidales > Bacteroidaceae > Minthosoma. The sequence goes on along the minus strand of CADCLN010000004.1, from coordinate 40,239 downwards.
TCAGATTCACAACAATCTGCTGCTGCGACGTACCTTTTTCTTGCTCTTTCTGAATAAAATTGATAACTTGCGAATCAGTCATCGATTGAGCAAACATCATTAGCGATGCGAAAGAAAGAAATGAGAATAGAAGAATCTTCTTAAACATAATAAATATATGTGTTTTTTTAAGTTATGCAATAGAATTTATATGTTTACAATTGTCTCAAAAATGATTTTCCAATCAAGGAGCAAGGAACGATGGCGCAGATAATCAAGGTCATAATCCAACCGGCGCAACATTTTTTCCATCGTGTCGGTATAGCCATTGCGTATCGTTGCCAAGGACGTTACGCCTGGACGACTGACAAACAGCAGTTCGTAATCCTTGTTCTGTTCCATAATTCGGTCAATAAAATAGCGACGTTCTGGTCTATAGCCCACAAAAGACATATCACCCTTCAGCACGTTCAACAACTGCGGAAGTTCATCAATGTGGTGGCTGCGCATCAGCTTTCCATATTTCAACAGACGCACATCATCCTGCTGTTCCAGCATGGGCACATCTTCACTCTCGGCATTGACAATCATCGTGCGAAATTTGTAAATCTGGAAAGGGCGACCATGCAAACCAATACGTTCCTGTGTATAAAACGCGGGACCACTACCCGTCAACTTATAAACAATAATAAAAACAATGAATAATGGAGATGAAAGTATAAGCAGAAACAATGCGCCCACGATATCGCCCAATCGTTTCAGAGCTCGTTGAAAAGCATTCATTCCATCTATATTGTTCGATGTTGACATCTATTTATCTACTATATTATAATGTTTTTAATAATTTAACGCATTCTGCACTTAGATATTGCTTATTCACACAAAATGCTTGCAAAGGTAAGCATATTTTTTCAAACAGCAACAATTTTTACCCGCAAAAATAGTATCGGTCATTCACTTTTCAAGGAAAAAGACAAAAACAAATAAAGACTTGGCAAATATCGTGAAACAAACCATAAAGTCTGCACAGATATTTGCCAAGCCCTATTTTTAGGTTCTATTAACAATAATCGCTATAGTCCGAACAAAATTTTCAAACCGCCGTCAACTCCGCTGAAGCCCATGAAAGCCATCGCCAAAAGGCCTGCGGTAACAAGGGCGATAGGCACACCGGCAAACGACTTGGGCACATTGACCAGGTCAAGCTGTTCGCGCAGACCGGCAAAGAGCACCATGGCGAGCAGGAAGCCGATGCCTGTAGAAGCTGCATAGATGAGTCCTTCAAGCAAGTTGTAGTCCTTCTGAATCACCAGAATAGCCACACCCAGGATGCAGCAGTTTGTGGTGATGAGCGGTAGGAACACGCCAAGTGCCTGATACAGGGCAGGCATGGTCTTCTTCAAGATAATCTCAATCATCTGCACGAGGGCTGCAATAACGAGGATGAAAGCAATCGTCTGGAGATATGCCAAATCGTATGGGTCAAGTACCAATTTCTGAATGCCATAAGTGACAGCAGTAGCCACTACAAGTACAGCGGTTACGGCCATGCCCATGCCGCTGGCTGTGTCAACCTTCTTCGATACACCAAGGAAAGGACAGATACCGAGGAACTGGGCCAGCACGACGTTGTTTACGAAAATGGCCGTAATGATGATAAGTATTAAGCTAAGTACTGTTTCCATAAGTTATCTGAATATTTTGTTAAACACTACGATGAGATAGCCAAGGGCAAGGAAGGCGCCTGGGGCAAGCACAAACATCAACATGCCATAGCTTTCGCCCCAGAGGGTGTGGCCGAAGATGGCACCTGTGCCGAGCAATTCGCGGGCAGCACCCAGACAGGTCAGGGCGATGGTGAAGCCGATGCCAATACCAATGCCGTCGAAGATGGAGGCAAGCGGATTGTTCTTGGCAGCAAAAGCCTCGGCACGCCCCAGAATGATGCAGTTCACCACGATAAGCGGAATGAACAGGCCGAGGCTCTTGTCAACGTCGGGTGCATAGGCCTTGATAAGCATCTGAAGTACCGTCACAAGGCTGGCTATGACTACAATATAAGAAGGGATGCGCACCATGTCGGGCACAAGTTTCTTAATCAGAGAAATAATCAAGTTGGAAACGATGAGTACAGCCATGGTGGCGAGACCCATCGACATACCGTTAATGGCTGAAGACGTGGTACCGAGCGTAGGACACATACCCAAAAGAAGGACGAATGTGGGATTCTCCTTAATGATACCATTCAGCAAAACTTTCATGTAACTCATAATGTTTTGTTCCTTTCTTTTAAGTAAATTAATTTTGTACCTGCTGCGTAGCTCCCGTCTGACCATCCTGGCTTTCCTTCAGCTTGTCATAAGCACGTTGAATGGCCAAAAGGAAGGCGCGGCTGGTGATGGTCGATGCGGTAATGGCATCAATTTCGCCGCCGTCCTTGCTGACAGTAAAATTACACCGGCCAGGGTTTTTGCCAACAATCTTGTCCTGGAACCACTCTTCTGCCTTTGCACCAAGACCTGGCGTTTCAGCATGTTCCAGAACCGTATATCCCAGAATGGTACCTTCAGTATCGAAGCCCACAAGCACTTTGAGCGGGCCGCCGAAGCCATTTTCCGTGGTTTCAATAGCTGTACCGAGCGACTGAGCCGAAGCATCGGTAATGGCATAGGCCTTAAAGCCGTCAACCTCCTGGGGTTCTGCCACCTGAATCTGGTCGCTACCCATTACGGCTTTGATGCCGGCAGCCAGATTGTCGGCTTTGATTTTTTCTATCTGCGGAGCTGTAACGGAATTGACGTAAGCCAACACACTTCCCGCTACAACGGCTATGACGGTCAGTACCGCCAACATATTTGTAAGTGAAGATTCAAGCTTTTTCATATTCTGTTACTTTTTTGCTGGCACTTCGCCGAAGCGAGTGGGTTTAAACTTCGAATTGATAAGCGGCACGAATGCGTTCATGATCAGAATGGCAAACGACATACCTTCGGGGTATGCGCCGAAAGTGCGGATGATGACCGTAAGTGCACCTATGCTGACGCCATAGACCAACTGGCCCTTTGCCGACATGGGCGACGTGACATAGTCGGTAGCCATAAAGATGGCACCCAGTAGCAGACCGCCACTAAGCAGTTCTGCCAACGGATTGGCATAAACGGGGTTGGCCAGGTTGAGCAGACCGGAAAGGACTACAACCGTAAGAAGAATGCTGACGGGGATGTGCCAAGTAATGACCTTCTTCACCAGCAGGATAATGAGGCCAAGAATGAGCGCAAGGGCACAAACCTCGCCAAGACAGCCGCCGGTGTTGCCAAGGAGCATATCCTGCAGAGAGGGCAGTTCTGCCAGCTTGCTGACATCGCCGTCCTTGAATGCAGCCTTCATGATAGAAAGAGGTGTGGCTCCAGTCTCGGCATCGAGATAAGTGCCGAAGCCTTGTCCTGGGATGGGCCAAGTGGTCATATCCACGGGGAAGGAGATGAGCAGGAAGGCACGTCCAGCCAAAGCCGGATTGAACAGGTTGCAGCCCAGACCACCGAAGGTCATCTTCACCACGGCAATGGCAAAGAAAGCACCAACGACAACAATCCAGGGCTGAATGTTGCTTGGCATGTTGAATGCCAACAGAATGCCCGTCAGGATGGCAGATCCGTCCTGAACGGTACAAGCCGTATTCTTCAGGCAGAACTTGTTGATGGTCCACTCGAAGAACACACACGCAGCCACGCTAATGGCTGTGGTTATGATTGCACCCATACCAAAGGCGATGAACGAACAGATCAAGGCAGGCACCAGGGCTATGATGACCCAGTACATGTTCTTTGCGATGCTGTCGCCGCTATGTACGTGTGGCGAAAGTGATACTATTAATTTGTTCATATTTATCATTCGGATTTACTAAATATTTTTCTTCGTTCCTTCAGCTGCTTTACGGGCGTGAATGAGACCAATTACCGTTGATTTGCCCATGCGGATGAGGTCGAGCAACGGACGGTTCGACGGACAGGTGAACTGGCATGAGCCACATTCGATGCAACAAGGGATGTCTTCTTCCAGGCACTTGTCCCACAGCTGTTTTTGAGAGAGCGTAGCCAACAGGTATGGCTCCAGTCCCATCGGACAGGCACCCACACACTTGGCACAACGGATACAAGTCTTCGGTTCACCACGACGTGCTTCTTTCTCGTTCATAATCAGCACACCCGACGAACCTTTACAGATGGGCACTTCGGTGTTCATCAACGCCTTACCCATCATGGGACCGCCACCAATCACCTTGCCAGTGTCTTCGGGCAGACCGCCGCAAGCCTCAATCAGCTGGCTCATCGGAGTGCCCATACGAGCCAGAAAATTGCTGGGCTGCTTGAGCGACTTGCCGGTTACGGTCACAACACGTTCAAACAAGGGCTTGTTCTTCATTACGGCCTCATAGACCGCGTAGGCTGTACCGACATTCTGCACAATGGCGCCCACGCTGACGGGCAGAGCTGGCGGAGCTGGAACTTGTCGGCGAACTACGGCGTCAATAAGCTGCTTTTCACCGCCCTGCGGATATTTGGTCATTAGCGGAACCACTTCGATGTTCGGGTACTGGGCTGCACACTTTTCTTTCATCAGCCGGATGGCATCGGGCTTGTTCTCTTCGATGCCGATAAAGCCCTTGTCCACTTTTCCGGCCTTCATCAGCAGGTCAACGCCCACAAGCACCTGATCGGCTTTCTCCAGCATCAGACGGTGGTCGGCGGTGAGGTAAGGCTCACACTCCACGGCGTTGATGATGACCCATTGAGGCGTGTTTCCTGGGGGCGGACAGAGTTTCACGTGTGTGGGAAAACAAGCGCCGCCCATGCCGACGATGCCGGCAGCCTTCACCTTCTCCACGATGGCTTCGGGGGTGAGTTCGGGCTTGTCTTTCAGGGTGACGAGCTGTTCCGAGCGGTCGATTGAGGGCTCCCATTCGTCACCTTCCACCGTGATATAGACCGCTGGCTTGGCGTAGCCGCTGGCGTCAACCACCGTATCGACCTTGAGTACTGTGCCGCTGACACCCGAGAAAATTGGTGCCGAAACGAAACCGCCAGCCTCGGCAATCATCGTGCCCACCTTCACCTTGTCGCCCTTCTGCACGATGGGCTTGGCAGGTGCGCCGATGTGCTGTCCCATGGGATAGACAGCCACCTTCGGCAGTTCGGCCACTTTGATGGGTTCAGCCTTCGACAGCTTGTTTTCTGCGGGGTGAACGCCACCTATTCTAAATGTCTTCATATTTTTATTTACGATTTACTATTTACGATTTACCTTTTACTATTTCAATCCCAGCAGAATCAACTGGCTGGGAGGCAGCGGAGCATCTGTACGCTTCGGCTCGAAAGCCGTTTCCTTTGCAGGAGCCACAGGGTTGCTGATGTCTTTCGGTCCAGCAAGCAAAATCTGTTGTGACGGCATGAGCGGGGCTCCGTCGTACTTGATTTCAATCGGTTTCCATTCCTTGGCAGGAGCAGCAGGCTTGGCAGCAGGAGCAGCTTTGGCAGCACCCGCAGCGGCTGGCTTGGCAGCTGGTTTGGCAGCTGGCTTGACCTTTGGCTTGCGTTGGATGCCCTTCACGCTGACGGAGGCGATGGTGCCACGCGGACAAGCCTCGTAGCAGAGTCCACAGAGCACACAGGCCTCGGGATTGATGTAGGCCTTGTTGTCGACCACGTGCACGGCGTCGCTTCCACAAGCATTTTCACACTTCTTGCAGGCGATGCAGGCGTTGGCACAGGCCTTCATGGCGGCAGCACCCTTGTCCTTGTTCATACACTCTACCACGAAGGCATCCTTCTGTTCTCCGCTGACCACGCGGATTTCGATGATGCTACGCGGACAAGCCTTCGCGCAGGCTCCACAGGCTGTACATTTCTGCATGTCAACCTCGGGGATGCCCGTCTCGGGATTCACCTTGATGGCATCGAACTGACAGGCGGCCTCGCAGTCGCCACAGCCCAGACAGCCGTAGGCACAGGCTGTCTCGCCCATGCAGACCGTGTTGACCACGCGACAACTCTTCACGCCATCATAGATGTTCATCTTCGGGCGGTTTTCACATGTGCCGTTACAGCGCACAAAGGCTGCCTTGGGAGCAGCTGCTGTAACCTCCATACCCAGAATATCCGCTACCTGCTTCATGCACTCGGCACCACCCACGGGGCAGTTCAGGTCGCCCAGCGAACCTGCATCGGCTGCCTTCACACAGGCCGCAGCCATACCGCCACAACCTGGGAAGCCGCATCCGCCGCAGTTTGCGCCTGGCAACACCTCCAGCACCTGGCCGATACGCGGATCTTCCTTGACTGCAAACTTCTTGGCCACACCGAAGATGCTTCCCGCAAGAATCAGTCCGATGAGTCCCAAAACGATTACAGCAATCAGAATTACGTTCATAATGCTAAAAAATTTGGTTAATTTGAGTTAATATCATTAGTTTTTTCGAACAATATGCCCATTTTCCTCTATCCAAAAGCGAAATTCGTTGTTCAATTTCCCCTTTCCGAGATAAGCCACGCCGAAATATACGACCAGCGCAAGCAACATCGCGCCTAACGTGAGAGGCTCGGAGAGTGCAAAGACCCCTCTCAGCACAAAGCAGGTCAAGAGCACGATGACTGCGGGCCACATAAAGGCGTAGCGCACGGCCTTCTTTCCCATCTGCATCGACCCGCACACCGTCACCCTGTCGCCCACGCTATAGCGGTCGGAATAGTGCCCATACACGTCAATATACTTCTCCTTGCTCTCAGAAGAAGTACACAACGCCTTTGCCTTACACTCACTACACGCGGCAACTTGCATAATGGAAACGCGGACATGACCATCGGTGATGCTTTCTACCACACCCTGATGCTCTATTTTGTCGTTCATCGGTTAAAATAGGCCTATTTATTGCGTGCAAATTTAAGATTTTTAAGTCAAATAAAAAAGCACAACCGCACTTTTTTTGCTTTTCTGCCGCTAAAACAGCAAAAAGAATGCTTTACAACATAGAAATAAGGTGGTGGCGTGGCAAAGTTCTGCCGCCAGTATGGGAGAACTATTCCACCAAAGTGGTGGTGCTTTTGCCAAGAGAAACACAGGCTTATAGGGGAGAATCCTTGGGGCGTTTCAGTTGTTTCAGTTTCAGTTCGTTTTTGGGGCGGTTGTTGAGTTTCAAAATCTCTCTATTATATTATATAACTGTTTAATTATTAATAATATATATAAGTAAAAGAAAAATACACCCCTTTAAAAAACAACTGAAACAATTGAAACTGAAACGCCCGAGATGGAAAAAACTTCGGAATCTGATGAATGACAATTACTTATCTATAGGCTCCAATAAGTTTCAATTTCACAAGGTGCTGCATTCCTTGTTTTTTTCTCCCCTAAAAAGCCTCATGACACGTATAAAAAGCGCTAAGGGGGGTACGGATATGGCATATAGCAACTTCTTGCCTTCGCTAAAATGCACGCAAAATGCTCGTTTGATAGCATCTTCTTGTCCCAAAGGGAATACAACACGTGTTTTGATGAATCATGAGCTATGTTTTTGCATCTGTAGATGAAATTGATTATTGACATCAGCGAGACAAACACCCTCGCTTGTGATGCTTGTCTCGCTGAACGCTTCTTTTATAGCTATTATGCTATGCCTTCTTCGTCGTTGCCTTCTTGGCTGCGGGTTTCTTGGCAGCAGGCTTCTTGGCGGGCTTGTCTTCCTTGGGGGAAGGAGCTGTGGCCTTCTTCGCCTCAACAGGGTTGTACTTGGCAAGAAGCTTCTGCAGACGCTCAATCTCCTTGTCCTTGGCGGCAATCTCGTCGTCCTGGTTGTGGATGGTGGTAATGAGGCTGTCGATTTCCTCGTTTTCAGCACCACCATAGAGGTTGTTGACACGAGAAATGAAGTCGCCCAGGATGTTCATGTAGTTGGTGAAGGCGTCGTAGGGCGAATCGTAGATGCCGCGGAACTGCATACCAGGCTTGGTGGTCATGAAGCGGAAGTTGTTGGATGCCTGCAGGTAGTCCCAGTCCATCTTGATGCGGCGGTCGTCGCAGATGCGTACTCGGTCGGCGACGCCATAGAGCTTGTTGAAGGCTTCACGTTGCAGGTGGTTGCCCAGCCAGCAAGAGGTGTCGCGCTCTTCATCGACCCACGAGATGTTGTAGGGCACTTCTACGGGTCCCACGCTCTTTTCGGCACAAGCCTCCGAGGGCAGGACGAAGCCGATGTTGCGGTCCTTCGCCAAGACTGGGATGGCCTTGAGGAACTCCAGGATGCCGCCTGAGAGCGGATGGAAGATGCCGAAGGTGACAAGTTCGCCAAAGATGTTGATGATGTTCTCGCCCTCTGGCGTAGATGCAATCCAGTCGAGCCATTGGTCGGCCATGAGCGGATGGGAAGAGAATCGCTCGGTAATGTCTTCCGAGAGGTTGATGTCGCGCATCAGGATTTTCAGCCGCGGGTCGAGGGCACAATGGTATAAATAATGTGGAGACTTCCATCCGAGCACCTGTTTGGCTCCTTCGGTCAAGATGCCCTTGAAGCCCATAGCGGCCACTTGTGCGCCGATTTCGTCGTTGTAGATGAGCGATGAGTTGCGGAACACTTTGGGTTCTTTGCCAAAGAGTTCCTTGATCTTCTTGCTCATGCGCTCTACTTCCAGGCGGAAGCTCTCTTCGTTTGCCAACGATGCAAGGCCGTGGCTGTAGGGCTCGCTAAGGAATTCCACTTGCCCCGTCTGGTTGATTTCCTGCAAGAGGTCGATGACCTGTGGTGCATGGAACTCCAGCTGCTCCAGTCCTACGCCCGAAAGGGAGAATGCCACGCGGAACTCCGGATGGTCTTTGCACATCTGGATGAGTGTCTGAAGGGCTGGCACATAACTGCGCTCGGCTATGTCGGTAATGCTGCGCTCGTTCTCGTAGTCATCATAGTAGTAGTGGTCGCGACCGATGTCGAAGAAACGATAGCGCTTGAGATGAATTATCTGGTGAATCTCAAAATAAAGACAAATCTTTTTCATAATTATATTTACGTTTTTAAGTTTTTAGTGAATAAAGCCGCCGTTGTAAATGCACTCGTCATAGAGTTTGCGGATGCGATGTCCGACCTTCACCCAGGTGATTTCGGCCACTTCCTTCAAGCCTTCTTCGCGCAAGTAGCGGTGGAGGCCTTCATTGGTGCAAAGCGAGTAGATGGCGTCGGCCATGGCGTTGATGTCCCAGTAATCCACCTTGATGACATTCGTAAGGATTTCGCCGCAACCCGACTGCTTAGAGATAATACAGGGCGTGCCACATTGCATGGCTTCGAGCGGAGCGATGCCGAAAGGTTCCGATACGGACGGCATGACAAAGACGTCGCTTGCCTTGTAGCATTCATACACTTGCTTGCCTCGCAGGAAGCCTGGGAAGTGGCAACGGTCGGCGATGCCTTTGGCGGCTGCCAGGTCAACCATTTCCCAATATTTGTCGCCCGAGCCGGCAAAGCAGAAGCGGACGTTCTTGGTGCGTTTGCAGACGAGGTCGGCCGCTTCGATGAAGTATTCCGGTCCCTTCTGCATGGTGATACGCCCGAGGAAGGTGACGACCTTTTCCTTGCCATTATCCACACGCGGTATGTCGAGATATTCCTGCGGCAGCGGATAGACGGCGTTGTGCATGGCAAAGCATTTGCGTGGGTCCTGGTGGTATTCCTTGATGACCGTCTGACGGGTCAATTCCGACACGCACATGATGCAGTCTGCATGGTCCATGCCGTTCTTCTCGATGGAATAGACCGTAGGGTTCACCTTGCCGCGTGAACGGTCGAAGTCGGTAGCATGAACGTGGATGCAGAGGGGCTTTCCGCTGACCATCTTGGCATGAACGCCGGCGGGATAGGTCAGCCAGTCGTGCGCATGGATGATGTCGAACTGCTCGCTACGTGCCAGCACACCTGCGATGATGGAGAAATTGTTGATTTCCTCGTGCAGGTTGGATGGATAGCCGCCGGCAAACTGCAGACAGCCCAGGTCGTCAACACCCATATAATTGAAGTCAGCATAGATATTGTCGCGGAAACGATAATAATCTTCTGCGGTATGGCCCACGAAACGGTCCTTGATTTGGTCGTACTGCACGTCGCGCCATGCCACGGGCACCTGACTCATGTTGATAATCTTCAGGAATTTCTCTTCATCGCCCGTGGGACGAGGGAGGCAGAATGTAATCTCGACATCTGGCTGACCCTCTACCATACCCTTCGTGATACCGTAGGAAGCAACAGCAAGACCGCCATAAATCTTAGGTGGGAACTCCCAACCAAACATCATAACTTTCATATATTCTTATCCTCCTTTTTATTAATAGTTATAGAATTTTGCAAGCACTTTGTTCACACGCAATACGGCTGCCACATTCATGGCAAAGGAGAGGGCTCCACGTCCGTGGAACGGCGGGTTGCCATCGAACAGTTCGGGCAATGTGCCGATGCAATGGTAGAACATCTCTTCCTCAAGACCGATAAACTGGCGGTCAACCCAGGAGAGTCCGCTATGCTTATACACCTTCAGGCAAGTCTCCAGATAGAAACCGGAGAGCCAGGGCCAAACCGTACCTTGATGGTAAGCGGCATCGCGTTGCTGCTGTCCGCCTTCGTACATCGGGTTGTAACCTCCCGACTTCGGCGAGAGTGAGCGGATGCCCTTCGGCGTGAGCAGTTCCTTGGTACAAATATCAAATATCTTCTTCTTTTCGCGAGTGGTCAGCGGAGAATATTCCAACGAAGAGGCGATGAGCATATTGGGACGTACACTCCAGGAGATGTAGCCCTCGTCCACATAATCCAGCAGATAGCCATGCTGGTTGAGGAAGGTGTCCTTGAAGCTTGCGCCCGTCTTTTCGGCCAGCTGCTTCAGTTCGTCGGCTTCACCATTTCGGTTCTGCCCGTTCAGCATATCGGCACAAAGCATCAAGGCATTATACCAAAGGGCGTTGATTTCAACCACATAGCCGGAACGTGGCACACAAGGATGTCCGTTGACCTCCGAGTTCATCCACGTGGCTGGGGTTTCGCGTCCGTTGGTAAAGAGCAGGCCGTTGTCGTGCAGCTTCAGGTTGGGATGTCCGTCGGCCTTGATGTAGTTCACAATCTTTTCCACCAAAGCACCATATTTCCTGGTCGCTTCTTCCTGGGAAACCAAACGTGCATACTGATGGATGCACCAAACGGCCCAGAGCAGAATGTCGGGCTTGTCGAACTCTGTGATGTTCACGCTCAGCGGCTTACCGGCGATAAAGTCGTTGATGGCTTTCTCGGCCGTCTGCATCGCTCTTTCGTAATAGTCCACTTCGTCGATGGCAAGCGTCAAGCCTGGCAAAGACACGAACATGTCGCGTGCCCTACACTTGAACCACGGATAGCCGGCGATGATGTAGTTTTCGCCATCCTTCTCGTAATGGAACTGGTGGGCAGCATTTATCAGACATGACTGGAAGCTGTCGCGTGGCGCATGCACCTCGTACTCGTGGTCAAACAATTTCTTCAGCTGGTTGGTCTTCAGTTCGTTGACACCTGCTGAGAAGACTACACTTTCACCCTTCTTGATGTCAAATTCAAAGAAACCTGGCACATAGAGATCTTCCGTAAACTCATAGCCAAGCTCCTGCTCCTTTTGGTATTCGATGCCACGATACCAGTTCGGATCATAGATGAATTCATTCTTCTTGTTCAGCTGCATGTAGAGCATGGGGTAGCCCGAATACATACGCGTAGCAATACCGTTGTCCACAACGTGATACTCTCGGCTTGCTCCGCTGTTTTCGTGGGTACAGCTTTTTACTGAACGGAATGCCAAGAAGGGGCGCAAGCGTAGCGTCGTGACCGAATGGGCATCAAGCAACGTGTAGCGAATGAGAAAACGATTCTCAAAGTGCTGGAACACACGCTCTTTTTTCAACACTACGCCACCCACTCTGTAGATGGTCGTCGGGAGTTTATCCCAATCAAACTCACGGATATACTTATGTCCGTTAGGACTGTAAGTACCGCCCGAATAACGGTGCAGAGCCAAATTGAACTGAGCACCATGCTGAATGACAGTTTCATCCAGCGACGAGAGCAACACATGGTTGTCGTCATCAATCTCTGGCACAGGTACAACCAGCAATCCATGATATTTCCGCGTATTGCAATCCACAATGGAAGAGCAAGAATACGCACCCGAATAGTTTGTGCGGAGAATCTCCTTGGGCAGAGACTCCTGCAAATTTGTCATCAGGGGTTTATCAAATCGCAAATAACTCATAGTTATATTTTAAGGTGTGAAATAATGTTCTTCTTAAAATCGTACAAACTTAGCCATTTAATTTCTTACCGCCAACTGATTGGCTCCTTTTGTCACTTTTTTTTACATTTTTTAGTTCGCACAATTAAAAAAACATGCTGCAAAACATAAAAATGCTTAGAAACTTTGCATTTTATCCAACTTAGCATTAACTTTGCAGCAAGTTTACGTTTTTACGTCAAAACGCAATAAATTTATGGCAAAGAAGAAACCGGACACGATCATCATTTCAGACATCATGAATAGTCTGTCGCCCATCAGTAGTTTGCTCACCCCCGAGCAGATTGAGGAGCTGAAGGAGCATCTGTCCATTCGCCATTTCAAGAAAAGCCAAATCATGTACAAAGAGGGCGATGTCCCTCAATATTTCCATTGCCTCATCAGCGGCAAAGTGAAAGTCTATAAAGACGGCGTGGGCGGTCGCACCCAGATTATCCGTGTCATCAAGCCCGTAGAATTTTTCGGTTACCGAGCCTACTTTGCCAATCAGAACTACGTCACGGCTGCTGCCGCCTTCGAGAGTTCCACCCTTTGCCTCATTCCGATGGAAGTCGTTGACAAGTGGACTCAGTCAAACCTGAAACTTGCCCTGTACTTTGTAAAACATCTGTCCATAGAACTGGGAAGCAGCGACCAAAGAACTGTGAACCTCACACAAAAGCACATTCGTGGACGTCTGGCAGAAGCACTACTCTTCCTGAAAGACTGTTACGGACTGGAAGAAGACGGCGCCACATTATCTATATATTTATCACGCGAAGACCTTGCAAGTCTTTCCAACATGACTACGTCCAACGCCATCCGTACCCTCTCGGCCTTTGCCAACGAACACATCGTTGCCATCGACGGGCGCAAAATCAAAATCATCGACGAAGAACAAATCAAGAAAATCAGCAAGATAGGGTAGATTCCTTACACGATGAAATCTACCACCTCTCGCTCCAGACCTATCTTGATGGGCGTAAAGTCTTTGCCAGGCAAGTAAAGACCATCGAGACTGATAGAGGCTTTGCCGCACTCTTCAATCACAATCTTGCTGGCACGATACGGATGAACATTTTTGTAATTCAAGAATTGTCCCTTGCCCAGCAACCAAAAACCCTCAAACAGCTGCCACCACTTCGGACGCGTGATGGCTGAAATATCCAAAAAACCGCTATAAGGAACCGCATTGGGCGTCTGACCATACCCCTGCGCATTACCGATGCAGACAGACATATATTCTCCCTCGATGGTTTCCGTATCAATTTGCAGCTTGAACATGAAAGACTTGCGCTCAAAAATGCGGGCAAGCAAAGCTGGGATGACCGACAACCTTTTCGATCCAATCAACCGTGCAGCATCATTCGTTCCCTTAATCAATTTTGCACCCAGCCCTATGTTCATGCAGTCAAGAAAATAACGTTTCTGCGGAATCGTATCGTCCTGATACACACAATAAGCCACGTCCACCTTGCGTGTGCGGCGTGCAATCAGGCTATCTACCGTCTGCTTATACGTTTCATCCGAAAAGCCCCAAAACTTGGCAAAGTCATTACCGATGCCGTTGGGAATAGTACCCAACGCAAAATCGTCGGGCAAAACGTCCTTGTTCTTCATGATGGCATTAATGGCATCGTTCAAAGCACCATCGCCACCTACAATCACAATGGTATGGTAAGCATTCTTGCAAAGCATCGTCACCAGACGCTCCACGGAACCAAACGATTCTGACTGTACAAAATCATACTGCACACCCTTCTGCTCCATGTAGGAACGAATGTGCGACCAACGCTTATGAGCCTTGTGCGACCCTGAATGTGAACTATATATTACGCCCCAGCGATTTCTTTCTTCCATAAATTTTCTACGATTTCTAACCTTTCTTCAATCGGCAATTCGCAGCTAATCCAATGAATCGGAATGCCGCGACGTTCCTCCATGCCCCGAAACCACGTCATCTGCCGCTTGGCAAACTGATGGATGGCGATTTCGAGCAAGCGTACCATCTCTTCCTTGCTGAGTTGCCCCAGCAGATAGAGGGTTACATATTTGTATTCCAATCCGTAACGAATCAACGCATGAGTCGAGACACCACGGTCTATCAACCCCTTCACCTCATCAATCATGCCTTCTTCCAGTCGAGCATGCAAACGTTCAGAAATCTTTCTCCGACGTTCTTCACGACTGATTGACAGACCAATATTCAAGCTCCGCAACGGAGGCATAGTCCGTCCGTCAAATTCATAGCCACGGATGACACTCTCAATATACAAACCCGTTCCACCACAAAGGATGGGAGTCTTTCCGCGATGAATCATATCGCTATATGCCGTATGGAAATCCTGCTGAAACTGATAGACACTATAGCGAGTCCCAGGCTCGGCAATATCTATCAGATGGTAAGGAACAGGCTGTCCATCAACTACATAATCCGCCAAATCCTTGCCCGTACCAATATCCATGCCTCGATACACCTGCCGACTGTCGGCGCTTATAATCTCGCCGTTCAGCCGTACAGCCAAACGTGTGGCAAAAGAAGTCTTGCCACAAGCCGTAGGCCCCAGTATCGTAAGCACCTGATTCATTTAATTAATTATGAATGATAAAGAACACCAGCAATCCCGATGCCCAGGCAAGGAACACACGCCAAGTGTAATGGCGCAACATCCAGCCAAAGCGCATGTGCTCCACCTGAAGCACAGCCTGTCCTGCCATTGTTCCGATAAACATGGTCGATCCACCCATCGCACAACAGAATGAAAGCAACTGCCAATAACTGCCATTGACAGCAAACGCCGAGGCATCCACATCCACAGGAAACATATTCATGCCCAACATCATCACCGGCACATTATCAAGAATGCTCGACAACAAACCCGTCATGGCACCATAGGCATACACATTATTTATATTATGCTCCAACCAATGCTTCAGATACATTAGCGCACCACACTCCGTCAAAGCCCCTACACACAAGCTGATGCCCAAGAAATACAGAATCATGCGCATACCGATGAACTCCGTATTGCGGAAATAATGGCGTTGTACCAGCAGCACGTTACCGTTGCGCTCCAGATTGCACAACCCCTCCACAATCCACATCAACGCCAAAACCGAAAGCGCACCCAAGAATGGCGGCAACTTCGTGATGACATGAAACGTCGGGATGAACCACAGGCCGCCTATGCCCAGGACAAGCAGCAATATCTTCTGCCACGCAGGTAGAGACGAGTCGTCGCCGTCATAGCGGTCAAAGACCGATACCACCTCTACCCTACCCATCAGTCGCATACCAATCAGCAGATTAAACACGCATAAACTGACCAGCGCAGGCAAGAACAGCCCAGCCGTAAACACCGTGGGAGTCACCAGTCCGCGCACCCACAACATTAGGGAAGTCATATCACCAATCACCGTGAAGCAGCCACCCAGCATCGCCGAAACCATGATGCTGCAAGCATACACCACTCGCTGATAATGAGAACGTACAATATTACCCACCAGACCCATCATCAGCACCACGGTCGTCAGATTATCCACATTCGCCGAAATAATGAAGGTCAACAGTGATATAATCCACAGAAAAAGACGGCTGTTGCGCATCCTGAGCCAATAGACCAGCGAATCGAAAACTCCATTGTTGTGCAACACCTCAATGATGGTGTTCGTGGCTATCAGAAACAAAATAACTGAACAAGCCTCGCTAATATAGCGAATGATGATGTTGTTCGACACGAAATCTTTCACAGAATCCGTACTCGACTGCGTACCCGATAAAAACTGTAGATACTCGTCGGGATGCACCAAACGAATATAGTCTCCCGCATGAAGCAGATAGACCACCCACACCACTACGCCGCAACACATCGCCACAGCAGCACGATTCAGGTGGTTCACCGGCTCTGTACTCATCAGCAAGAACGCAAAGAGCAACACAGCCACAATAATAAGAGTTGTAAGTAACATAGCAAATCACATTAATTCATGTAGCATTTACCATGTACAATGTACAATTTGGGTTGCGCATAACGAAATGCCTTAATGAAAATTGCACATGGTACATGGTAAATTGTACACGGAGCGGAGCGATAGACGGGACTCGAACCCGCGACCCTCGGCTTGGGAAGCCAATGCTCTACCAACTGAGCCACTATCGCAACTAAAATCGGCTGCAAAATTACTAAATTTATATGATACCCCAACTATCTTACAGCAAAAAAATTCAAGAAACAGCTATTTTTTCCGAAATAATCTTCATTCTTCATTCTTCATTCTTCATTTTTTTGTATCTTTGCAGCCATGATTCTGAAACAACTCACCATTCTCAATTACCGAAACATCGCCGAGGCACAGCTCGAACTCTCGCCCAAAGTAAACTGCTTCATCGGCCACAACGGAGAAGGCAAGACCAACGTGCTGGATGCCATCTATTTCCTTTCATTCGCCAAAAGTACAGCCTGCAGCATCGACACACAAAACATCCGACATGGAGAAGACGTGATGATGGTGCAAGGACTCTATGACCTGAACGGCACCGAAGAGGAAATCAGCATCGGCATGAAAGCACACCAAAAGAAACACGTCAAACGCAACAAGAAGGAATACAAGCGGCTGTCTGAACACATCGGCCTGTTGCCCATCATCATGGTCTCCCCCAGCGACAGCGGACTCATCCTCGGCGGCAGCGAAGAAAGGAGAAAGTTCCTGGACATCATTATCTCGCAATACGACAGTCCCTACATCCAAGCCCTCGCCGCCTATAACAAGGCTTTGATGCAACGTAATGCCCTGCTGAAATCCGAAGAAAACCCCAACCCAGAAATCCTCTCACTTTACGAAGAAATGATGGCGCTTCACGGCGAAATTATCTACCAAAAACGCACAGCCTTCATCGAAAAATTTATCCCCGTCTTCCAGCAAATCCACAACACCATCACCGGCGGCAACGAACCCGTCGGCATCCGATACATCAGCCATGGACAACGCGGCGACCTGCTCCACACCATCCAGACAGGAAGAGAAAAAGACCGCATGATGGGCTACTCCCTTCACGGCATCCACAAAGACGAACTTGAAATGACCCTCGGCGAATTTCCCATCAAGCGAGAAGGCTCACAGGGACAAAACAAGTCATACATCATCGCCCTGAAATTGGCAGGCTTCAACTTCCTCAAACATACAGGCAGCCAGACCACCCCCATCGTCCTGCTCGACGACATCTTCGACAAACTCGATGCCCTTCGCGTAGAAAACATCGTCCATCTGCTCCTCCAGCCCACCTTCGGGCAAATCTTCATTACCGACACCAATCGCGAGCACCTCGACAAAATCCTACACCGCACCCACGACGACTATCGGATATTTAACGTAAAACAAGGAGAAATTACCCCATGAGACGCAGCAACATCGAATCCGTCAGCAACGTCATCCAGCAATTCCTCCGCGAAGAAGGGCTGGAAACTCCCTATAACCAATTCAAGCTGATGAAAGCATTGGAAGAGGTTTTGGGACAAGGCATTTCACACTATATCGGAAACACATTCATCAAGAACCAGACGTTGAACGTAGAACTCAAATCCTCTGTGCTCAAACAAGAACTAAGCATAGGCAGGGCAAAAATCGTTCAGCGACTCAACCAGATTGTCGGAACCCAAGTCATCGCCGACATCCGATTTTACTAAGATACACAAATATGAATACACAACATACTACGATAGAAAAACTCTGTAGAGCCGTAGAAACAACTGTTGGCAAGAAAATGCACACACCTAAAGATTTCGACACTCTTTCGGAAATCATTTTCGACAAACTGCACCAAAACATCAGCCCCTCCACATTGAAACGCATCTGGGGCTACCTGCCAAGCAGCATCACGCCGCGCTTGTCATCCATCGACCTGCTTGCACAATTCGTAGGTTATGACGACTTTGATGCTTTCGCCCAACAAGAACAAACTGCAGAAACAATCGGCCCTTCAATTGAAGCAAAAAAGGCTCAGCCTCATCAACTTACAGATAAAAGTACTCGAAGATTCACGAACTTAAAAACCAAAGCTGTAGTCATTTCCATTCTATGCTCATTCTTGTTGGGTGCAGGCGCAACATTCCTCATCACCCGGACAAACCAACCTACCACCAGTAAACACATCATCCACAAAGGGCAAATCTTCCATTCTTACCACGACTATCTCCGCCTTTTCGGTATCACCCAACCTGAGCACTTTTGGGACTGCCCACTTCCCCACCATGAAGGCATCTTCATTTGGGGACCAGAATACCAACACCCCAACTGGCACAACGACGGGGTGCGCGACAGTCTCATGCCTACCATTACAGAATGGTGGACGCCAACTGATAATCCAGATGACGTCAAACAGCCTGCAATATCAGAAGCTGAACGCCAGCGACTAATAGCTGAACGGAATGAGCAACTCTACTACTACGCGATACGCACCAATGAAGTACGTATCACATTTATGAAAAACCTCATCGACACAGGCTACGTCTTCCTCGGCATCTATCGTGTCAACCTCACACAATCCGACAGCACCCACATTGTGTGGGAACGTATGGCCGACGAATGCAGTCTTAACAATTTGGACTTTCTGGAACAGCTACGCAACTAAAAAAATCCCCCATTCCACAGAAACATCCTATTTTTTCGGTGCAATACCTTATTGAACCGATTTTTATTTTTTGGCATTTCTTTTTGATAATCAGACAACTCAAATAAAATGAACCAACATGGACTAAAATGAACAAAAATGATTTCGTTTGTTTTACACTATATCAAAAGATTTTTCGTAACTTTGTCATCGATTGATAGAAATGTATTCGAATCAATCATAAATTCACACGATAACATTCACTCATTTAATTATTATTATAAAAACATCATTTAAAAAAATCATGAGAAAAATTTACTTTTCAATTCTGATGACGCTACTGCCCATGCTGGCAATGGCCGAGAATGTACTGAGCGTAGAAAACCAGAGTACACAACCTGGTAAACGATTCATCCTGCCCATCAACCTGGATAATACCGACGTGATTCGCGCCATGGGATTCACTTTGATACTGCCCGAAGGTATTACTGTGGAAGATGCCGACATGACCAGGCGTGGATCAAAACACCAAGTAGTTTATAAAGAACAGGAAGGAAACAGCTATAAATTTGCTTCTGTGAGTATGGGTAATGATATTTACACAGGCCATAGTGGAGATATCATCAATGTCGTCCTGAATGTTGACAAGAACATGGCCAAGGGTATATACGACATCCAACTGCAAGAAATTGAACTTTCTGTATTTGATTCAGGTTTGTACACGACAGCTGATGTCACAGCACAACTGAATATAGATGTTGAGAACAGACTGCAAATGCCCGACATTGTGGCTGGCGTAGGTTTTTTGGTGACTTTACCTATCAATCTGGACAACGTGGATGTTATCCGTGCAACAGGTTTCGACTTAGAATTGCCTGAAGGAGTCACCATTGAAAATGTTGATTTGACGATGCGTAACCAGAAAACACACAGCATCAGCTATAACGAGTTTGCTCCTGGTCAGTTCAAGTTTGCCATCGTCAGCATGAACAACAAGAACTTCAAGAACAATGAAGGTGCTATTGCAACTATTACGCTGAAGATTGCTGATAGTGTTTTGCCAAAGGATTATGAAATCAACCTAACGAATGTTGAGTTCTCTGTGACAGGAATTGGTCTGAAAATGGGCGATGATTACACTTCAAAACTGACGGTTCAGATAATAGGTGATATTGATGGCGATGGTCAATTCACCGTAAATGACATCACAGCTTTGATTGCTCTGTACTTGAGCAAAGCCAACTAAGTCTTTTTAAAAGCCACCTATAAAAACGCTTGCAACATTGTCACAAATGTTACAAGCGTTTTTTAAGATTCACACTTTTCCTGATAGTTTTTTGAAGCAAAGTTACACTTTGTGGTTAGTCAGCTTGTAATCATTGGATTAGATGGAAAAAAGTTACATGAAAGTTGCACTAAAGTTACATGAAAGTTACATTAAATCGTCACTCCCAATGAAGATTTTGTGCAATCATATCATTTTTGTGCCTCTGTCGAGGCAGAACCTTTAGCGACAAAGTCAATTATGCAAAAAAGGAGGTGATAAAGCGAAGTTGAAGTGAAGTCAAATTTTGCTTAATCTACACAAAATGAATTAGTTCTAAGGAAAGCGACATTAAGTTCACAAAACTTTATGGTGAAATAGAGTTGTACGTCAGTGGCACTGCATTGCCGCAGCGGTACGATAGTTATCTCGCTGCGGTGGCATTGCATTGTTGCTGCGGTGGCATAGTTATCCCACGGCGGTAGCAATGCAGTGCCAGACGAGTAGCATAGTTATCCCACAGCAGCGATAGAACTATGCCACGGAGGTGATAGAACTATGCTACGGAGATGTATTCTCCACTTGTCTTATTCAGAATAAAACTTAGCACTTGTCGATTCAAGACACGGCAATTATCGTTTTAAAACTGCTGTCAAAATGTTTTCATAGCGCCCCCCCCGTTCACGCTTCATCTTCAGGGTTTTCTTTTGCTCTTTCTCGCTTTGCTTTCTCTACAATATCTTGCATGACCAGTCCTGCGAGGGTGAAGCCGAAGATGGCCGTGGCATGACAGATGGTACCGTTGACTCGCTGTTCGGTTTGAGGTCCTTTGTTTTGTAGC
The DNA here is from genome assembly GCA_902802265.1 of uncultured Bacteroidales bacterium. Classification (GTDB taxonomy): domain Bacteria; phylum Bacteroidota; class Bacteroidia; order Bacteroidales; family Bacteroidaceae; genus Minthosoma. The sequence goes on along the minus strand of CADCLN010000004.1, from coordinate 19,225 downwards.
AGTTCTTCGCTATAGACAGCTTTGAATTTTTTGGATGGAAATGTCTTTTCGTGCTTAAACTTACGACGTAATGCGGCAGCCAAAGGACAGCCTTTCACTTTCCAGAACTCTGCAACACGGATTTTCTCCGGATTCATCTTGAGGGCAGCTCCCATAGAAGAAAAGAGCGTAGCAGGAGTGCCGGTGGCTGTAAGGATGAGATGTGCCTTGTCTTTGAGAGAATCAATGGCATCGATGATGTAGTCGTAAGTGTCGAGCTGAAAGGAAGGTGAAGTGTCTGCGTTGTAAATGGCTTGTAGAGCAGTAATATGGGCTGCTGGATTGATGTCGAGCAAACGTTCTCGCAACACTTCTACTTTGGGTTGTCCAATGGTTTTGGTGGTCGCAACGAGTTGACGGTTGATGTTGGAGGCACATACAACATCGCTATCAACGATGGTGAGATAGTGGATGCCAGAACGCACGAGGCTTTCGGCGCACCAGGATCCGACGCCGCCGACACCAAAAATGATGACACGCCGACTGGCGATTGCAGCCAACGTGTCTGTTCCTAACAAGAGGGCTTCACGCAGAAATATCATTAGGTGTGTTGTTGCTTTTTCATCTGTTTCCACTGGGCTTTGGCGAGTTCCTGCATATCAACAACTTCATCTTTTTCGTCAACAATTTCGTAGCCGAGCATGGTTTCTATGACGTCTTCCATAGTGACAAGTCCACGGAAGCAACCGTACTCGTCGATGATGATGCTGATGTGTTCTTTCTTTTCAAGCAGTTTTTCCCAGATGTCGGATACCTCCTCGTCTTCGCTGAAGGAGAGAATGGGTCGTGCCAGCTCGCCGAGAGTGATGTCGAATTTATCTTCTGCCAGACGTTCAAGAATGGTCTGGCGGAGCACGTAACCCGTGATGTAGTCGCTTTCTTCGCCTTTATAGACGGGGATGCGCGAGTGGTTTTTATATTCTTCGTCCTGATAGAACTCGCGGAGAGTCATTTCTTCTTCTGCCATGGCGACAACAACGCTGGGAGTCATAATTTCGTGTGCGGTAACATTGTCGAGGTTGAGCAGGTGTTGAATCATGCGGTTTTCTTTCTTTTCCAACACACCTTCTTCGGCTCCGACTGTGACCATAGCTGCCACTTCATCGCGGGTAACGGCTTCCTGGGATGCGTTATCGGCAATACGATGGGTAAGTTTTTCAAGGATGATGACCAGTACCCAGCTAATGGCGATGAGCACACGGATGACCTGGCATGCCGGAAGGGCAAGTTTGCGCCAATGGTTTGAACCGATAGTTTTAGGGAAGATTTCGGAAAAGACGAGTATCAGGAAGGTGAAAACACCTGAAATGATACCAATGAAGAGACTTACCTGTTCGCTGGAATGGTAAGTAGCAGAGGCGTAAGTGGCTGCTTGTGAACCAACAAGGGATGCACCAACTGTATTTGCGATGGTGTTGACAATAAGGATAGCAGATATAGGACGGTCGATGTTCGTCTTATAGTGTTTCAGGAGTTCCCATCCTTTGACTTTCTGGGTTTCCAGCGTGGTGATGTACGATAAGGGGGTGGATAGTAGTGTCGCTTCGAGCAAAGAGCACATTGCCGAAATGACCAGCGACAACAGCATGTAGATAATGATTAGTTCCATGATGTTTGTCTGTCTTGGATTAAGTGTTGTCGCTTTATGGGGCGGTTACTGCTTACCGCCGGATAACTGTCTGGGTCCATAGTGTGTGTATTTCTTATTTCCAGAACATCCATTTGGGGAATGGAGGTTTCTGTTCCACTAACTCGCTGCGGAGCTGGTGGCGAAGTATCTGTTTGTAGGATTTGCCTGAATTAATGATTTTGTAGATAGTAGGCCAGTCGGGCAACCCACCGATGTTTTTGTCGTCGATGAAGTAGTCGGCATTGAGCTTGCAAGAGAAATTCTTGTCTTTGGCTTCCTTGAACATGTCGGAGAAGTCGCTGTTGACAGCATAAAAGGTAACACCACGGTCGGCACACCACTGGATGGCTTCATCCAGCAGTTTGCCTTCGCGTACTGTCCATAGTATCAGCTTGTGCCTGTCGGCGATAAGCTGTTTCAGTATTTCTGTTGCAAATGGGCGTTCTTCTCCTATCTCGGGGTAACGATGCTCCACAATGGTACCATCGAAATCAACTGCAATAACCATAAAATTATTTACCATTTACCATGTACCATTTACAATTTAATGGTATATGGTACATCATTAGACTTCTTCAAGCTTTTTATTACCTTTTTCTCCGTAACCGTAGCCGTAGCCATAACCGTAGCCGTAGCCATAACCGTAGCCGTAGCCATAACCGTAGCCGTAGCCCTTACCGTAGCCATAGTGGCCATAGTGCTTATAGCCGAATCCTGAGCTCTGGGTATCTACACTATTGAGCAGGATATTCATGTTGGGCAGACGCTTGTCCGCATGCAGAGCGTTGATTAGGTCAATGTCTGATTTGAGCGTGTATTTTGCACGAACCACATAAAGAGTGAGGTCTGCGTTCTTTGCAATGGAGAAAGTGTCGGAAACCATGCCGACAGGTGCGGTGTCAAGAATGACGTAGTCGTACAAGGTCTTCAGATGGTTGATGGCAGATGCAAGGTTTTCTCTTTCAAGCAACTCAGATGGGTTTGGAGGAATAGAACCTGCCGGCAGCACATCGAGGTTGTTGCTGATGTCGGTCTTCTTGATGAGTGCCTCAAGGTATTTATAGTCATCCACTTCTCTTGTCAGGAAGTTGGAGATACCTCTTTCTGTGTCTTCGATGTTGAAGAAGCCTGCAAGACGAGGTTTGCGAATGTCAAGACCGACGAGGATGACTTTCTTGCCAACAAAGGCGATGCTTGTAGCAAGGTTGGCTGCCGTAACAGTCTTACCTTCACCGGAAGATGTGGAAGTAAAGAGAATAACTTTTTCGTCGGGCTTGAGCACAAAAGGAAGGTTGGAACGGAGGGAGCGATAGACTTCCATCATGAGGCTGTTCTTATTCTCTTCGAGCACTATCCGGCGAGCGCCGTTTTCCAAAGCTTTTACATGGGGCACAGAACCGAAGAACGGAACGGTACAAGCCTTTGCCAGGTCTTCTTTGTCTTCAATGCGATAGCTGAAGAATTCGCGCAGGTATATATATATATAAGGTAAAGCCAAGCCCAAGAGGAGTGCTGCAAGAAGGATAATCTTGCGCTTGGGCGATACGGGACCTGCCACGATGGGGTCTTCAATCACTTTAGCCTTGTAGGCAGATGAATGGAGAGTAATGAGGTTTTCCTCACGCTTCTGCAGAAGCATGATATAGAGTTCTGCTTTTACTTCCTGCTGACGTCCCATGTCAACAATGGCACGTTCATTGGAAGGTGATGAGCTGATGCGAGCTGTGTATTTGTTTTGCTGACTTTGCAAGTCATTGCGCATCATGGTGTATTGACGCTGAGCACTTTGCAATGAAGCCTTCACAGCTGTAAGGTAGGATTCAGCTTCATTGGTGATGGCCAAAACGGCTGGAGAAGTTTCGGATGCTGCACGCAACAGACGATTTCGCTCAATCACTATTTCGTTGTATTTTGCAATGGCTTGAGAAAGGGCCGGATCAGAAATACCTACATTAGAGGGAATGGTCTGCAGGTAGTTTTCGCGGCGATTTACATATTCAATGAGGTAGTTGACAAGGCTCAACTGAGTGCTCGCCTCGACTACTTTCTGTTCATACTGAATGTTTTGGTTTGCATTGATGGCTGCGTCTGCCTTGTAGTCAACAATACCGCTGCTCTGCTTGAACTGAGCAATTTCGGCTTCAGTCATGTTGAGTTCCTTGGTGATTTCACCCAGACGTTCTTCTACGAAGTCGGCAGTACGGGTAGCTTCGATATTGTTGTCTATATTAGCATCTTCGTTGTATTCTTCCACCAACTGCTTGAGGTAGTCGGCACTACGTTCTGGCAGATTGTCCTTCATGGTGAGCTGGGCAACGGTAGTCATTTTGGAGGTTGCCTCGACAGAGATGGCATTAGCATAGCTCTGAGCAATGGGGTCAATAGGACAGATGTAGGCATCAATAGGTTTTTCAAGCGTGTAGTCTGTCACAGCGGGATTCTGTGAAATGACAACTTTTCCGTAGGGTGTATTGATAACTGCTGGGAAAAATTTCAGCAACTTCACAGTTTCAAAGGTACCTGCTGTCACGGAGGCTTCAATATTTCCGTCATCTTCAACGAAGCGGACTTTCACCACGGCGGTCAGCGTATCGACCACTTCCTCATCCATATCAATAAGATAAGGTGAGTACTTTGAATAGATTTCTCTATCTTTTACCTTTCCGTCTGAAATATATTTTACGTATGATTTCAGATGTTTTACAGCCTTTTTGTTCAGGGTTTTGGTGGCAAGGATTTCAAGCTCGTTGTCGAAACCGTTACTATTGTTCATGAGACCCATTTCGGAGAAGGCTGAACTCATGGGGTTTGCCATGTAGCGGCGGTTTTCCTTGTCTTTAATCAGAACTTTGGTAGAAATTTCATATTTGGGTGTGGAATACCTCAGATAGATGCCTGCAGCTAACAAACAAATAAAGACTGAAGCTGCAAACCAATATTTATATCCAAGAAAAATAGACCATAAGACACGCACGTCAAGTCCAGAACCTTCTTCAACACCATTATTAGAGTAGGGATTTTGAGAATCTTGAAAATTGTTGTTCTCCATCATACGTTTTAAAATTATAATGCTTATTTATTACTAAAAACACAAAAATCGGGTGCAAAATTAGTCATTTTTCCACACATGACAAAGAAAAACAAAAAAAACGTTAGTCTTTCAGCAATTTTTCCTTTTTTAATTGCTAATAATATAGAATTATTACTTAACTTTGCACACTTTTCATGGTTTACTCTCTTTGAGACCCTGCAAAAAGGGTGTAAAAAACCATTCATAAACATATACTACTATAAATATAAAATGGGAAAAGACAGAACTCTTATAATAGCCATCATGTTTGCCGACTTGGTTTTACTGACCATGACGGTAATAGGTATGTACTATCTATTAGAGTGGATAGCCCCGAATCATACGCCCAATACCATCGGATTGACATCGCTCGTTAGCACCTATGTCATCAGTTTTTTAGCAAGTTATGCACTCTACCCTCCGATTATTCAGGAACGAATTGTCAAGATGGAAAGTGTTTTAAAACGAGTGACCATTACCAGCGCGTTGATGATTCTTATTGTGTCGTTGCTCATTCTATTGGTTTACAAGGGACATTCATTTCCACGTACTTACCTGGTGGGGTCCTATATTGTGTTCACAATCTTCTTGTTTATTGAACGAGTGCTGATTCGCAAATTCTTTATGAAAGCTCGTTCAAACAAGCGAAACACGAAGCGAATTATTTTCATCGGCAATGAGCCTACAATCTCAAAACTATTCACTACGTTGTCTCATCCTGCCTACGGATATGACATTGTCGGAGCTTTTTTCGACGGAAAGGCAACTGAGGAGGAACTTCAGAAGAAACGTTTGGGAAACATTGACCAAATATATGAATGGTTGTCTAATCATTCTGACATCCATGAGGTGTATGGCTATTTCCCGAAAGAGCAGCAGGGACTTATCAATATTATCAGCAAATTTTGCGATAACCACCTCATTCGTTTCTACTATGTTCCTGCCATTGACATTTACAACGGAAAGATTTCGTTCCATTTTGTGGAAGATATCCCTGTCATTGCCAGACGGGAGGAGCCGTTGTCTGACCCGATGAACAAAATCATCAAGCGTGGTTTTGATTTATTGTGCTCTACCCTCTTCCTTGTTCTGGTATTCCCTTGGATATATATCATCGTAGGCATTATCATCAAGATTACATCGCCTGGTCCTATTTTCTTCATTCAAGACAGAACAGGCCTGAACGGTAAGATTTTCCGCTGCTATAAGTTCCGTTCCATGAAGGTTAACGACGATGCCGACAAGGTTCAAGCCACGAAGGATGACCCTCGGAAGTATCCTTTCGGAGACTTTATGCGTAGGACAAATATTGACGAATTGCCACAATTTATCAATGTGTTCTTGGGCAACATGTCAATGGTGGGTCCACGGCCTCACATGCTGCGCCATACGGAGGAGTATTCTCGCCTGATTAACCGTTTCATGGTTCGCCATCTTGCAAAGCCTGGCATAACTGGATTGGCACAGGTATCTGGATTCCGTGGAGAGACAAAACATATTGAAGACATGGAGGGCCGCATCAAGCAAGATATCAAATATATTGAAAACTGGACTTTCCTTCTTGACATAAAAATCATGGTGAAGACCATTACAAATATGTTCGGAGGAGAAAAGAATGCGTATTAAACGAAAATTACCAACTATATATTACAATATTTCAATAAGCAAATGAGTTTTTTAGATAAACTGTTTAAAAAAAAGCCTAAAGAAAATGTGGGAGGCATGGAGGATTTCATGACCCTGATCAGGGTCTATTTCCAAAGTGTACTTGCTAGCAATCTGGGCATATCGAATCTTTCGGCCCTGCCAGATTTAGCCACGTTCAAGCGCACGCTGCATGTCCCTACCCTCAACAACAAGTTAGGATTGGGCGAAAAGAAGGCTTGCCAGAAGATGTTGCAAAACCTTTATGGCATTAGCGACAATTTCTTTAAAGAGATTGACCAAAGCATAAAGAAAGGCTGCAAAAATCAGACTCAGGTGCAAAGTTATCTGTTTGCATTCCAGGGATTCAGCCAAGACATCATGATGCTGATGGGAAATCTGCTGAAGTGGAAGTTCCGCATACCTGGATTCATGAAAGGCATGATGAAAAAAGTCATCAACAATGCTGTGGATGAAATCATGAACAAAAATGTCTGGAATGATGCAGGAGTACAGAAGACCGTTTTCGCCATCCGCCGCTACCAGCAACAACTGGGTTTCACAACGCCGTGGATAAAGGAATATACTTATAACGTCATCATGCTTGCAAAGAAAGAGCCTGCTCTCTCGAAAGAAGAGGAAGAAGCAGCACTCAAGAAACTGAAGCGATAGAGGCTGAATACACATTATTATAATAATTATAACAACATTAAAAACGCAGCAGCAAAATGACAGAAGCTGAAAGACAAAAACTGAAAATGTTTGATGCGAAGGTTCGAAACCTGCTCGCTTCTTACGTTGCGCTGCAACGCGAAAATACCGACTTGTACGAAGAACTGGAGAAGAAAGAGGATGAAGTCCGCTCGCTTCAGGAACAAGTTCAGCAATACAAGAAGGACTATAACAACTTGAAATTGGCAAAGATGATTGAAATTAGCGATACCGACATCAAGGACGCTAAACAGAGAATCACCAATCTCGTTCGTGAGGTAAACAATTGTATCAATTTGCTTAATGCGCAATAAATACAATATAACAACAAATGGACAACAAGAAACTCAACATAACAGTATCGATAGACGGCATACCGCTTTCTCTGACTGTGGCAAACGCTGAGGAAGAGAAGATTTATCGTGACGCAGCATCGCTGAGCCAGGCGCGAATCCAGAAACTGCGTGCGATTTATAAAGACAATGTGCCTAACGACAAATACTACTATGTGATGGCTATGTTGAACACGGCAGTAGAGTCTGTGCGCATATCTAACCGCAACGACACTTCGCCATTTCTTGAAATGATGGAAGACCTTGAAAAAGAAATCGACCAGCACTTCAAGAAGTAAAAAATCCTCACACAAAACTTTTTAGAGAACAATCACGCACAATTTCAGGTTGCACGTCCCCTACTGCTTTGGCAGACATGGGGATATGCAAACGCTGGAAGTGTGCCCTTTACTAACTTAATAACAAACAAAAACAACATGGATTTAACATTAGCAATAATTATTGCCGTAGGCTGTCTGCTGATAGGTATCTTGGCAGGCTATCTAATTTTCCGTTACGTCATCACTCAAGAGTATGATGCAAAAATGAAAGAGGCTGAAGCCGTAACAGAAGCTCTCAAAGAGAAGAAACAGTATGAACTGAAAGAAAAATTTCAGGCAAAGAAGGCTGAACTGGAAAAGGAAGCCAATCAGCGCAACCAGAAGATGCAGCAGCAGGAAAACAAACTGAAGCAGCGTGAATTGGCTCTGAACCAACGTCATGAAGATTTGCAGCGGAAACAATCTGAAAACGATAAGCAAAAAGCACAGCTTGACAAGCAGCAGGAACTGCTCAACCAGCGAAAGGAAGAGGTTGAGAATATGCGCAACCAGGAAATCAAGAAGTTGGAAGAAATCAGCGGTCTTTCTGCCGATGCAGCCAAAGAATCGCTCGTTGAAAGCCTGAAGGACGAAGCCAAGTCACAAGCCCAGCAATACATCAACGAAATTGTTGACGAGGCAAAAATGACAGCCAACAAGGAAGCCAAAAAGATTGTCATTCAGTCCATTCAGCGTGTGGCTACAGAAACTGCCGTTGAAAATTCTGTAACTGTCTTCCATATTGATTCCGACGAAGTGAAAGGACGTGTCATCGGACGTGAAGGACGCAACATCCGTGCCTTGGAAGCTGCAACAGGCGTGGAAATTGTGGTGGACGACACACCTGAAGCCATCGTTATTAGCGCCTTTGACCCTGTTCGCCGCGAAATTGCCCGTCTTGCCCTGCATCAGCTTATTGCCGACGGGCGCATCCATCCTGCTCGCATTGAAGAAGTTGTGGCTAAAGTCAAGAAGCAAGTGGAAGAAGAAATCATTGAAACGGGTAAACGTACCAGCATCGATTTGGGCATCCACGGCTTGCACCCAGAACTCATCCGCATCGTAGGCAAGATGAAATATCGTTCTTCTTACGGTCAGAACTTGCTCCAGCATGCTCGCGAAACAGCAAACCTCTGTGCTGTCATGGCTGCAGAACTCGGCCTGAATCCCAAGAAGGCCCGCCGCGCTGGTCTGCTGCACGATATTGGTAAGGTGCCCGATGAGCAGCTAGAAATTCCACATGCCCTTTACGGCGCACAAATTGCTGAAAAATACAAGGAAAAGCCAGATATCTGCAACGCCATCGGTGCTCACCACGACGAAATGGAGATGACCTCTCTGCTTGCACCTATCGTACAAGTCTGCGATGCCATCTCTGGTGCTCGCCCAGGTGCACGTCGTGAAATTGTGGAGGCATACCTCAAACGTCTCAACGATCTTGAAACACTTGCTGCCAGCTATCCAGGTGTTACCAAGACATACGCCATTCAGGCAGGTCGCGAACTCCGTGTCATTGTGGGAGCTGACAAGATTTCTGATGCTGAAATCGAGACGCTCAGCAACGACATCGCCACGAAGATTCAAAACGAAATGACCTATCCAGGTCAGGTGAAGATTACGGTCATCCGCGAAACACGTGCCGTCAGCTTCGCTAAATAATTGGTTATAACGTAATAACGGTATAACATAATAACGACGAAACATGATTAAAGATTCATGGCAGGAAAAAGGCTACGTTGACGAGCCTATTCCTGCCAATATAGACATTAAGGCTGAAATACGCCGTATGTGCAAGGAGAAAAATGCCGTCATCCTGGCACATTATTACACCGAAGGTGCAGTACAGGACATTGCCGACTTTGTGGGCGATTCGTTGGCGCTGGCACAATGGGCAGCCAAGACCGATGCAGACATCATCGTGATGTGCGGCGTTCACTTCATGGGCGAAACCAACAAAATTCTCTGTCCAGACAAGAAAGTGCTGGTACTCGACCTCAATGCAGGTTGTTCATTGGCAGACTCTTGCAATGCTGATGATTTGAAAGCGTTCATTGAAGAACATCCCGACCACAAAGTGGTAAGCTATGTCAATACAACCGCAGCCGTCAAGGCACTTACCGATGTAGTCGTCACTTCGTCAAACGCAAAATTCATCATTGACTCTTTCCCACAGGGCGAAAAAATCATCTTTGGTCCTGACAAGAACCTCGGCGGCTACATCAACTCCGTCACAGGTCGTGAAATGCTGCTCTGGAATGGAGGTTGCCATGTACATGGCCAGTTCTCTCTTCCAAAGATTTTGCAGCTTAAAGCAGATCACCCCAACGCAAAAATATTGGTGCACCCCGAATGTCCTGCTCCCATCCAGAAGATTGCCGATGTCATTGGATCCACAGCAGGCTTGCTCAAGTATTCCATTGAGAATGAATCCACAGAATTTATCGTTGCAACCGAAAGCGGCATCCTGCACGAGATGCAGAAGGCTTGTCCACAAAAAACGTTCATCCCTGCTCCACCCGAAACAACAGAGACTGTAGGCTGTAGCTGCAACGAATGTTCTTTCATGAAACTTAATACTCTCAGCAAACTCTACAACACGTTGAAGTACGAATGGCCCACCGTTGAAGTTGACCCAGCCATCAGCGAACTTGCCATCCGTCCCATCAACAAGATGCTGGAAATATCCAAAGCCCTCAAATCGTAAAAAAACGCACAACCGCAACATGACCGTAGCTGCCTTGGTGAGTGGTGGTGTTGATTCCGCTGTCTCTGTTCATTTGCTCAAAGAGAAAGGTATCAATCCCCACCTTTTCTACATCAAAATTGGTCCCGATCGCGACACCGAATGGAACTGCACATCCGAAGAAGATGTAGAGATATGTCGCTGGTTGGCACGCAAGTATGGTCTTCCTTTCGACATTATTGATTTGCACAAGGATTATTGGGAAAAGGTCGTGGGTTACACCATGGAGAAGGCCCGATTGGGACTGACTCCTAATCCGGACGTGATGTGTAACAAACTCATCAAGTTTGGCGTATTTGAAGAGCAAATTGGTCACGAGTTTGACTATACAGCCACAGGACACTATGCTACGACAACGCAATGGCAAGGCAAGACTTGGCTTTCCACTTCACCCGACCCCGTGAAAGACCAGACAGACTTCCTTTGTCAGATTGATGCGCTGCAAGTCAGCAAGTTACTTTTCCCCATCGGACATCTGTGGAAACACGAAGTGCGCCAGATAGCAGAAGAAGCCCACCTGCTTAATGCTGAACGCAAAGATTCGCAGGGCATCTGTTTCCTGGGCGACATCGATTTCCGCGATTACATCAAAGCCCATCTGGGCGAACAACCAGGCGATGTACGAGAAATAGAGACTGGGCACAAGATTGGCACACATCGCGGTCTTTGGTTCTACACTATCGGGCAACGCAAAGGCTTGGGATTCAGCGGTGGACCATGGTTTGTTGTCAAGAAAAATCTCAAGCGCAATATCCTCTTTGTCTCTCACGGCTACGACCCCGAGAAAGTCTATAAGGACCACATCACCATGCGCGATTTTCATTTTATTACGGAAAATCCGTGGAGAGAGCACACTACCGAGAGGGTCTGTTTCAAAATTCGCCATACCCCCGAATACCTTACAGGCTCCATCTGCCAGCGATCTGATGGTTCATGGCACTTGCAAGCTGACCAGAAAATTCATGGCGTAGCCCCAGGTCAGTTCTGCGTAGTCTATGACGAAAACCACCACCTCTGTTTTGGTAGTGGAGAAATCGACTTTTAGCCATTCATTCGGACAGCCGTCACAAAGCATCGGGACTGTTGTCACAAAGCATCGGGACTGTTGTCACAAAGCATCGGGACTGTTGTCACAAAGCATCGGGACTGTTGTCACAAAGCATCGGGACTGTTGTCACATTGTAGTGAGACGACATTCCTAACGAAGTGGGAAAACTTTCTTGATGGAGTGGGGAAATTACGATGTTTTCTTTTAGTTTTTCTGCAAGTAAATGCTGTGGTCTATGCAGTTGGGAAGTTCCTCTTGGTAATGTGTGACCATGATGAGGGTTTTGTCGGGACGGCGGCAGAAAGTTTCGATGATGTCCTTGACAAGGCGGCGGTTGTAGAGGTCAAGACCGTGGAGGGGTTCGTCAAGAATCAGCAGAGATGGGTCTTTGACAAAAGCACGAGCAAGAAGAACCAGTCGCTGCTCTCCACTACTAAGTTTCAGAAACGTATGGTCAGCATATTGGCGCACACCGAAGATGTCCATCCAGAAGAGACATTGATCACGTAATCGCTGCTCTTTATCGTTCTGTGGACGAAGTACTTTCGGCAAGGCATAGAGTCCGTGCATATCCGAAAGTCCGCTGGCAACGATGTCAATGGCAGGGATATCACGCTGATAGGCTCGGTGCATTTCGGGCGAAATATAGCCAATGTGCCGCTTGATGTCCCAGATGCTTTCGCCCGTACCACGTTTGTGACCAAAAAGTGTGATGTCGTTGGCGTATGACTGCGGATTGTCGGCACAGACAATACTCAAAAGCGTGGATTTTCCCGAACCGTTTTCACCCGAAAGCGCCCAATGTTCGCCTTGCTTTACAGAAAAGCTGAGGTCTTTCAGTATAGTGCGCGTGCCATAACGGATATTGACGTTGTTGAAGGAAATGACTTCGGATTTTTTTTCCGGAAAGTCAGGAGAATCCAATGCAAGGATTGCCGCTTCTTTTTCTTCAGACAAAACGCGAGGTGGAATGGTCGAGGCTGTTGCACGATATTCAGCCAAAGTCTGCTTGGGCTGAACCGTCATATCGGTCACCTGATAAACGTGCGTGATAAAGTTGGGGATGTCGTCTGACTTGGAAAGCACCAGAATGACGGTAATGTTGGTTTCCTTTGTCAACACTTTCAGAAAATCATGCAATTGTCCACGTGCCTTCACATCCAAGCCGATGAACGGATTGTCCATAATGAGCACACGCGGATTGGTCATCAACGTCTTCGTCATCTGGAACTTACGCAATTCGCCCGAACTGAGCATGACGATGTGTTTGCCGAGCAGTTCCTCCAAGTGGAACATTTCATAGAGCCGCAGACGCACTTTTTCCAGTTCTGCATGCATAGTCTGTCGGTCGGCTTCTTCGGCTGCCAACCGCTGTGCTTCCTGTTCGGGAATTTCGTCACGCACCACAAACTTGTCAAAGTTTGTCTTGCGCGTCAATCCTGCATCGGCAAGGGCAAAAGCCTCATCGAGCAACTGACTGACCAGGGGCGTTTCGTCAATGTCGTTCTGGTTCCACCGCTGCTGGTAATAATACGTGCCGTCTGTGGTTCCGTATGAATCGCGAAACGTCATGTACTTGATGTTGTCGCTCACCATCTTGGCTTTCGATGGACGGAAATCATACTTCACGTCGTTCATCGGCTGCAAGGCATGGGCACCTATAAGGATGTCCACCAGCATACTCTTGCCACCACCATTAGGACCTACGATGGCAATGTGTTCACCCTGACAGACTTCAAAATTAACGGGTTGCTTAAAGCGATATAAAGGATGGCGAGCAACGCCATCCTTTACTTCTATAATCTTTTGCATAAAGAAATGATTATTGTTTCACGGCACGGATAATAAGACCGCAGTCGCGCATCATGCTGCCAATTTTCTTTGTGATGTTACCGTATGACTCATAAAAATAGAACGTATTGCCCATGCTCACTGATTCTGTGATGCTGTTGAGCCAATAATATCCAATAACTCCTTTCTGATAGTCTGAGCGACAAGTGCCATTATTAAATGAAAGGAAGCATCCGCCTGTGGGCAAGAATATGCTATTTCCATTAGGACCAGTCACTTGGAATCCATTCACCTCATTCAGGGTTGTCTTTTCCCAAGTGCAATTGTCTATCAGTTCCTGCGCCTCTTCCAAAGAAGGCGTTCTCCAGGTTGTACCCATGTTGACATAGGCAGCATCGTCCTGAGGTTCGACCACGGTTTTGCCATCAACTACGCCCATATTGCTCTTTGTACAGTATTTCTGCCAAGCATCATATTTATAGTGCTGGCTATCAATCTTAGCTCCAGGACCCAGCCACGGACAGTATGGGGGAGAGTAACCTTCAGGCACGACAGGATAACCCCATGCGTAGAAATCTCCATATTCTTCCGGAGCAGTAGCACCCACATTCATGTTTGCCCACTTCACACTCAGCCCCAAATCAACGGCTTGGTAGGAACTACCACCTGTTTCTTCATTCAGGTAAATGTCAATGAGCATGACGATATCTTCCACAGTGATTGATCCGTCACCGTCAATATCGCCCTCTACGGGCTTTTCTTCAATGGTGATATCGTTTCTTTGTACGCCACGGATAGTCATGCCATTATCGCGGAAAAAGTTACTAGAAATTTCATGTGTGGTATTCCAACTGGTACTCCAGAAATAGAAAGCATTGGCCTGACTTGAAGCTGTATTATTCAATGTACTTGTCCAATAACATCCCTGTGTACCCTTATTGCTAACTTCTGTAGCACTCATTATGCTGGTAATAACACCCGCAGCGGGCAGGAAGATGCTGTTGCCATTAGGACCTGTCACCAAAAAACCAGCCATTTCGTTCTGAATAACACACTCCCACGTGCAGTTATCCAGCAATTCCTGTGCTTCTACCAGTGTAGGCATTCTCCAGGTTGTGTCCATATTGACGTAAGCGGCATCGTCTTGCAGTTCAATCTGTGTTTTGTCATCCACAGTTCCATACGTTTCCGATGTACAGTACTTGTGGAAATAGGCGCGCGTGCGATTCTGTCTGCCCCAGTCATCCAACCACGGGCAGGTATAGACACTATAGAATTCCAGAACGTGTGGCCAGGCCCAGGCATAGTAATTCCCTGCTTCCTCCGGAGCCGTTGCGCCCACGTTCATGTTGGCCCATTTTACACTCAGACCCAAGTCAATGGCCTGATAGCCTGCATTCTCTCCGCTCTGGTTGAGGTAGATGTTGATTAACTCTGTGATGTCTTGAATAGTCACTTTGTTGTCACCATCGAAATCGCCCTTCACTTGGGCATTGGCTGCACAGACCATTGTGACAACTAACAAAAAATTGTAAATTCTTTTCATAACAACTACTTATTAATAATATTTGTGCGACAAAGATAATACATTTTGCTGTTTCATCCATTCTTTTTTAACAAAAAAGCACTAAAATCCACGAAAAAAGGAGAAAAGCAAAGTAAAAAACGCGAAAACATAGACGTTAGTTCACAAGAAATCGCTAATTTTGAAGCCCAAAACACAAGAACATGAAACATAAGGCAATTTGTACTGCATTGATTTTTTTTCTTTTCTGCCTATTTTCGTCTGCACAGACGAACCGCATCTTTTCAGACAGAATCAAAACGTTGCAAGTGAAACTGAACGGAGAATGGGGTGAAGCCCCTGTTTTGCTGTTGAGAGGGGACAACTATCTGGAAATATCTTTCGATGACTTGCAGCACAGCTATGTACGCTACACCTACACCCTGACGCATTGCAATGCGGACTGGACACAAAGCGACCTGATTGTCAATGAATACATGGACGGATTTAACGACCAGCGCATCGATGACTATGAGCCGTCGAGAAACACAATGATGGAGTACAACCATTACACGTTCTTTGTGCCCAACGAGGAGTTAAAGTTAAAAGCCTCAGGTAATTACCGAATTGACATTTTTGAAGATGGTGAGGACGAACCCATTGCACAGGCATGCTTCTCGGTGCTGGAACCTCGTGTCAGCATTGGCATCGAGGGTAGCGGCAATACTGACATCGACACCTGGGCACAGCACCAGCAACTGGACATCCGTGTGAACTATCAGAATTACAATGTGCAGAACCCTGTCAGCGACCTCATGCCCGTGGTGTTGCAAAACCGCCGTTGGGACAACCATGTGGAAGGCATCCGTCCCACATATCTGCGTACCAACGAACTGATTTACACCCATAACCGAGATTTGATTTTTGAAGCAGGAAACGAATACCGCCGTTTTGAAATTCTGGACGAATATGTACCGACCATGCGCGTATTCAGTATGTCGTACCATGAACCCTACTACCATGCCACCCTCTTCGACGACAAACAGCGCACCACTTATCTCTACGACCAGGACCAGAACGGACGTTACTGGATTCGCAACGGAGACAATGTGGAGAACGACACAGAGAGTGACTATTTTTACACGCACTTCAAACTCATCATGCCCCCAGTTCCTGGAGGTGAAGTTTATCTCAACGGTGACTTGACCAACGGAGAGTTAAGCGAAGAAAATCAGATGATATATAACCACATAGACCATTGCTACGAAATCGTAAAACCGCTAAAACAGGGTTCCTACAATTATCAATATCTGTTTGTACACGACGGCGAAACAGTGGGCAGCCCCCTGCCTTGCGAAGGAAACTTCCATGAAACAGAAAATGAATACTGGATATATATCTATCACCGTCCGTTTGGCGAAAGATATGACAAACTGGTGGGATTCAACAAATACAGACAGACCATAGAACGATAAAATGAAAAGGACATTATTCTATATCAGTTTGATGAGCTATGCGCTGGGCATGGCTTCACAGACCTTGGAAAACAGGCTGACCGACTGGCTGACCACCTACGAGCGATGGGATGCACGCATCAATCGCCCCACCCTGACAAGTTGTAATGTGGACGACAGCCGGCACAGCATTGAAGTCATTTTAGGTGGAGGTTTCTCCGAACAACATTTCACACCCGTTGTTGTCGATTCCCTTTATGAACGAGTACGCAGTTTCCTGCCTTCAAACAAACGACGTTACGACTTGGCAATCATTACCGAAGACCACCGTATTGAGGACCTGATTCCCAACTTCTTCAGGAAGGGAAAGAAAGATGGCTCACGTCTGTTGCAAGAAACCTACAACGGAGCACCTTGGGTGAAAAACCTGTCACGCCCCTACACCGCACCATCAGGGCTGGAAGGTTCGCACATATCGCTTTGGCAAAGTCATGGCATCTACTTTAAGAATGCCACATCCACCTGGACTTGGCAACGTCCACGCCTGTTCTGTACCTGCGAAGACCTTTTCAGCCAGACGTTTGTAGTTCCCTACATCATTCCGATGCTGCAGAACGCAGGTGCCATTGTGTTCACACCCCGTGAACGTGACTGGCAAAACCACGAAGTGATTGTGGACAACGACCACCCACAGAAAGATGGACTTTACATCGAAAGCCAAGCTAAGAAGAAGGGCAAGAAAGCATGGGCAACCGCGCCCGACAACGGTTTTTCCAACAACAAGACCATCTATCAAGTAAGCGATACACCCTTCAGCGACGGTACAGCACGTTACATCCAGACCGTCAGCAACATCAAGGACATAGCTCGTTCACAATGGATTCCCAATATTCCCGAAAGTGGACGATATGCTGTCTATGTTACATATAAATCTTACCAAAACAGCATTACAGACGCACACTATACCGTCTTCCACAAAGGCGGCATGACGGAGTTTGCCGTAAATCAACAAATCGGTGGCGGCACCTGGGTTTACCTCGGCACTTTTGAGTTTGGCGAAGGAACCCACGACACAGGCATGGTCGTACTGACGAACCAGAGTTCGCACAAAGGTGTAGTCTCTGCCGATGCAGTTCGTTTCGGTAGCGGCATGAGCAACGTTGTGCCCGAAAATTCATACAACCTAATACAGCCCAGCGGTTTGCCTCGTTGGGCAGAAGCAGCCAAGTATTCTGCCTTCTGGTACGGTTTCCCTTACAGCGTACACAGCGGACGATTTGAAAACAACGACTACAACAATGATATCAACGCCCGTTCTGCTGCCGTGAACTACCTCTCGCGTGGCAGTATCTATAATCAGCAAGTGGGTGACGGACTCCGTGTGCCTTTGGAACTGAACATTGCGTTCCATACGGATGCTGGCTACAAGATGACAGGAGAATTTATCGGTCCGCTGGCTATCTACAAGACAGACTTCAACGAAGGACTGACAGGTGCAGGACTGGACCGCTACGTTTCTCGCGATCTTGCCAGTATGTTGCTCACCAACCTCACTACAGACCTTAGAGCCTACAACTGGACGGCACGCAAACTGTGGAACCGGGACTATGGCGAAGCACGCGAACCCATGACTCCTGCCTGCATCCTGGAAATGCTTTCACACCAGAATTTCTACGACCTCAGACTGGGCTACGACCCAAAGTTCAAGTTCGACATGTGTCGCAGCATCTATAAAACCATCGTAAAATTCATTGCTACTGAGCACAAACGGGATTATGTGATACAACCTCTGCCTGTCACAGACTTCAGCATCAGCCTGAACGAAAAGAAACAAACCGCCAATCTCAGTTGGACACCTGTCAACGATCCACTTGAACCTACTGCCACTCCGCAAAAGTACATTGTCTATACACGAATAGGCAACATGGGCTTTGACAACGGCATCCTTGTCAGCGGCACAACGTTCAGCATCTCTTTAGAGCCAGACATAGTCTATTCTTTCAAGGTAACAGCACTCAACAAAGGGGGCGAGAGTTTCCCCTCTGAGACATTGGCAGCAGGTATCAGCAGTAAGAATCAGGGCACAACACTCATCGTCAATGCCTTCACACGGTTGGAAGGTCCGCAAAGCATCAACACTCCAGAGATGCAGGGATTCGACCTCAATGCAGACCCAGGCGTGCAATATGGAGCCTTTGCCGGATTCAGCGGTCGCCAAGTGAGCTTCGACACCTCCAAAGCAGGCAGCGAAGCTGCCGACGGACTGGGCGCAAGCGGCGAAGAACTGGCTGGCAAAATCATCATGGGCAACACCTTTGACTATGCGGCCATTCACGGAAAGGCTATCCTCCTGGCAGGCCATTCATTCACATCGACCAGCGAAACAGCCTTGCTGAAACAGTATAGCAATGCAGGCAATCTGATTAGTTCCTATCCACTGTTAGATATTATCTATGGTGTGCAGAAAGTTTTCAACAACATGACATCCACACTCGTAAACGACTACATCAGTCGTGGTGGACGAACCCTGATGAGCGGGGCCAACATCGGCGAAACTCCGCTGAGAAACAAGTCGCTCACAGCCATCAACGGATGCGGCACGAGTTTCCAGATTTGGCGAGAAATGAATGCTTACAGCTACAGCGTGCCTGCACCGACCACAGTATCAGCCACAAATGGAGCTTTCTCTATGTTGCTCTACCAAGACGGCACCTCTGCTGGCATCGCCAAAGAGTCGGGACAACGTTTCATCAAACTGGGATTCCCTATTGAGAGCATTACTGAAACCAGCAAAATCAACCAATTGATGAGTGCCTTCATGGCTTTCCTGAGAAAATAAATAGTGTTTACTGAATAATTAATAACTCTTTGGTATTTAAGTTTATATAACTAAATTTCTTTGCCTGTTTAACTAAAAATTAGTACCTTTGTATAGTTAA